>CALUUK010000028.1 GCA_944323955.1 Candidatus Gastranaerophilales bacterium | reverse complement strand
AGAACATCGCCATGACGCCGTACAGTTCCCTGGCCGGCGGCCGGCTCTCCAAGCACCCCGGTGAGACCTCCAAGCGGCTTCAGGAGGACAGCTACGCACAAATGAAATATGGCGGCATGGCGGACCAGGATGCTCCCATCATCCAGCGGGTAGCGGAGCTGGCCGGCCGGCACGGCGTCTCTATGACCGAGATCTCCCTGGCCTGGCTGCTGACCAAGGTGACCGCTCCTGTGGTGGGCGCCACCAAACTCCATCACATCGAGGGAGCCGCCAAGGCGGTGGATCTGGAGCTGACGGCGGAGGAGTGCGCCTACCTGGAGGAGCTCTATGTCCCCCATCCCCTGGTGGGCGTGATGGCGCAAAATACGCCGGCCGCGGCAAAAGAGAGCCACGTGTGGTCTACCGGAAATCAGGAAATTTGAGAAAACATCCGCCGGGCAGCCCCGGCGGATGTTTTCTTGCATGGTCTGCTTTTCGCTTCCAGTATGCAAATGCCACGTTCTTTTCTAAAATTCAAAAATCGTATGACTTGCGCCTATTTATGTTGCTTCTCTCCGGTTTCAGTGCTATTCTTGAATTGAAGGGGGTGACATCCCATGGAGATCCGCGTGCTAAAATATTTTCTGCTGGTCGCCCGGGAGGAGAACATCACCAAGGCCGCCAACCTTCTGCATCTCACCCAGCCCACCCTGTCCAGGCAGCTGATGCAGCTGGAGGAGGAGCTGGGGGTCCAGCTGTTTCGCCGGAGCAAGCACCACATCATCCTGACGGAGGAGGGGATGCTGCTCCGCCGGCGGGCGGAGGAGATTGTGGCGCTGGCAGACAAGACAAAGGATGACCTTCAGCACCGGGAGGAGCAGCTGACCGGTACCATCGCGGTGGGAAGCGGGGAATTGCAGAGTTCCCGATTTTTGACCCAGCTTCTCACGGCTTTCCAGGAGAAGAATCCTCTGGTCAGATTTGCGATCTACAGCGGGAACTCCGACAACATCAAAGAGCGCATTGAGCGGGGCCTGCTGGATGTGGGCCTCCTGCAGGAGCCGGTGGACATCAGTAAATACAGCTTTGTCCGCACGCCGTGCCGGGAGCAGTGGGGCGTGCTGGTACGGGATGACTCAGAATTGGCCGCCAGGGAAAATGTCAGCCCTGCAGAACTGGCTTCCGTTCCCCTGATCCTGCCGGAGCGGGAAAGTGTCCAGAATGAACTGTTCAACTGGTTCGGCTCCTATGCAGAGGGACTTCATATCACGGCCACCGGAAACCTGCTCTATAATCTGGCCTCCCTGGTCCGGGCCAGCGGCGGTAGCGTCCTCACACTGAACCTGGACTGCACCTATGAGGGACTTCGTTTTATTCCCCTGTCACCTCCCTTGGAATCCAACACCGTGCTGGTGTGGAAGAAGGCACAGACCTTCTCTGCCGCCGCAGCGGCCTTGATCAAGTTTTCTGAGAAATACATTTCCGGCATGAAATGAAATTTAATATAAGCATTAGACATTGCGTTATGACCGAGCTAAAATATAGGCGTTCCAAGCGGAACGCCTATATTTTTTATGTGAAACCGGCTGATGGGAAGGGGTGATGGAATGACGATCCACGAGGCCAGCAAGCGGTATCACATCCCCCTGGAGATTTTAAGGGAGTACGAGCGCTGGGGCCTGTGCGGCACAGTAAAGCAGGTCATGGGCGCCTGGCAGTATGACGATACGGATCTGGAACGCCTGAGTATGGTCATGACCCTGCACGATGTGGGATTTGAGAACGATGAGATTGAAACCTACATGAAACTCCTGCTGGAACAGGAGGGCACCGAGACCCAGCGCCTGCGGATGCTGGACCAAAAGCGGGGACACACACTGGATGAGATCCATTTTCGGGAAAAGCAGCTGGAGCGGCTGGACTATCTTCGCTACCACATCCGCAAGCAGCAGGAAGCAAAGCAAGGTTGACCACTGCTCTCATTCAAACAGATCAAAATATGTAAGGAGGAATTTTCTATGAAGATCCAGGACAAAGCCGTATT
The DNA here is from genome assembly GCA_944323955.1 of Candidatus Gastranaerophilales bacterium. Classification (GTDB taxonomy): domain Bacteria; phylum Cyanobacteriota; class Vampirovibrionia; order Gastranaerophilales; family Gastranaerophilaceae; genus Avigastranaerophilus. Next base: position 1,486 of record CALUUK010000028.1, on the reverse strand, counting down.
TGATTAACAGAACGTATTCGGCCAGGGAGCGGCCAACACCGCCTTTGCCCAGTTTTTTATCGGCAACTCCTATCTGAATCCCCTGACCAAGCCCGGCGAGAGCGCGGTGGGGCTGGCCAATGTCACCTTTGAGCCGGGCTGCCGCAACAACTGGCACATCCACCACGCCAAGAGCGGCGGCGGCCAAATTCTCATCTGTACTGCCGGCGAGGGCTGGTACCAGGAAGAGGGCAAGGACGCCGTCAGCCTGACTCCCGGCGCCGTCATCGTCATCCCTCCGGAAGTGAAACACTGGCACGGGGCCAAGGCGGACAGCTGGTTCAGCCACATCGCCGTGGAGGTGCCCGGCGAGGAGACCGGCAACAAGTGGCTGGAGCCGGTGAACGACGCAGCCTATTCCAAACTGTAAAGTATTCGAAAGTATTCGTGAGCCAGACGCACCGGCCCCCACTATTGGAGGTTTCGGCTGCGTCTGGTGCCATAAGGAGGCTGAACCAATGAAGCTGACCATCGGAGAGCCGGTTTTGACCGCCACTTTGGCGGACAACTCCTCCGTGAAGGCGCTGGAGGAGAAATTGAAGGACGGCCCCATTGCCATCCAGATGGAGGACTACGCCCGTATGGAAAAGGTGGGGAACTTTCCTTTCCGCCTGCCAACGAATGATCAGCCCATTACCACAAAGGCCGGGGATCTGATCCTCTATCTGGGTAACTCCTTTGTGATCTATTACGCCCCCAACTCCTGGCGGTTTACCCGTCTGGGACAGATTGAGGGGGTCACGGCCCAGGAGTTGAAGAAGATTTTGGGGCGGGGCAGCGTCACAGTCACCCTCTCCTTGAATTGAACACAGCAGAAAGGAGTTTGAATCAACCATGATGAAGAACTATCGGAACACTGACCCGGAATTTGCAGAGCGTGTGGAACACTTCGCCTTTGACGAGGTGGTGAATGAGCCCGGCCAACAGCTGGACGAGGTCACCCGGCACATGGCCATTCTGGCCACCCTGCTGGGCTGCCAGGGAACGGAGGTCTTTCGCCGGGAGCTGCCCCAGGCCCTGGATGCCGGGGTGACTCCGGTGATGGCAAAGGAGATCGTCTACCAGGCGGTGGACTACCTGGGGATGGGCCGGGTGCTGCCCTTTCTGGATATCACCAATGAGGTGCTGACGGAGCGGGGCGTGGCCCTGCCTCTGGAGGGGCAGGCCACCACCACCATGGAGGACCGGCTGGAGAAGGGCGCACAGGCCCAGGCGGACATCTTCGGCCCCCAGATGCTGGAGGTGTGGAAGACCGGGCACATCAATCGTTGGTTGGCAGCCAACTGCTTCGGCGACTATTACACCCGCACCGGCCTCACCCTGGCCCAGCGGGAGATGATCACTTTCTGCTTCCTGGCTGCCCAGGGCGGCTGCGAGCCCCAACTCACCAGCCATGCCAAGGGCAACATAAACCTGGGCAACGACAAGGACTTCCTGATCCGGGTGG
>CALUUK010000027.1 GCA_944323955.1 Candidatus Gastranaerophilales bacterium | reverse complement strand
TGAACCCGGATTCCTTACCACCGACCGGGCTACTGCCTTGCGGCATCCGCCCCGCCCGGCGGTCGGAGATCCGGCTGACAGGAAAGATAGAACCGCAGATCCCGGCACATTACATCCGGGTTCTTAATCAACGGAACTATGATCTCCTGAACCGACTCCTGACCATCGATCAGGGCGAGAGCCTGACCGGGTTTATAGTCCGCTGTCGGATTCTCTTCTAATTCACTGGAAAAGCCCAACATGCGGAACTGTTCAGCAGAGCACCGTCCAAAGGAGAGGACTGCCTGAAACTGCTCCCGGCTGCCGGAAGCAAAGTTTGTTGCATCTGCCCTCTGGACGCAGAGCACGATTCCCATATTTAAGCCACGGGAGACGGCAAGCAGTTCGCCTACCTTTGACATGATCTCTGTTTTCAGCTTCTTAGACTGCGTTTCTGCATAGGTCAGCAGACCGAAATACTCTTCAATGAATAAAGTGTAATGCTTCTTTAGCCTGATCCGCCTGTTCCTGATCTCTGTGAAAAGATCATAGTAGTCAAGAATCATCTGCACCGCATCCGATCCCGAAGCATAAGCGGGTACGCCCTCAAAGGCTTCGTATTCTTCACCCGCTTTGTAATCCGATATATATACTGCGCTTTCCTCGGATGAAAGCATCTGCCAGAGATACCACCGGGCGGAAAGGCTTTTCCCCGAGCCGGACTTCCCGGCTATCAGGAGACTGCTTGTCTGTTTTGCCAGTGTGATACTGACAGGCACTTTCAAGCCGTACTCCCGATAGTCAGACTTCCGATACCCTAAGACCATCCGTTCTCTCCTGTGTCTGCGGATCGTTCCGGCACTGTCTCGGTCAAAGGTTCAGCCGCTACAGGATCACCCACAGACTCCACAGCAGACTCTTTCTGCCTGTCGAGAAAGCGTTTCCCGGCTTCGGAAAGGGGAACTGCAAAATAGAGACGTGTCGGCGATGCTACACGGATATAAACTGCCACCTGACACCCCCGTGTTCTCATGAAGTAGTTCTCAATGACATTCCGGCAGATCGTTGCAGTCTGCTCATATGTAACATCTTTATACCGCCCAACTAAACCCACAGCTTTTATGTCAATCCATGAAATGCCGTTTGTGTTCGGGATATAGCTTGCCAGTGCCGGAGTGTCATAAGGGTGATCCTTAAGGGTATCTACCAGATCAAGAGTCTCCTGATCGGTGAGCATATAGGTCATGTCTATGGTCTGATCCGTCAGCAGTTTCTCGACCACCTTTTTATAAATGAATTTCGAAAGGGAAATGAGCGGATCAAACACCAGATGTACCATGAATGAAACGCCGTCTTCCCACCGTTCCGTACTCTCGGGATAGAGACGGTATATCACATAGCCCCCAATCATAAAACCGCAAATACACAACAGTACAATAATAATGAAAGTATCTACTATCATCTCAATGACTCCTTTCTTTTGAGGGGGCTTATCGCCCCCGTTAAACCTATTTGTCTGTTACACGCCGTACTGCATCAGCTTTAATGCTGTCTTCGATTGATTTTGTACGCTCGCTGTAATACGGTTTTATCACCGCATTATCAAACTCGACAAAAACTTTCTTGCCCTCCTGCTGTAACTCGGTTAGGGCTTCGGGCGTGATCAGGGGTTTGTCCTGTTCAACCAGAACATGTATCTGATCAAAAGTCTCTGTATTCGTCACCGTATACACATATCCGGCTACCTGATCCGTTTTCTGTCCGTTCAGATATCTGAACCGAACCGAAATTGAATTCAGATAATATTTTGTATATGGAATTACGGATAAGAGTTCAATCAGCATTCTTACTATTAAAGATGCCACAGCTTTTCCTCCTTTCCTTTGCGGAGAAAATGTCGTATAATCTTTTTGCGGACAGATCACTGCAACATTTCCTATCCATATTTAATTGTGTTGTGGTGGTTGCCCCCGCCCTGCGGGGGCATTTTCAATGGACATATCATCACCTCCCTGTTTGTTCGTTCACTTACATTTTATATGTAGGGGTTTTCAATGTCGTTGGCATAAAACTCACATATATGCACAAGACATTTACCCCTTTGATCTGCTTGATAATTTCTCGATCAATACATTAATTAACTGCTGTTCATCTTGTGGCAAAGACGAATATTTTATAAATGTTTCGTCCATCTCTTCTTCGCCGAAAATAGATTCATATGGGAGATGAAATGTATCATGTAATGTTCTTATAACACGCATTGACGGAGCACTGACAGCAGTCACATAATTAACTATCATATTACGTGATACGCCGAGTTTTTCAGCTAATTCTTTCTCGGTAAACCCTCCTTTCCCTAGAAGATTTAAAACTATTTTGCTAAAACATTCTTTATCTGTCACAGGTCTTACCTGCATCAGCGCTGATACTTTTCCTTTCTTATTTGTTCCCCGGAGACAATTATACAGTACGACTTTCAATAGATAATTGCCGTAGATGTCTCTATTTCCCCCGTACCAGAAAACGAATAAATCAGCGCATAAAAAAAGACCCTTTCGGGTCTTAAATATCTGCGTCACTCTAATAACATAGAATTGTATTCATCTAATAGTTTCACAATCGTTTTTCCTGATGTCTTACTGGGATCTTTTACTGCCTGTTTATCAGTACGGGCAT
>CALUUK010000026.1 GCA_944323955.1 Candidatus Gastranaerophilales bacterium | reverse complement strand
TCCCTGATCGGCCTGGCGGTGGGTCTCACTCTTCTGCCTTGGATCATCTGCAACGCCTGGAACATCATCTACACCCTGGGGGAGGTGCAGTACGGCCTGGAGCCGGTCACGTCCTCCCTGGCCTGTCTGGCCGCCGTGGGCACGGTGACCCTGTCCGCCCTGGGGGCATGCTTCTCCACCCTCACCGCCGTTCCCGCCCAGCTTATGCGGCCCAAAGCCCCTCCGGCGGGCAAGCGGGTGCTGCTGGAGCGCCTGCCTTTCCTCTGGCGGCGGCTGTCCTTCAACTATAAAATCACCATCCGCAGCCTGTTCCGGTATCAGCGCCGGTTCTGGATGACGGTCGTCGGCATCGGCGGCTGCGCCGCCCTGATCGTCACCGCCTTTGGCCTGCGGGGCTCCATCTTTGACATCATGGATAAACAGTTTGACGAGATCTACGGCTATACCGCCCAGGTGGGTCTGGTGGACCAGGTCACCCCCGGCGAGCTGCGGGAGGTGACCCAGGCCCTGGAGGAGAGCGAGCTGGTGGAGGACTTTCTGGCCTGCTCCAGCCAGTCTGTGACTGCGGAGACGGACGCCTACACCGTGGACGCCACCCTCCAGGTGTTCTCCAGCCAGGAGGCCCTGGAGCCCTTTATCCACCTGCGCCACCGCACCGACAGCCAGCCGGTGGTTCTCCCCGACGACGGGGTGGTTTTGACGGAAAAGCTGGCCAAGCTGCTGGGAATACAGGCCGGAGACACCATTACCCTGGACGGAGACGCCCGTGTGGAGGTCCAAGTGGCCGACGTGACCGAGCACTACATCCAGCACTACGTGTACATGACCGACGCCTGCTACCAGGCGGTCTTTGGAACGGAACCCGCGCAAAACCTGATCCTGGCCGACTACCCCATTGACGCGCCGGAGACGGAGGCGCTGGAGCGGGAGCTGGTGAGCCTGGACGGCGTGACCGCCCTGACCCGGATGGAGGACACCCGGGACACCTACGGCTCCAGTCTGGAGAGCGTGGACTACGCCGTGGTGCTCATCATCGTGTGCGCGGCGGCCCTGGCCTTTGTGGTGCTCTACAACCTGACCAACATCAACATCACCGAGCGGATGCGGGAGCTGGCCACTTTAAAGGTGCTGGGCTTCTATGACCGGGAGCTGTCCGCCTACATCTACCGGGAAAACGTGGTCCTCACCGTATTCGGCGTGGCCATGGGCATGGTGATGGGCAAGCTGCTCCACCAGTGGCTGATCCTCACGGTGGAGATCGACCTGCTCATGTTCGGCCGGGAACTGTCTCTGGGCAGCTACGCCTACGCCGTGGTGCTGACGGTGATTTTCTCCCTGCTGGTCAACCTGGCCGCCCACCGGTCTCTGAAAAAATTGGATATGGTAGAGTCCTTAAAAACCGTGGAGTAAGCAAAAACGGGTCTGCTGCAAAACAGGCCTGAAAGCCAGAGGTTTAAATCCTCCTACAGCCGGAAATCCGCTGGAATCAGGCGATTCCAGCGGATTATTATATGAAGAAAACCACTTGCCGGGCGAGTAGTTTTTTTGATCCAAGGAGACGGTCCTCTTTTCGGGACCGTCTTTTCTTTGTCAATAAGGGACTGGACAGGCATATATTAGAACCCTGTTCTCGGAAAACGAATAGGGGACGGTATGCTCTAAGTAACTTCTTAATCATGTAATATTTTCTGAACTTCCCCAATCCGCATTGACAAATACTCCTTTGGGAGTATACTTAAATGTAAGAATGGAGATGATACACTTATGATCAAAAAACTCTATCACGGTTCCTCAACGATCATTGAGAAACCTTTATTTGGATATGGTAAACCCTACAACGATTATGGTCTCGGCTTTTATTGTACTGACAGCCTTGAGATGGCGAAAGAATGGGGAGTTGGCAAGGATCAGGACGGCTATGCCAACTGCTATGAAATCGAGTGCGAAGGTCTGCAAATCCTTGAACTGAATGCACCGGAATACTGCATTTTGCATTGGCTCACAGTGTTGCTGCAAAACCGCGAGTTTGATGTTCCCTCTGGTCTGGCATTGGAGGCGAAGGAATATCTGCTTGCCCATTTTTCCATTGATTATGAGAACTTCGATGCGATCATTGGGTATCGTGCCGATGACAGCTATTTTTCATTTGCACAGGATTTCATAAATGGTACCATTTCTTACCGTCAGCTTAACAATGCGATGTATCTTGGCAAGCTTGGTCAGCAGTTCGTTCTCAAAAGTAAGAAAGCATTTGATCGAATCGAGTTTGTCGGCAGCGAGATTGCCGAAAGCAGCGAATGGTACGCAAAAAAAATGCTGCGGGACAAAACCGCCCGCCGCGAGTATTTCAGCGTGGAACGAAACCGCCGGCAGCGTGGTGATTTATATATTACGCAAATTATAGATGAGGAGATGATGCCCGATGATCCGCGCTTACGATAAGGTTTATCTTGACAAAGCCCGCACGGTCCTTGGCCGTATGCTGGACTTTGCGGTGTATGATCTTAAATACGATATTACTGAATTTTTCGATCTGTTCATCAAGTCCGGCGTTGCAAAACGCTTTGAAACCGGTGATTTCACTGTTATTGTTGGTATGTCCGGTGTGGAGCTTGCTTATGAAGTGCTTGAGCAATCCGGCGTGGAAAGCGAACGCGTCAAACCAAACTATACCGCCTCACGGAGCGAGGAGTTTTGGACGGGCTGGGCATTGGCATATTATCAGTGGGAAACATCTATGAGCTTTGCGGAGATTGTGCGGTATGTTCCCATCAAAGATATAGTAGCCCTTTACCAGCCCTATCATGAAATGGATATTCGTCAGTTCGTCGATAAGATGAATGCCATGTATAAAGCGGCGAAACCGGAAACAAATCTTAAATTTCTGCGTCAGAAAGCCGGTTTAAGTCAACGCGATCTTGCGGATTTGTCCGGTGTTCCGGTACGCACGATCCAACAATACGAGCAACGGCAGAAGAACATCAACAAGGCCCAGGCGGAGTATCTTGTTGTGCTGGCAAAGGTGCTGTGCTGTGAGGTAGGGGACTTGATGGAAAAAATAAAATAGAAAAATCGCGGCTTCAACAATGTGAGCTGCACTTGTCAAGCAAAGCTATGGCGATGTAGAGGAAGCTGTATTTTTTATGAGTTAACATAATTTGAAAACCGGCTGGTCCTTTATAACTTCGCCTAAGGTTGAAAACCCCCATTGACTACCACATAAATTTACTTTATAATGGAACAAACAGAAGTTAAGGGGGCGTGTTTTTGGACTTATATGAAATTCGTATGGCGCTTAACGCGGGGAAGAGCATTTATGACCTTCCTCTCAGAGTGACCTATTACGCCCGTGTCTCCACCGACAAGGACGAGCAGATCCATTCCCTCTCAGCTCAGGTGCAGTATTACTCTGATTTTATCCGGAAGTGTCCGAATTGGACTTATGTTGAGGGATATGTTGATGAGGGGATCAGTGGAACCAGCGTCCGTAAGCGGGAAAATTTCTTGCGAATGATTGATGATGCGAAAGATGGACGGTTTGACTTCATCATTACGAAGGAGATCTCACGCTTCTCCCGCAATACCCTGGACAGTATTCAATATACCCAGGAGCTGCTAAAGAGTGGGGTAGGGGTGCTGTTCCAATCGGATAATATCAATACACTCATGCCGGATGCAGAATTGCGGCTTACGCTCATGTCAAGTATTGCGCAAGACGAGGT
>CALUUK010000025.1 GCA_944323955.1 Candidatus Gastranaerophilales bacterium | reverse complement strand
TAGGAACACCTCTCTGCACAGAACTGTTTTCGTAACAGTATACCACATTTTACGCCGATGTGCAAAACAGCCGCAGCCTTTGGCTGCACCTGCGAATCGGGAAAAAGCCGCCAGCTCTGGGCGCGCCGTTGGCGCCGGGCTGGCTTTTGTCATAAGGGAAAGAAAAAAGATGCGATTAAATTAAGTCCCTCTGTTTTGTCTAATTGTTTTCTTCTTATTTTATAAATTTATACAAATAAGGCAAAACTGTATTGACTATTCGCTGAATGATTTATATAATGACAACATAGCGAACAACTGAACACTTCAATAACTAGGAGGTGGATTTATGAAAATCACAAAGGTGGAAGTGTTCCGGCTTCCGACCGCCCAAAGCAAGACCAACAGCCCCATCGGGTGCCGCATTTACACCGATACCGGCCTGTACGGCGACGGCGAGGCGGGCATGGCCTATGGCATAGGCGGAAGCGCTGCCTTTGGCATGGTGTGCGACCTGGCAGAACTGGTGCTGGGGATGGACCCTCTGCAAACAGAGCTGATCTGGGAGACCATGTACAAAAAGACTTTCTGGGGCCAGAACGGCGGTCCGGTGGTCTTTTCGGGCATCGCGGCCATTGACGTGGCGCTGTGGGACATCAAGGGCAAATACTTCAATGTCCCGGTCTATCAGCTGCTGGGCGGCAAGGTAAGGGACAAGCTGCGCACCTATGCCAGCCAGCTGCAGTTCGGCTGGGGACAGACTGGCGTCAGCGAACACCTGTGGGCCGTCACCCCTGAGGATTATGCCTACAATGTCAAGCTGGCAGTGGAAGAAGGGTTCGACGCCATCAAGATCGACTTCTTTGACCGCGACGAAGAAGGCAAGCCCCTCAGCTTCCTGGATACCACCGGATTTTTGACGCCCAAACAGCTCAAAATGGTGGAAGCCCGGATGAAGGCGGCTCGGGAAGCCGCAGGCGATGAAGTGGACATCATCATGGAGAACCACTCCTATCCGGACGCCCTGGGCGCGGTTCAGCTGGCCAAGCTGGCTGAAAAATACAATATCCTGGCTTTTGAGGAGCCCAATACCCCCACCCCGCAGACGGTGGAGTACATCGCAAAATACAGCTCGGTGCCCATCGCCAACGGCGAACGGATCTTCTCCCGCTGGCAGTACGCAGAATACTTCAAAAAGAACCTGCTGCAGCTGGCCCAGCCCGATATCGGCAACTGCGGCGGCATCAGCGAGACGAAAAAGATCTGCGATATGGCCCATGCTTTTGACGTGGGGGTCCAGGTGCATGCGGCGGGCAGTCCCCTGGCTACCAGCGTTGCCCTGCAACTGGAGTGCACCATCCCCAACTTCATCATCCATGAGCATCACACCTGCAACCGGATGGACACCAGCGTAGGCCTGACCAAATACAACCTCCAGCCTGAGAATGGCTACTTCACCGTGCCCGACCTGCCCGGCATCGGCAACGAGTTCCTGCGGGAGGCCATCGATAAGGCGGTCCTTTACAAAGTGATCGAGTAATGCCCCGGTCCGGCCGGGGAGATCGCGGAGTACGCCGTGACGAAAGGCGCAGCGTACAAGACAACGGCAGTAAACCAAACGGTTTTGGCCCGCGCCGGGAAGCGATGCCTCTGCGCGGGCCTATGGTAAAAGGAATCATAAAACCCAACTATAAGGAGGCGTTGAACTATGGCAGTTAAAATCATCCATGAACCGGAGCCCAAACCAGGTACGCTTGGCACCAAAGAGCTGTACGCGCTGGCTGTAGGCCAGGTCATTGGCGCTGGCGTTATCACCCTGATCGTCCCGGCCATCAAAATGACGGGCTATTCGGCCTGGCTGGCCTATTTGACGGCGATCATCATGGGCTTTATCATGGTTTTGCCCACCATCTTTATCTCCTCCACGCTCCGCCTGGGCGGCGGCAACTACTCGATGCTGTGCGAACTTGCCGGTCCGACGGTGGGCGGCATCTTCGCCTACGCTTACCTGACCCAATGCCTCTCCCTGTCCCTGTTCGGTGCTTCGGCGGCGGCCTATCTGGGTGATATCTTCCCCATCTTGGGCAGCCACCTGGCCCGCATCATCGTGGGCGGCGCCCTGCTGACGTTCTTCTTTGTGGTCAACCTGATGGGCGTGGACATCATGGCCTTTGCCCAAAAGGTCATGACCTGGCTGCTGATCGCCATGCTGTTTGTCTTTGCAGTGGCCGGTGTGATCCAGGGCAGCCTGCCCATCTTTGATTTCAGCGATCCCGAGTTCCTGACCCAGGGCTGGGGCATCACCTTTGAAAACGGCCAGATCGCCGGCGGTTTTACCGGCGCGGTGCTTCTGTTCGTCTACTCCTGCCAGGGCTACTACATGACCAGTTCCTATGGCAAGGACTCCAAAAACGCCCGGCGGGATATCCCCAAGGCCATGCTGATGACGGTCCCTACCCTGATCGTTCTGTATGTGGGCGTGGCCATGGCCGGCACCCGCGTCATGACCGTGGAAGAATACGGCAGCTCCACCACCCTGGTCTTTGCGGCACAGCGCATTTTCCCCACCTGGCTGTTCATCCTGTTCATCATTGGCGGCCCCATCATGGCGCTGCTCTCCACCCTGAACTCCTCCTTTGCCTACAACGCCATCAACATTGGCCAGTCCTGCGATGACGGCTGGCTGCCTGCCTCCTTCGGCAAAAAGAACAAGGCCGGCGCCCGCGTGTGGATCCTGACCTTCATGTATGTCGTGGGCATGATCCCCATCGTTTTCGGCTTCTCCATCGAAGTGATCACCAATATGGTCCAACTGATGACATCGGCCTTTGCCATCCTGAACATGATCGCCTACCTGAAACTGCCCAAGAAATACCCCAACTCCTGGAAGAAGGCCCGCCTCCATGTGCCTGACGTGCTGTATTACGTCATCTGCTGGGTATCGTTCTTCTTCTTTATGGTGGTGCTGTGGAAGAGCTGTCTGTCCATGAGTCCCCTTCTGGCGGCCATCAACGTGGCGGCCATCGTGATCCTGGCAGCGATCGGCCTGTGGCGTTCCAAAACGGGCAACATCGTCATCCATACCTCGGTCTGGAGCGGTGAACCCGAAGAACATACCGCGTCCGAACAACAACCCAAATCATGACCCAGGGCTGATCCGCATCGGCCCGGAACAGGAGGTATCAAAGCTATGAAGATCACAAAAGTCGAAGTGTTCGAAGTGCAGGCCCGCCGCCCCGAATGGCGGCCCGTCCTCTGCCGGATCTATACCGACGAGGGGATCTATGGCGACGGCGAAGCCGCCCTGGCCTACTGCAACGGCGCACCGGCTGCCGCAGCCATGATCCGCGACCTGGCCACCCTGATCATCGGGATGGATCCTCTGGACAACGAGGTCATCTGGGACAAGCTGTATAAGTGCACCTTCTGGGGCCAGAACGGCGGCCCGGTGGTGTTTGCCGGCATCAGTGCCATCGATATCGCCCTGTGGGACATCAAGGGCAAATACTTTGGAGTGCCTGTCTACAAGCTGCTGGGCGGCAAGCGCCGGGACAACATCCGCACCTATGCCAGCCAGCTGCAGTTCGGTTGGGGTCTGGATGTATGCAAGGACAGCCTGACCATGAGCGCTCCCCACGATGCCGTCACGGTGCAGGATTATGTGGACAACGCCATGAAGGCGGTCGAGGAAGGGTACGACTGCATCAAGATCGACTTCTTTACCTATGACCCCAAGGACGGCCATGCCTACACCGATGAGGAGTGCTGCCGTCTGCTCTCCCCCTACTACGTCAATGTGGTGGAAGAACGTGTGGCCGCCGTCCGGGAGGCCATCGGTCCCAAGGTGGATATCATCATGGAGAACCATTCCCGCCCCGACGCCCAGAGCGCCGTGCAGCTGGGACGCGCCGTCCAGAAGTACAATATCTTCTATTTTGAGGAGCCCAACACTCCCACCCCCAAGACGGCCAAGTTCATTTCGGACAAGCTGTCCATGCCCATCTCCCACGGTGAGCGCGTCTACTCCCGCTGGCAGTATGCGCCGTATTTTGAAGATCAGGCCATCCAGGTCATCCAGCCTGACATTGGAAACTGCGGCGGCATCACCGAGGCCAAGAAGATCTGCGACATGGCCTATGTCTATGACATCTCGGTACAGGCCCATGTCTGCGCTTCGCCCCTGTCCACAGCGGCGGCCCTCCACCTGGAAGCCGTCATCCCCAACTTTGTCATCCATGAACACCATGTGTTCAACCTGCACGACTACAACCGCGAGCTCTGCACAGTGGATTTCCAGCCGGTGAACGGCCGGTTCAAAGTGCCTGAGGGCCCCGGCCTGGGCGCAGAGATCAGCCCCTGGGC
>CALUUK010000024.1 GCA_944323955.1 Candidatus Gastranaerophilales bacterium | reverse complement strand
GATTCAGAGTAACTGTACGAGTGATACTGGTTTCACCAGCAGATACAGCCCACTCATCGGTCTGAGAAGCAGCTACGTTGGTACCGCCAAAGGTGACGGTCTTAATGTCGCCGTTCTGCAAACCAGTCACGGTATATTCCACGGTAATCTTACCCGAATCAGCACCGGTAGCGGGAGCGTAACCAAGGCCGGTCACAGTGAAGTTTGTACCGTTCGTGTAGGTCACCTCAATATAGCCGCGAGACACAACTACGTCATTGACCATGTCAGCAGCAGGGATGGCGCTGCCGTAGGCCAGATAACCCTTGTTTTCGGTACCCACGCTGTAGATGAAGCCAGTGCCATTGGCGCCAGTCACAGCCGCAGGAGACTGACCAGCGAGCACGTAGTTCTGGCTGCTCACAGTGTCATTAGAATTCATGATGGTGTAAGACACATAACCATCATTCACGGTGGTATCCGCGGTCAGAGCAGCAGTCTCCTCACCGTACTTCACATAAGCGCCGTTGACCTCAGCATAGGTGGAGTCCTCAGCACCCTTGACGGTGTAAGTATCGCCGTCTTTGATGTAAGAGACGTTGTCACCCTCGGTGATCTTCAGCATGTCGGTCTCAATGACGTCGCCCTCAGCGGGAGTCACGTCGGCCTTATAGCCGTTTTCGTCGTTCACAACGATCCAGTTGTCGCCGGCTGCATACTGAATCTTTGTTCCGACAGGAGAAGTAACCTCATTGCCGTCCAGGGTGTAGGTCACAACCTCAACGACATCGCTGACCTTCCAAGTGAAGGTAGCGGGATAGCCGTCGCTGTCCTTAGCCTCGAAGGTGTAGGCGTTGTTCGCATAGGTGTAGGTCACGTTGGTGTAACCCTGATCCTTCAGCTCCTTCTCGATAGCGGCAACAGCCTCATCCAGAGAGGGCTTCTCACCCTTGTAATTCACGGTGACATCAGCGCCGTTCAGCTCAACGGTCACATCGTCAGGAACCACAACAGGCTCTTCTTCCTGCTCCACAGTCACGTCCAGGTTGGTGATGACAACCATCACGGTGTCCGCAGAAGTGTAGGCGTTGTCGGTCTGGCCGTTCACCTTCAGGCTGGCGTTGGGAGTGGCAGTCTTGGTCTCGGTGGAATCCAGGTAGTTGCCCTCACCGTAGCTAACATAGACTTCCTCGGTCCAGGTCACGCTCTCGATCTCGTCGCCGGGAACGTAATTCAGCTCGAAGTTGTAGTTGATGCGGTTGTTGGCACCCAGACGGATGTAGCCGGCGTCAGCGTCGTAGTCGCCGTCCACAGCGTGCAGAGTGTTCAGGGTCAGGTTGCCGTTGGTCAGGATGTCCTCATTGTCGGTGACAACATTGATGGTCACGTCGGTGAGGCTCATGGGCACGTCGGTGAAGATGTAGCTATCCAGCGGGAAGGCCTTGCTGTTGGCAACATCGTCGTTGTAGTAGTAGGTGAGCACGTCGTTTCTGGCAGCGCAGGCAGCCAGCTCGCTCTGAGCCTCACCGTCGGGAACGATCACCTGATCCCAAGCCCACACGTTCTCCTGAGTGTCAATGGTCTGACCGTTCAGGGTGATGGTAACGGTGCGCTGATAGGCCTCAGGCTGGAAGCGCAGGATGTACACCAGCTGGGCGTCATCGTCGTCCGCCTTGGCGACAAACACCAGGGTGGAATAGCCGTCCTCGGTGGTGGGATTCTCATCCACCCACTCGACGATGTCGCCGTAGCCGCCCACGGAGACGTCATAGCCGGTGACCTCGGTCTTGGCACGGTTGTACTCTTCCTCAATCACCACATAGGTGGTCTCGGCGCTGTCGGTGTTGTACTTGGTCGCATCCCAGTTGTCGATGAGCCAGCCATCGGCCACATCCAGCACGCTGCGGGTGGCAGTAACGGCGGGATCCCAGTCGTTGTGGACGCGGATCTCGGTGACATAGGTGCCGTCGGTGCTCTTGCGAACCTCGATGACCTTGCCAACCAGCTCGTCCTCGATCTCGGAGGCAACGTCGCGATCCTGGTCGGCGTCCTCGTCGTCCTCATCCAGGCTGGCGATACCGGCCTTGATCAGGGCCTCATAGGACACGTACAGGCCGTCACGGTCGCGGCCGTCCACATAGGTGTCGTCGAACTCGAAGTACAGGTCGCCATCGTACTTCTCAGTGTCGCGGTCGGCGCTGGTGAGCACGAAGAAGATGGCGTCGGCGTCATAGATGTCGCCGTCGATGATGTAGACGATCTCAGCCACGTCGCGGTTGTGGTCGCCCTCAACCACGTAGGCGATGTCGGCGTTGGAAACGTCGGGCACCTCGTCGCGGCCGGTGTAAACGGTGTTGTTCTCCACATCCACGAAGATGGTGTCGTCGTCGATGGAGACGTTGCTGCGAACCCCGGAGCCGTTGATGAAATCAATGTGGTTCTCACCGTTGTTGATCTCAACATCCTCGGCATAGCGGGTGTTACGGCCGGTCAGGCTGTACAGATCGCCGTCAGCGTTGGTCTCATACTCCCAGATCTGGTAGTCGATGTCGGTGATCTTACCGCGGACAGTATCCCACTTGTCCAGCTCGGTGGAATCCACCCAGTTGGGGAAAGCGTTCAGATCAGCAGCCTCGGTAGCCCACTCGACCTTGTCCTCGTCATCGAAGTTGACAGCGGCGCGGTCGCCATGGTCCAGATCACTGTCGACCATGATTACGTCGTCAGTGCCGTCGGCCAGGACCACGCGGGCCTCCCAGTCAGACAGCTCCTCGTCGGAGTCCTGAACATACAGGAAGCTCTTGGTGGTGTCGCCGGAGTAGGCCAGCACGAAGCCGTTGGGATCCAGGAACAGAGTGTAAGCCTCTTCCAGAGAGGGATGACGCTCGTTATTCTCATCGTTCAGGTCATAGGCCATGTGATCAGAATAGTCGTACTTGGTCTCACGGTCCAGATACAGGTAGGCGTCCGCAGAACCGGCGTTGTTGTTCACGCGGGTCACGGTGCCGTCCACGGTCTCGGGGGCCACCATCTCGCAGATGTAGAAGTCGTCGTCCTCATTCTGGTCGATGGTGAAGACCACATAGTCCTCTTCCTCAAAGGCGGTGGTGGCGAAGGTACGGTCGTCCAGCTTGGCGTCGTCAGAGACGGTGCGGATGGAGACAGTGCCCTCTTCCTCGTCCACGCTGGCAACCTGGCCCAGATAGTAGTTGATCTCAACCACAGTCACGGTCTTGTCAGCGTCGTCCACGTAGATCTCGGTCTGCACGCCGTCGCCGGTGTAGGCATAGGCGTCGCCCTCGTTCTCAGCGGGGATGGCGTCCTCCTCGGAGACGTCCTGGAGCTCGCCGTTCACATACACGGTCCAGTCGTACTCATCCTCAGCAGCCTGGCCGCGCTGGTCGTTGCAAACAGCCTCACCGAGATCGTCGTAGATGTCCTCCTCGGCGGTGCCGTCGGTGTAGACATAGGTGGCCTCGTTGGGCACGGTGATGATCTCGTCGCGGGACAGGATCTGCACGTTGGAGGAGATCAGGCCGCCGTTGGCGTCCAGAGCCTCGTCGT
>CALUUK010000023.1 GCA_944323955.1 Candidatus Gastranaerophilales bacterium | reverse complement strand
ATATTGCTGACCAGCAGGAAACATCTGCCTGTTTTCTGTTGGTCAGCGCGTCCACCGCAGTGGGCGCAATACCCCCTCGGAGAGCCCACGGCACTTTGCAGCCATTGGGATGAAAGTGTCATAGTGGGTTATTACGCTTTCCGCAGAAAGCGCCTCCACGCCCCCCCTCGTCCCCAATTCCACAGGAAGGAGCGTATTCCATGGCAAGAAACGACGGTGTCAACCGCACCATCGTCCGCAACCACGACCTGAAAGCTCCCGGCGACGTGGCGAAGATACAGGAGCACAATGAGCGCGAGAAAACGCAATACTCTAATCAGGACATCGTCCAAGAGCGTGCGGAGATGAATGTACACTTCAAGGCTCCGACCGCAAGCTATACCGAAATGTTCGAGCAGCTTGAGCGTGAAAAAGTTATCTCCACCCGCGGCCTCAAACCCGACGCCGTGAAATTCGGTGAGCTGGTCTTTGATGTGAACTCCGCATACTTCTACAACCATGGCGGTTACGAGTTTGCCAAACAATTCTACGCCGACGCCTACAAAGCCGCCGTGGAGATTGTGGGCGGTGAGCAGTTTATCCTCTCGGCTGTCATGCACGCCGACGAGCAAAACCGCGCGATGTCCGAGGCGCTGGGCGAGGACGTCTACCACTACCACCTCCACGTCGTCTACATACCAGTCGTAGAGAAACAGGTGCTTTGGTCGAAGCGGTGTAAGGACAAGAGCCTCGTCGGCACAGTGAAAGAGACGTTCATGCAGGTCAGCCGGAGCAAGAAATGGGCGTCGAAGCCCGCGCTCGACGCCGACGGCAAGCCCATGCTAAACGCAAGGGGCAAGCAGATTTTGAAGTCGTCCTACAGCGTATTGCAGGATGACTTTTTTCATTTCATGCGCTTGGCCGGCTACGATGACATAGAACGCGGCGAGCGCGGCAGCACCGAAGAACACCTGACCGTGACGCAGTTCAAGGTCAAAGCCGAGCAGCAACGGCTGGAGGCCGTGAGCGAACAGGTGACACAGGCTGAGCAGGCGTTGGTGGACGCGAATGCCGCAGCCGAGAAGCAGGAACAGCGGCTGCACGCGCTGAAAAAGGAAACGAAAACTGCCAAAGTTGCCGCGCTCACGGCGCGCGAGATTAAAGAAATGGGCAAGCGCAACCCGCTGACCGGAAGCATTACTCTGACTGCGCAAGAGTGCGGCGAGCTGAAGAAACACGCCGTCAAGGGGCTCGCCGCCAGAGCGGAAATTGTAAAGCTGAGCGACAAGCTCAGCGCCGCCGAACAAGCCGCCTCTGTCTGGAAGCAGCGCTATGATTCGATTCACGAGAAATATGAGGCACTCAAGAAGAAAGTCCAGCCCTACCTCACGGCGCTCAAGGCCGCGCCGGAAAAGGTCAGGGCTTTTATCCGCGACGTTCTTGCACATGAGCGCGAGAATCCAGAACGCAAACACCCATCCCACAGCCAAGGCCGGGATATGGAAATTTAATCTTGGAAGGAGCTATGCCTATGGTAAGAGAACATGAACAGTTTGACGATAAGTATGAGATTCCCATTTGGCGAAAGTACACCCTCAGTGTACAGGAGGCCTCAAAATACTTCCACATCGGCGATAAGAAGCTGAGGAAACTGATAGATGAAAATCCGGGTGCAGATTTTATTCTCTGGAACGGCACCCGCCCTCAGATTAAGCGCAGAGTTTTTGAACGATACGTTGACGAAAAACTGTCTGCCATATAACGCAAGTAAATAATCGTGTGACAAAAGAGCCGGGATTATGATACAATATCCGTATCATAGCCTGGCTCTTTTCTTAGTTGGAAAGGAGTAGCAATGTCTGAAATAAGGCGAGACAAAAAAGGCCGAAAACTATGGACTGGAGAGAGCCAGCGAAAAGATGGAAAGTACGAATACAAGTATCAGGACGTGTTCGGCAAACGGAGGACGGTCTACAGTTGGACTCTGACGAGCGCCGACACCGCTCCGAAAGGCAAACGCAACGACCTGCCTTTACGGGAAAAGGAGAAGCAGATTCAACGGGATTTAAACAGCGGGCTTGCCACAAATGGCGGCGACTTGACCGTGCTCGAGCTGGTGGAAATGTATGTTGCCCAAAAAAGAGGTGTCCGGCACAACACGCGAGCCAACTACAATTTTGTTATCAACATCCTCAAGAAAGAGGACTTCGGGTGCAAACGCATTGACCGAGTCAAGATTTTCGACGCTAAGGCGTGGCTGATAAAACTACAGGACGACGGGCGCGGCTACAGCACAATTCATTCCGTCCGCGGCGTCCTGAGGCCGGCGTTTCAAATGGCGGTCGATAACGACCTTCTGAACAAGAACCCCTTTGAGTTTCAGCTGAGCACGGTAGTTGTGAACGACAGCGTAACCCGCGAGGCACTCACGCGCAAGCAGGAACGCGCCTTTTTGGAGTTCGTCAGAAACGACAAGCACTTTAGCCGCTACTATGACGGCATCTATATTCTCTTCAAAACGGGGCTGCGCATTTCGGAGTTCGCCGGCTTGACCGTCGGCAACATTGATTTTGAAAACAGCCGGATTATCGTAGACCACCAGCTCCAGAGAACCAGCAACATGGAGTATGTTATAGAAGACCCGAAAACCGGCTGCGGCACCAGAATGGTTCCCATGACGCCTGAGGTAAAGGAGTGCTTTGCCCGTATACTTGCCAACAGGAAACCGCCAAAGGTGGAGCCGGTAGTGCAGGGGTACAGCGGATTTCTCTTTCTCGACAAGAACGGGCGTCCAATGGTGGCTCTCCACTGGGAAAAGTACTTCCAGCACATCTGCGCCAAGTACAACAGCATATACAAGGTGCAGATGCCCAAGATTACGCCGCACGTATGCCGTCACACGTTTTGCTCCAACATGGCAAAGTCCGGGATGAACCCCAAGACGCTGCAATACATAATGGGTCACAGCGAGATTGGTGTAACGCTCAACACCTATACGCATCTCGGCTTCGAGGATGCAAGGGCAGAAATGTTGGAGCTGAATGCCGCCTCGGGTAGACAGGAGAGGCGGCGCGAAAAACGTGTGTCGTAAGTTTTCCGGATTTACGACAGATTTACGACAGTCTAAGGCAAAGCTGTGCCAAGTTATATCTGGTTATGCCGGGAAAGCGATTTTTAAATCTGCCGCAATAGTGTTGGCAACTGCGCAAAACACGGTATAATTTCGTATATTTCAGCACAGTTAGGAGAATGAAAGATATGACAAAAGTTTTGTTCGTCTGCCACGGCAACATTTGCCGCAGCCCGATGGCGGAGTTTGTGATGAAGGACCTTGTGAAAAAAGCCGGGCGCGATGGCGAGTTCGACATCGCCTCCGCCGCCACCAGCAGTGAAGAGATAGGCAACCCCGTATACCCCCAGGCACGGCGCAAGCTGGCCGAGCACGGCCTCGCCTGCGACGGCAAGCGCGCGCGGCAGTTCACCGCCCGCGACTACAGCCATTACGACCTCATCATCGGCATGGACAGCGCCAATATCCGCTCCCTGCGCCGCGCCAGCGGCGGCGACCCCGAGGGCAAAGTGCGCCTCCTTCTCAGCTACACGCCCCACCCGCGCGACGTAGCCGACCCTTGGTACACCGGCGACTTCGACGCCGCCTGGAACGACATCTACACAGGCTGCCAGGCGCTGTTGAATAGCCTGTCTTAGTTTCTCCCGCGCCGCTGAATCTGCTCAAACTCAAAAGCCTCCCCTGCTGCGCAGGGGAGGCATAAATTACGCAAACCGCCCGCATAGGGCAGGCAAAATCGCGTCCCAACAACGTGGTTGCGATTTTGACAGGAAGAACAGATGTAGCGGAGTGGATGACTCCTTTTCTTCCGCAGGCAAAAAAAGACGTCGGAACAGAGTGAACTCTGTTCCGACGCTGGTGCGAGAGATGGGACTTGAACCCACACGCCTGTAAATGAGACACAGGCACCTCAAGCCTGCCTGTCTGCCAGTTCCAGCACTCTCGCATATTCGTTTCGCCCGGCTTCACGTCAAGCGCATGGATTATTATATCAGAATCTCGCCAAATGTCAACAACTATTTTTGTCCCGCCGGCGTTTTTTCACAGCCCCCGCTGCCGGCAAAAACACTTGCATCAAGCCGGCCCACGTGTTAGACTATCAGTCACGCACATCACCTGGAGGGATAAAAATGGGTATACTCGAGCTCGTGACGATCGCGCTCGGCCTTTCCATGGACGCCTGCGC
>CALUUK010000022.1 GCA_944323955.1 Candidatus Gastranaerophilales bacterium | reverse complement strand
TGAGCGACATGCTGCTTGAAAAATAGAAAACTATATAGTATTGCAAATGAACACTTCTCAATATGTGGCAAGTCAAGCCTTTATTATATCAACTACGCAGAATTGATATAATAAAGGCTTGACTTGTAATTTATAACCTGTTATATTAAACCCAAGATGATTTTTTTATAAAATGCTAGGTCAGCTGTTCGGAAGAGGAGGAGCATGAGGTCATTTCAATTTGACAGGGGATACAGGCAATTGATGACGGCGGATATTGTCCTGGACATGGCTCAGATACACGAGCATAAAGGGGCGCAGCGTTGGTATCTCAAATCCAGCGAGAATATACTGCCCAAGTTATCGATCGACGCGCTCAAACACAGCATAGAGGCCGCTTGCTTCCTCGAAAACATGACTGTTCCTGTTGAGAGACTAAATAAGCTTGCTAAGGACAAGGCCTCTCTGCTCAATGACACGGAACGATATATAGCCGGCTACCGTGATGCAGTACTCATGATCAACTTGGAGCATGATTACATAGAGATAAACTACGAAGTGGTACTTCAAAACCTTTCAGCGCTGTATAAGTTTGTCGGTGGCAACACTTGTGGTGTTATCAAGTCACACAGCCAGACGATCTGCTTTGGAGACGCAGGAGAACGATTTGAAACTATTTCAGCATGGGAAGCTCAAGAGGCTCTAAGCAAGCTCTGCCGGGAGTTTTGCGAGGCGAGCAGCGGCGGAGAGATGGATCCACTTTTGCTTGTACCGATGTTTGCATTGGACTTCCTTTGCATCCAGCCGTTTGCTGAAATGAATTACAGCGTTTGCCTGCTACTCGTGCGTCTGCTGTTATTAAAAGCAGGATATGGAGTTGAGGAATTCTTCTGTTTAGAAAAACTTATACCATTACGGATGGAAGCTTGCCGCGAAGCCTTCCGTCTCAGCACTAAGGGCTGGCATGAGGGTGAAAACGATTACGGCCCGTTTGTACGGATTTTTCTGGGCTTGCTCAGGACAGCGTATGAAGAACTGGAATATCAGGCGGGATTCGTATGTGCCGACGACGCAAAAACGCCGGATCGAATACGAAGAATACTCCGAGAAACCGATGGAAGCGTGACAAAAATGCAACTGGTTGAGCTGTGCAAAGATCTTAGCGCGATAACGGTTCAGCGCGCTCTGATAGAGCTGCAAAAGAGCGGAGAAGTTAAAAAAATCAGCGGCGGGCGCTACACCGCCTACACTTGGAACAGAAACAGGGATTTATAAAGAGAGGAGTTTCAGTATGCAAAGTAGAGAATATGAGCGAAAACACAAGGAAGAACTGCCTGTTATAGCAATATGTTGTGATTTCGATAAGACGCTTACTCCCGACGATATGCAGGCTCAGGGATTTATTCAGTCTGTCGGATATGATGTCCCGGAGTTCTGGAAGGAATCTAACGGCCTTGCTGAGAACAACGACATGGATCAGAACCTTGCCTATATGTTCAAAATGATGGAGGCCGCAGAAGGACAGGTGTTGTTTACCAAGGACTCGCTGAAGAGATATGGCGCACAAGTTCGTCTGTTTCCGGGAGTAGAAAGCTGGTTTCAGCGGATACGTAAGTACGGAGAGGAACACGGCGTAATCGTTGAGCATTATATAATTTCTTCCGGATTGAAGGAAATGATCGAAGGAACTACAATAGCGAATGAATTTGAAAAGATTTACGCCAGCTCCTTTTTATACAATGAAAAGGGAGTCGCTAAGTGGCCGACGCAAGTGGTCAATTATACGAACAAAACTCAGTTCCTGTTCCGGATAGAAAAAGGCGTCCTTGACATAAACGATCTGGGCGTAAATGAGGCCTTTGCACCGGAAAACATCCGCGTCACGTTCCGCAATATGGTTTACATAGGTGACAGCGATACGGATATACCCTGCATGAAAGTGGTCAACTCAAACGGCGGGTACTCGATTGGCGTCTATAATGCCGATATTCAGGACAAAGCCAAAGTCTACAAAATGATGCGCGAAGGGCGCATAAGGTACTTTGCGCCTTCAGATTATTCTGAGGGATCTCAGCTGGATGAACTGGTAAAAGCCATTATTGACCGCACTGTTACGAACGAAAAGCTGGAAGAAATACACTTTCGATGCAAACGTGAGAACATAGAGGCTGATAAGCAAAGCAGCGAAGAGGGGAAGGCAAAGACCGATTTGCTTATCGCGCTGGAAAACAGCCGCAGCTTCGCCAGAACTCACGAGATAGTCAAAAAACTGAGTCGGCACGTCACATGGTCCCACGAAGAAACTGAGCAACTCTGCTATATTGCGGTAAACAACAGCCAGGTGAAGTACATTATCGGAGATGCCGATGTCAAACAGTTCTACAGTCGTGTATTGAAAAATGCCGGTCGACTCACCGAGGACATGGCTGCCGTAAAAGAAATGCTGGAAAACGAGGGATAAACGATGCTTACCGGAGAACTGCGAAACAAGATAGACCGCCTTTGGGAGACGTTTTGGACGGGCGGGATTACCAATCCGCTGGACGTGGTGGAGCAGATGACCTACCTTATGTTCATCCACGACCTGGATGAGGCAGACAACACGCGCGCCAAAGAGAGCGCCATGCTCGGGCTGCCGTATGAGAGCATATTCAGCGGCGAGGTGCAGATAGGCGAGCGCAAGGTGCCCGGCGAGCAGCTCAAGTGGTCGCGCTTTCACGACTTCCCAGCGGGTCAGATGTATTCCGTGATGCAGGAGATGGTTTTCCCGTTCATAAAAAACCTGCACGGCGACAAGGACAGCGCCTACGCCAAGTACATGGGCGACGCGATATTCAAGATTCCCACGCCGCTGATGCTCGAGAAGATAGTCACCGCCATGGACGAAGTCTATGCGCAGATGGAGCAGCTGCACAGCACAGATGTGCGCGGCGACATATATGAGTACCTGCTCTCCAAAATTGCCACCGCGGGCGTCAACGGCCAGTTCCGCACGCCGCGGCACATCATCCGCATGATGGTGGAGCTCACCGACCCGCGCGCGGACGACGTTATCTGCGATCCGGCCTGCGGCACGGCCGGCTTCCTCGTGGCCGCCGGGGAATATCTGAAGGAGACGCGGCGCGAGGAGATTTTCTTCAGCCGCGAGAAGAAAGAGCACTACATGAACCACATGTTCCACGGCTTCGACATGGACCGTACAATGCTGCGGATTGGCGCCATGAACATGATGACGCACGGCGTTGACAACCCGTTCATCGAATACCGCGACAGCCTCAGCGACCAGAACACCGACCGCGAGAAGTACAGCCTTATCCTCGCCAATCCGCCCTTTAAGGGCAGCCTGGACGCGGACATCGTCTCGGCAGATTTGCTCAAGCTCTGCAAGACCAAAAAGACCGAGCTGCTTTTCCTCGCGCTCTTCCTGCGTATGCTGAAGGTCGGCGGGCGCGCGGCGGTCATCGTCCCGGACGGTGTGCTCTTCGGCTCGTCCAAGGCGCACCGCGATATACGCCGCGAGCTGGTGGAAAATCATCGGCTGCAGGCGGTCATCTCCATGCCATCCGGCGTGTTCAAGCCCTACGCCGGCGTCTCCACGGCCGTGCTGGTGTTCACCAAGACCGGCCACGGCGGCACGGACAAGGTCTGGTTCTACGACATGCGCGCCGACGG
>CALUUK010000021.1 GCA_944323955.1 Candidatus Gastranaerophilales bacterium | reverse complement strand
ACCCCTCGTGAGATCTTCATACCATCGCCCCTCCTCTCCAGGGAGGCGGCGTCTGGCGCAGCTGGGGAGGCTCCCCTCCGGCTGCCATGCCGTCCTCCAGGATCACACTGCACTCCTCCCCGGTGCTCACCCGGGTGGCAATCACCTGTAAGCCCTCCCCTTCCAGCCAGCGGCCGAACTCCGCCAGGGTCTCCAGGTCCATCTGCTCCAGCTTGTCCAGCAGGACAAACCCGCACTGGGGGTTTCTGGCCCGGACGATGGCCGTGGCCACCCGCAGCTGGTCACTGCCGGAGAGGTTGTCCCAGTGCATTCCCTGGTAAGTCAGCCGCCCGTCCTCCACCGACAGGCCGGGCAGCGGCAAGGCCGCCCCCTCCAGCAGATCCCGCCGGGCCTGACGGGTTTCTTCCAGCTGGCGGGTCAGGCTGTCGTACTCCTCCCGGCAGGCCTGGGCATCCTCCACGGCCTTTTCCCGGTCCAGGTTGGCCTGCACCTTCCGGTTGAGCTCGTCGATAGCCAGGATACTCTCCTCCAGCTGCGCGGTGGAATGGTCCTCCAGGTCTTCCGCCGACTGCCGGGCCAGTTCGCAGTCCCTGCAAACTTCGTCATAGCGCTGCTGCACCTGGGCCAGCTGCCGGGCCAGGGCTTCCTTCTCCCGGGCCAGCTGGTCTGCCCGGTCCCGCTTGCGCTGGTTCTCCCCGTTCTGGGCCAGGATGGCCTGCTGCTCCCGGATCAGCGCACTGGCGGAGACCGGTTCCTCCGGGACCCCCTCATACACCGTCATTTCCTGGGCAAACTTGGCCTTCCGGTCTGCAATCTGCCCCACGGCATGGCGTCGGCTGTAAAGTTCTGCTGCTTGCCTGTCCAACTGGGCCAAGCGTTCTCCCGCCCCAATGACCTGCAGCAGGATCTCCGCCTTTTCCCTCTCCGTAGCGCCCAGGAATTTGGGCAAGTCCAGGGCCAGCTGCTCCACAAACTCGTTTAAGATCTGCTGGCCTCCCTTTTTCCCCGTGGGGTCCGTCACCTTCAGACTGCCGTTCTTGCCGCTGCGCTCGGCCACCAGGCCGTTGGACAAGGTCAGCTTCAGGTGGGGCGGCAGCACGGACCCCTCCCGCCGGGCCTGACTGGGGCGGTACTTCTCCCCGCCCAGGGCCCAGGCAATGGCGTCCAGCACCGAGGATTTCCCCTGGTTGTTCCTGCCGCCGATGATGGTCAGCCCCGTCTGCGCCGGGGTCAGCTGAACCGCCTTGATCTTCTTGATGTTTTCCAGTTCCAGATGGTTGATCTTTACCATCCCGTTCCACCTCCCGTTCTTGTTTGCCGCTCTCCCGTCCCCTGCCGTCCTGGCACCAGGGACAGAGATAGCGCTTCCCGCCGGGCTCCAGGCAGGATACGTTCCACCGCAGCCCGCACCGCCGGCACAGGCGGTACACGGGCCCTTTCATACCACCCGCAGCGGGATGCCCCGCCGGGCAAGTCTCTCATTGATGCGGGCCGTGCGCTCTTCTCGCCGCCGCCGTGCCATCTGGTTGCGCCGGGCCGCAGGGGCCACGGCGCGGATGAGGGCGAGCTCCTCCCGCTCGGCCCGCTCGGCATGGCGGGCCTTGATTTCAAAGACGGTCATCATCTTTTCCAGCTCCTTCCATGAATTTGATAAAGGCGATCCGAGGTATTTTGGTTCTGCTCCCGATCCGTACCACCGGAAAGCCGAGCCGCTCGGGGCACTGCCGGGCCGCTACGCGGATATAGTGCGGGTCGCAGCCCAGCACGGGGGCCACGTCGGCTGGCGTGAGAACGTCCCTGCCGCTGGCCCGGATTTCGTCGAGGGTGCGCATGGTTCAGTCCTCCTTCTCGCTTTCTGCGGCCTTCTCTGCGGCCTCCTTGGCCTTGCTGTCCATCGCGGCCACGCCCTCAGCGTAGCCAAGCAGGAATTCCCGCTTGCTGTCCGGCAGCTTGGCAACGGCCTCTGCCAGGTTTTCCGCGATCTGCTTCTCGCGCTCGCTCATGCTGTCACCTCCTTTCTGTGGCTATCCCACGACGCCCTCGCGGGCGTTTCGGCTGGTTGCCGTCCAGCTCTCGTCAGGTGGGGGGTTATGCAAGTTGATAGTCAACGAACCCTGTGTACTCTGCACGCTCCCAGGTGTTTGCGCTCTCACTGTTCTCGTTTGTGCAGGGGTGCCATCCGTGGCTGCGGTAGCAGAGGATTTCGCTGTATTTCGTCCGCTTGGCCCCTTCTCTTTTTTCCGTCTTGCCGGACTTCTCAGCGATCTTTATGAGGTAGACGTTATCGTCCTTGAGCTTTGCCGCCTCGTCCATTGCTTCGAGAACTGTTTTGGCGTCCAGTTCCACATGGCCGAATCCCTTTCCGGTGGCGCTCTTGAAATCTACGATTGCAATGTATTTTTTCATTTCCATCCGTTCCTTTCTGCCCTCTCGGGCGGTGGCGTCTTTGTTGTTTCTGTGATTATAATACATCGCGCAATCCATATTGTCAAGTGGTTTTTTATTGTTTCTGTGATATTTTTTGCTTGACGGACCCCGGCCCATGTGGTATCCTATTCTCAGAAAGGGGGTGCGCACTTGACGGAGCGCATAAAAGAACTGCGCAAAGCGCTTGGCCTTACGCAACAAAAATTTGCGGACAAAATAGGTGTAAAGCAGAATACCGTAGCGCAGTATGAAATAGGTAGGAATCCTCCCACTGACACGGTGGTGACTCTTATCTGCCGTGAATTCGACGTGAACGAGGAATGGCTCCGCACCGGGGCCGGGCCCATGTTCATTGAGAAGTCACGCGACGAGGATCTCGCTGAGTTCTTTGGCAAGGTCCTGGCAGGTGACCCGGATTTCCGGCGGCGGCTGCTGTCGGCCATGTC
>CALUUK010000020.1 GCA_944323955.1 Candidatus Gastranaerophilales bacterium | reverse complement strand
TCCTTGTTTAAGCTCATCAATATCCACATGAGGCATTTGAATCGGAGTCAATTTATGAATTAGGATGGGAGAACGACGCTTATCTTCTTCCACATACTCATATTCAAGTTGGACAATGCACCAGATACCTCCGCAGAGCAGACGATCAAACTTGGTCGGATATTCTTCTGAAATGGGGATAGCTTTAATACCGAGGTTGGAAAACTCAGCCTCATAGCTGTCAGTTTTTATGTTGAGATTAACCGTAATCTTGTCGATGACGGTGTAACTACCGCGCTGCCGAAGCACAGAGAGGATCTTCTGCGCCTCGTCTGGACGAACATAGTTCTCAGCCAAAATACGCTTTACATTGTTTACACCAGCTTCGATAATGTCAGGATCATCAGAGCCACAATATTGACCAAGCAAGAACTCAAGGACATAAACCGGAACATTTGCACCTTCCTTGATTTTCTTTGTGAGGTCTTTACGGACAATTCTGCCATCAAACACCTGACGCAACTTGCTGTTGATCGTTGCATTCGCGTCTTCTGTGGCGTTTGCTTCGATATAGTCACTCATCCTGAAAACCTCCTTTACAGATCAAAGCCGAAATCATCAGCAAAAGCAATGTCGATGTGGAACTCAATTTCTTCCGGTACATCGGTATCGTTAGCAATGATCAGGCGATAAATCTTGTTCTTGTCGTATGCACCGGCTTTGAGATTGAAGCGTACTCGGAACACGCGCTCAGAAGCATTGGTGCTGGTGCGATCTGCGATGATAGTCTGACGGTCACTGATGACCACGCCTTCATCGTCTGTCATATAGACTGAGTATGCGCAAGGCTGTACTTTGTCTCCAATAGGCTGTCTTTGGAAGAAATCCAAAGAGAACAGCAAATTAGATACCTTGCGGCTTTCACTCAGCAGTTTCAACTCTGCATTAGAAACCTCAACATACTTCTTGCTTGTAGTACGGAGGTTTTTGAATGTGATAACGGGGACAACTATTTCCTGCAAGCTTACGCCACCGTGAACATAGTTTTCGCCACCACCGGAAATCTTGATACGGGTGGAATCCTGCGGCGTGAAGCCCTTGATCGGTGTTCCGTTGATCTCACCGTCAAACTGCACAGGAATAAGATAATCTGCCGAGGCATCCGGCTCGGTGATAGCGTATCGTCTCCCTACTTCATAGACCTCACCGGAGAACGCGCTTTTCGCAACCTTTTCACCCTCCGAGAGGGGACTATATGTATAGAGGAAACCATGATCGGAAGTGATGAATATGTCAGTACCTTGCATATCGTTTATAACGATACGAAGAATGTTCGAAAGCTCCTGCATCGCATCTTCACAAGCCTCGAAGACTTTCTTCTCAGTGGGTGCTTTATCACCGATAGCGTCTATCGTGTTGTGGTAGATGTAAACTACTTCTTTGCCACTTACAAGCTCTCTACGCTCAGTGCGTTTCATATTCAGTACATCTGAATATTGAACAGCTACGCTGCTTGGATTGCTTGCACACAAAACCTTTTCTCTCTCTTCGGTGGATCTTGTGGGCATACCCTCAACCAGAACATCCATGTTCTCATTTACAGAGAGTTTTCTACCCGGCAGAAGGGAAGCCATACCAAACTTCGTGATTGACGGGAATACCGCCTGAACAGCGTCGAGCTTTGCTGTGCCTTTGGTCGTGCGGATAATGGTATCGCACAACTCGGCTGCTACCTCATATCTGAGCGCATCGGATATGATGACGAAAGCACGAGAGTTCTTTCCAGCAAGATGTCTGACATAGTGAGAGTGGAAGTCTCGCTGCTTGGCAATCTCTGAAACATAGCCCAGTGAGGCAAGGTTATCTGCGATTGCATTTGTCCAGCAGCCGGTCAATTCCTTGAGATACCAATTCTGATACAGAGCCTCCACATAATCTGCTGCGTGTTTCAGTTTATCCTCCAACAAAGTATTGCTATCCTTGAGAGAGCAGCCGAAGGCATAATGGAAATGGCGGTAGAAGCTATCCATCTCATAAGCCTTCTCGGTATAGAGTTTCCAAATGGTCTTTGGCTCAACGATGTGGAATCCGGCAGCATTATCCTGATAGAACTCCTGCATCTTGGCAATATAGTAGAGGCAGTCATAGTAATACCGGAATTGCTCGATCCAGCCGGATGTACGGCGATTTTCAGCCGTCTTGAGCATGAGATCGGTCTTGACCACATGATCTGCTGCTTCGGAGAAGAAGCGTTTCAGAATAGTTTCATGGATGGACGGGAAGATGTCGGCAGTCAGCAGTGTCTCAATATCCTGCTTTTCAAAGCGAGATGCTAACTGTAATTCTTGCTCAACACTCCGGCAAATCTCCCATAGCGAAGAGTTGTCCTCATGATTTCTCCACTCATGAACGATGCTGTAACAGTACGCCTTATTGGAATCGGAAATAAAGCGTTCAAGTCCCTTGAGAACGCTTGTATTCATCGTCTGAGCGAGGGCAGTAAGCAAAACATGAGAGGCAAAGAAGCCCAGAGGCTTTTCTTCCTCATAGATGTAACCGGTATACTTGCGAACAAGCTGCCAGAAAGCATCAATGTTGCCGAACTTCTTTATGTTGTTAAGAACTGCATTGTTTTCCTCGTCAAGACCTGCAGCAAGAACAGCGATGAAGACATCTTGTGCAGATCCGCCATTCAAACCGGCAAGGAC
Organism: Candidatus Gastranaerophilales bacterium; assembly: GCA_944323955.1. Lineage (GTDB taxonomy): Bacteria > Cyanobacteriota > Vampirovibrionia > Gastranaerophilales > Gastranaerophilaceae > Avigastranaerophilus. The sequence goes on along the minus strand of CALUUK010000020.1, from coordinate 782 downwards.
GGCCATGATGTCAATATGGAGCTGCAAAGGTGTCTGGTATTCGCGTCCGATTTTGCGAAGTTTCTGACGGCGTTCCTTACTTTCGAGGAACTTCCCGTATAGTTTCACGGTCTTGCGCATAGCCGGACTTGCAGCTATGTTAAGCTCACTCATCTGCATGGAGATAAAGTCAGCCCTATATTCTTCACTAAACAGCTCAATATCTCTCAGCCAATCGTCCTGCGGCTGAGAGTACGAAAAGGGATTGTAGATAAGATAATTGCTCGTGAGGTCATCATGCAGCAGCAGCTTCTTCACGGCAAAATTATTTGCGCCGGTGAGTTTGATGATCTTAACATCTGGGATCACAAGCTCGTCCAGCATTGCCTCAAACTCACGATCTTCGTCCTGCCAGAAGATGATCCGTCTTTGATAGAACTCCGGCAGAGGGGCAGCAAAACGCTCTCTGAGTGTAAATTGGATGGATTCTGTGGACACAACATTCCACCTCCTTATTTGGCATTTTGTTTCTTGAGGTATTCTGTAATCCAAGTTATGAACGCTTGAATGTCATTTCCAATTTCCTCGATGGTGTATTGCAATGGAAGTATGTCAGATGGCTGAGAATGCTCAACAAACGAATACTTCGTCATCATATCATCTACCATTTTGCAGTCTTGTTCTGTGATGGCGGGAAGTTTCGTAACCATGTTGTTCGTGCGTATGTTCCGATGGAATCGTCGTACAATTCCCAAGATGAGAATGTCCTCTACAGAGCGCTCAACACATATCCTGAACTGTTG
>CALUUK010000019.1 GCA_944323955.1 Candidatus Gastranaerophilales bacterium | reverse complement strand
GGGGTAAAAACCGAAGTGCTGCGGCAGATAGCCGAGCATATCGCGCCAGGCCTCGCCCATGGCGCGGGTGTCCGCGCTGTCGCAGAGCACGCGGCCCGAGGTGGGCGTGAGAATCCCCGCGAGCATGCGCATGAGCGTCGTTTTGCCCGCGCCGTTTGCGCCGATGAGGCCCCAGACGCCGGGCGTCAGCGTGAGGCTGACAGAGTCGACGGCGGTTTTCTTGCCAAAGCGTTTTGTGAGGTTTTGTAGCTCAATATTCATATCCAAGCCCCTTTTCCAGACCTATTCCGCAAATTTCAAGGTATAATTCCAACGTTAGCGCCGCGAGCGCGGCGAGGCAGAGCCCCGCCGCGAGCAGCGGCGAAATCACCGACAGCCCACGTCCGAAGCGTGCCGCGGCGGTGTAGAAGGCCAGGGCGCTGAGTCCGCCGAAGCCCGCGGCGAGATAGACGCCGCTCTCGCGCCCCGCGTGTCCGAGCGCGGCGAGGCTGACCGCCGAGGTGAGCAGGAAGGGCGTCGCGACGAAGACCAGCGTCACATACCAGCCTCCGCCGCTCATGAGCGCCGCCGCTGCGCAGCAGACCGCGTCGCCCGCGCCCACCGCGCCCAGCCGCGCGAGCGCGAGCTTCACGCGCGAGAGCCGCGACGCGGCCTCGACCTCCTCCATGCCACAGCGCCGCGCGCGGCCGTGGAAGGGCAGCAGCGTCAACGCGGCGAGCACAGCGGCGAGGCTTGCCGAGGCGGGTATGAGCTCCTCCTCGGGCCGCGCCGCGCCGAATACGCAGCAGATTGCGGCCAGCAGCGCCGCCTGCAGGCCCCAGACCGGCAGCGCCGTGAAGCGCAGCTGCCGGCGAATGAGCTCCCACGCGCCCGCGCGCCGCAGCCTCCGCCGCGCCTGGTATTCCCTCCGGCAGAGGCGGAGCGCCGCCTTCAGGCGCGCCGCGTCGGGCTCCGGCGCCTCGAGGGCGCGGATTTCGTGTTTTATGTCAACCGTTTTCATGGCCTGCTCCTTTCACATGAGCTTTTTCAGGGCCCTGAGCGCGGCGCGAAGGCGCGACTGCGCCGTGCGCAGCGGAAGGCCCTGTATTTCGGCAATCTCGCGCAGCGTGAGCTCGTGCGCATAGCGCAGCAGCAAGAGCTCGCGCTGAGCCTCCGGCAGCTTTGCCAGGGCGCGCCCGAGGTCGGTTTTGAGCTCCGCGCGCTCGTATCCCGGCTCCTCCGCAGCCGTATCCGGCAGCTCCTCGGCCGGCCGGGCGCGGCGGAGGACGTCCGCGCAGGCGTTGGAGGCTATTTTATAGAGCCAGGCGCGGAAATGCCCGCGGTGCGCGTAGGCGTCCATGTGCCGCACGCAGTTTAAAAAGGTCTCCTGCGCCGCGTCCTCCGCACACTCGCGCGTGGGCGTATGACGCAGGCAAAAGCGCAGTATCTCCGGATAATACGCGCCTATGAGCTCGTCGAGCGCCGATATGTCGCCGGATGCCAGCCGCTCGAACAGCTCCCCGTCCCGCACCTGCCTCACCTCCCAGAAAAGACGTCTTTCACCTATTATAACGCAAAGGGAGGCGCAAATGATTAACCCGGTTCGCCCGGAAGCAAAATGGATGCGGAGATAAGCGCAGCATTAAAAAAACGATAACGGCCGGCAAAATGCCGGCCGTCCATGACAAAGAGATAATCCATACCCAATCTGCCAATCCACGCACAGCCTGAGAATTTCGCGGCTGCTGGCCTCAGCAAAACGAATTTTCAAGCCTGCGGCAGCGGAGCATATTTTGCCGCGTCAAGATTTGTTTTCAGCATTGACGGTTTGATCATAGTTTGATATAAAATTATTGAAGAGCGCGGGTTCGGACGCTGCGGGCGTACGGGCGGCGGCCAGGTTACCGGCAGTCGCCTTCGAAGAGGCGCTCTCAAGAATAGCAGGGGTATATGCATTACTGTCAATGCCGGTACGTTGAGTATCCGCGACAGGGCTGTTACCACCTGCTATTTTTATGCCTTTAAGGCAGGCTCATTTGAAGCGGCGAGGGATACGGTCCTGTAAACGATGCCAAACCGCCGAGCCGCCTCGCTCTTCGAGCAGCTGAGCAGCCCGGCCGTGAGGTCGATAACATCTCCGTGCGCTCCGCAGCCGAAGCAGTGGAAGTGGTCGCCGTACAGCTTCAAACTCGGCACCCTGTCCGCGTGGAATGCTCATATGCCATAAAGTGACACACAAAAATTGGATAGATAGCAGCTCTATTCCGTTAAAAAATTTCTTCGACTTAAAGCAAGAAATATGTTATACTGGAAAGCGGATTTTAGAGGAAGGCGGTGAGCAGATGGCGGGCAAAAGCAAGTACACTTTTGAAAGCAAAATCCATGTGTACAGGGCAACCAAGCGGATGACACAGCAGGAACTTGCCGATTTAGTCGGTGTGTCCCGCCAGACCATCATGCAGCTTGAAAGGAACCGTTACAATCCTTCTATGCTCTTGGCATATAGCATAGCGAAGGTCTTTGATGTAACGATTGAAGATTTGTTTGATTTCCGGGAGGCATAGAAAATGGAGGGCTTATTCTATTTCCTGTTGTCTGATCGTCAGGTAACTTTTGTTAACATGGTTATTGGTGTGTTGCTGTTCATAGTACTTTTGTTTCTTTTCTTTTGTAAGAGCAGCCGGGATGAACGGGGTCGGAAAATCATTGGAAAAGCAAGTATTGTGGCACTGATCTGCTTTGGAATATGCGCGCTTTAAAAGCCAGCCTGAACTGACATGGCTCAGGAAGATAGCGCAGACTATCTCGTGGAATATCTGGCAGATGGACGGGATAAAAGGCGTGGTGCCGGGCAGCTGCAAGCCTCTTGAGCGCAGCCAGGTAACTTTATTCGATGACGAGGCCGAAAGCACCGCCTGTCCCGGCTGCGCAAAAGGCGACATATTCAGACATATGGGGATTTACTGCAAGATCAATACGAGATTGCCGAGAAGGCCAAGAACAAGCCTAAGCGCGAGCGTACCCCCGAAGAGGAAGCTGCTATCAAAAAGCAGCAGTACGCGGATCGCGATTACGTATTCCCGCAATTTGTCTCTTCGTATTGCAAGAGCTTGGGGTTTGACGGTATTGGTTATAGGTCGAGATATGCCACG
>CALUUK010000018.1 GCA_944323955.1 Candidatus Gastranaerophilales bacterium | reverse complement strand
TATCGAGATGTTCGAGTACGGCCTCCTCAAAGACGCCGGAAAAGTCTCGGCCGAGATAGCCAAACTCCACGCCGAGACCGAGTTTGAAAAGTACCGAGTGATTCAGGACAAGCTGTTCCTGTCGGACTACGACAGGTTCGTGCTCGAGATGGGCGGGGATGGAAACGGCAAGGAATAGTTGATATTGAAACATCCCCGGACCGCTCCGGGGATGTTTTGTGCATATTATTGTATTACAGGATGGAGCCGGCCCTACGCCGCAGTTACAGCATTCCTGTTTATCTTATCGATAATGCTCCTGATGCCGAGCCAGAGGGTTGTATCTGCAAACACCGACGTGATGCTGCCGTAGTCGTTGAACGGCGCATCCTGCAGGACAGACAGGTCGGTCATCATCCCGTTATGGACTATGTACTCTACTATCTGGTTGACGAAGTGGATCTGCCTGCTGTCGAGGTTCGTATCATTCAGGTACTGTGCGAATGCCTCCTTGGCGGCGTTCATGTCGAGTCCAACGATCTCGCGTACAAATTCGCCGAGCGGCTTCTTGCCGAATTCCTCCTCATAGTCCTCACGGCTGCCGATCTCGCTCCACAGTATCTTTTCCAGCTCTTTTAAGTCGCTCTCTGTCAGAGGGATGTTGGAGTGCAGTTTGGCGATTGCCGGGTTGTCTCGATGCTGGCGAATATAGAACTCGGCTTTGGCTTTATAATTCCTCAGTTCGTCAGAGTCAAGCTCCGATTCATTCCATTTTACATCCAGTATGTTGTCGGTAAAGTCGGTGCTGTATATTGCCCCGTCATAAGGAAGGTACTTCATCAGAGCGCGCAGGCTATCGCGTATATGCTCAAACTCGTTGATCCCCGCGTTTTCAAGGTAATCAGTGTGTAGTATCCTGTCGATAAGCTCAGACTGAGCCTGTATCTCGGGTATGTTGGCTACGCTTGCCACGCCGTTGACTTTCTTTATAAGGTCGCGGCGCGCTTTCGTATAGGTTTTACCCGCAAGATAAGCCAGTTCAATACCGTACATGAGCGCGTCAAAGCGCACGGCGCTGGCCTCGTCATCGTCAGGCAAAAGCAGCGGCGCAAGCTCATCGCGCATATTCAGCGTATCCTCGTAGCTCAAGGCGACATAGCTTTCCGGATCGGAAAACTTCTCAACATACCGCAGATGCTGCTTCACGGCGAAGTTATCGCGGTCAAGCTCCTGCACCTTGCAAAGCAGCTCCTTCACGAGCCTTTCCCTGAACGGCATGAGCTCTTTCGTCTGATAGGCCAGGTCCTGCAGCTTGAAAACTATCTGCGCTTTCAAAAAGAATATCGCGCTTTGCAGGGCTACCTGATTTGTTGTGGCCTTGCATTTTTTCATGCGGAAAAACTCAAAGTTGCCGCAGAGGTCAAATATGTAGAATTTGCTCTTGTCCTCTCCGTCGATAAGCCCAGGGCAAAGGCGGGTGCCGCGGCCTATCATCTGCCAGAACTTGGCCTTGCTCATGACCTTCTTGAAAAACACCAGATTCAGCACCTCGGGCACGTCTATGCCGGTGTCGAGCATATCCACGGATATTGCGATCTGCGGCAGCTTGTCCGGCTCGGAAAACTCGTCGATCGCGCTCTGGGCATAGGTCATGTAGTTATCTATGACCTTGGCATAGCCTGGCAGGCGCGGGTATTCCTTACCGAAAACCTCCAATATCTTCTCCGCGTGGCGGTGATTCTTAGCGAAGATAATCGTCTTGCCCAGCTTTTCACCGTAGTCTATCTTCAGGCCGTTCGTCATAAGCAAATCCAGCGCCAGACGTATCGTGTCCTCGTTGAATAGCCATTCGTTGAGCGCGGAGGATTCTATGCGCTGCGGCATCTCGCCGTTTTCGTCCGTGAAGGTCGCCTCATATATCGCTTTTTCATCCTCCGGGAGGTCGTCGTACGCTATGCCCTCGGTGAGGAACTTGAGCTTGCTCTCCACCGTGAGGAAGTCCACCAGATAGCCGTCCTTGACGGCCTGGGCGAGCTCATATCCGTAGGTTGGTGTGTCAACTGCAAGCTCAAAGATCTCATAAGTGTTCTTGTCTATCTCGTCCTTGGGCGTGGCGGTGAGTCCGACGATGGGCGCGTCAAAGTACGTGAAAATGTCGCGGTACTTGTTGTATATCGAGCGGTGCGCCTCGTCGCAAATTATGAGGTCAAAGTGTCCGACGGTGAAAAGCTTGCCCTCGTCGTCCTCGACGGTGTCGATGCAGTTCATCATCGTCTGGTAGGTCGAGAAAACACAGCGCGCGGTGTAGTTGTCCCTCTCCTCACACAGATTGGTGACCGAGAGGTTCGGCAGCAGATTTACAAAATTGCGCTTTGCCTGCGTGACCAGCGAATTGCGATCTGCAAGAAAGAGCACGTTTTTGACCCAGTTGTGGTCGAGCAGGACCTTCACAAGCGCAATTACCGTCCGGGTCTTGCCGGAGCCGGTGGCCATGACCAGCAGGGCCTTGCGTCGGTTGCGCTCGCCAAAGTCGCGGCAGACGGCCTTGACGGCCTCGTCCTGATAGTAGCGCCCGGCAATGTTATGGTCTACCTGGATATTCTTCAGGCTAGTGCGCATGGAGCGGAGATTGAAGAGCTTTTCCAAATCACGCTTGGAGTAGATGGACGCCACGCGCCGCTCGGGATACGCCCCGTCGTCGATGCGCGTGTCGAAGCCGTTGGTGAGGAAAATTACCGGGCGGCGCCCATGCTGCCGCTCCAGAATATCTGCGTATAGCTTGGCCTGCTGACGGCCCACGGCGGGGTCGACACAGGTGCGCTTGGCCTCGATGACGGCCAGCGGGCGCAGCGTGTCGTCATAGAGCACGTAGTCGGCGTAACCCAGCTCGGACTTGTTGGGCATCCATGGCAGCTCCACCTCGTTTAGCCAGTTCCCGCCCTCTATCCAACCCGCATCCCGGAGCATCGCGTCGATATACAGCTTGCGGGTCTTGTACTCGGATGGTTCGGGCTTGGGCGCATAGCTCTCGCGCTGCGCCTC
>CALUUK010000017.1 GCA_944323955.1 Candidatus Gastranaerophilales bacterium | reverse complement strand
TTATCAGTATTAGGATATGAAATAACAGTCCGATATGCAGACGAAGATTATGGGGTAAATTGTGGAAGATTAACTTATAAACGTGAACAAGGTTGGACACACTGGGATGAGTCAGATTTCAAAGACCCAGTAAGATTTGCAAGAGATTTATGGAATAATTATTAGAAAGGAGGTGATAATTATGGGATATAGAAGTCAAGTATATTTAAAAACGACAACTGAGGGATGGCTAATAATCAAAAGAAGAAATGACCGTGTAAAAAACCCAGACCACAGAATGTTAAGATATGCAAAAAGTATTAAGAAGACACCAAGTGGGTTTTACAAAATACAATTTAACGATATTAAATGGTATGAATCTTATGAAAAAGTAAGACAATTTATGGATAGCTTAGAGATACTTAGAGAACAGGATATACCATATTCATTCATCAGGATTGGAGAAGACTCCAGTGATATTGAACATAAGGTCAATCACACAGATGATATGCCAGATGAAATATACAGCTTCGAGCCCGTCGTGGATGTAAACGACGATGATTGGAGTTGTTACGAAGATGTAGATAAGGAGGTGTAAATATGGATGTATTAAATGTTTCAGAAGAATTAACTTTATATGACGTAGAATTAAGACATAAAATTTCAATACCAGGACCAGGTTACAGAGGTGAAATCACAACTGTATATATCTTCATAGATAAAGACGCAAACACATATTATTGGATAACAGCAAGTTATCAATCATTTGAAGAAGGCAAAATATATGATATAGAGTGTAAATGTAACAGAAGTAAAAGTAATAGACTTACTTACGTGAAATGCCTGGACAGCACGGTTGCTGTTCAAAGTGAACAACCGGCAGCGAAGCCAGATGCAGAAGATGTGCTTCTAGGCTTAAAAGATTATTGATATACACTTGACTTTGAATTAAAATTATGATATACTGATTTAAAAGGTTTTAATGTTTAAGCCATAAACTTATATGGTTTAATAATAAAAATAGATTTAAAGCACATTCTCGTGCGAATACGGGGTGTAAAAACAAATAAGAAAGGAGTAATAAAAATGGAAGAAACAAAACTTTTCTCTGATATTGTAGGACAAGATAGAGCAAAACGTGCCATTCAAGATTGGTACTACTTTGATACATGTCCATTACTTATATTTGGACCAAGTGGTTACGGCAAAACAGCCTTCGCTGAAAACCTAGGTGCAAAAATAGTAGACACTACACAATTACGTAGTGATAGAGTTAGTAGCTTATTAAAACCAATAAAGGAGGCAGATGATGGGGACATATTGTTCTTTGATGAAATTCATACATTACAGCCAAAAGTGTTAGAAGGCTTATATTATATATTTGATAAAGGGACTTTTTATGACCCAGAGATAGGAGTAGACTTACCTATACCCCATGTGAAATTCATCTTTGCCACTAACTACTTAAATAAACTACCTATAGCATTTCAAACAAGAGTTAAACTAGTAGAACTTCAAAACTATACAGACGATGAATTAAAAGAAATTATAATAAATAAATACCCAGAGTTGAACAAAGATGGGTTGGACGCGATTATTAAATCTTGTAAAGGCACTCCAAGGATAGCATTAAGATTAGCAGGTGATGTTATATCAGGATTAAAAACAGAAAAAATAGAAAAGGCGAGTGCAGATGATATGAACAATATTTTAAATTCAAGATTTGGCATTAACCCAACAACAGGATTGAGTGAATCAGAATTCACAATAATTCAAAAAGTATGTGAAAGAGGACATCTCTCTACAACAGCGATAGCTAATACACTTAAATTATCAATAAAGGACGCTAGAGATAGATACATTAACCCTCTACAAATATCAGACTGGTTGTGCATTACTTCAAAAGGTGTTGTGCCTGGATTCAAAGCATATGAACACTACAGGTTGTTTGTAAGAAAAATAAAATAGGGGCTATGTGCAAAACTTTGTTCGATTAAAGGCGTATATAAAATTCAAAAGAAAGGAGGAAATATTATGGAAGAAATATGGAGAGATATCAAAGAATATGAACGGACTCTACCAAGTATCAAATCTTGGTAGAGTCAAATCATTAGAAAATCGTAGTAATCATAAAAAAGAAAAAATATTAGCTTTATGCATAAGAAATCAATATTATGGTGTAGCTTTATATAAGGATAGTCATTATAAAAATTATACTATTCATAGATTAGTAGCGGAAGCGTTCATACCCAATCCCGATAATCTACCTGAAGTTAATCATAAAGATGAAAATAAATTGAACAACCGTGTAGATAATCTTGAGTGGTGCAATAAAAAATATAATATTAATTATGGTTACGGTGCAATAAACAGACAAATTCAAAATCGTGAAAGAGGTTTATCAATGAGCAAAAAAGTATTATGTGTTGAAACAGGAGTAATTTATCCAAGTATTATAGAAGCCTATAGACAAACTGGTATCGGTCAAAAAGAAATAACAAATGTATGTAAAGGTAAACCTCATTATAAAACAGCAGGCGGTTATCATTGGAAATACATATAACCACTTTTTATATATTCAAATAGTGAACAAGCTTTGGGATAAAAAGGTTGCAGTGTGTGTGTGTGCATTTTACCCCAGTGTATGTGTGTTTTTTATCCCAAACGCTGTTCAAGATTAAAAATTAAATAATAAAATCAAAAAAGTGAACAAGCTTGTTCACTTTCGACAAAAATCGTCAAAATATTTATAAAAATAAAACCCTTGAGAGAGTAA
>CALUUK010000016.1 GCA_944323955.1 Candidatus Gastranaerophilales bacterium | reverse complement strand
GGCTGGAAGAAAACGGAATCCAATATGACGAGATTTTCTTTGGAAAACCGAATGCGGATATCACGATTGATGACAGGGTTATTAAATTTGAAGATTGGCACAAGATGGATAAGGCAGAAATTATAAAACAGGCTAAAGAGAGATAAAATACTTCTCAAAATATAAGGAGAAACAGTGGCTGAGTATGAACAAATAAATGCTAAAAAATTATTCAACTACAAAAGGCTAGACCTTGTGGTAAAGTATCTTTATGCAAAAGAACTTCTTGAAAAAGAAGGTAATGTCTATTCTACAACTTGTTATGAAGATTTATATGTAAGACATATTTTAATGAGGAATATGGGAATAGAACCGCCGGATATATATGGAAAAGTCTCAAACAAGCAAAATATAGAAGATTTTGATAAAAATTTTAAATCACTGTTATTGTCTGTTAAGAATAATGGATATAATAAAAATTCCCCGATTCCTGTTTGCGGAAATTTAATTGCAAATGGTGCTCACAGAGTTGCTGTGTGTGCAACTCTTAATATGCCTGTATATGTTGAAAATGCAGAGCAAGGTTATACCTGGGATTTTGATTGGTTTTGTGAAAACGGATTTAACACAGAGGATAAACAGCGTATTTTAAAAGGTTTTGTAGATATACATCCTGATAAATGTGCAATATTTGTCGTATGGAATCCTCTTTTTAAATATATTGATAACGTCAAAACAGTTATTAATAAGTCTTTTGACATTGTTGGGGAAGTGGAACTTGATTTTGAAAACAATTACATCGCTTTTACAAACGCTCTTTTAGAAATATATGAACCAAATATATCAAAAAGTAATGATGACACTGCAATTCGAGAAAAATCAAAACTCTTGCAGGCAAATTATTTGAGTTTTAAAGTTATTGTGGTAACAAATCAAGAAAAAAATAGTAATAAAGCGATTTCAGAACTATCTAAAAATTGTAAAGAAGAGATCAGAAATCTATTTACCCACATATTACCCAAAGAATGTTTCTGTACAGTTCATTCTTCAGATGGTGAAGATGAAACAAAATACTTAGCTTCGATTTTATTAAGCCCGAATAATATAAAACACTTAAAAATGAGAAATACAACAGAAACCGGTCTTAATTTCGTTCATAGAATTCGAAATTTACCGTCTTTTTTGCAGACAATAGAAATTTTTACCCCTGATGATATATGCATAATAGGAAGCGGTGTAATGACAGCTTTAGGAATCCAAAATGATTCGGCTGACTTGGACTTTATTATAGACTATAAGTATAGAGATAAATTTGGTTTGAATGCTGTATATTTGAATGATGATTATGATATAGGTGTTTGTGATAAAGTTGCGAATCGCCCAAAGAATATTCCAGACGGTGTTTTGATTCATAACAGTGAATATCATTTTTGGTTTAAAGGAATAAAGTTTGCTAATTTAGAGATAATTAAAGACAGAAAAAGTTTTAATAGCCGTCCTAAAGATATAATCCACTTAAGACAAATTGAACTTTTTGAGAAATCTATCGGACACATAGAGCAACAAAAAATGTTAATGGAACGTATTGAAGCGGAAAAACAACGCAGAACTTTATTAATACAAAACGTAATGAAAAATGAAAAAATCAAATATTCAAATTTTTTAGAAAGAATTTTTTCAGTAAAAAATGAAATATCTATCATGAAAAAATATAAAGTTTTAACTATTTTCGGAATGAAAATTAAATTCAAGAGGAGAAATAATGCATAGAAAAAATATAAAGAATGTTAGACCATTTGTTGAATTTAATATTACGCAGAAATGTAATTACAGATGCAATTATTGCTCACAATGGAAATTAGATAAAAATATGCCTCATGCTAGCGATGAGGTTATAGATGGTTTTATAAAGCTGTTAAGCAAAGTGGGAAGTGATTTTGAAGTTAACTTAATAGGTGGCGAACCCTTTTGCCATCCTAAATTGGTAGAAACTGCAAAAAGGATTTCTGAATTGGGAAATAAAGTTATTTTATATACAAACATGTCATTTCCAGTTAGTGTGTTTAAAAAAATCATAGATGTAACAAATGACAATCTTCTAATTCATGGGGCAATTCATGTCGCTCAGATAAAAGATTTAGAAAAAAATATTGACAATATTATTGAAATAAATAACTTACTCGGCAAAAATTCAAAAATTGAAATTGTATCAGTCGTAGAAGAAGAAACCTTTGAAACACTTAAATATATAGAAAACAGATTAAAAGAGCACTACATTGACTTTATTTATATTCGTTTAGTTAAGAAAAACGGAGTCATATCAAAGTACTCCCATGAAATTGAAGATTACTTAAAAGATAGAGAACATAAATACAATAGGGATATGCTAAATGCTCGTAAAATCAATACCAAAAACATTCTATGCTATGCAGGGTGTAAATTATTTCATGTTATAACTGATGGAACAATGCTCATGTACGGTAAGGAAGCAAGCAACCGAAAACAAGAGATAGACCGCCAGCACTACACTATTCCGAACCAA
>CALUUK010000015.1 GCA_944323955.1 Candidatus Gastranaerophilales bacterium | reverse complement strand
ACAGTTTGTAGGGGAGTTCTGATACTCCCCTATAAAAATGGCTATTTATCAACTGTTTGTTGTGACATAGCCTTTTAAATTAAGAGAAAATCAAAACTCATTTAGGTCCGGGACATTTGTAATTGTAATTATAACATATTTTAAATTAAGAGAAAATCAAAAACGGATTTTTCCCATATTTTTACTTCTCAAATTATAACATATTTGAATTAAAAGAAATTAAAATCAGCCTACAGGCAAGAAAAAATTTTCAACAAAAAGATAATATCCAAATTATATACTCTTATTTACATGCCCTTTAATTTATTGTAGAATATTAGGACAACATTTGGAGATTTGGGAAATTTGAAAATAGCTGAATATCGGCTGTGGACGTTATAAAAAGCGGTTTTTAACATTGTTTTATTAATGTCGGGCGCCGCTAAAGGGCGGATGCTTTCGGATAAAAACAAAACGGCGTGCCTGTGTCAGATTTCTGATTTGTAATATTTGTTGTATTGTTTACTGATTTGAAGTGAGGAGGTTATAATGCCTGATACGGAAAATAACAATCTTTATGTAATCAAAAAAGACGGAACAAAAGAAAAATTTGACTTAAATAAAGTAATTAATGCGGTTAAAAAATCCGCGGCTCGTGTTCTTATTGATTTTTCGGAAGAGGAACTTAATAAAATCTGTTCTATAGTTAAAAAAGAGGCTGAGGCTAATCAAAAAGGCGAAGTCTATATTCAGGAAATGCATAATATTGTTGAACAGGCACTTGAAAGTGTTAACAGCAGGGTTTGTGAAAGTTACAGAAACTACCGCAATTATAAACAAGATTTTGTAAGAATGCTTGATAAAGTTTATCAGGAAAGTCAAAAAATTATGTATATCGGAGATAAAGAAAATTCAAACTCCGACTCGGCTCTTGTTTCAACAAAGCGTTCTTTGATTTTTAATCAGTTAAATAAAGAACTTTATAAAAAATTCTTTTTGACTGTGGAAGATTTGCAGGCTATTCGTGACGGATATATTTATATTCATGATATGTCGGCAAGACGTGATACCATGAATTGCTGTTTGTTTGACGTCGGAGCAGTGCTCAAAGACGGCTTTGAAATGGGCAATCTCTGGTATAATGAGCCGAAATCGCTTGCTGTTGCGTTTGATGTTATAGGTGATATTGTTATGGCTGCTGCAAGCCAGCAATATGGCGGTTTTACGGTGCCCGAAGTTGATAAACTCCTTGCTCCTTATGCCGAAAAAACATATGCAAAACAATATGAACGCTATATCTCTATGGGCTTATCTTTTGAACAGGCAAGAAAAGAAGCAATGCAAGATGTTCAAACTGATTTTGAACAAGGATTTCAGGGCTGGGAATATAAGTTTAATACGGTTGCATCTTCAAGAGGTGATTATCCGTTTATCACAATTACTCTGGGGCTTGGTACAAGTGAATTTGAAAAAATGGGTTCAATCGCTGCTTTGAAAACAAGACAGGGCGGTCAAGGTAAGAAAAACTGTAAAAAACCGGTATTATTCCCTAAAATTGTTTTCTTATATGATAAAGATTTACACGGCAAAGGTAAAGAACTTGAAGATGTATTTGAAGCGGGTATTGATTGTTCTCAGCGTTCAATGTACCCTGATTGGCTTTCTTTAACCGGTGAAGGTTATGTCGCAAGCATGTATAAAAAATATAAAAAAGTTATTTCGCCTATGGGCTGCCGCGCTTTCTTGTCTCCCTGGTATGAAAGAGGCGGTATGAACCCTGCCGATGAAAATGATGTTCCCGTATTTGTAGGAAGATTTAATATCGGAGCTATCAGTTTGCATTTGCCGATGATATATGCAAAAGCTAAAAAAGAAAGTAAAGATTTTTATGAAGTTCTGGATTATTATTTGCAATTAATCAGAAAAATTCATATAAGAACATATGAATATCTCGGAGAAATGAAAGCATCAACAAATCCGCTTGCATATTGCGAAGGAGGTTTTTACGGCGGTCATTTGAATTTCCACGACAAAATTAAACCGTTATTGAAGTCGGCAACCGCTTCATTCGGTATAACCGCTTTGAACGAACTTCAGGAAATCCATAACGGAAAATCACTCGTTGAAGACGGTCAATTTGCTATTGAAGTTATGGAATATATTAATAAACGTGTTAACGAATTTAAAGAAGAAGACGGAAATCTTTATGCGTTATACGGAACTCCGGCAGAAAGTCTTTGCGGGCTTCAAGTTACCCAGTTCCGTGAAAAGTATGGTATTGTTCCGAATGTTTCAGACAGAGGATATGTTTCAAACAGTTTCCACTGCCATGTATCCGAAAATATAAGTCCCATAGAAAAACAGGATTTGGAAAACAGATTCTGGAATCTTTTAAACGGCGGTAAAATTCAGTATGTTAAATATCCGATTTCTTATAACAGAGAAGCGGTTAAGACTTTAATTGAAAGAGCTATGGATATGGGATTTTATGAAGGGGTAAATTTATCTTTATCATATTGTGATGATTGCGGTCATCAGGAATTGAATATGGATGTTTGTCCTAAGTGCGGAAGTAAAAACCTTACAAAAATAGACAGAATGAACGGTTATCTTTCATACTCAAGAGTAAAAGGAGATACACGTCTTAATGAAGCAAAAATGGAAGAGATAAAAGACAGAGTAAGTATGTAATCATGAATTATCACAATATAACAAAAGACGACATGCTAAATGGTGACGGACTGAGGGTAGTCCTTTGGGTTGCAGGATGCAACCATCAGTGTGAGGACTGCCAAAATCCCGTCACCTGGGATATTACGGGCGGTTTATTATTTGATGAAACAGCCGAAAAAGAATTGTTTGATGCACTTGCTAAACCTCATATTTCAGGTATAACATTTTCAGGCGGCGACCCTTTGCATCCGTTTAACCGCGGTGAGACTTTTCGCTTGATGAGAAAATGTAAAGAGCTTTATCCCGAAAAAACCGTTTGGGTATATACGGGATTTTTATGGGAAGAGTTTCGTGATAATCCGAAAATGAAATATATTGACGTTTTGGTAGACGGCAGGTTTGTTAAGTCGTTAAGAGATGAAAAACTCTGCTGGTGCGGCAGTTCAAATCAAAGAATTATCGATGTGCAGAAAACTTTAAAATCCGGTCAGATTGTTTTACATCATGACAATTTAAATAATACTCATATTTAGTTTTTTGTTATAAAATTGAATTATCGGTAATTAATTGGAGAGAATGATGGACGAAGTCAGGGTTAGAATTGCACCGTCACCCAGCGGAAATTTGCATATAGGTACTGCAAGAACGGCACTTTTTAATTATTTATTTGCAAAAAAAGTCGGCGGTAAATATGTTTTAAGAATTGAAGATACTGATGCTGAACGTACAAGTCAGGCATATATTGATAATATTTTTGACAGCCTTAAAGCATTAGGTTTGAATTGGGATGAAGGTCCCGATGTCGGCGGGCAGTATGGACCTTATACGCAGTCCGAAAGATTTGATATTTATCCTAAATATGCACAAATTCTGCTTGAAAAAGGTTTTGCATATGAATGTTTCTGCACCCCCGAAGAACTTGAAGCGGAGAAAGAAGAAGCATCAAAGAATAAACAGGCTTATGTTTATTCTAAAAAGTGTGAAAATCTTACGGAAGAAGAAAAAGCCAGATTAAGAGCCGAAGGCAGAAAACCTGCTATAAGATTTTCGGTTTCCAAGGCGCAAAAAGCATTCCATGATTCACCGATTGTTCATTTTGATGACCTTGTTAAAGGTGATTTGCACCAGGATACGAGTTTAATCGGCGATTTTGTTATTATGAAGTCAAACGGAACTCCGACTTATAATTTTGCTGTTGTTGTTGATGATATGCTGATGAAAATATCTCATATTATAAGAGGTGAAGATCATATATCAAATACATTTAAACAGATATTGATATATGAAGCATTGGGTGCAGAGGTTCCTAAGTTCGGACATTTAGGTATGATTTTAGCTCCCGACAGAAGCAAACTTTCAAAAAGGCACGGGGCGACTGCAGTATCCGAGTTTGTTGAAAAAGGTTATTTGACGGAGGCTCTTTTGAACTTTGTAGCACTCCTTGGCTGGTCGCCTTCTGATGGTGTTGAAATAAAAACACTCGATGAAATAGCTCAGGATTTCAGAATTAATGAAGTTTCATCTTCAAATTCCATTTTTGAATACGATAAATTGAATTGGATGAACGGTCAGTATATTAAAAAAATGGATATAAAAGAATTAACCGCAAAAGCAAAGCCGTTCCTTTCAAAATACGATTTGTCGGAATTAACCGAGGAACAGCTTGAAAAGGTTATTGCCGCGACACGTGAACCCATAACAATTCTTTCTGATTTGGAAAATGATGTTGCTTATTTCTTCGGTAAAGATATTGTTTATGATGAAGGTGTAAAAGAAGAAAATATTGATACTCCGCAGGCTCAGAATATCCTTAAATATTTTCTGTCGCAGCTTGACGGTTACGATTTTGATAATGAAGAAAAATTGCATGAGCAATTAGCTGATTTCAGAACATATTTTAAAGAACAATTCGGAATTAAACCGAAAGTTACAATGTGGACGGTGAGAGCGGCATTAACCGGCAGAACCCGCGGTGCGGATATGGGTGTTATTCTTGAAGTGCTCGGTAAAGATAAAGTTAAATACCGCACTCAACAAGCGATTGCAAAATAATATGGAAAATTTCTTAAATTTACCTCAAGTTTCTTTTATCGTAATCACACACAATTTTGAAAAATTTGTGTGTGATTGCTTAAACAGCATAAAAAATCAAACATATAAAAATATTGAAATTATTGTTGTTGATGATTGTTCAAAAGATTTAACCGCGGAAAAAATTCAAAATTTCATTAATGAAAACACAAATCTTTCAGTAAAGTTTATTCGGAATGAAAAAAATATAGGTCAGTTGGCTTCTTTTATAAAAGGGCTTGAAATCGCAGACGGACAGTTTGTCTGCCAGATAGACGGAGATGATGTTTTATTTCCCGAATATTGCGCTTTACATGTTGAGGCGCATTTGAAAACACCGGTTGCGCTCACTTCCTGTAACGGATGTGCTATAGATGAAAATAATGTTATTCACTGTTTTATGTCAACAGAAAGCCCCGGGGCTAGAAAAAATAAAATACAAATAGAAAATAAAACATTTGAAGAATTTGAAAACTATAGATGTGCAAAGGGTATTAATGTTCAAGGTGCCGGTGTATGTGTATTGGATAATGATAAGTATAGTTTTGCCTCTTGGCATTGGGGCCCTGCAACATCCGCCATGATGAGAAAAACCGTGTGTGATATTATCTTGAATATTGAAAATGCAAAAAAACTTAAAATAACGGCAGATAAATTTTTGTTTTCTTTTTGTCATCTTATAGGCTCAAGTGCGCTTATTGATAAGACTTTATATGCATATAGGCGGCACAATTCGAACTATTCTCTTGCTAATCCTCTTTTAGGCAATAAAAAATATTATAAAGAAAAAACACAGAAAAACTATATCCGTAACAATAAACGGATAAGAAGCGAGATGTTTTCTTTTATTCGTGAGAATAAAGATTATTTTGAGGAACGATTTAACCGTTCAAATATGTTTTTAATATATAAACGGATAATCTTTTCTTTTGATAAAAAATTTTTTAAAGGTTTTTTCCGTTCACTTTTTATCAGATGAAATGAGAATATATACAGGGTTATAAGTTAAAATGACTTTTTCATTTTGTGTATAAAGTTTTTTATATTTTTCTTCAAATTCTTTTAGTTTTGTTTTTGTTAATTTTATTTCTTTGACCGCATTTACACCTGTTAATTTAAGGCTTTTTAAAAGCTCAACGGGTGAATTAAATTCTTGTTTTATAATTTCTTCTTGATAGCTGATTATATTATACTTTTCTAAGTTTTTTTTCAGATTCTTCATTGAATAAGTTTTATTTTTAATATTAAAAATATCTGTTATTTCTTTTAAATTGTCATCTCCGAAAATTGATATTGCAAGAATACCGTTTGGTTTTAATGAATTTATAAGTTTTTCAATTGTAAGTTCAATATTGTTGCACCATTGCAGGCAGGCGTTTGAGATAAT
The DNA here is from genome assembly GCA_944323955.1 of Candidatus Gastranaerophilales bacterium. GTDB lineage: Bacteria > Cyanobacteriota > Vampirovibrionia > Gastranaerophilales > Gastranaerophilaceae > Avigastranaerophilus. Next base: position 10,610 of record CALUUK010000015.1, on the reverse strand, counting down.
AAGATCATATTTCTGTCCCAGATATATTTCCTCAATATCACCGGCAATAAAGGTATTATTTTTAATTATCGAGTTTATGAAATTTCCGGATTCTTCAACAATATCATTGGCGGTAAAAAAATTGAATTTAAGTGTTTTTTCTATTTCACGGGTTAAAATACCCGTGGCGCATCCCGCTTCAAATACGGATTCATATATTTTTTGAGGAAGCAGTTGTATTAATTTCTTTGCTGTAATTTTTTGAACATAAGCATTGTCATCATAGCTGCCAAGGCTTTTTTTAAATCTTTTTTTCACAAGTGATTTGTCAATCATATTAAATCACTCCAGTTATTATAAAGGTTAAAAATATAGTGAGGTGCATTTTCAAGTTTTATTATTTGAACATTTTGCATCCGCCACCAGTTTTGTTGGTTTAGAGCGGGAATTATTTTGTCTTTTTCAGAGATTATTGCTTTATCAAATTTTAAGAAATTTATTGGTTTTAAATCTCTTATTGCAATCAGTTCGTTTCTAAGTTCGTTAATTGTGCGTGTGCAATAATCTTGAGATGAGATAGACGGTGCCATTTTCTTTATGAATTTTGTGCAGGATAATTCATTGAAATTTTCTACCGTTAAATTATATATGATTTCGGGTATGCCAAAGACATCGTCGATTGGTTTTTGAGTACCGTTTATTGCTGTTAATTTGTTGAAATCTTTGAAAATTTCATAGTAGTAATTACAGACAAAAACCCCCATAGACCAGGCAATCAGATATTTTTTTTCATAGTTTGAAAAATCAAAATTGATTTCTTCAAATGTTTCATAATCGTAAAACATTAAAATATCATAGTCGGAAAAATTATTTTCAAACGGGCTTTTACTTTGTCCCCATCCGCCGAAAAAAACAATGATATTTTTGTTGTTACTATTTTTATTTAACCATTCATAGTTCATTATATAGCCTCATTAGCTGTGTCTATAATGTTTTTAAATTCTTCAAAAGTAATATCTGCAGTTAAAGACAGCCTTAATCTTGATGTGTTAACCGGCACTGTAGGCGGCCTTACGGGAAGAACAAAATAACCTTTTGCCTGTAATATTTCAGCAACTTTACCCGTTTTTGCATTATCTCCTATTATAAAAGGAATGATTTGAGTTGAACCGTTATCTTTAATGTATTCGTGAGCCTGTTTTATAAGTGTGTTAAGTTTTCGGGACTGTTTTTTTACAACATCAAAATTTTCTTCTATAAGAAAATTTGTCCATATTATATTGACAGAAGGTAGTGCCGTTGAAAATATGAAAGAATTGGCTTTATTTATAAGATAGTCAACAATTGTTTTATTTGATACACAAAAGGCGCCTATTGAAGCAAATGATTTTCCGAGTGTTGCGGTTATTATATCAACTTCTGATAAAAGATTTTCCCTGTCAGAAATACCTGCAAGATTATTCCCGAAAATACCGAAAGCATGGGCTTCATCAAGCATTAAATAACAATCATATTTCTTCTTTAATTCGACCAGTTTTTTAATATCGGCAGTATCGCCGTCCATACTGAAAACGGATTCTGAAATTATAATTGCCTTTTTATAATGTCTTCTGTGCTTTTCAAGCAATTCTTCAAGATTTTCAAAATCTAAATGCTTATATCTGTAAAATTCGGCAGGCGCAAGCCTCATGCCGTCAATTATGCTTGCGTGATTTAATTTATCGGAAAAAATAACATCATCTCTATTAACAAGTGAAGAAACGACCCCTAAATTACATTGATAACCTGTATTAAATAAAAGGCATGCTTCTTTATTAAAAAGTTTTGCAAGATTTTCTTCAAGTCTTGAATATATTCTTGATGTTCCGGTTAAAAGCCTTGATGAGGCCGATGAAAATATAAATTCGTTTGAATTTTGATATTTTGACAGAAATTCATTTATAAGATTTTTATTTGTACTTAAGTTTAAATAATCATTGGACGAGAAATTAAGCATTTCATGCCCGTTTGAGCATAAGTATTTGCCGTATTTTTCATCAATTGCGCGGATATATCTGAAATTATTTTTTTCAGTCAGTTTTTTTATTTCTTCATCATAAAAACTCATAATTAAAGTATAGTGCAAAGAATATTAATAATAAATATTGAGAAGTTTTGAAAAATTTGCCGCAAAGAAAAAAACTGAGGAGTGCATTATGAAGCACGGTAATAACATTTAGTGAGGAAATGTCAGAGCGAGGACTGATTTTACATAAAATCTGTAAGAACTTACGGATATTGTTCCGCAGCTTGTCCGAACTATAATGTTATCTGTGCGAAATAGTTTGACTCCTCAGTTTTTTTCTTTGCGGCAAATTAGGATTAAAAAAGATAAAACATAAGTGCTGATACTATGAAAATAAACTAATTTATATCTACGACGCTGACACCGTCGCCGCCTTCTGCGTTCTCTCCGGGGCGAAACTTTGCAACATAAGGTGAGTGCATTAAATAATCTCTTATTACCTGCTTTAATGCGCCTGTGCCATGACCGTGGATTATGTAGACCGGACTTAAATTTACAAGGCTTGCTTTATCCAGATATGCTTCAATTTCATCAAGGGCTTCTTCACATCTGTAACCTCGTAAGTCGAGAGTTTGTGAGATATTGCGCCTTTCAATACTGAAATCTTTTTTATATATTCCTTTTGCTTTTTGCTCTCTTTTTATCAGTGATTTATTTAAAACGGCCAGTTTGTCTTTTTTTATTTTTGTTTTTAAAAGCCCCATTTGGATTTGAACATTATTGTTTTTATCAGGCAATTCGAGAATAGTTACTTCTTGATTTAAATCAGTAACCATAACTTTATCCCCTGTTTTTGCAGTATCCCAGTTTATAGGGGTATATTTTTCCGCAATTTCGTTTTCTTCTTTATTGAAATTTGAACGCATTGCCGTTTCTATATTTGCAAGTCTGTTAAAACTTCTGCGTGCGATTTTTTCTGATTTTTCTTCGCGCATTTCTTTCAAAATATCTTTTATTTCTTCACGCGCTTCTTCAAGTGATGTTTCATATTTTTTCTTATAAATATGAATGTTTTTGCGTTTATCTTTTTTTATTTCGGCTAATTTATCATTAAGACTTTGTTCTAATCTTCTTACGTTTTCTTCTTTTTCTTCAATAATTTTTTTTGAATCCGAAAGTTCTTGCTGTGTTTTTTGAAGCTGTTCAAGAACCTGTGCTGTATTATCTTTTTGATTAAAATAAGTTTCTCTTGCAGAACTTATTATTTCGTCTTTAAGTCCGAGATTTTTACCTATAGCAATGGCATTACTTGCACCCGGAATCCCTATTAATAGTTTATATGTCGGTTTTAATGTATTTATATTAAATTCTACTGAAGCATTAACAAATCCTTTTTGTGTATATGCAAGAGATTTTAATTCACCATAGTGCGTGGTTGCAATAACAAATGAGTTTTTATTTTTCAAATATTCAAGTATAGCTTGTGCAAGTGATGCGCCTTCTTTAGGATCTGTTCCCGCAGCTATTTCATCAAGAAGTATAAGAGTTTCGCTGTCTGCATGATTTATTATATCAACGATATTTGTCATATGTGCCGAAAATGTTGAAAGACTTTGAATGATGCTTTGTTCATCGCCGATATCGGCAAAAACTTTCTTAAACGGATATATCTCAGCTTCATAGCAAGGAATGTGAAGTCCTGCTTTTGTCATAAGCATGCAAAGTCCTGCTGTTTTCAGTACGACCGTTTTCCCGCCTGTATTTGACCCTGTTATTATCATACAGTTTTTGTCATTATCCATATAAAAATCATTTTCCACAATGTCTGTTTTTGCTTTGATTAAAACAGGATTTTTCATAAGTTTAAGATTGATGATTTTCTTTTCGGATATTTTTGCTGCAGTTCCGTCAAAAGAAAGGCTGTATTTCGCTTTTGCCAGAATAAAATCAAGCTCTGTTAACTGGGTGTTTGATAGATTTATTTCTTCAAAAAAGCTGCCGATTTCGTTTGAGAGTTTTCTTAATATTCTTTCAATCTCTATTTTTATTTCAGCTTCCGTTTGTCTTATTTTATTATTTAAACCTACGAGAATTTCAGGTTCAATAAAATATGTCTGGCTGCTTTGAGAAATGTCATGGACAATACCTGAAACTTTATTTTTGCATTCAGCTTTCACCTGAAAAACGGTTCTTCCGTCACGTTGTGTATAAATTGTGTCTTGCAGATTGGATGTAAAATCCGAATTTTGCATAAGTGAATTTATGCATGTTTTTACATTTTGGTTTGTATCTCTTAATGTTTGATAAAGACTTTTTAACACGGGAGTGGCATCTTCTTTTACTGTAAAAGCAGGGGTAAATGTGTCAAAGATTTTATCTTCAAGTTCTTTATTTGCATAAAGATTGCTGCTTATTTGCGACAGTTCGGCAAAATCCTTATTAATACTGTCAAGAAAGTTTCTCATTAATCTTGAAGTCCTCAGAGTTTTTGCTATATCTGTTATTTCTTCTTCTTTTAATCGCAATCCTTTTTTTGCATCTTTTAAACTTTTTTCAATATCATATATATTATCAAGCGGGATATTTAATGCCTGATTAATTATGCTTTTTGCTTGAGAAGTAAGTAACAGTTCATGTTTTATTGTATTAACATCATCAAAAACTTGTGTATTTAAGCATCTTTTCTGCCCCAAATCACTAATTGCGTATTCGGACAAATATTCAAGAACTGTATTAAATTCTAAAATTTCCAAAGGATTCTTTATCATAATCTAATTATAGACAAAAAAATACTGACAGAAAACTGTCAGTATTTTTATATTCTTCAAAAATAACAAACTATTTTTTATTAACGATATCTTTGAATTTTTTACCTGCCGTAAATACGGGAGCTGTTTTAGCAGCGATTTTAATTTTAGCACCTGTTTGAGGGTTACGGCCTGTTCTTGCAGCTCTTTTTCTTGCTTCAAAAGTACCAAAACCAACTAAAGTTACCTTTTTGCCTTTTGCGACTGTTTTTTCAACTGTTGACATAATTGCATTTAAAACTTCCGCAGCGTCTTTTTGCGTAACTTTTGCTTTTTTGGAAATCTCTTGTACTAATTCTTCTTTGTTCATTGGTATAAACCCTTTCATTTAAATACAACAAGTATATTGTATATGTTTTTTAGAAAAAGTCAATAGCTAAATTACAGTACAGTTTTATATTCTAGCCATGTTTATTTGTTCTTCATAGTCGGAAAGGCTACAACATCGCGGATTGTAGAAGAGTCGGTAAGCAGCATGACAAGCCTGTCAATGCCCATTCCCATACCGCCGGTTGGAGGCATACCGTATTCGAGAGCATTGATAAAATCTTCATCAATTTCCATTGCTTCTTCGTCGCCGTTTGCTTTTGCTAAGGCTTGAGATTCAAATCTTGCGCGCTGGTCAATCGGGTCGGTTAATTCAGAGAATGCATTTGCAATTTCCCATCCGTTTACACGTGTTTCAAAACGTTCGGTTAATCGGGGATTATTTCTGTGAACTTTGGCTAACGGAGAGATTTCAAGCGGATAATCTATGATGTGAACGGGTTGAATTAATGAAGGCTCTACTTTTTCTTCAAAAACGGCATCTATAACTTTACCCCAGCTGTCGCATTCTTCAACATTAACGCCGATTGTTTGTGCCATTTTAACGGCTTCATCAAGATTTTTGCAAGACATAAAATCTTTGCCGGTATATTCTTCAATTGCTCCAATCATTGTTTTTCTGTCCCACGGCGGAGTCAGGTCTATTTCATTTTCACCGTATTTTATTTTTGTTGTGCCAAGCACCTCTTGGGCTACATATGCAACCATATTCTCCGTTAATTCCATCATATCATTATAATCAGCATATGCCTGATACAGTTCAATCATTGTGAATTCAGGGTTGTGACGTGTGTCAATGCCTTCATTTCTGAAACATTTTCCTATTTCATAAACTCTTTCCGAAACGCCGCCTACTATTAAACGTTTTAAATAAAGCTCAAGTGCTATACGCATTGTCATTTCCATGTCCAGTGCGTTGTGGTGGGTAGTAAACGGTCTTGCATTTGCACCTGATGCTACTGTTTGCAATATAGGCGTTTCAACTTCAAGATAATCTCTTTTTGCTAAAAACTCTCTTATTTTTTGAATTATAAGACTTCTTTTTCTGAATGTTTCGCGTGTTTCTTCATTCATAATCAAATCAACATAGCGTTGTCTGTATTTTGTTTCGACATCGGTTAACCCGTGGAATTTTTCAGGCAGAGGCTTTAATGATTTTGTTAATACTTCAAAATCTATGGCTTTTATGCTTAATTCACCTCTGGGTGTTCTTCTTATATCGCCCGTGAATCCCATAATATCACCTATATCAACCAGTTTTAAAAGTTTAATTTTTTCTGCGTCTATATTTTGTTTATGGCAGAAAATCTGGATTTTACCGGTATCATCCGTAAGGTCGATAAACATACCGGAATTTCTTATTGCCATAACGCGTCCTGCAACGCTGTATCGGTCTTGAGTTTCTTCACCGTCTGCAAGATTTTTGTACTTTTCTTGTAATTCACCGGCGGAAGCTGTTTTGTTATACTTATAAGGATACGGATTAATCCCTTTTTCTCTGAGTTCCTGGGCTTTTTGTATTCTGCCTTGTTTAATTACATCTATTGACGATGTTGTTTCTTTCATGTTTGTATCTTGCATATTGCCTCCGACCATTTCTTTTTTAGCCTGTGTCTAACTATACTATGATATCGTTAACATAAAAATATTCAAAGAGGGAATATCTTTAAAGGAATATTTTTTGTAAATTACATATAAAGTTTATATTAAAAATTATTAAAATAGTTTTTATTTGTTATAAAATTAATTAGCATTCAGAAGGTTTTGGGGTGAAATAATGACCGGACAATTAAAAGAGACAATGAACATAAAGTTTGAAAATTTTGTTGATACACTTGACGGCGAAGATTTGTTTGATAAAACAAAACGGCTTGATGAAGTTCTTTCCTCGGGAGTTTTAACGGGTAATGAAGCACTCGGAATGGTGACAATGAACAAGGTACAGCCCGAATCCGGAATAAAAGAGAAAGACGGCAGTGTTCATTCTGTTATTATGCTGGGGTCTAATTCTTATCTTAATCTTTCAACTCATCCTCAGGTAATGCAGGGAGCGCGCGAGGCTCTTGAAAAATTTGGCTACGGAATGGGTGCGGTTTCGAATTATGCCGGTATTACAGATATCCATAAAGAGCTTGAAACAAGAATTGCACGGTTTTACGGGACAGAAGACGCTATAGTTTTCCCCTCAGGCTATGGTGCCAATGTCGGTATTGTTTCAGCGCTTTGCGGTAAAAATGATATTATTATTAACGATGCGGCAAATCATGCTTCTATTTTTGACGGTTGTGTTTTATCAGGTGCTGAAATTAAAGTTTTTCCCCACAGAGATATGAAATATCTTGAAAGAATTTTATCCAGAATTCCTGATGAAAAAACGGGAAGATTAATTATAACCGACGGAGTCTTTTCAATGGACGGAGATATAGCTCCGTTAGACAGAATTGTTGAACTTGCTCAAAAGTATAATTGCCGGATTATGGTAGATGATGCTCATGGTGTCGGTATTGTAGGCAAAACAGGACGTGGTGCTGCAGAACATTATAATGTTATGGATAAAATTGATTTACATGTCGGAATGTTGAGTAAAGGCCCCGGCGGACTCGGCGGATACTGTGCCGCATCAAAGAAAATCACACAATATTTAAGATTATATGCGAGAAGTTATTTCTTTTCAACGGCGCTTCCCGCTTCTGTTGCAGGCGGATTAAATGAAGTATTTAAACTGCTTGAAACCGATAATGCAGGCAGAAAAAAATTATGGGATAATATTAATTATCTTAAAGAAAAACTTGTTAAAGAAGGTTTTGATATAGGACATAGCCAGTCTGCGGTTGTTCCCGTTATGATATATGATGAAGCTGTTTTGTTTGAAATGTACGAAAAACTCAGACAAAGGGGTGTTTATGTAAATATTGTGACTTATCCTGCAGTAAGAAGAAAAGAATGCAGATTAAGACTCTGCGCAATGAAAGATTTAACTTTTGAACAGATAGACAGGGCTGTTGAGATAATTGCCGAACTCGGCAGAGAATATGGTATAATTAAATAGTCTATGCAAAAAAAAGTTCTTGTAACCGGTGCGGGTGGTTTTATCGGTCTGAATACCGTTAAAATGTACTCTAAATATGGCTTTAAGGTATTTGCGCTTGTTCATAATAATATTCCTGTAGAGCTTTATTCAATGGAGAATGTTGAGATTATACAAGGCGATGTAACAAGCCGTGATTTTATGATGCAGTTTGATAAAAGATTTGACGTAATTGCTCATGTTGCGGGGCTTGCATCTGATATAGGAAGTGATGAGGTATTCAGAAAAATAAATTATGAACCCGTCACTTACCTTTATGAGTTGCCTAAAGAAAAATTTATTTATATTTCTTCAAGTGATGTATACGGTATAAAAGATTTTACTGATGCGGATGAAAATACTCCTTTAACGGAATTTCCGAAAAATTCTTATCCTAAGTATAAGATAATGTCTGAAAATTTTTTAAGGCAGAATTGCGGAAATTATGTAATAATACGCCCTGCAGCTGTTTGGGGAGAGGGGGATAAAACGCTTGAAAAGAGAGTTGAAGACTTTTTAAAAATTTCTCCGTTTATTGTTCATTTTGGTAAATGGAAAGGCACTAACCGCTGGCCGCTTGCTAATGTTGAGAATGTTGCCAAGACAGTTGTTGCCGCGAGCATGTTTGATGATTTTGACAGACAGGCTGTTACGGTTATTGACCCTGAGAAAACAACTATTGATGAATACTACCGTAAAATTGCAGCAAAATATTTTCCTGATAAAAAATTTTTATCCGTAACGCTGCCTTTTTGGGTCGGAAAAGTAATAGGATTTATATCAACAACTGTTTCAAATGCCTTAAAATTAAAGCATCCCGTATATGACCCTACATTTTACGCACTTCACCATGTAAGTTCAAATCTTGATTTTTCATCTCAAAGAATGCTTGAAGCACTTCAATTATTGGAGGATTATGATAATAACCGGTTTACTCTTTCCAAATTACCTTTGAAATTACAAGGTTTTTTATAAATCATGTTAGGGCTGTTTTTCTCATATTTTTCAATATCTGCATTGCACGAGGTCTTATCATCATTAGGATATATTCTAAGACAATATGACCATTCATTTGTATGTTTCCAAAGAGAAATTCTGTTTATAACTGAAAATGACTTATCTTTGTATGATATTGCATGAATACATTGTTCATCTTTGTCATTATTAGCAATTACGGATAAATTTCCATTTAGATTCGGTTGTTCATAAATTCCGGTTTCAATATAGCTCCCGTCAGGATTATATTCTCTTGTTTCTGTCAATCTTAAATTAGAGAAATTTTTATCTGTATAATATTTACCCGAGATAAATTTATCATCTTTATCATAGTTTTCAATGAATGACAAAGTCCCATTTTTATTCGGTTGTTCATAAATCCAGGTTTTACTATAGCTTCCGTCAGAATTATATTCTCTTGTTATTGTTAATCTTAATTTGGAGAAATTTTTATCTGTATAATATTTACCGCCGATGTATCTGTTATCTTTGTCATAGTTTGTTATGGCCGACAAATCCCCATATTCATCAGGTTGTTCATAAATCCAGGTACGAACATAACTTCCGTCAGAGTTGTATTTTCTTATTTGTGTCAATCTTAAATTAGAGAAATTTTTATCTGTATAAGATTTACCCGAGATAAATTTATCATCTTTATCATAGTTTTCAATGAATGACAAAGTCCCATTTTCATCAGGTTGTTCATAAATCAAAGTTTGTGTATAGGTACTGTCAGGATTATATTCTCTTGTTTCTGTCAATCTTAAGTTAGAGAAATTTTTATCCGTATAATATTTACCCGAGATATATTTATCATCTTTATCATAGTTTCCACTGATTGATAAATTCCCATTTTCATCAGGTTGTTCATAAATCCAGGTTTTACTATAGCTTCCGTCAGAATTATATTCTCTTGTTATTGTCAATCTTAAGTTAGAGAAATTTTTATCCGTATAATATTTACCCGAGATATATTTATCATCTTTATCATAGTTTTCAATGATAGATAAATTCCCATTTTTATTCGGTTGTTCATAAATCCAGGTTCCAATATAGCTCCCGTCAGGATTATATTCTCTTGTTTCTGTCAATCTTAAGTTAGAGAAATTTTTATCCGTATAATATTTTCCACCGATGTATCTGTTATCTTTATCAAAGTTTTCAATGACTGATAAATCCCCATTTTTATTCGGTTGTTCATAAATCCAGGTTCCAATATAGCTCCCGTCAGGATTATATTCTCTTGTTTCTGTCAATCTTAAGTTAGAGAAATTTTTATCCGTATAATATTTTCCACCGATGTATCTGTTATCTTTATCAAAGTTTTCAATGACTGATAAATCCCCATTTTTATTCGGTTGTTCATAAATCCAGGTTCCAATATAGCTCCCGTCAGGATTATATTCTCTTGTTTCTGTCAATCTTAAGT
>CALUUK010000014.1 GCA_944323955.1 Candidatus Gastranaerophilales bacterium | reverse complement strand
GTGGTACTGTTTCTTACTATTATTATACGCTATTTCTCGTCAAAAATCAACCATTTGTTGTGACAGAGCCATTTAAAATATGTTATAATAAATATTTAAATGAATATGTAAAGGAATACGTTTTGATTTTCTCTTAATTTAAAATATGTTATAATTTTCCATTTCATCAACAGTTGATTCAAGAGGTTTTGATTTTCTCTTAATTTAAAATATGTTATAATTAAATGCCGCGAACATCATATGTTATTAAAGTTTTGATTTTCTCTTAATTTAAAATATGTTATAATAAATTACTGAATGAGGAGTAAAAATTATGAGTTTTGATTTTCTCTTAATTTAAAATATGTTATAATATTAAAAGAAAAATTAAAAAACTTACCGAAGTTTTGATTTTCTCTTAATTTAAAATATGTTATAATACAAAAGGTGTCACCTACGCATATATATAGTTTTGATTTTCTCTTAATTTAAAATATGTTATAATCCTGATGACGATTTAAAACCTTGTATCTTGGTTTTGATTTTCTCTTAATTTAAAATATGTTATAATAGGATATACAAAATACACAAAATAATATATAATAATTACATAATATACTTTAAATTAAGAGACCAATCATAATTGATTAGAGAATAGTCATTCCCTCTATATGGTAAATATACGCTATGCCTCATTCTCTAAACCTTCAAATTTCTTTTGACATCAGTAATTCTAACATAAAATTACCAGAATGTCATTTGTTTTTCTGTATTTTCACCCATTTTCTTTTTATATTTTGAAGGGTTATATTCAGCTTTTTCAATGCAAACAGAATTACTCCATTGCTTGTCCGTTAAATAGAATATATTCACTTGCCCCGTAGCAGGTGCAAGTCTTTTTATCAGTTTAATATATTTTTCAGTTTTATCATATGTCACACAAGAGCGTACATATATTGAATTTTGAAGCATGAAATAACCAAGTTTCAGTAAATCCTTTCTAAAATTATTTGCCATTCTCATATCTTCTTTATCAACAACAGGCAAATCAAAACACACAAACAACCAGCCCATTCTATATTTACTCTTCATATTCTCTATTTTTCTGTGTGTCTTTGTATAAATATTGCTCTTTTATATTCGGTAAAAATATTTCAGAACTATCAAACAAGGAAAAAGCACTTGCGATTTCTTCTATATAAATGTCTATAATATCAATTATTTTATAACTGTTTTCTTTATATTTTAATCTGTAATCTTTCAAACAATTTGGTATAAATTTAATCCATTCCTGTATCTCTTCATTTTCAAATTCATCGGGATAATTTTTAGAAAAATAATAAAGATATATGTCAATAAATGCTCTGAAAGGCTCTGTTAAATCATATACAAGCGGAGTAGTTTTATAATTACCCGTATGATGTATCCCCAAATTCGGCAACAGACCATGTATAAGTATAGAGCGATAAATTAATGTCTTAAGAATTGCATAACCATAATTAAGGCATGCATTTTCAAATTTTTGTGCATTTCGGTGTTCCCGTTTCATAGGTTCCGAGAGCATAAAAAAATAATCTCTCCAGTATTGCTTAGCAATATTGGCTTCATTCATCAGAGGTTTATTGATAAGATTATACAAATTATGACTGTCAAGACCCATAATATCAAGCACGGCAGCTTGATTTAATGCTTTTTGTTTTACAATTTTCTTCCACAATTGAGAAGTAAAAACATCATTTTGTTCAATTTGATTTTTAAAAACTTTCGTTTTAACAATTCTGGAGAGAGGAACACTCCAGCCTATAGGTTGAAAAGCTCTGTCACAATGCTGAATAACAACATTATTTTTTAATAGCGCAGCTATGGCATTATTTGAAAATGATACCGCCGGAGTACATACTATTACTGCTTTAATATCATCAATAGGAAGTTTGTAGCATTCACCCGCTGACTTTACTTCACAAAACAAAAGCCCTCTATCAACAGATACATAGCTTCCGTTTTTTGTAAGATGCAGAATATGGTAACTCATAGACTACATTCTATCGGTTTTTTCGTTATTGTCAATCTTTTACTTTATAGAAACCTGCTGTCGTTAGATTCTTTGCACTTGTATCAAGCTCTTGTCCGACATTATTTTCCAGTTTAACTACACCACTAGATTTTATGGTTCTTAATTTATAAATTCCCTTAGGATAAGTAAGTGCTCCTGCTTTAAAATTATCAGGTATTTCAACCAGACAGCCCGAATAAAATACTTCGCCGCCTTTATATAATTTACATCCTGTATCCAAAAGATTATCCTTTACTTCTCTTGTAGATTTATTTGCATAAACAGGCATAACTTTTACATTACCTTTTGAATCATAATATAAAATTTGCCCTTTATGTCCCTTAGAATGTTTAAACTGACCTTTAGTACCTTTTGTTCCAAAGTCGCAGTATTCGCCTATTCTTTCTCTGCCGTTTAAATCAGTTTCAAGTTTACCTTCCGAAACTATTGTTAAAACCTTTTTAACTCGTGTTCTTTTCTTTGGATGAATATAATTTTGCAGCATTGTTTTCCATTCTTCAGCTGTTAGTTGCTCATTCAGCTTTGCAGTTAAATCGTCTTTAATAACAGAGTCAATTATATTTTTTATTGTTTTTAAATCCTGTTTCATGTCTGCCAATGCAACACGGGATGTTATATAGGCTTTATCATTTATAATCTTTTTTCCGTAAATTGTTTCTAATGGTCTTGTATTTGATTTTAAGGGTTTCTTATGAGTATATGGAAACGGCATTAATTCTGCAATTTTTTGTTCTATATAAGGTCTATCTAGCCCTTCAACATAATATTTATGCTTTTTCTCATCAAGTTTCAAATTCCTTGCATAACTTATACAGATTGCATCTAAAGCATGGTGTTTTGGATTTTCTCTGTTTTTCTTTTTATCATCACCTAAAATAGAATTTAATTTATAAATATTTCTTATTTTAGCGGTTGTAGAACCGTTTTCAACAAATACATGTCTTTGTGTTCCTTGTGTCTGCATACCCCAGCCGCATACAAAATGAGCAACAGCACTTGCAACTTTAGCTACTTGTGCAGTTTCTGCAAGTCCGTTATAGCTTTCTATTAATTTTTCACATTTATCAGGCGGTAAAACAAGAAGCTGAGCTTTTTTCTTACCTAATTTATTCTTTAAATTTAATACTCTTGTTGTATATTCACTCCAGCGTTCTTTATCTGAGAATAACCACTCATAAGGAGTTCTGCCTGCTTTATCCTGATTTTCTTTATTATAACAAAGTACTTTATTATATAATGCATCATTTCCACCTAGCGTTCTGGGAAAAATATGGTCAATCTGACAGTTATCAAAATCTGTTATTCCAATTTTTTCGCCGCTATATATACACTTAAAGTCTTGTGCCAGTGCAAGTTTATATTTTAAGAAGTTTGTTTCACTGTAACAGAGCGCATTTTCTAAATCCTTCCTGATTTGTTCATTTATTTTTTCCTGATTTTTCATATAATTTAAAGCATTATTTGCTTTTATACTTCCAAACAATGAATTATCAGCGCCATCCCGAACAAATTCAAATATAATTTCATCCGGCTTTCCTTCACTTAGGATTAACTCGTTTAAAAGATTTTTAAATATTTGAAGTCGGTTTCTGACAACCGGATTTGTAATATTACCTATTAATATATCACTTTCCTTATCTGCATTTTGAGATATTTCTTCCATTTCGTATCGATTATCGGGAATAAATAAGTTATTCCAATTTCCGATTTTTGAAAGCATTAAAGAAACTTCTTCTTTTGTTATACCGTTTTTTACACCTTCTTTATCAATATACTTATCAATATCCAATTCCCAAGGATCACATCCTGAGATAATAATATCAATCATTATCTGACAGGCTCTGCGGCAGAATGACGAACGGCCGGAAATATTAACTTTAAAAGATTCCATTTTCTCTTTTATAATTTTTTTGCCTATAACTTTTTCAATATCTGTTTTAGATATCGTAAAACCCGGATTTTTTGTTTTACCTTGTCTATAATCTGTTAATTTTGAAGTCCATTCAGGAAGTTTATCTTCATATATCTGATTAATTTCAATAGAACCAAGTCTGTTACCGGATTCAAAAGTAAATGCATTGGTATATCTGAAGTTCTTTAACTGCATTAATAATGACAAAGAAATATTTTCAATAGTATCTGCGCTGCAAACATTTCTTTTTGACAGTAATTTACATTTAGAAATAACACGATTATCAAATCTCGGAATTTTTTGACCTAAAACTCCTTGCCAATCGCGATTAGTTCCGCGGTATTGAATCCATTCGGAATTTGAATAAGAACCGTATGCTTCACGATATTCTCCGTATAAAAATTCTTCAACAGAAATCTTTTCTAGCTGAGGCAGCTGTTTTTTTGCCTCCTCCCACAGTTTTGTTAATTCTTTTATAACAAGCTCTCTTGGTGCAACTCTGCCGGTTTTTCTGACTTTTTCAGGATTCAGTCCTATACTTCTCTTAAAGTTATAAGGATTTGTTTCACTCCACAAGCCTAAAAGCATTGCATCATAAAAACAAGGATACTTAAAATCCTCAGTATTAATCATCTCATTTCCGTCAAGACAAGTATATTTTTTAACAGCTTCTTCGTTCTCTTTTGCATCCTTATCATTTGATGAATTAGCCCAAGGTAAGCTGCAATCATAACCCCTTCTTTGTATCGCACTATGCAAAGCCTTATATATTTGCCATTGTTCAAGTTTTCTTCCCTGAATTAATGCACATCTTAAAATAGTTGAATTATATATTGTTTCATCAGATTGGCAAGCAAATTCTTTTTTCAGAAGTTCATTATCAGTCTTTAAAAGTCCATTACTTTCCCAAAGATTATCAAACCATTTTATCCTGTTTCTGTGCGCCACAAGTGTTCTGTATGCTCTTCTTCTGCTGCGGTTATCTTCAACTGTTGAATGGTCTTTTTCAATAATAACAGAACCAAGTTTTTTTATTTCATTATCTTCTCTTACACAATAGCCGATACTTGCTTTTCCCATATCAAACGCAAATACTTTTTTCATGCCGCCTCTTTTCATAAAACGATGTTAACTTTAAGTATACCAGTTATTTTCCAAGGAAACAATACAAAAGCCCTAACGGACTAATTGCCAAAAAAACACATATATTTTAAAATTAGCGTATGAATTTATTAGGGTATATAATTAAAAGAGTTTTACAGACGATACCGTTATTATTTCTGGTATCTGTTATAAGTTTCTTTTTGATAAGATTATCCCCTGTTGACCCTTTGGCGGAACTTAAATTAAATCCTTCAATAACACAGGAGACATTGGATTATGAGGTTCAGCGGCTCGGGCTTGATAAACCCGTAATCGTTCAATACGGACTATGGCTTAAAAGTTTTGTAAAAGGGGATTTAGGTTATTGTACAACAGGAGAAAAAGTTGCGGATAAACTTATGGAACGTATTCCGAACACCTTATTATTAACCGGTTTTGTTATTTTATTCACCTGGCTTGCGGGTATTCCGCTCGGTATTGTGGCAGCACTTCATTGGCGAAAGCCGATAGACAGATTACTAACAATTTTATCAAGTATAGGTATGGCAATCCCGTCTTTCTTTTTTGCCCTGTTATTGCTTATATTTGCAGTAAAAACAGGATGGTTTCCGACAGGCGGACTTACAAGTTATAATTATTCGGAACTGACAAGAACCGGTAAATTTTTAGATATAATGCATCATTTAGTTTTGCCTGTTACGGTTTTATTCACTATTTCTTTATCGGGACTACAAAGACAAATGCGCGGTAACCTTCTGGATGTTTTGGAATCAGACTACGTTAAATTCGCCAGAGCAAAAGGATTGAGCGAAAATAAAGTTATATATAAACACGCACTTGTTAATGCAATAAATCCTATGATTACACTTTTAGGTTTTGAGTTTGCATCGCTTTTAAGCGGAGCTGCGCTTACGGAATATGTCTTTCAATACCCGGGACTGGGCAGGCTTATTCTTGAAGCTGTTATGAAATCAGATATAAATCTTGTTATGGCTTCTTTAATGATTGGAACAATAATGCTTGTAGCAGGCAATCTTCTGGCAGATATTTTGCTTAAAATTGTTGACCCGAGAGTGGAGGTTGCATAAATGGCAAAACTTCCGGAGTTTAATGCAGTTCAAAAAGAAAATATTTTTAAGGCAATTCTAAAAGATAAATTTGCCCGCTGGGCCTTCTTTATTCTTATATTTTTATATATTGCAGTATTCCTTGCTTCATTTATAAGCCCTTATGCAAAAGATTACTCAAACCGTGATAAAGCATATTGTCCGCCTTCCAAAATATATGTAATTAATGAATACGGAAAACTCTCAAAACCCTATACATACAACTATATCAGATACTTTGACAAAGAGAATTTTGAAACAAAATACACTGAAGACAGAACAAAAAAGTATAAAGTAAAATATTTTTCCCGTAATGAACAGGGTAAAATTCATTTTTATGACGTAGAAAAGGGCGGAGAATTATATCTTTTAGGTACCGATATAAACGGCCGCGATAATTTTTCAAGACTTTTATACGGAGGTCAAATATCTTTGACAATAGGGTTTTTAGCTCTTTTGGTATCATTTCCGCTCGGTATGATTTACGGAGGAATATCAGGCTATCTCGGCGGGAAAGCCGATTTTATTATGATGAGAATAGCGGAAGCAATAATGTCCATACCAAGTTTCTATCTGTTAATTATTCTTGCATCAATTCTGCCCGCCAATATGACAAGCATTCAAAGATTTAGCCTTATTGTTGTTATTCTTGCACTAATCGGCTGGGCGGGATTCTCACGCGTTGTAAGAGGAATGGTGTTATCCATCAAAAAAAGAGAATTTGTTATTGCATCAGAAGCTATCGGAGCATCCGATTTAAGAGTTATAACAAAACACATACTGCCGCAAACTCTAAGCTATGTGATTGTTGCAATAACACTGAGTGTACCTTCATTTATACTGTCAGAATCAGGCTTGAGCTTTTTGGGATTAGGTATTCAACAGCCCGACGCAAGCTGGGGAAATATGCTTAAAGAGGCTCAGGAATTTATTAATATAGTCTCACGTCCCTGGTTATTGACTCCCGGTTTTTTAATTTTTGTTGCAGTTTTATTTTTTAACCTGATTGGTGATACAATCAGAGATGCGGTTGACCCAAACAGTAAGGAAAGATAAAATGTCTGAAATTATGCAATACTTTCAAATACAGGATAATGATATCCTGTTCAGAATAATATTTTCAATTGTTTTAGGCTCAGCAATCGGACTGGAAAGAGAAATAACAAATAAATCTGCAGGTTTAAGAACACAAATAATGGTATGTTTGGGTTCATGCCTGTTTACAATTCTATCCATATACGGGTTTTCAACAGCGGTAAGTATTTACCCTATAGGAGACCCTTCCAGAGTAGCAGCACAAATAATAACAGGGATAGGTTTTATAGGTGCGGGTACCGTCTTAAGGCAAGGATTAACGGTAACCGGACTTACAACCGCATCAACATTATGGATAGTTGCCGCAATAGGAATGGCATGCGGCTGCGGAGAGCTGGGTATAGCTGCAATCTCCACAATACTTGCGGTCGGGATTCTCGTTATTATAAGATTTTTTGAATTCAAAATTATGCCTCATAATTCAAAACATCTGAGAAAAGTCAAGATTTCATTTATTTGTAAATATGAAGATTATGAAGAGATATATAAAAAACTACTTGATACATTCCCTGATATAATTGACTACAACCATAAAACAGCGGATGAAGAAGCTGATAAAATAAAAATAAATGCAAAAATGTATTCAAAAGATAAAAACCCCATACTTAGAGTATATAAGCAATTGGATGATATAAAAAACTTACAATCATTAAGCGTAAAAGAAATTTTTGAATAATCTAAAAAAAAATGTTAGAATAATAGCGTTTTGAGGGGTAAGTATGATAAAGAGCGAAAAACTATATTCGGACATTGCACCGACAAGACTCAGGAACAGAAAAGAAAAATTCAGAAAAGCACGCAATATTCCTTTCTGGGTTTGGGTTGCCGACAGAGTATTTTTCAGAATGCTGAGCCACAGATTTTATGCGCTCAGAATACAAAATCTTGAATTATATGAAAAAAGAAATAAAGACTACCCCTGTGTATTTTATGCAACACATATGAACTGGTGGGACGGAATTGTAGGATACAACCTTATGAGGCGCGCATTTAAAGTCCGCCGCGTAAGAATGATGATAGAAGAAATGAACAGATTTCCGCTGTTTTCGCTCGCGGGAGCTTTTCCGATAAATAAAGCCTCTGCACAGGAAGCAATGAAATCATTGAAATACATCGTAGATGATATGAATGCTTCAGATATGGGTTTATGGATATTTCCGCAAGGTATTGTAAGACCGCCAAACAACAGACCAATTGAATTTCAAACAGGCTTGGCATATATAGGCCAAAACATTGCAAAAAAACACGGCGGCGTAAATCTTATCCCGGTAGCGGTTAATTATACTTTTCTTCGTGAAGACCGTCCCGAATGTCTTGCCGTAGTTTCAGAACCTATTATTATTACAAAAGAAAACGCTGACTTTGACAGACATGAATTTACACAAAAAATTCAAACAGAATTTGAAAGAGTTTGTGATAATCAACTTAAATGTTTGTCTGAAGGAGATGTCACAGGTTATGAATATATTTTCAGGCAAGAACTACCCTGGAACAGAAAACTTGAAAAGAAACTAAAACATATTGCACTTGATAAAAATGCACCCGTATAAAGACATGTAAATTTTGTAACAAATATCATGTTTAAAGGAAATCAAAAAGAGGGAAAATACTTTATATATAAGTAAGTATATTTTTGGGTCTGTATGGTTGAAAAAGATTTAGAACTTGAATTTGACATTCAGTGTATCAAAAATGCCTTCGCGACATGCACGTGTCTATATAATGACACAAAAATTAAGCTGTCTGATTTTGACAAAAAATACAGTTCAAGAAAAGATTTTGTGATTATACAATTCCGGAACATTTTTTTCAATTATTTAAAATATTAGCAGGGGAAATACCCTATATAAGGCAAATTTCTGAAATATCCTTTATAATCAAGCCCGTAGCCTACAACAAACTTATCATCAACTTCAAAACCGTAAAAATCGGGTTCAATATCAACCTGTCTTGCACATTTTTTATTTAAAAGTGAAACAAAACCGAGTTTTTTAGGATAGTGTTTTATTTTAAACAAATCCGTCAGAAATCTTGCAGTTAAACCCGTATCTATTATATCTTCAACTATAAGAACATTTTTGCCTTCCAAATTAGGCAGAGTTAAATCTATAGCCTGAAGATTATTTGTTGATTTCGTCTCATGCCCGTAACTTGAAATTCTTATAAATTCCATTTGAATATTTTTTTTAAAATGTTTAACAAGGTCGGCACAAAACATCACGGAACCTTTTAAAACACATATTACATATATTTCTTCATCCGTGTTAAATTCTTTTTCAATATCCAGGGCAAGCTCAACAAGTTTTTTTTGTATTTCTTCTTCCGATATAAGAACTTTCAAGTCTTTTATATCTTTATCAAGAGTGTTCATCTGATATTTTCTCCAATTCAAGTTTGTAAGGCGGAACAAGACCGTTATGTCTGAATTTTTCACTAACACCTATGCCTATTGCCCATAAGATTTCTTTATCATTACACAACAAAACTATTTTATCTCTGTCATGTTCGGGAATATTTTTATTTATGAAGTATTTTTTTAACTTCATTTTACCCTGCATGCCAAACGGTTGAATAATATCTCCGTTTCTTCTCGTTCTTAGAGTAAGAGGGAATTTAACATTATCTAAATTTGCATATGCAAAAAAACTTGCTCCTTTAGGGTATTTTTCAACAGGTTCCTTATTCTCAAGTATTTTAAACTTATACTGTCCGGCAAAATCATATTCTCCGGGAGCGTTTATTTTAGCTTCTTCCTCTATCTTTACATAATTGTGAGCGTGAACAAAATATGTATATTTATGCGAAACAAAAAGCCATTTATCATTGCTTACCGAAAGGGTTTTACCTGTTTTGGATTTTTGATTTTCGCTTATAAAATTAAGCACTTCCTGAATTTTGCCGAAACTGGGTTCAAGACCGTTATTCACAAGAAGTTTATACATAAAATGCTGTTTAATGGCGGAATTTAAGATAAGAAAATTCTGCGTCAGCCATTTATCGCCTACGGTAATCTGTTTTTCAATATTTTCCATTAATTCATTTATAACTTTATTATTGCCGGATGCTATATCTGCAAGAGTTATGAGAGAATTTTCAATATTGGGATTAATTACCTTTATTGCGGGCATAATGTTATGTCTTATATTATTTCTGGCATATTTTGTGTTACCGTTGCTGGAATCATTATTAGGATACAACTCATTTTTTATACAATACTCTTCAATGTATTTTCTTGAAAAATTCAAAATGGGACGTATAACTTTAAAACCGCCGAGATCTCTTACTTCTCTAATTCCTTCAAGTCCGTTAAGTCCCGTACCTTTAATAATTCTGTAAAGAATAGTTTCTGCATTATCGCTTTTTGTATGAGCCGTTAAAATGGCATCAGCTTCAAATTCTTCGGCACATTTTTTAAAGAAATCATATCTCATTTCGCGGGCGACCAATTCGGATGCTTTAAGTCCTTCCTGCAAAGTATCGGATATAAATGTAATATCGTTTTCTTCACAAAATTCAAGACAGCGCTGTTTTTCAAGTTCTGATTCTTTTCCGCGCCAGTTGTGATTTAAATGAGCAGCAACAAGAAGAAAGCCGTATTCTTTTGAAAGTTTGTTCATAATATCCAAAAGACACATAGAATCCCATCCGCCGGAAAATCCAACGATAAAAGTACTCTCACATGAAATATTGACATACTTTTGAATAATATTTTTTACGGTTTCTTTCATACGGATATTATACCAGACCTGACGCAGAGCCGCAACTTTCAGCTTCATTGTCAGTTAAAACTTATTGTAAAAATTTATGCATGTAATTTTGCATATTTTAATACGGGATATTATAATAATTTTGAGAAACGGAAATTATATGAAAAAGATTTTTTGCATTTTTGCTTGCTTTGTGATGTTTTCAGGCATTGTATTTGCCGAAACAGAAGCAGAGACTATATTAAACGATATGCAAATTCAAAACAGAATAAGTAATATCGGATTTAAACTTTTAAATTCCAATAAAATTGATGTAAGAATGGCCTTTGTATACGACAAAAAAACAAGCAAGACACCTATTGAAGCAAGTCTTACAAGACGACAAATAGTAGTATACAAAGATTATATTAAATTTGCATCGGATGATGCGGAAATAGCTGCTTTTTTGGCGCGTGAAATATGCAAGACTGCAGAATCATACTCGGGTTTAATGAAAGGTTTTGTAAGTTCGGCACAAATAAAACTTGCACCTAAGAAATATGAAATTCTTTTTGATAAAAGAGCCGTTGATTTTATGGTTAAAGCGGGATACAATCCTCTGGCACTCATTACTTTTATAAATAAATCATATCCGCAAAAACGTATTGACAGATTTTCGCACCACAATCTAACTTCAAAAAGATTAGCTAACATCTATGAATATATATACTTTCAATACCCTGCATTTCTTAAGGATAATGAATATTTAACAAATGAATCATATCAGCATTTTCTTTTATCTTCAATTGAAAACAGAAGAAAATTGCAGGAAAAAATCGAAACAGGTTCAAGGGAAAATATAAAATATGAATAAAAAGTTTCTGATATTCATATTATTATTGGTTTTTGGTATCAATACCGCCGGTGCAGAGATTTTAAGAGATGAATTTATTGAAGAAAACTTAAAAGATAAAGTTTTTGATGAATATGAAGTTAATACAAATTATAACTACGAAAGTACCGACAGAGCTGTCATAAAACTTCAGATAAAAAAAGAAATAACTACCAAAAAAGGACTGCAAGACGGAGATACCGTAGAATTTATCGTTAAACAAAACGTAAAACTGAACAATAAAGTCATTATAAAAAAAGATACATTAGTAACCGCCAGAATTAAGACCTATACCACAAGAGGTTTAAACGGAATTCCGAGCCAGATTATTATAGATGATTTTAAAATTCCGGATATTGATTCGAGGAAATTAAAAAGCACCTATATTCACAGAGGACTTGATTTAACAATTATGGTTCTTCCCATAAAATGGGCATTAACCCCTATTCCGTTTGTCGGATCTTTTACAAATTTAATTATCGGCGGACATTGTAAAATAACTCCGAGAAACACAATACTCTTATACTACTATCCCGAATGGAATGTATAAATAACTCCATATATTATTGACTGTAATTTCATTTAGTCGGTTAATAGTTATACAGATAAAAACGGAGAAAATTATGGAAGAAATAATAAAACAGATTATAATGACGCAGGCGGAAAAGATAGATATTTTGCTTATTGGCAAAACATTAATTGAAATTATACTTTTCTTCATAGTACTGAAATTTGTAAATAAAGGTATACAAATATTCTTTGACAAAGCTATAGAAAAAATAAAAGATAATGAAACCAAAAAACATTATCATACGTTAAAGCAACTGGGACTTTATATTATAAATGCCCTGATTATATTGTTTTTTGCAACCAACATTCTTGAGAACTTCGGTATAAACATGAAACCTATACTTGCAACGGCAGGAGTATTAGGTGTTGCAGTTGGTTTTGGAGGCAAAAAGTTTGTCGAAGACTTATTCACGGGACTGTCAATAATTTTAACGGGACAATTAAGAGTAGGCGACTATGTCACAGTAAACAACTCAACAGGCACAGTTGAGAAAATAACACTCACAATGATTGTAATAAGAGCATATAACGGAGATGTTCATTATATGAGAAACGGTCAAATTGATACAATTATCAATCAAACCAAAAATTTCTCATTTCCTCTGTTCAGAATAGGAGTAGCATATAAAACAAATGTTACACATGCTTTAGAAGTCCTGAAAGATTTAGGGCGCGAACTTAAAGAAAATCCCGAATATTCAAAATTTGTTTTATCCGACATTGAAGTATGCGGTTTAGACTCTTTTGGCGACTCCTCAATAGAAATTCTGGCAAGAATAAAAACAACCCCGCAGGAACAATGGATTATTAAACGCAAATTTAACCAAATGATAAAAGAAAGATTTGAAAAAGAAGGAATAGAAATTCCGTTCCCTCAAATTGTAGTAAATAAAGCGGAAGAACAAAAGGAAAATATTCAATGATACTGATTACGGGAGGAGCCGGATATATTGGAAGCCATTGCGCAATTAACTTCTTGAACGCAGGTTATGAGATTGCTGTTTTTGACAATCTTGAAAACGGTCATATTGAAACAATAAACACATTAAAAACGATAGGAAAGGTTAATTTCATCAAAGGTGACCTTAAAAACAGGGAAGAAATCAGGAATGTTTTTAAGACATATAATATAGACGCCGTAATACATTTTGCAGGATATATTGAAGTAACAGAGAGTGTACAAAACCCTTCCAAATATTACAGAAACAACATTATCGGTTCATTAAATCTTTTTGATGCAATGGTTGAATTCTCGGTCAAATACATAGTCTTCTCATCAACCTGCAGCATATACGGAGACGCAAAATACACTCCCATTAATGAAAATCATCCGATTAATCCTATAAATCCATACGGTAAAACAAAACTGATAATAGAAAATATTCTTGAAGACTATGACAAGGCATATGGTATAAAATCTGTATGTTTAAGATATTTTAATGCGGCAGGCGCAGATTCCAAAATAAGACTGGGTGAAACACATTCACCGGAAACCCATCTAATCCCTAATATTTTGAAATCAATATTTGAGGAAGATAAAACATTTAAAATATTCGGAACGGATTATAACACCCCTGACGGAACCTGCATAAGAGATTATGTAAATGTGGAAGATTTGGCACAGGCTCATCGTCTGGCATATTTGTACTTGCAAGGAAATAACAAATCGGATTGTTTTAATCTTGGAAGTGAAAAAGGAACAAGTGTAAAAGAAGTATTTGATACTGCAAAAAAAATTACCGGAAAAGAAATAAAATATCAAAATGCCCCAAAAAGACAGGGAGATACTCCGATATTGTATGCTGATTCTTCAAAAGCAAGAAAAATACTGGGATGGCAGGCAAATAAAACAATTGAAGAAAGTATAAAATCCGCATATGAATGGGAAAAATTTTTACGGCAATAATTTTTAGTATTAAACATTTTGCATAACAAAATATATTTTTATTTTGATTTTGATTTTGGAAATTAAAATAAAAGTCCATTGCGAAGCACAGAAATGACAACTCAGCGAAGAAACGGCACAGCTCGCACTGTCTGAGCGAAGCGAGTTTGCGAGCTTTGGCTGAGCTTGATGTCATCTGTGCGCAGCATCCGGAGTTGTTTTTAATTTCCAAAGGATAAATATTAAATCTATTATTGAACGGAACTTAAATTTTATATTTTGTTATGAATAAAAATTATATTCATAACTTTGCCGCAGGTTAACACAAACTGGAATAAATACCTTTTTTGTAATAAAATAAAATCTGTAAATTATCAGGATAAATTTATGGCATATAAACCAATAATAGCAATAGTAGGGCGTCCTAATGTCGGTAAATCCACATTTGTAAACAGATTACTCGGTGCAAGGCATTCAATCGTAGATGACCGCGCAGGTGTTACCCGTGACAGGATTTATTTTGATGTTGAATGGATGGAAAAAGAATTCACCGTTATTGATACAGGAGGTATTATCCCCGGAGATGAAGATGAAATTATGCTCAACATCTTTACCCAGGCAAAAGTTGCGTGTGAAGAAGCGGATAAAATAATTTTTATAGTTGACGGAAAAGACGGAATTAATCCTGTTGATTATGATATTGCAAATATTCTGAGAAAAAGCGGAAAAGAAATATTTCTGGCCGTAAACAAACTTGATTCACCTGATAAATTCATGAATATAACAGATTTTTATGCTCTTGCACTGGGAGAACCTATCGCAATTTCAGCACTTCATGGTTCGGGCGGAGTCGGAGATTTATTGGAGCTTGTAACAAAAGACTTTGAAGCAGGGAATAAAGAAGAACCATGCGAAAATATACGTATCGCAATTGTCGGAAAACCTAATGTAGGTAAATCTTCCATTGTCAATGCTCTTTTAAACAAAGAACGTGTTATTGTATCGGATGTTTCAGGCACTACGCGCGACGCTATAGACTCTAAAGTTAAATATGAAGGCGAAGAGTTTATTCTTGTTGATACAGCCGGTATAAGAAAAAAATCAAAAGTTGATTGGGGAATCGAAAAATTTGCCGTTGACCGCTCTATTCGTGCAATAAGAAATTGTGATATTGCGGTTCTGGTTGTTGATGCAACCGAAGGTATTTCGGATCAGGATAAAAAAATTGCAGGAACAATTATTGATGCGGGAAAAGGAATGATTCTTGCAATAAATAAATGGGACTTAATTGAAGATAAACAATCTTCCACAATTAATAAATTTGAAAAAGAAATTGACCGTGAAATGCCGTTTTTAAATTACGTTCCCAAAGTATTTATAAGTGCAAAAACGAAACAAAGACTCGTAAATCTTTACAAACTTTCAAAAGAAGTATATTCAGAATCAACAAAACGTGTATCAACAAGTCTTTTAAACAGGGTAGTAATGGATGCAATTTCAATGAATCCGCCGTCAAGCATAAGAGGAAAACGTTTAAAATTGTTTTATACAACACAAGTTAAAGTTCAACCTCCTACATTCGTTTTGTTCATTAATAATGAAGATTTGCTTAAAGATAATTATTCAAAATATCTTGAAAATAAACTCAGAGAAGCATTCGGATTTAAAGGAAGCCCGATAAAAATTTCCGCACGAGAAAAAGGAGAGAAGAAATGACACCCGATATTATAGCTGATATTGCTTTGTTGGTATTAAAACTGATTGGTGTTGCAATAAGTGCATATTTAATAGGTTCAATACCGACGGGATATATAATTGTAAAGGCCCTAAAGGGGATTGATATAAGAGAAATCGGCTCCGGTTCAACCGGAGCAACAAATGTAAAGAGAGTGCTCGGAACAAAATGGTTTTTTATTGTTATGATATTAGATGCGCTTAAAGGCGCAATACCTGTTTTGTTAACCGCTCATTATTTAAACTTTACTCATTTTAAAGGATTATCTCCTGTTATTGCTGCTTTATTTGTAATAATAGGCCACTGCAGACCGTTATTCTTAAAATTTAAAGGCGGAAAATCAGTTGCAACAGGTATAGGGACAATCATTGCGCTTTGCTGGCCGGTAGGACTCATTATGGCTGCGGTCTGGGGTATTATTACATATCTGTCAAAATATGTTTCTTTAGGTTCAATTATTGCAATATCAATGGCGCCTATATTAATGAATTTATTCGACCAGAATATTTATTATATATATTTTGCGGCAATATGTGCAATTGTTGTTATTATTTTGCATAAAGATAACATAAAAAGACTCGTCGAAGGAAAAGAAAATAAAGTAAGAGAATAATGGCAAAATATCAAGGTATAAAAATAGTTTCGAAAGTAGAAGTCAATGACAAAAAAACTCTGGCAATTGTATATACACCGGGTGTTGCGGCATCTTGTTTAAAAATAAAAGAAAATCCCGAGACCTCTTTTGATTATACAAACAGAGAAAATTCGGCTGCAGTTATTTCTTTTAATTACGAAAAGTCACTCGAGCGTGCAATATTTTTAAAAACATCATTGGGTATCGACGCATATCCGTTTGAGATTTCATCAACACAGCCTGAAAAAATAAAACTGATTGTCGATACTATAGAGCCTTCTTTCGGAGCTATAGATTTAAGTTTAATTTGTGATTCAGTCAAAAACATTGATTTTAACGTAAAAATACCTGTTTTAAAAGAACCCGTATCTGATTTAAAGACATTTTTCCTTTGTGTCTCAAAAAATCTATTTATGTTTAACTGCGATAAACTAACCGGAGATACAAACGAAAAATCATTACAATTAAGGAAAATGGCAGGCGGAGTTGTTGAAACGCAGCTTACGGAAGAAGAGCATATAAAGCCGGTTGCTATAGTATCAGACGGCAGTGCGGTTTTGGGGTTGGGTGATATCGGCGGCGAAGCCGGGCTTCCGGTTATGGAAGGAAAAGCCGTTTTGTTTCAGGAACTCGGTGATGTCAGTGCAATACCTCTTTGTTTAAAAACACAAAATGCAGATGAAATAATTGAAACAGTACTTCTACTGCAAAATTCTTTTTCAGGCGTAAATTTAGAAGACATAAAAGCTCCGAGATGTTTTGAAGTGGAAAATACCTTAATAGAAAAAGCGGATATTCCAATTTTTCATGATGATCAGCACGGAACGGCAGTTGTAGTTCTGGCGGCACTATTAAATGCACTTCACCTCGCAGAGAAAAAAATTGAAGATGTAAAAATAATTTTCTCAGGAGCAGGCGCGGCAGCTACAGCAGTATGCAAATTAATTCTTTCCGTCGGTGCAAAAAATATTATTATGTATGATATAGACGGCGCAATATATAAAGGACGCAGCCGGAATAACTTTGCGCATGAAGAGATTTCAAACTATACAAATTTAAAATGTTCAAAAGCACCGTTAAAAGATGAAATAAAAGGCGCGGATGTGTTTATAGGATTATCCGCACCAAATATTTTAAACGAAGATATGATAAAATCAATGGCGGATAAACCCATAGTGTTTGCTCTTGCAAATCCGACACCTGAAATCATGCCTGATAAAGCAGTAGAATACGGTGCATTTATATCAGCCTCGGGCAGAAGTGATTTTCCGAACCAGATTAATAATTCACTGGTATTTCCCGGATTATTTAACGGAGTAATAAAAAACAACATCAAAAAAATTACAAATGAAATAAAATTAAACTGCGCTTTTGCATTAGCTTCAATGGTAAAAGAAGATGAACTTTCACGTGATTATATCTTGCCTGATGCGCTGGACAGACAAGTTCCCGTAACAATTTCAAACAATTGCACATAACCCTTTTATAAACTGTTACTTATTGAAAAACCGCAGATTTTATGGGATATTTATATTAAATAACAGAAAACGGAAATATTACAATAATGCGGGAAATTAAAATTTGTATGGGCAGTGCCTGCTTTGCAAAAGGAAATCAAGAAAATCTGGAATTTATAAAAAATTATCTGGATGAAAATCATCTGGAAGCAAAAATAAAATTAACGGGTGATTTATGCGGCGATAAGTGTGAAAAAGGCCCGAGAATCATTATTGATGAAGAAGAATACACAAACATAACACGGCAAAAACTTGAACAAATCCTGAGAAATAATCTTTAAGGAGTGATTGATGAGCGATAAAAAACCGTATCCTGTATATACTCTGAAAAATGAATGCCACGACTGCTATAAATGTATCAGAGAATGCCACATAAAAGCAATCAAAATAAAAAACGGAAGTGCTTCCGTAATAGATGAAAAATGCATTGCCTGCGGTCACTGTGTAAGGGTCTGCCCTCAAGGAGCAAAAAGAGTCAGAAGTGATATAGACACGGTAAAAATGCTCATTTTGCAGCAAAGAAATGTATATGTTTCTCTTGCACCTAGCTGGGCAGGAGTATATAGCATAAAACCCGAAAAAATGATTGCCGTTTTAAAAAAATTAGGATTTAAAGGAGTAAGTGAAACGGCACTGGGAGCACAGGAAGTATCAATTGAATGTGCAAGAGATTTAAACAGCAAAGAATCAGGCTTGTTTATTTCATCCGCCTGTCCCGTTATTGATGATTATATAAGACTTTATAAACCGGACTTTGCAAAAAACATCACTCCGGTTGCATCTCCTGCCCTAACTCATGCAAAATTATTAAAAGAACATTACGGAAATGATATTGATGTGGTTTTTATCGGCCCGTGCATAGCAAAAAAGAACGAATCAGACAAACATCCCGATTTAATATCGGCAGCATTGACATTCGAAGAATTAAACTACTGGATAAAAGAAGAATTTATTGACATTGAAAACATTGAAGAAAACGACGAATGCAAATTTGTTCCTGAACATTCCTATGAAGGGGCGCTTTATCCTATTGAAGGCGGAATGATTGAAACAATAAAGCAAGTAGGTGTGAAAGACGTAACTTTCGTGAGCGTAAGCTCTTTAGAGGCTTTTGATAAAGCACTTAACGGTATAGACACTTCAAAAATTCAAAATAAAATATTCGTTGAAGCACTTGCTTGCTCGGGCGGATGCATAAACGGACCTTGTCTGTCAACGGATAAATCAAGAATAATGATAACCTCGGATATTTATCATAAAACACAATACAGAAATCCTGTTCCGACAGAACCTGAGGTTGTCGTAAAAGAAGAATACATACCAAATCCGATAGTACAAAAAGAATACCCGCTGGAACAGATAACAAAAGCTCTGCAGAAAATAAGCAAACATACCCAGGAAGATGAACTAAACTGTTCAGGCTGCGGATATTCCAATTGCAGAGAATTCGTTAATGCATTGATTTCAGGTGATGCGGAACCTGCAATGTGCGTATCTTATATGAGAAAAATTGCCGTAAGAAAAGCATCTTCGATGCTCAGATATATGCCTCAGGCAGTTGTAATGGTAGATTCAAATCTTCAGGTTATGGAAGCAAACGATGCTTTTATGCAAATGTTTTGTGCAAATATATATGAAGTATTTGCAGGCAGCCAAAACGGGCTTCAAGGTGCAGCCATAGACAGACTTGTTCCTTTTGGGGAATTATTCCGGGCATCACTTGAGTCCGGTAAAGATATTCACAAAGAACATTACAGCATTAATGAAAATCTTTATGATATAAGTATTTTCACTATTGAACAGGGAGAAATAGCAGGCGCAGTCATTTCAGATGTAACAAAATCCGAACTCGACAGAAGTAAAATAGCAAAGAAAGCAAGAGAAGTTATATCAAAAAACATAGCAACCGTACAGGAAATAGCAAGTTTATTAGGCGAGCATATGGTTGAAACAGAGCTTTTATTAAATTCAATAGCTAAAGGCTTTGATAATACTGCGGATGAGGATAAGAAAATATAATGTTTATTGATATTGCCTGTTCTCAAAAGAAAAAATATAACCAGAATGCATACGGCGATTACTTTCTGTCGGGCAGATTTCCCGATATGAACAGAATAGTTGCAGTTCTCTCAGACGGACTTGGCAGCGGAATAAAAGCAAATATTTTAGCCTGTATGACATCAACAATGCTTAAAAAGTTTATGGAAGAAGATGCGGATATTGAACAGTCCTGCGAAATAATAATGAATTCTCTTCCCGTTTGCAAAGTAAGAGGTATAAGTTATTCAACTTTTTCCGCAATTGATTGTTATGACGACGGAACGGCAAAAATAGTTGAAGAAGGAAATCCTGATTTTATATGGATAAGAGATAATGAGGTCCTGACACCGAATTGCACCGTCATTGAATCCAAAACATTCAAAAACAGAAAAATGAAAGTTTATAAAATAAAACTTGAAAAAAATGACAGAATAATTTTCTGTTCGGACGGAGCTACTCAGGTTGCAATGGGGACAAAAGAATTTCCGTTAGGGCTTGAGCGCAGCGGATTAATAAAACTCATCTTAAATAAATTGGAAACCCAGCCATGCATTTCCTCGGAAGAATTAAGCAATTATCTTGTACGGCAAATAGAATTTATTGCACCGAAAAGACAACTAAAAGATGATACATCAATAGTATCCCTATACTGCAGAGATCCCAGAGAAGCTCTTATTTTCACGGGGCCTCCTTATCATCAGGAAAAAGATAAGTTTTATGCGGAAACTTTTATAAATTTTAAAGGGAAAAAAGCAATCTCAGGCGGAACAACTGCAAATATAATATCCAGGGAACTTTCAATACCGGTACAATCAGATTCTTCATTGTCAGTGGGAGGACTGCCGGGTATTTATAAAATGGACGGTGTTGATCTGGTAACAGAGGGTATTCTAACCTTAACAAAAACATTAGAATATTTAGAAGGAAATAATATAAATAAAAATAATGCTGCATACAAATTAATGAGATTTATGTTAGACTCTGATTGTATTCATTTTCTGGTAGGTGCACAGGTAAATCAGGCTCATTATGATCCGAATCTGCCTGTTGAAATAGAAATAAGAAAAAATATAGTAAAAAAAATAACAAAAGTATTGGAAGAAAAATATCTAAAAAAAGTTACGTTACAATTTATTTGAGGTAAAAATTTATGGCAAAAGTTACTGTAAAAATTTGTTCGGGAACAACCTGTTTTATCATGAGCGGCAATCGTCTCAATGATCTGGTTGAAATGATTAAAGCCCAATACGGAGATAAAGTCGAAGTAACAGGCTGCAATTGTCTTGGAGAATGCTCAAACGGACATTCAAAAGCACCGTATGTTCAAATAGACGATTGTATTATATCTGAAGTTACACCTGAAAAACTAATAACAGAAATTGAGAAAAGGATAAAATAATCATGACAAATAATGCTCAATCAATACACATAAAAAAAGATATTCTTGCAAGAATAGTAGAGGCATTTTTCTCGGATGATTTTGAAAATTCCGTTAACAGAATACCTGTTGAGATGAGACCGAAAGGCTTTGAAGTTCCGTACAGATGCTGCATACACAAAGAACGTGCAATCATAAGAGACAGAGCCATAGCGGATTTGGGATTTTCAATGGAGAATGACGATGAAGTAAAATCACTTGCAAGTTATGCCGCTGAGGCCTTAAAAAGAGAACAACCGGATGAAAAACCTCTTACCGTATTAGAAGATGCATGCAAAGGTTGTGTGCCGAGTAAAATATATGTAACGGATTTATGTAAGGGCTGCGTTGCAAGACCATGTGAACAAACATGCAAATTTGGAGCAATAACCGTAAAAGACGGACGTTCTCATATAGACGGAACAAAATGCAAAGGCTGCAAAATGTGTATTTCCGCATGCCCGTATAATGCAATAGTAAAACTGGCAGTACCATGTGAAGATGCTTGTCCGGTTAACGCAATTGCAAAAAATGACAAAGGTCTTGCCGTAATAAATTATGACGAATGCATTTCCTGCGGAAAATGCGTGGCAAATTGTCCGTTCGGTGCAATTCATGAAAAAAGTCAGATTATAGATGTATTAAAACATATAAAATCAGATACAAAGGTGGTTGCAATGTTTGCCCCTGCAATTGCAGGACAATTCCCGGGAAATATAAAACAGCTTGAAACCGCACTTTTAAAAGCAGGTTTTGATGATGTATATGAAGTGGCGCAAGGCGCGGATATCACAACAAAAACGGAAGCAAAAGAGTTTGAAGAAAGAATGGAAAAAGGTGAACCTTTTATGACAACAAGCTGCTGTGCGGGTTATAACGAGCTTGTAAAAAAACATTTATCGGAACTAAAACCATTCGTTTCTACAACAAAAACTCCGTTATATTACACAGCGGAAATAGCAAGAGAAAAATATCCGGATGCAAAACTGGTATTTATAAGTCCATGCGTTGCGAAACGAAAAGAAGTAGCAGATAATCCAAACATTGATTATGTTTTAAACTCGGAAGAAATAGGTGCATTATTTATCGGAAGAAAAATAGAAATTCTTGACTGTGAAGAACGTGCAATCGAAAATCCGCCTTCAAAACAGGGAAGAAACTATGCAATAACAGGAGGAGTTGCAGGTGCCGTAAAACATGCAATGAAAAATCCCGAAATAATGAAACCCTATGTCGTTAACGGATTAAATAAAGATACAATTAAAGATCTAAAAAAATTCGCAAAAACAGCTTGTTGTCCGGACTGCAATATAATTGAAGTAATGGCATGCTATGGCGGCTGCATAGGCGGTAATGCAACAATAAATACGGAACGCGGTGCCAAAAAGAGTATTGATGCCTTACTAAGCGAAAGTAAAGATTTATAATTACCATATAAATATTATCTTTTAACACTATTTATACCCGGGTTCCGTCTCATAACATTGACAACGCCCGGGTATAAGGCTATAATAATTAAAAGAGGAGCTTTTTACCCTGCAAGTAAAAATTGGAGAGTTTGTTATATGACAAAAATATTGGTAGCTTATTTTTCTGCAAGCGGTATCACCGAAAGAGCAGCAAAAACTTTAGCGGAAGCGGCAAATGCTGATGTATACGAAATAAAACCTGCCGTTGCATACACCGCTGCCGACTTAAATTGGCTTGATAAAAATTCCAGAAGCACAATTGAAATGCAAAATTATACTTCAAGACCCGAAATAATCGAAGATAATGCACAAATTGAACAATATGATACAATATTTCTCGGCTTTCCTATCTGGTGGTATCTGGCACCCACAATTGTAAATACTTTTCTTGAAAAATATGATTTTTCAAATAAAAATATCATTATTTTTGCAACATCAGGCGGCAGCGGATTCGGAAAAACCATAGATAATCTAAAATCAAGTGTTTCAAGTTCCGCAAAAATAACGGAAGGTAAAATTCTAAGCCGCAATGTCACGGTCGGAGAATTAAAAGAATGGATAAAAACGGTTTTATAAATTAATCATTTTTATGCTGTTCTTTCCATGCTTTTATCTGCTCCAGACGGGCTTTACATTTAACTTCAACTCCTTGCTCTGTGGGAGTGTAGTATTCACGCCCCAAAAGAGAATCCGGAAGGCACTGCATATTTGTAAGTTTATCTTCACTGTCATGTGCATACTGATAGCCTTTGCCGTAATTCAGTTCTTTCATTAATTTTGTCGGGGCGTTTCTTATTTGAAGAGGTACGGGTTCTGCCAATTGAGCTATTGCATCTTGTCTTGCTTTTAAATATGCAACTTCAATTGAATTGGATTTAGGCGCAAGTGCCATATATATTACAGCCTGAGTCAAATGAACACTGCATTCGGGCATACCGATAAAATGACATGCCTGATAAGCTGCAACTGCAATTTCAAGAGCTCTCGGATCTGCAAGTCCGACATCTTCCGAAGCAAAACGTACTACTCTTCTCGCAACATATAACGGGTCCTCTCCGGCTTCAAGCATACGTGCAAGCCAATACACCGCGGCATCAGGGTCAGAGTTTCTCATTGATTTATGTAAAGCTGAAATAATATTATAATGCTCTTCTCCGTTTTTATCATAGAGCAGTGATTTTTTTGTTATGCACTGTTCCATCGTTTCTTTTGTAACGGTTATTGTCCCTGATTTATCAACATCCGCATTTAAAATAACCATTTCAAGAGTTGAAAGTGCGCTTCTTGCATCACCGTTTGCAAACTCGGCAATCATTGTAATCATCTCTTCGGGAATATTGACTTTATTATTGCCAAATCCGCGCTCATCTTTTATTGCACGTTTTAAAAGAGCAGTTAAATCTTCGGTTCTAAGTGATTGCAGAACAAAAACTTTACAGCGTGATAACAAAGCATTATTAACCTCAAAAGAAGGATTTTCGGTTGTGGCACCTATTAAAATAATGCTTCCTTTTTCCACAAACGGAAGAAAAGCATCTTGCTGGGCTTTATTAAACCTGTGAATTTCATCAACAAAAACTATCGTTTTTTCACCCAGTTTACGATTATCTTCTGCCTGCTGCATAACTGTTTTGATATCTTTTATACCGCTGGTGACCGCAGAAAATTCAATAAAAGCCGAATGGGTTTTATTGGCAATTATTTTGGCAAGTGTCGTTTTCCCCACACCGGGAGGCCCCCAGAAAATTAAAGAAGTTATATTATCGCCGTCAATTAATCTTCTGAGTATTTTACCCTCCCCTATTAAATGAGTTTGTCCGACAAATTCATCAAGATTTCTCGGACGCAGACGAGAGGCTAAAGGCTGATTTTTATTATCATCAAAAAGTGAATATTGTTCCATAAAATTATTATAACCCAATAAGGTTTTTTATGTTAGAATTAAATCAATTGGGGATAATAATGAAACTTAGTTTAGACGAGATTTTAAAGGCAACCAAAGCGGATGAGATGTCAGGAAGTGAGGATATCTCTGATAAATCTGCAGATTTTCTGTACGGTTTTTCAACAGATACAAGAACAATAACCCCCGATGATATATATATACCTTTAAAAGGTGAGAATTTCGACGGACATAACTTTATTTCGGATGCTCTGAAAAAAGGCGTCAAAGCATATTTTACATCGGATAAAAACGTTATTTTTAAACAAGCGCGGCATATTTTCTATGTCCCTGATACAAAAGAAGCATATCTTAAACTCGCAAACTTTTATAAAAACAAGATAAAGCCATATACAATTGCAATAACAGGTTCCAGCGGAAAAACCACCGTAAAAGAAATGATGTATTCCGTATTTAAGAATGCCGGAGAGACGGTTAAATCAAATTTAAATCACAACAATGAAATAGGTTTATGCCAAACAATTTCATCTCTAAAGGGAAATACTAAATATCTTATTGCAGAAATGGGAATGAGAGGATTAGGAGAAATAGAACTTCTGTCAAAATACGCTCAGCCCGATATCGCAGTAATTGTCAATACGGGAAGCGCCCATATAGGAAGATTGGGTTCTCTTTTAAACATAGCAAAAGCAAAATATGAAATAGTGAAATATCTAAATCCCGAAGGTATTTTAATTTCCCATGATAATCCTTTAATCAGACAAATTAACAATAAAACGCATAAAACAATATATTTTTCGCTTGAAGATAAGAACCTTGAAATAACAGAAATGACAACTGCTTATTGCAAATTCAGATATAAAAATTATGATTATAAACTTAATGTTTCGGGCGAGCATAACATTCAAAATGCACTCGCAGTTATAGAAGCGGGACTTTATGCAAAACTTGAGCCGTCTTTAATAGCACGGGGACTGGAAGAGTTTTCGCCTATTGAAAAAAGATGGGACATACAGGAAATTAACGGATTTAAAATTATTAATGACAGCTATAATTCAAACCCCGAATCAGTCAAAGCGGCATTAAAAACGTTTCTTGATTTAACTCCGAATCCTAAGACGGTAGTTCTCGGTGATATGGGGGAACTCGGATTAAACGAAGAAGAATATCACATTCAAACAGGTGAATTTCTTGATAATTTTAACTGTGATTATGTTTTAACCATAGGAGAACTTGCAAAACATATTAATCCCGAGAAAATTAAAACAAAACATTTTGATAATAAACAAGAACTGGCAGATTTCATAAAAACTGCTTTGCCGAAAAACTCAAATATACTTTTAAAAGCATCCAGATTTATGAGATTCGAAGAAATTATTGAGGAGCTGAAAAGATAAAGATGGGATTTAACGTTCTTATAATTGTTTCAATGCTTGTTGCATTCGTATTAACACTTCTTCTGGGTGTTGTATACATTGATTTTCTTAAAAAGAAAATGATGACACAATATATACTTGAAGATGCACCTGAAAATCATGCAAAAAAAGCGGGAACACCTACAACCGGCGGAATATTTATTATTATTTCAACAATTCTTGCTTCCGTTGCGGGGCTTACAATGAATCAAACCCTTACAACACAATCCATAATTGTATTAATAACTTTTGTATTCTTTATGCTTGCAGGGTTAAAAGACGATTTAGGAAAAATTAAAGAAAAGCAGAATAAAGGCGGTCTTACTCCGAGAAACAAACTGTTTTTTCAAATAGCAATTGCCCTGTTACCCGCTTTGTATATGACATTTTCAGGTCAAACATATTTAAATATCGGTGATTTTAACCTGGAACTTCACTATTTATATCCGTTATTTGTAATATTTTTTATGACAGGAGTATCAAATGCCGTTAATTTAACGGACGGATTAGACGGACTTGCCGCTTCCAATACTGCGGTTGCAATGCTTGCATGTGCCATAATTTGTACAATCAACGGAAATATAGACCTTGCAATTATCTCGGCTGCCACAATGGGAAGTGTAATCGGATTTTTATATTTTAACCGTCATCCGGCAAAAGTATTCATGGGAGATACGGGTTCTCTGGCGCTTGGAGGACTTTTAGCCACACTTGCCGTCATAGGGAAATTTGAACTCTGGGTTTTATTTATAGGTTTTGTCTTTTTTTGTGAAACAATGTCCGTCATTATTCAGGTTACAAGTTTTAAATTAACCGGCAAACGGGTATTTAAGATGAGTCCTATTCATCATCATTTTGAACTTTCGGGCTGGAGCGAAAACAAAATTGTCATTGTATTTTCACTCATAAGTTTAATTTTCGGAGCAATTGCAGTGATATTATTTAATCTATTATGGTAAGTATTATGAAAAGAAAATGGACAGATAAAAAAG
This sequence comes from Candidatus Gastranaerophilales bacterium, assembly GCA_944323955.1. GTDB lineage: Bacteria > Cyanobacteriota > Vampirovibrionia > Gastranaerophilales > Gastranaerophilaceae > Avigastranaerophilus. Next base: position 7,985 of record CALUUK010000014.1, on the reverse strand, counting down.
TATTAATATTAGGTTTATCCAAAAGCGGCATATCGGCGGCAAAATATTTATCTTCAAAAGGCGCTGATTGTTATATAACGGAATTCAAACCGCTTCAGGATAAAGATATCGAAACAGTAAAAGCACTTGAAGCTGCAGGAATAAAAGTTGAAACGGGCAAGCACAGTGATGAATTTATAAATGACTCATATATTGCAATTACAAGCCCGGGGATTCCGCCTAAAAGTGAGATTTTTATCCGTTTAAAAGAAAAAAATATCCCCGTAATAGGAGAAGTAGAACTGGCATATTTGGAAGCAACCGCCCCTTTTATAGCTATAACGGGTACAAACGGAAAAACAACAACGACATATTTAGCATCTCACATATTAAGCAGTGAATTTAATGCACCCGTTTGCGGTAATATCGGAGTTCCTCCGACTTCTTTGCTTGATAAAAATCCGGATTATTTTGTCTGCGAAGTAAGTTCTTTTCAGCTTGCAACAGCACCGACATTCAGGCCTCAAATAGCTTGTTTCTTAACATTTACACCCGATCACATAGACTGGCACGGTGGACTTGAGAAATATTTTGAAGCAAAAATCAGTTTATTTAAAAATGAAAAACAACCTTTCTGCGCTGTCTTTTCAGGTGCTGATGAAACAATTTACAATTTTTCAAAGACTTATTCCGGTGAAAAATTTATCTATGCAAAAGAACTTGAAAAAAATTGTTGTTACATAAAAAATAATGCTATATATTTCAAACGCATCAAAGAAGAAGAAATAATCAAGTTAAATGAAATTCCGCTTGTAGGAGAGCACAACTGGCAAAATACAATGTGTGCAATAGTAATTGCAAAACTTACGGGTATTTCAAACGAAAATATACGTGAAAGAATAATGTCTTTTAAAGCCGTGGAACACAGAATTGAATATGTTACGGATATTAACGGCAAAGCATTTTATAATGATTCAAAAGCAACAAATCCGGAAGCATCATTTGTTGCGGTAAAATCTTTTGAAGGAAAAAACCTCACATTAATTGCGGGAGGAAGAGATAAAAATACCGATTTAACCGAATTTTGTACACAGTATATAAATAAATATGTTTCAACGGTTATTCTTATCGGCGAAGCAACTCAAAGATTTAAAGATAATATGGAAAAAAACGGATTCCATAATATAATATTAGCAAATTCATTGCAAGAAGCGATAGATATATCTCTAACCCTTGATACACAGGTTGTATTGTTATCACCTGCGTGTGCAAGTTATGATATGTTCAACAGCTACGAACACAGAGGAGAAGTATTTAAGGATTATGTCAAATCCAAGATATAAATCAAAATCAGATATGAATCATTCCATAATGCTGTCCCCTCATGACGGCACACTGGTTTTTATAGTTCTTTTCCTTATAATTATAGGACTTTTAGCAATTTTCTCAGCAGGCGCCCCAAAATGTATTATGCAGGGAACAAGTTCAACTTTTTTCGTTGCAAGACAATTTGTATGGTTTCTTCTCGGGTTATTTGCAATGTTTTTTATAAGTCATATAAATTACAGATTTTATGAACGAATCGCAATTCCTTTTGCATGGTTTGTTATATTACTTTTAATATGTGTACATTTTTTCGGAACAACAGTTAACGGGGCTCAAAGGTGGCTGAGCATCGGGCCGGTGCAATTTCAACCTTCAGAAGCATCAAAACTTGCGGTTATAATGCTGCTGGCAAGTTGTTTTTCAAAGAATATCAGAATTTTTGATATGTCCCAATTCAAATATTACATTCCGATAATAATAATGGCCGGACTGATATTTAAGCAGCCAAATTTAAGTATGGTAATAATTTTAGGACTGTCATCAATATTTATGTATTTTGCGGCAGGAGGCAGCGTTAAACTTATATTGACAATGACCGGACTTGCTTTTCTGGGCGGAAGTACACTTATAAGGTCATTCCAAAAACAAAGAATTATGATATGGTTAAACCCCGATGCGGATCCATACGGAGCGGGATATAATATAATACAATCTATGCTTGCATTTGTTGCGGGAGGATTTTTCGGAGAAGGCTACGGAAACTCAAGGCAGAAACTGGGCTGGCTTCCCGAGGGGCATACTGACTTTATTTATGCCGTACTCGGTGAAGAATTCGGATTTTTAGGCTGCCTCATAATAATCGGTTTATTTCTCGCATTTTTGCAAAGAGGTCTTTTAATTTCAAATAAATGTGAAGATATTTTCGGAAAACTTTTAGCAGGCGGTATAACCGTTTCAATTTGTATTCAAGCCTTTATAAATATTTCGGTTGCAAGCTCAATGCTTCCCGCAACAGGTGTTCCGATGCCGTTTATAAGCTATGGGGGCACCTCTTTATTTATAACGATGTGTATGGTAGGGATTTTATTAAATATTTCAAAAAAGAGAATAAGAAAGATTGCACAATTTAATGAACAATAAGAAAACATATTTCATATCAGGCGGCGGAACAGGCGGACATATATATCCCGCCTTTACAGTTGTTGAAGAACTTTTAAAAGATGGTGAAACCGATAAAATATATTTCATAGGCAATCCGAAAAATCTCGAATATGATATTGCAAAACGTTATGAAAATATCACATTTCTTCCCGTAAATATCACCGGAATGCCCAGAAAACTAAGTTTTTCATTTATAAGATGGGGCTTTCAGCTTCTGTTTGCATATTTTAAGGCATTATCATATATAAATAAATACAAACCGGATGCCGTTTTTACAACGGGAGGATATGTTTCTGCACCGATACTGCTTGCTTCAATGACAAAAAAAATACCCTATATGATACACGATTGCGACTCTGTTCCGGGACTTGTATCAAAAATGGCAGCGCCAAAAGCAAAAGTTGTTTCGGTTGCGTTTGAAAATTCAAAAAATATTCTTAAATCAAACAATATAATTCTCAACGGAAATCCCGTAAGAGAAGCCTTTTTTACCGTAACAAAAGAACAAGCACGCAAAATCTTAAATATAGATGCCGAAAAACATGTTATTTTTGCTATGGGCGGTTCTCAAGGTGCAAAAACAATAAATGAAGCAATGATTAATATTATAAAATCACTGGTTCAAAACGAAAACAATTATATTATTCTTCAAACAGGAAAAAATAAGTTTGAAGAAGTAACAAAAGAACTTGAAAACATATATCCGGATTACAAAAATAAAAATAATGTTCTTGTTCGTCCCTATTTTGACGATATGGTATACCCCCTAAAAGCGTGTGACATAGTTATATCAAGAGCAGGTTCGGTTAGTTTAAGTGAAATCCTCCAATGCGAAGCACCTTCAATACTAATACCGTATCCGTATGCCGCGCAGGATCACCAGAGAAAGAATGCAAAAGAAATGGTAGAGCGGGGAACTTCAGTATACATTGAAGATTCTCAGTGTTCTGATACAACACTTTTTGAGACAATCAATAATCTCTTATCAAATGAAACAACTCTGAAAAAAATGAAAGAAGCCGCCGGAAACTTTGCCAGAATAAATCCCACAAAACAAATAGTTAATCAATTAAAAAGCATAATAAAATGAAATACGAAAAAGCAATAGAACTTTTAACATCTCAAGCAAAATTTCAAATCAAACCGGGGCTTGAGCGGATTGGTCAAGTTTTAAAACTTTTAGACAATCCTCAAAATAAAATCAAAATAATACATATAGCCGGCACAAACGGAAAAGGATCGGTTTGCTCCGCACTTGCAAACATATTAAAATGCTCGGGCTATAAAACAGGATTATACACTAGTCCGCACTTAATTGAATACACGGAAAGAATAAAAATCAATTCAGAAGATATAACAAAAGATTCTTTTGCAAATTATACTGAACAAATTTGTAATATAGCCGACAAAAATCAAATTGATTTAACGGAATTTGAAATTTTAACGGCAGCAGCTTTTAAATATTTCTATGATGAGAAAGTCGATATAGCAATCATTGAAACAGGTATGGGCGGGAGATTTGACGCAACAAATACCGAAGAAAATCCTATTATTTCAATAATTACCTCCATTTCTTTTGATCATACCGACAGGCTTGGAGACACAATCGAAAAAATAGCGTTTGAAAAAGCCGGAATAATAAAACCAAATTCCAATGTCATAATTGCAAAAGATAATAAAGGATTTGAAGTCATAAAAAACTTTGCCCTAAGACAAAACTCGAAAATAACACAAACGCCGGAAAACATAAAGACAGTATTTAAAGACGGCAAAAATTATATTCTTTATAGAGATGACGAATATGAATTTTCACTGCTTGGAACATATCAAAATAAAAATATGGCGCTTGTCTTTGCTGCCGTGGAATTTCTGCAAGAAAACGGATTTAAAATAAAATCCGCAGGTATAAAAAACGGATTAAAAACATTAAAGTGGGGTGCAAGACTTCAATTTATTAAAGGAAAAAATTTGATTATAGACGGAGCTCATAATCCCGATGCCGCTTTTGAGCTTAAGAAAAGTCTTGATTATTATTTCCCGGGTCAAAAACGAACATACATATATTCAACATTAGATACTAAAAACTATACAGCCATTGCGAAAACACTGTTTAGAGAAAACGATATTGTTTACTATATTGAATTTGAGCATAAAAATGCCGTTAAATTTGAAGAATATGTAAAAAAAGTAAATTGGATTAATGTAAAGAAAATTGATAATACAAAAATTAATGATATATTAAAAGAGCAATCCCTTAAGATTGTATGCGGCAGTCTATATATGATAGGTCAATTTTATAACTCTTTAACCAACAATAATGATATATAAGAAAAGAAATATAATAATTATCATATTGGGTATATTCATATTTGGTTCAATAGGTTTTTTTAATTATCTTGTTGACCCGTACGGAATAATTCATTCATTTCCGAATTTACTCTGTATTAGTGACTATCCGCGAAATATGTATCCTACGGTTTTAAAATTATCAAAAAAACACAAATATGAATATTTAATAATTGGAAGTTCTGCCACAAAACGTTTTATAAACAGGAGTTTATTCAATAATAAAAACACTATATACATGATGACCGACAGATTTAATCTTTCTGTTCAGATTAAATATCTGAAATTCATTTTAAGTCTGCATCCTGAAATAAAAAACATAATATTTCCCATAGAATATGCATTCTATTACAGTCCGGAAGAAAAACGTCCGCTAGAAAAACCCGGGAACAAATTTATAACAACAAACGATATAATAAAATTATTCTTCTCTCTAGATACAACATTGAACAGTATAAAGACTATCGTTTCAGGTTCAAAAAATATATCAAATAAAAATAATGAACAAATTCAATGCGATGCAAGATATGAAGAACATGTTATTTTCAACAAAAAAAATTTCATAGGAGCATACGAAAAAGTAACTTTTCCTCATCCCAATGATTCTGAATTAGAGGAATTAAAAAACCTCATAGAAGAAAAGAATAAAAAAATCACTATAATTTTTCCGCCATACCATGCTTTAATCCAGACTATAATGGAAGAAAAGTTACCGGGCAAAGCTCAAAACTTAAAACAATGGGTGGTCAATAATTTCCCTGATTCTAAAATTATTGACTTTGCCTATATAAACAATTACACGGCAGAACCCATAGAAAATTCTATAAACTATACGGATATTGCACATCCAAACGGACACACTAACTATATATTTTATTGCGCATTAAAATATCCTGACAAATTTCAAAATAAAAACATTTTTACAGAATTGTCAAAAGATAATATTGATGAAATTATAAATATCCAAAATGAAAAATTAAAACAATATTCAAATAATAATCGGGAATATATTAAAAAATTTAAGAATTATAAGCACAAAGACGGAATAGATTTTGTTACAAAAAACGCATTTGTACCCGCCACTTGTAATTATTATCTGAGAAATAATTAATAGACAATATTGATTATTTCATTTAAAGTAAAATTAAATCTTATCTGTAAAATATGGGTATTTAAATGTTTAAAAAGAATCTTTTATTTGTTATCTTATTTATCTTAATATTTTGCGTCATAAGTTTATTCAATTATTTAACAGACCCATACAATATTTTCTTTAATCATAATAATTTTCTTTATATGTCAAAACATAACAAAGATATGTATGAAACAATATTAAACTTATCAAAAAAAATAAAGTTTGATTATTTGGTACTGGGAAGTTCAACTACTCACGGGCTTATTCATAAAAAACTCGTAGAAAATAAAAAAGCAATATACATGATTACAACTCAATTTGACGTAATAACCCAAGTTGAATATCTTGATTTCATACTGGATATACATCCTGAAATAAACACCATAATTTTCCCCGTAGAATATGCTTTTTACAGTATTAACGATACACAAAGAACCCCATCGGTCAACAAAAGGACAATAACAGCAGAAGATATATCAAGATTACTATTTTCATATGAAACAACATCAAAAAGTATAAAAAAGGTATCAGAAATTATTGAAAATTTTCTAAGTCAGAGAGGTCACAATATCCCTCCCGCAGACAACGGAAATATAAAAGAAGAAATTTTTGGCGGAACAAATGAAATATCTGTTTTTACAAAAAGAAATTATTCAGATTGCTTAACAAAAAGTTTTCAAAAAAACAAATATGACTCAATTGAAAAACTCAAACAAATAATACAAACAAAAAACAAGAACATAATTTTTATCTTTCCGCCATATCATGCACTTACACAGGCATATTTATATAAAATTAATAAAAATGATGAAACGGAAAATATAAAAAGATATATCGTTAAAAATTTTCCAAACTCAAAAATCATTGATATGGCTTTTATTAATAAATATACCGAAGAGCCATTGGAAGACACAAATAATTACAGAGACATCGTTCACCCCGTAGGCGAGCCCGGATATTTATTTTACTGCGCTTTGAAATATCCGGAAGCATTTAAAAACCGGGATATCTTTATACAATTGACCCCGGACAACATTGAAACAAAATTAAAATGGCAGAAAGCAAGATTGGAAAAATATATAAAATTAAATGATAACTACATTAATACATTTATAAACTATCCGTCAGAATATAGAGATACCAATATAAGGAAAATATTTTCCATGCCTGAAACTTGCGAATATTACATTAATAAAGATTTATAGACAACAAAATAAGATTCAGTTATATTAAAAATAAAAATTAATTAACAATCTGAGAGAGGAAAAACAATGCTGTTTAACTCAATTGAATATTTATTCTTATTTCTTCCGTTTGTTTTTATTGTTTATTTCCTTCTTAACAAATTCTCTCTGTTCAAATCAGCTAAATTCTTCCTGCTTCTTGCTTCTTTATTCTTTTACGGCTGCTATAAAATTGATTATGTCTGGATTATCGCCTCTTCTATTCTCTTTAACTTCTTTATCAGTTTCCTTTTCAAGAAAAATTTCTCTCCAATTAAAAATAAATTACTTCTGGCTTTTGGAATCTTTGGCAACATCGCTGTCTTATTTTTCTTTAAATATTTCTCGTTTTTAGCTCAGGCTCTCGGGTCTATAGGTATTGATACATTTTCTGCCTTCAATATCGTCATGCCTCTGGGTATCAGCTTCTTTACACTTCAGGAAATATCTTATCTTATTGACTGTTACAGAGGTGATTTGAAAAATTACAATATCCTTGATTTCGCCCTTTTTGTCTGCTTCTTCCCTCAATTCGTTGCAGGCCCCGTTGTCCGTCATCAGGAAATGATTCCTCAATTTAACAACCCTGATAACAGATTTATCAATCATAAAAATATTTTCTTTGCTCTCTTTATTATTACGATTGGTTTATTAAAGAAAACTGTTCTCTCTGACGGGTTTGTTAATTTTTCGGACAGAGTGCTTGAAGACGGGGCATTCGGAAATTTTTATATTTCATGGCTATACAGCATAGTAAAACTCCTGCAGGCTTATTTCGATTTCTCGGGCTACTGCGATATCGCTATCGGCAGCGC
>CALUUK010000013.1 GCA_944323955.1 Candidatus Gastranaerophilales bacterium | reverse complement strand
ACCCAAAACCCTTTTATGACACCCTTTTTAATGCTTCACAAAACTTAATATATGGTATATATGGAGTATATACTGCATCGGAAAAATAGTATTTATTGACACAATTCTTCAAGAATTTTTGCAGGACTTATTTTAGAATCAATATTTTCCTGTATTTCGGCTAAATGCTTTTCTATATTGAATTTAATGGTTTTTTTACTTTGTCCCGAAGCCAGTCCTTTTGCAATTTCATCAAAAATTATATATGAATTTAATTGCATATATGATTTTATATCTTTTGCTTTTTTATTTGATTTTAAAAGATTTTCGCTTCTTTTCAACGTATAATCCAGAATAGAATCCAAAATATATTTATTTTCACGTAAAGATTGTTTGCCGGTTGAATTAATCAGGGTATTTAAAAGGACTTTGCAATGTATTTCAATGGTATTTGACAAACTTTTCCTCTGTATCCAGGGAATTGATTTTGATATATGGTTATTACATTCTTTCAATTTTGCTTCAGCATACTTTACTAGCATGTACTTTTTAAAATTTTCTTTTACGTTCTTCATGGCCGGTGTCCTTATTAACTCTACTATAGAAAGGCTGCGATTGCCTTACAATTAACTATATCCGTTTTATATCATAAAGTTATAAGATTTCCCTACTCCAAATGTATGGTAATTAAATAAAAAAGAAGAAATATTTTAAAATATTTCTTCTTTTTGTTTTTGATTATTTTTATTAATTTTATGTTTTATTTCTTCCTATTGCCCATCTCATGCCGGCAGACAACGAAACACCGTTTCTTCCAAAGTTCCTGCCCATAGATTGGAAATAACCGGTAAAGTTGTCGCCGACTCTTTTCTGGACACCAACTCCGTACTGGATATATGGTTTTATTTTGAATTGACTAATAGGGATACCCGCAGCTACAGTATTTGTATCCGTTAACATATTCCAAACAAACTGAACAGAAACATAAGGCTGCCAATTATTAGGCAGATTACCTATCAGCTTTAATCCCGGAACAAGCTCTAAGCCATGCAAATCATCAGTTTTAATTCTGACTCCTGCTGCATTTGTATAATCATATGTATTTATAAATGAATAACCTGCAAGTAAACTTGGCTGTAAGATTATTTTATCATCTTTATATCCGAAGTTATAACCTGTTTTTATTGCAGCACCGGCACCCAGCACAGAAAAATCCTCATCGCCGTACATAGTTGCCGCATCTCCTATACCAAGTCCTGCACTTGCCGTAATACCTGCAAAGAATCTATCCTTATACAACATACCTGTTGCACCGATTTGTCCGCCGTTCTGGTAAATCGAAACTCCGTCAAAATGCTGGTGAGAACCGTTATACCCGAAGTACCCCGAATACATTGAATGCCATCCTCGTTTTAATTTAACGATTTCCGAATCAACGCCAAAATATGTTGAATATATTGAATTTTCTACCTTAGGTCCGTCTTTCAAATTAACTTTTTCATAAGTAGCATAAGGTTTAAACCAAAATCCTTTATATTCTTCGGGCAACTGGTTCGGACTAAATGTCATTAAATTCGAATTATCAGCCGCTATACTTGCATATTTATTTTTATATTTAAGCGAATTACGCTGGGCACGCGGCATAGACATTAACATATCCATATTACCGAATGCCATATCATAACTGTTAATCTGTGTCAAATAACTTCCGACTTGAGAACCAACCGCAGAAGCAAATATTGCCGGATTATAATCTCTGTAAGAACCGGTATTAGAACGTGAAAGAACTAAATTACCGTTTGTTCCGCTTTCAGTATATCCCAAGCCATATTTGTATACAGGGGTCATTACCTGACCATCCAGATTTGAAGAAACTTTTCCTATTAATGCTTCATTATTATATTCGGGACTTATAAACGGTATTTCATAATTATTGTCTGTTAGCACCGTTTTTGCATTCATGAAATTAGCATTTGAAATAATTAATTTATTATCATTTGTTATCAAGTCAGAATTATTCTCAAATGAAAAGACATCCGACTTTTTGGAAGCTAAATCAATATCCACATATACATTTGCATCAGAATTAAGTTCCATTTTTGACAGAGTTATCTGACTCGGATTATTATTTGCAACATTCAATGTACCGCCGTTAAAAGTTACCGAATTTGTTCGGTCGGAAGACAATAGAGAATCATCACGGACGGACAAAACTCCTGCATCCAATAACCAATCAACATTCTTGCTTTCGCCTTTTAACACTCCGTAAGATGCTGAATTAGATGCCTTTACATTGCTGATATCATTAATTTCAACAATATTATTTCCCGTCATTTTAACATTATCCGTTGTTTTATCCGCACCGGTAATTTTTCCTTTAACCAGAATTTTATTATTATTGGAATTCAAATTAACGATACCGTTATTTATGTCAAATGCACTTTCGTCAGAAGCACCGACAAAAATATCCTTATCGGAAGAATCAACGGTTAAAATACCGCCGTTTTGAACTTTAAGATTATAGTTTTTACCTCCGTAAAAACTTGTTTTTATGGTTGTACCGCCCGGATTTGAAGTACCGTCTATAATTAAACCGTCATATTTTTTATCGAAATTAACGTCAAGTCCCGAAACTTCAAATGTATTACCTGCAACAGTTCCGCCGTCATAAGGCTGAGGATTTTCGGTATTAATGTAGTTTGCCGCAGTCTCATCTTGCGCTGCTTCTCTCAATCCGCTTGAATAACCAAGCCAATTAACTTTTAATAATTTAGAGTCTTCGCTGTCCTGGGAAATTCCGTATTTATTTCCGGCATAATATACATTTGCACCGCCCGATAAATCAAGGACTTCGGATTCATCCTGAAATATACGGTATGTTTGACCGTCTTCCAGATTTTTCACTGTTTCTTCGTCTACTTTTACCTGTGAAAGTTTTACACCTGTTCCGTTTGTATTTTGAAGATTAAATGCATCACCCAAATCAAATGATAATTTTGAATCAGACTCCGAATTTAACTGTTTAATGGTATGCGAGTCTTTTGATTCATTTATTGTTGATAATTCGGCATTACTTGCAAGATTTATATTATTCGCTACTGTTTGTGTGTTTTTACCCAGTGTTAAAGTACCCGCTGACGCAACGTTAATATTACCGTCACCGTTTATACTGTTTTGTTTGTTAAGCGAAGATAATGTCACTTCTCTGTTTACATTAATTGTCCCCGAGTTATTTATATTATAAACATTTATATCTGCACGGTTCATATTTAATGTACCTGACAGATTCATTCTTAATGTATTCTTTGTTTCACCTTCAACAACGCTGTTGCCGTCAATTGTACTGTTAAATTCGCCTACATAATCGCTGTCGAGGTTACCGTTATTATCCGCGCCGAAATTTATATCGGTATACAATTTATTTCTGCTTTGAACGGGGCCATAGTCTCCGCTTCTTTCGGAGTTCCACCTCGATACTATTGCACCGTCAATTTTTGCATCTTTTTGAATATTTATATTTTTAACATATGCATTAGGTGAAATATATATAGCATTGGATGCATCACCTGATGCTTCAATAGTACCGTTTACATTAAAGTTTTCGACAAGGGCGCCTTCAAGTTCTCCGAGTTCTTGATTTTCACCGCCTATTGTGTGTATATAAGAACCTCTTTCTTCTGCATATTCACCAAGCATATTTTTACCGAAATCAAAACTTACGGCAGAACTGTTCGGACCTGATGCTTTCACAACAGAACCTGATTTAATATTAATTTCATGCCCGCTTCCGTATGTAACGCCAAGCCCTATACTGTTTGCGCCTTTTGAGTCAATCACTCCGCCGTCAAGAGTATATGTATCATTAAGGCCGTCAACTCTTACGCCGAATGAACCTGCGCCGCTTGTTTCAATGACGGAGGTTTGAACAATATTACTGTCTGAGCCGTATAAATGCACACCTGTAGCCTGTGCTTTTTTCAGGTCATAATTATCACTCACTGTTGCCGCAGTGTTATCAAGATAGAAAGATTTTCCGTAATAATCCTTTAAATTAATGTCATAACCTATATCTTTTAAGACAGCAAGTTCCGCTTCCATAAATGTAGTCCAGTTACGGTAATTTTGATGCGACATATAGCTGTTACGAAGTTCAATATGCGATAGTTCAGGCATATAATATACCGTACCCGTTAAAACATCTATCGCCCATGCTTCTTTGCCGTTTATAGGCAGACCGTTTACCCTTGCCCAATTTCCTGAATCATCTTTATAATATTCCGAATAATTCGCCAAACCGCCGGCTTCTTCCAGTTTATTTTCACAATATGCAATTATTGCATCTTCTGCCAGTCCCGAAACTTCTTCATCGGTAACTCCGCTTAATGTTTTCATTGTATTTGGCCCCGCAAAATACGGAGCGTTCTCTGATATATCAAAAACTTCTGATTGACTTAGGTTTAAATCCTCCGCACTAATGGCAGAATCATAAATTATCGGCATTCCTTTTTGTGCCGATACAACCTGATCTATACTTGAATCATAGACTCTCAAATATTTATCGTATACAGTAAGTTTATCCGAACGCTCGGGATCAATTTTTCCGTTTCTGAATGCAGGTTCGGAAAAGTAATAAATAATATCATCATTTGATACAACATCAGAATAAATACCAAGCCCGTGCGCCAGTTCATGTTCCATTACAATTGTGAGCGGCGGAAGTGTTCCCTGGTATAAAGCCGTAATAGTGGTTGAAGTATCCCACCCCGGCATATCTTCCGAAATACCAAGCCCTACACCAATAAAAGCATCATAATATTTACCTGTTTCTTCATATATTCTTTGTATTTCTTCGGGTCTGATATATTTTTTCCCGTTTATTACCGCATTCAAAGCAGTTATCTTATAATCTGCAAGTCTGTTATTATTATCATAATATTCAACATAAGGACTCATTGCATAAGCATTATAGATATCTTCACTATATACTATTACTTTTGCGCCTTCTTTTTGAAGTGTATTTTCTATAATGGAATCCCAAATAACACCTGCAAAACTTAAAGAATGCAGTTCATTTGCCGTAAAATCCTGATATGAGGTATATCCGTTCAGGGTATCTTCACCCTTTTCGTATACCCTATACTCAAACATAGGCGGATTTGCATCACCGGGAATATCTCTTACAATTTCTGCAAATGAAGGAGAACACGCCATTAAACTAACTAAAAGCGCTTGCGCCAAGTTTTTTTTCATAATTCCAGACTCCGAATCAGTTCATTATGTATATTATATATGTAATTCAACTGTTAACAACTATTGTAACATATATGTTATATTCCCATATCCTTCATATTTATTAAAAAAAACTTAAAAAAATAACTTTTCTTAATATTAAACAAAGCAGATATTTTGAAAATCAATTATAATATACAGTAAAGCATAACAATTTAAACAATATTGGTAATTTATGAAATTTTGCCCAGAATTTAATAACGTATTGACTTTTTTTCCGGATAAAATACGCTCTTGCTGCGTATTAGGAAATCTCGGCCCTTTTTATTATGACAATTATGACGGAAATATTAAAAATTTTGATTTTGAATATTTAAAAACAAAGAAAAAAGAAATATATGAAAAACTTTTAAATGAAGATTTTAAAGACCTGCCGTGCCAAAATTGTTTTTATCTGAAAGACAAAACCGGGGAAGATACTTTTAACGAAAAATTTTCTTTAATATATTTAAACAGCTGGACACAATGTAATTGCGGTTGTTTTTATTGCGACAGAATGGAATTTTCAAAAGGCAAAATTACAAAAAGAAAAGAAAAAAGTGAATACTATGACCTTCTCCCGATTATAAAAGGTTTATATAAACACAATTTACTTGATACCGAAAATTTAAGAGTAGTTTTCCACGGCGGTGACTTTTCCGTTTTAAAAGAAGCAGATTCGATTGTTAAAACATTTCTTAAATACGGTGTAAAGAAAATTGATTTTTCATCAAACAATATTATTTTTCAACCAATTGTACAAAAACTGCTTGCAAAGAAAAAAGCATCTTTAAATATGTCCTTAGACTGCGGATGTCGTGAAACTTATAAATTAATAAAACGCATAGATAAATTTAATGATGTTATAAAAAACCTAAGAAAATATGTAAAAGCATCAAAATCGGATAATCCCGAAATAAATGTAAAATATATTATTTTGAAAAATGTTAATGATAATGAAAATGAAATCAAAAGTTTCATTAAAAAAATGAAAGAAATCGGTATTACAAGAGTTTCTCTTCATCTTGAGCACAAATACGCAAATGAAATTTTCGCAAATAAAAATAAGATTCCTATTCATTATAAGAACCTTATTAGTTTATTCTTTGAACTGTGCAATGAAAATAACCTCTGGTTTGATACCCCTGATGAGGTTATGCACTATATAATGACTAATCAATAAAGACCAATATTTGTCTTTTTAATTTTCGATACAAAGAAACTTCCGGCTGCAGTTCAAGCGCTTTTTCAATATCGGAAAGTGCTTCCTGATACTTTTCCAGATTTTTATATGCTTTGCTTCTTGAAGCATAAAACATATCATTTTTGGGCTCCAGTGCAATTGCCTTATCAAATTCTTTTACAGCTTTAACACATTGTCCTTTTGAGCATAGGAATTCACCATCTATAGCATATTCAGCCGCTGATTTATTTTTTTTATTTTTAAACAATTTTCCAAAAAAATTCATATAAAACCTCAATATCTATACTCTGAGAATATTTTATAATACAAAACTTCAAAATACAATTTTTAGTTTTTAAAAAACTGCATTATTAAATATATTCATTTTTCAATTTATGTACTATAATCAAAATATAAAACAGACAGGAAGTTCAAAATATGAAATACAAATGTTGTGATGCACTATTACATAAACTTGCAATAAATCCGGATAACATTAATTTTTGCTGTTCTCCATATGATAATAAACTTCAATATTTAGATAATTATAACGGCGAATTAATAGATATAGAAGATTATAAACAGAGAAGAAATTATTATCTGGAAAAATTTAAAGCAGGCGATATTCCCGAGCCTTGCCAAAATTGTTCGCACTGCCAGGAAAGAGAATGGGATGAAAAAATAGGTTTTAGTTTCATTTCTATCTCGTCAAGAACAAAATGTAACTGTGACTGTTCTTACTGTGTACAATCAAAAGGCGACCCAAATACAAAACACTGGTTAAATACAAGAGAAAGCTGGGATGTTAAACCCGTAATCAAAGAATTGTATAATAACAATCTGATTCTTGAAAAATGTATTTATATAATCGGCGGAGGAGAACCCACTGTTTTCCCGGAAGGAGAATTGGAATATCTTGCTTACATAGGTCTTTTAACAAAAGCAAATATTGTTATATTAACAAATGCCATTATATTTAATGAAAGTATTGCAAAGATAATTTCAATGGCGGATTCTGAGTTAAAAGTATCTGTTGATGCGGGAACAAAAGAAACTTTCGAAAAAATAAAACGTGTTAAAAAATTTGATACCGTTTGGAAAAATCTGGCTAAATATGTAAAAGCTACAAAAAATAACCCTATCGGAAGAGTACAGATTAAATATATTTTAATTCCGGGTGTAAATGACAGTATGAAAGAAATTAAAGCATTTACAAAAAGATGTTTTGATATCGGCTGCACACATATTGAAATTGCAATTGAATACGATTGGTATGGTGAAAATCAAAATAAACCGATTTCAAATGAATTAAAAGAAGCTCTTTTGTATTTCAAATCACTAAGAAATAAAGGTGTATTCTTTGGAGATGCCAAAGAATGGTTTGAAGCACAAATAAAATAAAGGTATTATATTTTTGAAATATTGTTCCAAACCTTTTGAAGAATTTGAAATTGATGTTGACGGAAAATGCTATTGTTGCTGCAGATGGTGGAATAACAGTTATTGTCTGGGCAATATCCTTGAACAAGATATTGAAGAAATATGGAACGGAGCTGCTGCACAAGAATTAAGACGCAGCATTCTTGAAGGTGATTATAAATATTGCAATATAAAAGAATGCCTTCCCAATCATTCGGACAAAGTAAAATATGAAAAAATAACAAATTACCCTTTGGAGATAAGCCTGTGTTATGACTATTCCTGCACAGCAAAATGCGTTTTTTGCAATGACTCCGTCAAAGTTATGTCTCAAAAAGAAGCGGATAAATGGAATGGTATTATTGATACAAAACTGATACCTCTTTTAAAAAATGCCAAATTTGTAAGACTCAGTATGGTTGGAGAGCTCTTTTCCAGCAAACACTCCATTAATCTCGTAAAAAGAATTTCAAAACAATACCCGCATATAAGATTTGAAATTGTTTCAAACGGAATTTACGCTTCAGAAGAAAATATTAAAAATCTTGATATTGAAAATAAAATCGCATCCATCAAATTTTCCGTCCCTTCTTTTAAAAATTCAACATATAAAAAACTTGTAAGAAACGGTAATCTATCTGCTGTTAAAAATAACTTGGAATATATTTCATATCTGCACAAAAATAATAAACTGCCGGATTTTCGTCTTAATTTTATAATTTCTTCGGTAAATTATAAAGAAATAATTGAATACATAAAATATGCAAATGAACTTGATGCGCAAGTTGACTTCCTTTTACTTGATAAACGCGATGAATCAACTACTTTTCTTAAAAATTTCGACAAATACAATGTAGCAAATCCTAAACATCCGGACTATAATCACTTTATTGATATAATAAATTCACCAAAATTAAAACAATACAAAAATTTTCACATAAATCCGAATCTTTTGGCAATGAAAAAAGTTTCTTTGACAACTCAAGTAAAAAACACGTTAAAATATATTTTTACAAGAAAAATTACCCCGTGAATTTATCATGGGGTAATTTTCTCTACAATAATTTTTGCGGCATATTTAATAAATTTTGAACAAGGACGTGTTTGATAGTATTCTTTTGTTCTTTTTGAAGGCTCCGGAGAATTATCAGCACCAACTTCACCCAGCAATTCCCTGCAGATTATGGTGCCGAATTTTGATTTAAACTCATTTGCCAGATCCTGAATAAGCGCATAATGCTTATGTTTTACTTCGTCATTGTCAGGTTCGGTATATCCCTTTATAATTCCCGCTATTATAAACATTGCACAAACCGCACCGCATACTTCCCGCAGCCTTCCCATCCCGCCGCCGAAAGACGAAGCAAGTTTTAAAGCAGTATCCTTATCGGTTCCGATTTCTTTGTAAAAAGCCAGCAAAACGGATTGTGCACAATTATATCCGCATTCAAAATTTTCAACAGCAGCTGCTTGTTTGTCCAAAGTACTATTCATGATGGCAATGACCGCCATGTTCCCCATGATGACCGTGACAATGATGATGGTGATGATGATCACCGCCGCCGCATGTATTTTCTCCGGTAACCAAAGAATTATTCATATATTTTTCAACAACTTCTTTAATGGGCAATTCAGGACAACCCAGAACAACCTCTACCCCGTTTTGGGAAAGAAGCCCTACCGGCTTGCCGCCCATACCTCCCGCAAGAACCAGATTTGCACCTTGTGCACTTATCCAGCTTGCACTCTGGCATGAAATCCCGTCTTCCGGAATTCTTTCTTCAATGCTTATAATTTCTTTTGTCTCGGGATTTATTTCAACAAATGAAAAAGATTCACAATGCCCGAAATGTCCGCACAACTTCCCTTCTGCCGTAGGTATAACTATCTTCATAAGACCTCCTGTTTTCTTTTTATATATATTTGACTGCAGCAAAATAGCACTTTCAAGCGCTTCAGTCTCCGTAATACAATTTTGACGCGCATATTCTCTTAATATTTTTAAAACACATTCATCTATCCTTCTGTTAAAAGGAACTTTATTAAGACAAGTTTTCTTTCTTCCCGAAGAACTGCGTTTTCCGCCCCATTTATTTTTTTTGCATTCAAACATGTTTTTACCTTACAATATAATCTTAATCAACTCATTTGATTTTGTCAATACATAATCAAGTTTATATCATAATACATTCTTTGAAGCAGAATTATTAAACAAACCTTATATTTGAAATGGATTTTGGATTATATACGGCAAAGCAAGTTTCAAATCTTCCTGAAGAACCATATGCCATATCTATTCCTAATTCATCCACAAGATAATGTCTTGCATATTCATTAAATATTTTTGCGCAAAGTTCATATGAAACATTATTTAAAGAATAACTGTCATGAGGTAAACCTATAAAATCCTGAAGATAACCTATTACCCCTGCACTTGTAATTTTTTCGAAGAAAGAAGGCTCAACATTAGCACATTTACCTTCACACTTGGCTCTTAGAACGCAATTTGAATATTCACGTGCACCGCCTTCGCCACCGGAAAAATAAAAACCGGGTCCGAGTTTCGTTCTTGAAATTTTATCGGGGTCAAATCCGTTTCTAATTATATCTTCACCTATTTCACGCCAGCCGGTAGCATGAAATAAGTCAGCATTAAAATCATGAACTTCGCGTACAGATGATTTTATGGCCTCCTTAACCGTCATACTCTTCTTAGTACCGGAAGCGGTTTCAATTTCAAACTTTTGATTATCCAGAAAATCAGTAATCCTTTTATCCGGCTTACCCTCGGAATCGAAAATGACTTTTTTAATTTTTGTTCTATAATCTGCAATTAATTCTTCTTTTTTATGATATGGAAAATTAAAATTATCACAGTCAGCATATAAATAAGGATTAGGTAATTCACGTTCAATCCCCATTGTTCTCTTAGGCGCAGCCTGCACCGCTGTACCTTTAAAAGAATTCATTGATGAGTAAATACCAAGATTGCAAGCAGAAATATTCATTTTTTTATCCTAAATTAGTGAGACCGAGAATAGTAAAACACCTGAATAAAAATAATTGCCTAAATTATAAAATTACCATCTAAAATGTTCATTAACTTCCTGCGCAAACTCTGCAAGAAGATTGACTGCCTTATTAGACAGGGGTTTATTCATATCTTCATCTTTTAAAATTTTATATAATTTATACCAGAAAAGAGTTCTGTCTGTTCCATAATGGCAACCAAAATAAATAGGCAGAGGCATATCAGGATTTTGTCCGTTTAATGTTTTAATAAAATCTTTTAATCCTTGTATTTTTTCATCATTACCTTCATTTACATAACTTTCAGGATTATTAATCAAGTTTTTTATCATATCTCCGTTGATATCAAAAATACTTAAGCCTGATTGAATTAAAGAGAAATAATTTAATCCGCTATCTTCAACCTGCTGTTTATACTCATCATCCGGAGCAAGACTATATATACTTTTTATTCCGGCTGATTTTAAACCTGCAATTTTATCGGTTTTACCGACAAGCTGCTCGCCTGAATACAATTCATTTTTTCTCCTTATTCTAAAAGCATATATTTTTAAAGATTCCAAAAGTCCTTCATCAACAATGTTTTGCTTTTGCGGCTGTTTTGATGAAATATGAGGCAAGGCGGAAGTTTTATTAATTCCCAATGTCGGCATATCTTTTTCTTTAACCAATTGATCAAAATAGAAAAAATACGGTCCCAGTTTTTCTTCAAGATCCGTACGGATAACATCATGGGTAATGTCTTGTTTATTAGGAATATATCTGTCTTTATACACAAATCCGCCGCCAAAAGAGATATTAGGAATATTTATATTCATATCTTACCTTTAGATTATTTACAATTTTATAAAACAGCTAAAAAATTTTATCCCCATGCATTTTGTATAATTTTACAAATATTAACCGGGCATTATACATATATACAAAAATATAAGAAAAATTTTATCTGTTAACAAAGCCGACAACTTTAGCATTACCGAATTTATCAATTTTTACTTTTACCAAACCGCCGTTTCTTAATTCTTTTTCCAAATTTTTTCCTGTTTTTTCTTTTACATAATAATTTTCAATTCCAAACTCAATTATGTTTCTTTTTACTTTCCCTTTTATATATAAATCGTTGCTGCCTGATGCGGGTTTAGTTTGAGTTACTCGTGAACGGCTTGCTATATTATCACCGTTTACATTCAAATATACATATACAGGAATATCAGTATCATAATTTTTTCTTTCAGAATACCTCAGCTGCCCGATTTTAAATCCTAAAATAACATAATCTCCCATAAATAAATCTCTCGGATCAACAGGTACCGTCTCAAGAATAACTTCTCTGCCTAAATTCAATGTATATTCGCTTTTTAACACCCATCCGATAACAATGACAGACCACAATAAAATTATTAATAAAACTTTTTTGCTCATATTTAATTTCCTTTTGAGATTAACTTTCTTCTTTTTTCAAGTGCTATTCCGACAAAAAGAAGAAGAAGACCGCCTAAAATAAAAAACAGTGTTTTATCCATAAAACTCCATCCCCAGCGGCAATAATTAACAAGAATATATATAATTAAAAATAAATTCATTTTTGCGATTAATTTTGAATTCTCAAATTTATATCCGTAGTTAAACCCTAAAATAATCATCAAAATCAATGCAATATTGACTAATATCATAATTATAACAGGGTTTATTGTCTCTAATACCAAAACCGGCAGAAGAAGCAGCAACAGCAAAGCTGACATAAACGCTGATTCAACCTTTATTAAATCATTTTTAGTATTGCGGTTACCGATTAAAAACAGAAGATTTACCGCAGAAAGTATGAAAACAGGGATATAATAAAACATGGAATTTACTTGATATGACTCTTCAACACTGCAAGTTAAAATCATTAAAGTTACAAAAACAGGAACTAAACCGACTAGTTTATAAGATATCGAGAATTCATTATATTTTTCTGATATCACCGGTATATTTCCTGCCGTATATAAGAAAATACCGCATATTATCGGAATGAAAATTGTCCACGTTAAGCCGTTGTCAAAATCCAATTCCATATAGAAGAAGACCATTGATAATATAAACATAATTATTGAGATAACATTAACGGCATAATTTTTAAAAAGGTAAGCAATCGGCAAAATACTGATTAACCAAAGGAAGGTCAATCCCGAATTATTAGCTTCAATATTATAACTTTGTCCAATTAAAATATATGTAGCGCCAATTAAAAGCGATGATAAAACAATAAGAAAATTACCCAGTTTCGGCAATCGGTTTTGTTCTATTAATTTTGCACCTGTCCACAATGCAGAAATTGTAAGGATAAACACAATAGCAACTTTTAACAAAACAATAGAATTTAATAATTCCAAAAGCCAATCATTTGAAGCAATAAATGTAATAATTCCAAGTCCGAGAAGTACAGCGGCAACCGTGTATATTAAAATATTCATTCTGATTTTATACTTATCCGCTTTCTCTTGTTTTATCTCTTGCAACAGGCTTAATGCAGTTGTTTCATCAATTATGCCTTTTTGCTTCCAGTTCTCAATTCTTTTTTCCATTAATTAACCTCAAAATACAACTAATTTCTTATTATATTACATTATTTGTAAGTTTTTCAAATTTTATATAATAAAAGAAACGGATTTTAAAATCATTTTTTTGATATAGCGGAGCTTCACGTACGGCTTAACACAACATATTCTAAAAAGTGTTTAACTGCATATCTTTTGCCCCAATTTCTAACCTGCAGTTATTAAAATTATATAAAGAGCAAATTATATGTTAAAATAGCATTAGATTTATGCAGGGACAGAGTATATGGATAATTTTGAAGAATATAAAAAACAAAATGAACCAGAAAAATACAAGAAAGCTGAAAACTGGGGTATTGCTATTGGTTTACAGCAAGTTGATGGTTTAACACCTTCAAAATATCTTATTGAAATCGCAAAAAACAATATAGAAGGTAAAATTTCTATTGATGAAGCTAATGAAAAGATTTCTCGTTATTATAGAGAAAATCCTGCTAAAACTTTAAAAGAACACAATGAAAAAGAAGCAGATGAAGTTTCTGCCCGCATTACAAAACTTTTAAGCACTCATGCTTTTTCGTTTAGCCCTGCCGAATTAATTTCTATTCACAAAGTATTATTTACAGGAATATTAGATGATGAAATAGCCGGGAAAATCAGAACATATGAAATAACAAAGAAAGAGCCTATTTTGAATGGTGATACTGTTATATATGGACATTCTGATAGTATAAAAGAAACATTAGACTATGATTTTTCACAAGAAAAACAATTTAACTACAAAGGTCTTTCTATAAAAGAAGAAGTTGAACACATAGCGAAATTTGTATCAGGAATATGGCAAATCCATCCTTTTGGAGAAGGTAACACCAGAACAACTGCTGTTTTTACAATCAAATACCTTTATACTTTGGGGTTTGAAACAAATAATGATTTATTTGAAAAACACGCACAATATTTTCGTAATGCTTTAGTGCGTGCAAACTATCAAAATTTGAGAAATGATATTGCATACACAATGGAATTTCTAAATAAGTTTTTTGGAAATCTTCTATTAGATGAGAAAAACTTATTAGATAACAGAGAAATGCAAATAAAAAGCATAAATACAAAAGAGGCAAAAAGTTCACAGAAAAGTTCACAGAAAAGTTCACAGAAAATTTTAGAACTGGTTTCTAGAAATCCGAAAATTACAACAACAGAACTGGCAGAACTTTTAAGTATTTCAAGACGTGCAATAGCAAAACAAATATCTAACTTAAAAGAAGAAAATAAACTTCGTCGTATTGGACCGGATAAAGGCGGTCATTGGGAAGTTATTTAACCCGCTTCAAACCCTGCAATAAAAATAACCCTTTCTAAAAACTGCAAAATAATGAAAACACTATTCAAGAGAGAATTAATATTTGTCTTAAATACACTCTGGAAAAAAATCTATGATATCTTTTTTAAAAGTTCAATTACTTCATTAATATTTCTTGTATCATCAACTATTACAGCACAACAAGTATTAGATTTATGAAAATAAAATTTTTGGACACTACCTGATAATTTACAAGTTTAAACATTAACATAACTATAAACACCAAGGAAGTAGAGTAAAAAATGATGTAAATCAAGTTATTGAAAATAAAAAAGACGGATTTTAAAATCCGTCTTTTGTGATATGGTGGGCGTGAAGATTATGTGCTTGTTTGTGAGAAACACGAACAAATACAAGCACAAATGCGTAGTGTTCTTTTATTCATAATTTATTTTCAAATTCTGTAAAAAACGGAGCTGACTCGGTAATTTTGTTTCAGCAAAATAAAATTACATCGATGTCGATGAATGCCCAACAAAAAAGAACCTCTTTCAAGGTTCTTTGATATGGTGGACTTTCGGGGTCGAACCTCACACTTTTATACTCTTTTGAAAATCCTCGAACTTTTAAAATCCAGTCAGAGCAAGAAAAAAGAACCCTTTCGGGTTCCTTTCTTCAAAATGGTGGAGCTTCACGTACGGATTAAAACTCTCCGTTTCTCAAATACATATACGGCATATATTTGAACACTCTTCAAATCCTGCAGGTTTTTTGAAGACTATCTAAAATATTTTTGTGCAGGAAAAATGTAAGACTATTTTTGTTTGATTATGGGAAACCAGACATTTTCTCAAAATCACAGATTTTGGAAAAAACAGTCAAACCCAACCTACATACTAAATTATAAAATAGAAAGAATAAATTTTAAATTTGAATATTTTTTAAATTTGCTCGGGTGGATAAAAACTGATACAATAAAATCAAAGGGAAAAATATGAAAAGAATAATTGCCTGTATTATTTTAATGTGCATTATCAATATTACAAACCCATTTTTATTTGCATTTGCAAAGGATGAAACAAAATATAAAGATATAAAAGGAACGAACCTCCAAATAAAAAGCCAATTTAAAACAAAATGGCTAGTTGATAAAGACACAAAAGAAAATGTTCTTCCAACATATTATAAAAAAATTAAAAAGGTAAAATACAAAAATAATTTTTTCATAAGGGCAGAAAAAGAATACCCATATATTGTTTCAATATATAATCCAAATGGTACATTTAAAAACTTAATAAAAACATACTACAAAACCAATAATCAATATCAAAATATTAAATTTGAAAACTACCCAGACAATGGAATTTTGATTTTTAAAAAGAAAGATGATAAACAAGGCATAATCGTTATAAAAGATAATATTATGCACGTGACATCACCTAGATATAATGTTCACATTCCAGATAACAACTCTATAATTGCAAGGATGTTGAATATTTCATTTGCACCACATACAGCAATTATTTTGCAAGATACAGATGGTTACTATAAAACATTAAACAATTTTTATAATAGTGGCATATACTCTCATAGTAAATTAATTGTAGAACCATATCAAATAAACGAACAAATAGATATAGAAAAAGAGAAAATAACAGTAAAATATAAAGATATTTCACCATTAAACGAAAACAAGATTATAGGCTATAACGAAAATAGGAAAGAATTTTACCTATACAACGGTAGTAAATATTATAATTATGAAAATTTAAAACCAATTACAGAACCATTAGAAGACTATATTGCTATAATTGGGAATATAAATAAACTATATAAAATTATAAAAAGTTCATCTACTTTTGATTTTCAAAATTATCCTGAAACAGCAACAATAATTACAAATGATAATATCTATATTTTTGATGAGGATAAAAAGTACATAATAAAAAACAATTATGAAGATATCTTTTTGTTTGATAAAAACCTACTTATAAATCAAATTACTGGTTTAAAAATTTCATACCAAAATATAGGTAATATAATAGTAAAAAAATCGAACAAATGGGGCGTTGTAGATAAAAATAAAAAAGTTATTATTCCTTTTGAATATGATGAAATATACCCAGTTGGCGATAATATAACAGAAAAAATTGAAAACATTGATGACTATAATGCCTCAAAATTGATAATCAATTTTATAGAAAAAAAGGAAACCAGAGAACTATTTTTCGTTAAAAAATCAGACAATTATGGGGTTATAGATTTAAACAATAATATAATTGTTCCTTTTGAGCAAATTAATTATATGGAAAATGATGATGTTACAAAAATAACATCACAAACAAAAAACACAAACAAAAAGAAGGGCATAAACAAGGTAGGTAAAACAATAGAAAAAGCTATCTTTTATACAATGGCAATAATATTATTCCCTGTTGCAATTGTATGTCCGCCAATTGGATGGGTCTTAATGTGTGGTTTTGAAATATATTAAAATAAAGAATAGATTTCATTAATAATTTTGCTCAAAAGTTTGTAGTTTGTAGGTTGGGTTTTAACCCAACAATTTTATTATATAAATTTTGCATTCCATTCACAAACACTAAGGAATCAGAGTTAAAAGTAGTTCAAAGCAAGTTGTTGCAAATACAAAAGACGGATTTTAAAATCCGTCTTTTGTGATATGGTGGGCGTGAAGAGACTCGAACTCCCATGCCGAAGGCGCCAGATCCTAAGTCTGGTGCGTCTACCAATTTCGCCACACGCCCGACTTTTGGACTTGGAGAGACTCGAACTCTCGACCAATTGATTAAGAGTCAACTGCTCTACCAACTGAGCTACAAGTCCTTTTGTTATATCAAGATTATAATATAAAAATAAATTTTGTATACTATTATATTTTTGTTGCAAATAACCAGCCATTTGTATATAATACTTTTGTTTAGTTTAAGTTTACTATAAGAGTGGAGAAAAATTAATGAAAAAGATTTTAGCAATTTTAGCTGTATTTTTCATGATGATTTCCTTTAATTCCGCAAACGCAGCTGTTTACAGCGACGTTCCTGCTGATTATTGGGCTAACACTGAAATAACAGCTATTGTAGAAGACGGCATCTTACCTTTAGTAAAAAATGCATACCTTCCCGAACAAGAAGTATCAAGATCAGAATTTAATTCTGCTTTATTGAAAACCCTCGGTCACAGAAGCAAAACTTTAAGCGAATCAAATCCTTATACCGATGTTTGTGCTTCAAGACCTGATTATGGCGATATTTTATTATCATCAAAATTAGGTTTATTTTATGGTTATGAAGATAATACATTCAGACCGGACAGAATTATGACAAAAGCTGAAGCAGCTTCTGTTATCAGCCACATTACAAAAGACTATAAAGGTAATGTTGATTCTTTAAAAGCATTCAAAGACAGTGCTGATATACCCGCTTGGGATGTACGCCAATTCGCAAAAACAATTGACCTTGGCATTTATGTAAACTATCCCGATGCCGATGAATTACTTCCTAACAAAAACTTGAATAAAGCTGAAGCTGCTGTTCTTCTTTACAAATTAAAAAATAAATTGGCAGCAGTTCAAGATAAATATGTAAGCAAAGAAGTTCTTCAAGGTGTTGAACACTTAGATGTTACAAGAAAAGCAACCGTTGATGAAGTTAAAATTACAAACCAAAACAAAATTGTTCTGGCAGGCAACATTATTAAAGGTTACTTTGCTGCATACTTCTCTTCTAAAGAAGCTCAAGTTGGTGATACGGTTACATTTACAGCAAAAAAAGACATCTATACAAAAGAAGGCACATTGGTAATTCCTCAAGGAACAACAATGTTATCAAAAATTACATCTATTGAACCTAAAAAATGGTGGAACAAAAACGATAAAGTTACTGTTGAATTTGAAACAATGACTTTACCTAACGGTGTTTGTGTTCCGTTCAAAGCAGATGTTCTTAACAACAACGGCGTATTAACCGAAAACAGATGGGCAAAACCTGTCGGCTACACTGTTGGCGGTGCTGTAGTCGGTACAGGTGTCGGTATGGGTATAGCTGCTATTGCCGCTCAAGATGATGATCATTTTGGAGAAGGTATTGCAATCGGTGCTCCCGTTGGTGCAGGAGTCGGCTTGTTAACAGGTCTTACAACTCCCGGCAGAACATTTAAGGCTAACGACAGCGAATATGTTTGGTTAGAATTAACTCAAGATTTGGTTATTCCTAACTAATTAATATTCTTAAAAAGAAAAGACTACTTGAATTTTCAGGTAGTCTTTTTTTATTACTTGAAATAAAAATTTGTTCTTGCTAATATCTGATTAAGATAAAATAATTAATATATAAATTGAAGGTGGTGAATATAAATGCCGGAAGTTAGAGTTGGCGATAACGAAAGTATTGAAAGTGCATTAAAAAGATTTAAGAAAAAAATCCAAAAAGCCGGTATACTTTCAGAGATTAAACGCCGTGAACGCTACGAAAAGCCCAGCATAAAGAAAAAACGTAAATCTGAAGCTGCTCGCAAAAGACGCGTTTAGTATATAATTGAAAAAAAGAGAACATAAACAGTGTTCTCTTTTTTAATAAAAGGTCGGGGTATGAATAAAAAGTTATTTATAATTTCAATAGCATTAACTATTATATATGCTCTTTTTACGTTAAATACAATATTGCACCATGAAATTTGGGCAGATGAAGCTCAGGTTTGGCAGCTGTGTAAATATTTGTCATTCACGGAACTTTTAAATCATTTGCACAATGAAGGCCATCCTCCTTTATTTTATTTAATAATTATGCCGTTTGCAAAATTATTTACGGATATTATTTATATGAAACTCATTTGCTGGATTTCAATGTGCGCCGCAGTATTTTTATTAATGTATTATTCACCTTTTAATATCTGGTTAAAATTGGCAATTGTACTAAGTTCGGGATTTATATATTTTTTCCCCGTGCTTGCAAGAAACTACTCTATAATCCCTTTTCTGGTCTTTTTGGCAGCAATTTTATATTCAAAGACTAAACAGCACCCTGTTTTATACGCATTAACGATTGCGTTAATTGCAAATACACATATTATAATGTATGTATTTTCCATATTGCTGGGGATAATCTTTTATTATGAAAATATCCTTCTAAATTTAAGAAATAAAAATATTAAAGAAATAAAATCATATATTGCAGCATTAATTATTATGGCTATGGGATTTTATCTGGTATTCTGGGAACTTATAAGCACCCCGTCAAGCAATGTTTCATTTAAACTTAGTTTTGCCCAAACAGGATATACCTCAATAAGAATGGTACTGCTTTTCTTTATAAGTTCATTTAATTATGACCTATGCTGGCATATTCAATATTATGTAATGGGTTTAAGTTCAACGCTTAATCTGCCTTTAATTGATATCTTTACTGTCCTTATTATGACATTAATCTATATATTTTCATTTATTGTTCTTTTTGTTAATAGTAAAAAATGGTTTTTTACGGCGTTTTTAGGTATCGGTTTTCAGTTTGCCATATACATATTTGCATATAATAATCTAATGTATGTTAACAGGGTGTTTTGTGCGCATTTAATCTTAATTTTTTGTTTTTGGATGTTATTTTATAATGATGAATTTAAATCCCGATACAAAATCTTTGGTAAAAAGTTCTCAAGTATAATATTAACGTTGTTTTTTGCGATTACTATTTACAACGGAATTCATTATACATATTCGGATATTCGTAAAGAATATGCAGGAGCAAGAAAAACCGCTGAATTTATAAAAGAAAATATTGACCCTGAAAATTCCGTAATTATGATTGAAAGCGAACCATATATGGTTGCTCTTGTATATTACTTAAACGGAAGTCATGAACTTTATTCTGTATTCAGAAAAAAGAATTTAAGATATGTAATTTGGGATAATATAACAAAATCAAATTTTGCAGATGCAGGATGGGCAGGATATATCAGCTATTTAAAAGAGACAGACAAGCGTGATTACTATGTTATTAATGTAAAAGCAGATAAAAAACATGTTTTAGAGAAAACACAAAAAGACTCCTTTAAATTGATATATCAAACAGGCGATACAATAGAACCGTTTGAAGGACACAGAATATATAAATATATAGGAAAATAATTAAACAACGTGATTAACCGTAAACTGAAGAAAGTTTCCGATTAAATTTTCATTCCATACCTGAATAGTACTGGGAACATTTAAAACAGCCGGCGTAAAATTCCATATATATTCAATCCCTGCTTCGACAAGAAAATCTGTTACTTCCTGTGCATAAGCTCTCGGAACGGTTAAAATAGCTATTTTTACGTTGTGTTTAACCGCCAGATTGGAAAGCTCTTTCAACTGAAAAACTTCTTTGTTGTTAACTTTTATACCGATTTTTAAAGGATCATTATCAAAAAGAGCAGAAATATTAAATCCATATGCTTCAAAATTATCATACTTTGCCAGTGCCATACCAAGATTACCGGCACCAATTATAAATGCGTTTTTTAAATTTTTAAATTTTAGAGTATCTTCAATCAAACTTTTTAAATCCGCAGCCTTGTACCCGACCTTGCATTTACCTTTATATTTTAAAAGCGCAATGTCTTTTCTGACCTGAGTATTATCGATGTGCAAAAGCTCTGCAATTTGCGGACTTGAAATATATTCAATATTTTTTTCAATATAATCGGTTAAAATACTGTGATAAAGAGTAAGTCTGTTAATAACCTTATCCGGAAGCACTTTATTCATAAAATTAAACCCTCAAAAAAGAAGAGGAACGTTTTTTGCGTTCCTCTTCAAAATTCAGTGACTATACAACACCGTTATATGCGTCAACGTAGATTTTCTTGATATCTGACATTAACGGATAAACAGGGTTTGCACCTGTGCATTGATCATCATAAGCCAATTCAACCAATTCATCCAAATTGTCCATGAATGTTTTTTCATCAACACCAAAGTCTTTGATTGAGTTTGGAAGATTAACGGCTTTCATTAATTTATCAACCGCATTTAAAAGCAATTGGACTTTTTCATCGTCATTTTTGCCGCCCAAGCCTAATTCATCAGCAATTTGACCGTATTTTGCTTTTGCATTCGGGAATTTATACTGAGGGAATGTGGCTTGTTTTTTCGGAGCATCAGACGCATTAAATTTAATAATTTGTCTTATTAATAAAGCGTTGGCTACACCGTGGGGAACATGATACATAGCACCGAGTTTGTGAGCCATAGAGTGGCATAATCCTAAGAAAGAGTTAGCAAATGCCATACCGGCAATTGTTGCGGCATAGTGCATTTTTTCTCTGGCAATAGGATCATTAGCACCTTCATTATATGAGCGTTCCAGATATCTGAATACCAATTTGGTAGCTTCTAACGCATTTGAATTTGTAAAGTTTGTAGCCATACAAGAAACATATGCTTCAATAGCATGAACAAGCGCGTCTATACCTGAAGCTGAAGTTAAGCCTTTTGGCATACCGTCTACAAAGTTCGGGTCAACAATTGCCATATTAGGTGTCAAAGCATAATCTGCAATTGCATATTTTACCTGAGTTTCATCATCAGTAATAATTGCAAACGG
Source organism: Candidatus Gastranaerophilales bacterium (assembly GCA_944323955.1). Lineage (GTDB taxonomy): Bacteria > Cyanobacteriota > Vampirovibrionia > Gastranaerophilales > Gastranaerophilaceae > Avigastranaerophilus. The sequence continues at coordinate 13,698 of CALUUK010000013.1, read as the reverse complement.
AGTAACTTCACTACCTGTACCTGATGTTGTAGGAATAGCAACCATCATTGCTTTTTTACCCAACTCGGGAATAGAACAAATTCTTTTTCTGATATCCATAAATCTCATAGAAATATCTTCAAAGTTTGTATCAGGTTGTTCATACATTAACCACATGATTTTAGCTGCATCCATAGGAGAACCGCCGCCCAAAGAGATAATTACGTCGGGTTCAAACGGTTTTAATACAGCCATTGCCTGGTTAATTGTAGAAAGTGTCGGGTCGGGTTTAACATCAAAGAATACTTCATGTTCAATACCGATTTCATCAAGCACTTTAGTGATATTATCAACGGCACCTGAATTAAATAAAAATCTGTCTGTAACGATAAATGCACGTTTTTTACCTTGAAGTTCACGAAGAGCCAAATCAAGAGCACCTCTTTTAAAGTAAACTTTCGGCGGAACTTTGAACCATAACATATTTTCTCTCCTTTCAGCAACCGTTTTGTAGTTCAACAAGTTTTCAACGCCTACGTTACCGGAAACGGCATTACCGCCCCAAGAACCGCAGCCGAGAGTTAAAGATGGTTCTAATTTAAAGTTATATAAATCACCGATACCGCCTTGAGAAGAAGGTTGGTTGATTAATACTCTGCAAGCAGGCATTTTTTCGGCATATGCATCAATTCTTTCTTTAGAACGTTCATCAGTATATAAAACAGCTGTGTGACCCGCACCGCCCTTTGAAACAAGTTCATAAGCCATTTCTGAAGCCTGTTCAAAGTTTTTAGCTTTATACATTGTAAGAATTGGTGATAATTTTTCTCTTGAGAAAGGATCATCCCAATCAACAGAAGATCTTTCCGCCAACAAAATCTTTGCATCTTCAGGAGTTTCAAATCCTGCCAGTTTTGCAATTTTATAAGCAGGCTGACCAACGATATCAGGGTGAGCCGTACCGCGTTTAGGATCAATAAACGGAAGATCAATCATTTTCTTTTGTTCTGCTTTGCTTACCAGATAAGCACCTCTGTATTGGAATTCTTTTTTAACTTCTTCATAAACACTGTCAACAACAATAACTGATTGTTCAGAAGCACAAATCATACCGTTATCAAATGTTTTAGACATAAGAATTGAAGAAACAGCCATTTTAATATCAGCCGTTTCATCAATAACAGCAGATGTGTTACCGGGTCCTACACCTAATGCAGGATTACCTGATGAATAAGCAGCTTTAACCATGCCCGGACCGCCTGTAGCCAAAATACAATCAACGGAAGAGTGGTGCATCAGTGCATTTGAAAGTTCAATTGAAGGAACATCAATCCATCCGATAATATCTTCCGGAGCACCTGCTTTAACTGCCGCATCCAATACAATTTTTGCTGCTGCAATTGTACATTTTTTGGCTCTCGGGTGGGGTGAGAATATGATTGCATTTCTGGTTTTTAATGCAATTAAAGATTTAAATATAGCTGTTGATGTCGGATTTGTCGTAGGAATAATACCTGCAATAACACCTAAAGGTTCAGCAACTATTTTTATTCCGTTTGCTTTATCTTCTCTAATAATGCCGCAAGTTTTAGCATTTTTATGTTTATTATAGATGTATTCGGAAGCAAAGTGATTCTTAATAATTTTATCTTCAAGAACACCCATTCCTGTTTCTTCAACAGCCATTCTTGCAAGCGGAATACGAGCCTTGTCTGCTGCAGTTGCAGCTGCTTTAAAAATAGCATCCACTTGTTCTTGAGAATACGTTTCAAAAATCTTTTGAGCTTTTTGAACTTTTGAAATCAGCACTTCCAACTGTTCAAGAGTTTCGACAACATTAGTCTGCTTATACGCTTTTTCTAATGCGTCAACGGTTTTTTTGTTTTTTGTTGCCATAATGTTTCGAGTCCTTTCGTGATTAAAATCTCTATTTAAATGGAACCACAAAAAAACAGACATGTCAACGAACATGTTATTAAAAAGATATTAAGAAACTTTTAAGAGAAAGAGCCGGTCAAATGACCGGCTCTTTCTCTTAAAAGTCTTTGTTAAGCATAAACTCTATCTGCTTCTTCTCTGGTGAATGGACCTTTTTCTCTGAGAATGGAAGCAAATCTGTCAAGTTTATCCGTCAAACCGTTAGCATGTCCGCCATGTTTTGCTTTTATGGCTTTACTTAATGCGTCAGGAGTATTTAATCCCTGTCCTTGCGCCAGATTTTCAAAATATTGTTTTTCATATTCCTGTGCAGCTCTATATGACCAATTGCCCGCTGTCACATTTGGCTGATTGATTCTTCTTTCAGAGCCAAGAATATCAGGCAGTGTCGCAAATTGATTTTTAGTCGTGAATAATTCCGCAAATACGGCATCAGATAATTTTTTATGAGAACGCTCCAACTCTCCTTGGTTTAAACGTAAATCTTGCGCTAATAATCTTGCACGTGAAGGATTATCTTTAGTTTGCTGAATCAAACTGTCATCATCGTGCGTACCGGGCCCTATTATATAATCACCCGGACGCATATTCTGGTATTTATTTGAACCGGATTTTTCATAATGTTTAACTCTTCCCCAGTCATCACCTGCATATCTTGTTATATGAATAAGTGTAGTACCCAGTCCCTTTACCGCATCTAAAGAATCATAAGAATTTCCTCCCAATAATTCAAGGAAAACCTTATCCGATGATACTTTATTATTTGCGGCTGCCTTTAAAATTATATTTTTTATTATGTACTGACCATTGTTCGGAACATTAGGCTGATGATCAATTTTTCTTCCCAGTTTATTTCCGTTATTGTCAAATACATCAGAACCGTCACCGTTCTTATACGGTTCAGCGATTAAAGGTTTCATTAACTGCCATGCCGCATCCACCCTCGCGCCGTTATATCTTTTAAAGAAAAGATTAAACTTTTGATATAAAAGTTCACCGGCTTCACCGTTGATTTTATCAAAATTTATTGCCGGCGACCAACATGTGATTTTACCGCCGCCAAGTTCACAACCAAATTCGTAATTATCATAAAATGCTGATTTATGTGTCCAGACATCTTTTTGAGAAAATCCGATTTGGCAATCCCCGTATACATCTATACCTTTTTTATTGAACTCTTTTTTTGCCTCCTGCTGCTGTTTATCCGCTATAAATTGAACAAATTCTTCAAAATCAACAACATTATCTCCGTCTTCATCTCTTACGGAACGTAATTCGGCTATTCTTGCGGTATCTCCGTCTTTAGTTGCATATACATTTTGATCTCTGTAAGACCAGGTTCTCATGTCCTTTGAACCGTTTGCAACAGCCGCAGCTTCAAATAATGCATCCCTTTCAAGCCAATAAGCGTTTTCTTTTTGGAACTTTTTAAATTCTTTTTTTAACGGTGATGACGAATCAAGCCCTTGAAAGTTCTTATATGCCTTTTTAAGCATGGCTCTTTGACCGTCGGGAGCAAAAACATTATCATAATTTACACTGTCATGGTCTTTGACTCTGTTTGTATAAGAGCAGTTCAAATCCTGTGAGCTTAAAAGATTTCCATAATTATCATCCTGAAGTTTATTTAAATCGATTATATGCATGCCCAGAGAAAATCCGGTTGAAGAATAAGGAGAACGTACATAATTGGAAATTTCACCCTGCGGCTGAAGTTGAATCGCATTTACTCCGCACAGGGACTTTAAAAATCCCGCAAGAAGCTGGGCATCTTTAGAAAATGTAGTCCCTATCCCTGTATCATTTTTAGAAGAAGGTACGCTGAAATCAAAAATTGTAGCGGCGGTTTTATCAAGATTCAACTCTTGTCTTGCCTGAGCTTGAACTTTTTCATATTCCCTTTGCTCTTTTGTTGTAAATGCCCTGCCGAATGAAACCGATGGCGCTACATTTGAAACTTTCATACACATACTCCTAAACTAAGACCTTTCCTATTAAATAACCTAAAAATAAAATTTTGTCAGCATGTTACAAAAATTAACAAAACAAATATTCAGTTTCTTTTTTTTAAACGGCACCCGAAATAATTACAAATCTTCATCTTCAAAACCGGGAGAGCGCGTGGGTAGTTTTTTATATCCCGGATTTGTATAAACTGCTTTCTTTATATATTTATCCGTATAATCACCTTTTTCAAAAAGTTTTTGAAGCATGTTCTCTCTTGTAACCAGCGGAGAAGGATGTTTTAATACCGACGGATTTTTTTCGGAAAGTTTCATCCACGTTGCGGCTTCAAGTGTCCAGGCATATGTTTCTTCGTTTAAAGAAGCAAATTTATCCTGATGTATAGCTTCATGAGTTAATAAGGCAGCAATAGCTTCGGGCGGGGCATTTCTGTGTTTTTCATTAACATATATATACAATCTGTTTTTCTTTTCCCACCCGAATGCATCGAATGTCGCATATTCCGGATTAATTTCGGCCAAATTTTTAAACTCTATTTTAAAGGGTTTTTCCGACAAATTATTTCCCATAAGTGCTTTATATGAATATCTGGAAATATTTTCCTGATTCATCAGCTCCATTGCCTGCATAATAACGCCGTCTTTTGTTACTTTTTTATATTTCTTGGCATATGCATCGGTATTAAACTCCGGTTTGTTAACACTCAAACCTTCACTTTGTTTTAAAGCGTTCATTTTATTTTCATCAAGACCGTAATTTACATTTGCGTAAACACAACTTTGGACTGCGGCTAAAAATAAAAATACTGCTGCTATCTTTTTTACTTTCATAAATTCTCAACTCTAACCCTTATTTATAAATATTATGACTTATTTATCTTTTAAGGACAAATTTTTTATAAACAAGTTCCGAAATTTAGGGAATTTTGTAAAGTTAGTAAAACACAGGTATATAAAAAGTTACATAAAATTGAATTATTAACGCATTTAATATATTCTTTTCATGTATTGGGCGGTTGAATAAAATAACAGGGATATACGAAAAGAGCGGAATATGGAACAATTTGAGGAAAATTTATACACTGTAGATTTAAGCGGTATTAACAGCGCACCCGAAATAATTTTTGAATTAAGTTCAATTCTGGATAATGAAGAAGCAAGAAACAAGAGAATTTGTCTTAAACTTGGTAATGTGGATTTAAATCAGGCACAGCTATTGAGTATAAAATCTCTTGTAAACTGTATTGAATCAACACTTTCGAGCATTGATACAAAGTCCGTGGAAACCGAAAAAGTTGCTCTTTCTCTCGGAATAATAGTTTCTAATGTCTCGGCTGAAAATTCAGTTGAAGTAACACCTGAGATGACATATAAAACCGCTGAAGAATTCAAAGAAGCTCTGGATTGTAAGAAAAATCCCGAAGAAAATATTGAGGAACAAGAGCCTGCTATTAAAGAACAAATTGAACAGGAACAGGAACAGGAACAGGAATCCGAACCCGAACAGAACGAAACAATTGAAACTGAGCAGCCTGTTGAAGAACAAGCGAATGAAGAAATTCTTACCGCAGAACCTGACAAAAGCTCCGAACAAAAAGAAGTTTTTGATGAACTGGACGTTATATTTTCTTCATCTCCCGCACAAAATACTTTTATGGAAATGGAAGCATCACAATCAGCATATGAAGAACGTGAAGCTCTGACTGATATTGTCGTACCGGAACAGGAATATACAAAAGAAGATATCGAACTTGAATCATTTCCGACTAAATATATAAAACAAACAATACGTTCGGGGCAGGTTATAAATTATGAAGGAAATGTCGTTATAATAGGCGACTGCCACCCGGGTTGTGAAATCACGGCATTTGGAGATATCACGGTTTGGGGTGTTTTAGGCGGCATCGCCCATGCGGGAGCCGGCGGCAACCAAAAGGCAAGAGTAAGGGCGCTTAAAATGAATGCAATACAATTACGAATTGCAAATTGCTATTCAAGAAGACCTGATTCTTTGGAAACAATTTTTACGGAAAAAACAAATTCATTCACGCCCGAAGAAGCGAGAATAGTAAATAACGAAATAGTAGTATTTAAAATAAATGATTAAGGAGCGGATTAGATGGCAGGGAGAGTTATAGTTATAACATCCGGAAAAGGCGGTGTGGGGAAAACTACAACAAGTGCAAACATTGGTACTGCACTTGCAAAAAACGGTCACAGCGTTGTTCTGGTTGATACCGACATAGGTTTAAGAAATCTGGATTTACTTTTAGGATTGGAAAACAGAATTGTTTATACGCTGGTTGACGTTGTGGAAGAACGCTGCAAACTCAAACAAGCACTTGTAAAAGATAAGAAAAATCCTAATTTATGCCTGTTGGCAGCAGCTCAAACAAGAGATAAATCTTCTGTAAGCGCTGAACAGCTTAAAAAAATTACCGAAAAATTAAAAAAGGATTATGAATTTATTTTAGTTGATTGTCCTGCAGGTATTGAGCAGGGATTTCAAACTGCAATTTCTGGAGCATCAGAAGCAATTGTTGTTACAACACCTGAAATGTCAGCTGTTCGTGATGCAGACAGAATTATAGGACTTCTTGAAGCAGCGGAAGGTATTGAAAGCTATAAACTTTTAATTAACCGTGTCAGACCTAACATGATTAAATCAAATGATATGATGAGTGTTGAAGATGTTGAAAACATCCTCTCTTGCGAAAAAATCGGTGTAATTCCCGAAGATACCGGAATTATTACTTCAACAAACAGAGGCGAACCGATTGTAAATAACGAAAAATCCCTTGCAGGCCGCGCTTATATTAACGTTGCCAGAAGAATAAACGGTGAAGACGTTCCTTTCTTAGACCTTGACGAGCCCAAAGGTTTTATGGGAAAAATAAAAAAATTCTTTTCCGGCATGAATAAACAGGGAAAGGAGCAATAAATGAAAACACTTTTTACTGATTTATATAATAAAATATTAGAAATATTTCAGCGTGATAAGTCTGAAAATACGAGCGGATGCGCCGTAGACAGACTTCAAGTTATATTAATGCATGACAGAACAAAACTTGATCCTCTTATTATGAACAAAATGAGAGAAGAATTGATTGATGTTTTTTCCAAATATGTTGTCATTGATAAAGAAAAACTTGAAATTGATTTAACAAATGAAGGCGACGCCGCTGCATTAATGCTTAATATTCCGATTATAAGAGCAAAAACGGAAGAAGAATTAGAAGAAATCAGAAAACAAATTCAAGAACAAGAAGAAAAAGTAGATGATTCCGATGATGAAGATTCCGATGACAATGAAGAAGATGAAAAATCAGAAGCAACAGAAGAAGAGGAAGATTCGGAAGAAGAAATTATTGAAGAAGCGGAATACGAAATAATAGAAGAGAAAGAAGAAATAACCGAAACAAATTCAACAGAAGAAAAAGAATAAGAAAGAACAAAAAAGAGAGCCTTAGCTCTCTTTTTTTATTAAAGAATAATATACTTGATTTTTTATATTTAGCAGATAATAATATTGATATAATAGCGCGGGATGGAGCAGTCTGGTAGCTCGTCGGGCTCATAAGACTCATTTAAAATTAGTTTCCTTGCTTGATATAATCAGTGTTATTGGTATTTATAAAATACTTAATTTTTGATATAAATTGTAGGGAAGACCTACAATAATTATAGGTCTTTTTTCCCCACAGTTTATCATTTTTTATGCACCCCAATCATCTTGTTGTGATGTTTCTCTTTGCGGCAGCATTTCGTCTGGAATGTCTTTTTCATTACTGCTGAATATCCGTTTGAAACGATTGCTTTGAAGTTCTGCCAGTTCTTCTAAATGGTGCGGTAACACGTGAGTATAAGTATCCAAAGTAATACCTATACAACTATGTCCGAGCCATTTTGAAACCTTTTTAATATCGGCTTTTTCTTCAAACAATGTTGTAGCACACGAATGCCTGAATGAATGTATTTTATAGTGTTCAATACCCGCTTCCGCCAACCGTTTGTTAACAAAGGCTCTAAAAGTAGTATCACAAATAAAATAACCATCCTTACTAGTAAATACAAGGTCCAAATCCTTATGGTACTTTGGTCCGAGTTTTATTTTGGTTTCCGCCTGCAATTTTCTTACATGACGAAGTATCTGCTCAACTTCCGGACACATTGGTACTATTCGGTTTGATGTTTTTGTCTTAGTTGTATAAATTATTTGTTTTTTATACTTATATTTATAGTTTTTGTCATTGTGCAGGACAGGCTGCATTTGCTGCTCAATTCTAATTTCATGTTTTTGGAAATTTATCTTTGACCATTGCAATCCCAATGCTTCACCTAATCTTGTGCCGACACAAAGGAAAAATACTATAAGCATATCCCATTGAGTCTTTTGTTCACAACAATGTCTGATGAGCTTGTCATAATCTTCTTGTGATAAAATTTGAGTTTCTGCTTTCGGGCATTTAGGATATTTTGCCTTCTTGTTCGGATTTTCTTTTATAAGTTCATTTTGATACGCACATTCAAGCATTCTATTAACAACTGCACGAATGTTTTTAACGGTTTTAGGGTCAAGTGTGCCGCCTCTGCCGTTACTTTTCTTTAAGCATTCATTATAGAATTTTGTTAACCTTAGACCTCTTATTTCTTTTAACGGAATATGCCCTATTCCCGGAATAATATGTTTATCTAAAATACTTCTATCATCATTGATAGTAGTAATTTTGACGTGTCCTACAACAAAATTGTCGAACCAATAATTAGCCCATTCAGAAGTTAACATTTTCCCGTTTACTTCCTCATCTGTATAAATACCATTTTGCTCATTGCGCCACTTTGTAGCTTTAGCAATACATTCTTCTTTTGTTTTTGCCCAAAAGTATTTATACTTGCGCTTGCCGTTCTCATCATTGTAAGAAATTCTATAATCAAATCCGTTGCCGTTTTTTGAAAAACAGCCTTCCCCATTCCGTCTTCTCTTAGCCATTAGCATTCTCCTCTCTTACAAATTTGTAGAATGCGTATTCGCTAATGTTCAGTTCACGTATTGCAGCATTTGATTTAATTTCACGATTTAGCCATTTCTTATAAACCTCTTTAAAGTTATCAGGTTTTGGAACTTTCTTTCGCCCCTTGTACTTGCCTAACTTTTTAGCAACTGCGATACCGTCACGCTGTCTTTCTAAAAGATTTGCACGCTCAAATTCATATATTGCGGCAAGAAAGGTAATCATCAATTTGCCGAAATTTGTTGAAGTATCAATGTTTTCCTTAATGCTTTTAAGGGCAACTCCCTTATTATTAAGATATTCTACAATATCTAATAAATCTTTAGTATTTCTAGCTAGTCTTGATAAATCCCTAATATAGACCGTATCGCCTTCTCTAACATATTCAAGCATTTCTTTAAGTTTTGGGCGGTCTGTATTTTTACCGCTAATGCTTTCTTCAAAAGTTTTATCAATTTTTATATTACTCAATATAGCTTTTTGGCTATCGGTATTTTGTTCTATTGTACTTACACGTATGTACGAAATCGCTTGCCCAGTCATTGTTTCCTCCTTTTTTAATAATTTTTGGACAACGAGTGTTTGAAGTAAAGACTTTATCGCGGAAATGACTGAAAAAGCCATAACCAAATCTATTCAAACACTTTTTAAATGCCATAAGACTGCGTGAATAGAGTAAGATCTATTCACTTAATCAAACTTAATCAAGTTTGATAATTCAATTGCAACTTAAAGCAAATACTGTTGACCAATCCTTATTAGCAGGGAAGCATGCTTCGTCCGTACCCTACGGCTACTCTGGCAGAATCTCGTACATTTTCAGATTGTCTAAGTATTTGTAATTTGTAACGCCTAATCACCGCCTTTCCTTGTTCTTTGCTATCTGAGCCATTTATATATAACCATAGCAGGCTCTCGCTGGGAACGTTTAGTTGTGGTGAAACGTTAAGACCAAATTACTTTATGTTCCTATTATATAAATTTATGGTATTATTGTCAAATAGAAAATTCTGTAAACCCTTATTATACTTGAATTTTGTTATACAATAAATTTTTAAAAGTGCCGGACATTCCCACTATATCTGTATTTTAAAATTTAAACTTATATGAAGAATTGTAAATTTTATAAATTTTTTGACTGTCGCTTATCAATCTCTGCTTTATTCCTCTGGTAAAATTCAGGTCTAAACACTTCTAAAAAATTGTTGTCATAGATACTTCGATATTATCATCAGAATTTTTGCATATTCCTATATTGTTTATACTATTACTACTAGGGTATTTAATAAAAAAATATATTCTTTTTATTTTTTTCTTTCCCCGCCGGTACAAATTTTAATGCCAACCAAACTGGCTAACAATAATATTCACCGCATTTGGGGAGGGCGGTACAAATATATTTACTTGTCTTCCACCAATCGTTACATTTTTTACTAGCTAAAATTTCAGTTTTATGATAGCCCGAACTTTGTCATGATAATGAGGTCAATGTAATCATCGGGATAACCGCATAAATTATTATTTCCTATACTGCTATATATAGAATATTTATATTAAACTTGTTCTCTTTTTTATTTTTCTTTTCCCCAGCCGGTACAATTTTTAATGCCAACCGAACAGGCTAACAATGATATATATTATTATCCAAATTATTATTGTATGTATAACTTTACCTATCATTATTGTTCCTTATTTATTAGATTAGGTATGGCAAAATTCTTTTATTACACATTCATCGCATTTTGGGGTTGCGGTACAAATTTCACCATAACCTTTTGCACAATAATTCCATAACAGATAATCCATTTTGACTTGGCTCATACCTATTTCATTTGATAACTTTCTAAATTCTTCTATAATCTTATAATCCGATTTTGCAGTGACTAATTTTAATCTATCTGCAGCCGCAATTCTTTTAATATGCACATCCGGTTTTATAATATCAATCCCAACATTTCGTACATACTCACAAATGATTGCCACACCTGCATACTTTAATTTATAGGTACTATTACTATCGGCAAGTAATTTGATAATGTTAGATGGTGTGCTGTGCGTTATAAATTTATCAAGGCTTGAATATTCTTGTTCAATTTTTTCAAAAGTTTCAATATTCGCTTTTAAGGAATTTATTTGGTTTTTGGTTGTGTATGGACTGTAACATTTTAATGCTCTTATTTCATCAATCAATTCTTCCGGTGCTTTTTCTTTTAATTTATCTTTTTCAAAACCACAAAAGACTATATTTAACTCCTGCTGATTATCTTTAATTTTTTTCCAAGAGACTAATGCACTTAATTGAGCATAAATAAATCCTTTCAGATGTTCTTTAAAGCTGAAAACTTTACCATTTTTTCTTGCTTCAACCGCCTCTAAAATCGATATATCAATATCTTGTACTCTGTCTTTCAAATAATTATCCAATATTGAAAACATCTTTTTATAGTCTTTTTCCATAACACACCACTCCTACTATAAATTCTGTAAATCAATTTACAATAGATTAACTCTGTTGTCAATGTGTGTAACTCCCATTCTAAATATATTAAGGTGATAATATGAGTATTAAAAAAAATTTAGGTAACCGTATTCGTGAGATAAGAATAAGTCGTTCTTTAACCCAAGAAGCACTAGCTGAAAAGATAAATCTTTCTGCAAAAAGTTTAAGCCAGATTGAATTAGGTAACAACTTTGTTTCTGCAGAAACATTGGAAGAATTATGTGCTGCTTTGGAAATAAATCCTAATGTACTTTTTGACTTTAAATATTCAGATGTGCCGGAAGATGCATCATTAGATGAAATTATCAAACGGCTAAAAAATAATCCAAACTTGCTAAAAACTGTATATAGAATAGTTATGGCACTAGATTACTAAAATATTTTCTCGGTAATTTTATACCTCACCGCCTATAAACTTTTCATCATCAACCGGAGAATGCTTTCATTCTTTTTAATCACCGCGGCGGTTTTGTAACCGAGAAAAATCTCACAACCGAAAACTTGTGTCCACAACTAAGAAACCTCATTCTACAATGAGACGGGCTGTATGGGGGTACCAAGAGCCATTAGAATGGTTCTTGGTACAAAATATATTTACATCAATTCTCGTAATTCTTGCATGGTCTTTAATAATTTCATTGTAGAATTATAATCAAGTTGGTTTCCTTCATATTCACAACGATATAATCCTTGCAAGTTCGAAGGCAAAGGTGTACCTTTTTTACATAATAAAATTACTCGCTTTGAATACAAAGCGATTGCGGCCCCAATTTCAATTAAAACATTTTCATTTATTCTTTCATATGTATCTTCACCATTATTTAGCGGTACATTTTCAAAATCAATATGAATTATACCAGCATCACAACCTCTCATATCATCAAAAACTTTATCAGGAACAGGTATTGCGGTAGTTTCTCTTTCTATAGAGACTACCGGTTCCATTTGTCCATAAGCTAATAATTCTTTCAATTGACCAACTATAACGGTATTATTCTTGCCGTGTGAAATAAATATATTAGGTTTCCTTTTTTCTGTCACTATCGGTTTATCGGTGCAAGAAGGTGCTGAGATAGACATTCTTTCTAATAATTCATTTGTAACAGTCACTCCCTCCTCATTTCTCACATCGATGTTATTTTCCCTATCTGTTTCTTTATCTATTATTTTATTTGCATTATTACAATTTGCGTCAAGACAAATATATTCATTACCGCCTATGATACGTAATATTTTTGCTTCATTAGCATTATCTTTTATAATTTGCCAAGTATTTTCTTGTTTTTCTTTAGATACCCCCTTTTTTGCCAAAATATTATATGCGATATTATTTTTAGGTAGCTTATTTCCATCATATGTAGAGTATATTTCAGCAAATAGAGCAGGTTTCATTATTGCTTCTCTCAATGCAGTTAAATCATCCCCTTCTATAAGTGGGGCTACAATTCTTTCTCCAAGTTCCGTTAAGCTGATATTTTTGGAATTATATCCACCATTCGTAAGTCCATACGCAACAGAAGCTCCGGTAAGAGTCCTCCAGTTTGAGCTGGTTGGAGATATTCCACAGGATTCAGCAATAAGCAAAGGCGATGTTGGCTGTCCTGCAAAATCATCTTTTATTGCCTGAGGAATACGCAAAATTTCTTTAATTGAGGCTAAAGGGCAAAATGTCTGTGACAATCTAGTCTGTTTGGCTTGTTTCGTTGTTTCTTCAGTTTCACTTAAAATTTTCTTTTTCATTTATTTCTCCTATTAATCCTTGTATATGTATCATGTATATTTTATATTATAAAACTTGTTTGTCAATAGAAAAGTAAAATACTAAACATGCTAAACATATTTAATAATCAATTGTCGACTTTGCTTTGATAAAAATATAGAAAATTAGAGCTTTTGTGGTAGATTTTTTGCCATTCTCAAAATAATAATATCAGATGTTTATAATGTTTGTATTATATGATGTGTTTTATAGCTCGTCGGCTCATAAGAATTATTTAAACGTAGTTTCCTTGCTTGATATAATCAGTGCTATTGGTATTTATAAAATACTTAATTATATTATTCATTACTAAATACACATTTCCGGCAGTCGTTTTAATTTATTCATAAATATTCCGCCGGCGGTTTCCTAAAATTTTTGCCCTGATTTATCGGCGACACACCGTCACTACAAACATACCTACAATAATTGTAGGGAAGGTCTATTTTTTAATAAAAAATCATGGGGCTTGATTTTTGTTTTTTAGCGTTTAATAATGGGGTGTAAGAGAATTTATCGCGGGATGGAGCAGTCTGGTAGCTCGTC
>CALUUK010000012.1 GCA_944323955.1 Candidatus Gastranaerophilales bacterium | reverse complement strand
TTAAAAATTTTTATCTAACTGTCCCAAAATTCCGAAACTGGTTGTCAAATATTCCGGAACTGGTTGTTCTTTTACATGAAATATAAATTATAATCTAGTGTCGTTGTAGTTTTTTGTCCAGGTTGAGTTGTACGGTTAGATAGATTATTGGGGTAAAGTAGGCTTTGTGTAATTTAACTCCTCTGTATTGTGCTTGAATTAGAGCATCTAAAATGTCATCTTGTTCATTAAATCCATATAAAGCAAAATCTATTGTATTATTTGCACTTTGAATAATATTCAATAATGCTTTACAGTTAGGAGATGTGCATTCATTTTTAGGAAATTCATTTTTTGTGGGGTCAACAAAATACAGAGATATATCTCTATTTAATTTAATGTCTTTATGTGGATAATTATGCTGTTTTCTTTTTGGGATATTAAAACAACAAGATGAAGGGATATATTTTGAAGTCTTTTTAATTAACTCTTGTTGACTAGCTAAAAAAGCGTATTCACAAGTAATTTTGTGATATTTACCGTTTTTATAATTTAATACAACAAGATTTAATTTATGTGCTCTTTTAGCATTTTGTTTTATTTTATCTGTATTCTCATAAGTTTTTAATTCATCTGCAAGGTTTGATTTTGTATAAATTGTAGCAAGTCCTGCTTTCAGCACTTCTTTTTCATAGCTCTTGCATTTACCATGTCTATTGCAATCATAGTAAAGCGACATCAAGTGTCTGTTATTCTTGTCAAACTTTTCTTCTGCTGTGTATTCCGCTCTTACAGGTTTATTTAGTAGCTCTTTTTTAGCAAACTCTTTCCCATAATACCCAAGTCCTAAGGCTTTGTCTTGTGATAAGCCATAAAGTTTCATTTGCCATTCTAAACTGTCATTTAATTTAGTTTCAAAGGTATCAATTCCATTAATACGAACTTTTTCATTTTGCTCAGGAATTCCGTTATCATTAAAATCAATATATACAGTATCACCATCAATAACCTTGATAACTTTATGGGAATTTGCTTCAGCAGATGCAAGATTTACACTAAATGTTAATGCGAATAATAATAATATTATTATATTTGTTTTCATTGATATTATTATACATAAAATAATAAAGAAAATAATATACAAATATAAAATATATTTTATTCTGTAAAAAACAATTGACTATTTAGTATATTGGTATTAATATACCAATATACTAAAATTATTATTTTTGTTACTTATTTAAGTTTAAGTCTTAATACATATTATGTATTATTAGTCGACCTAAATGATGAAATTAATAAGAAATTGAGGATTTTAATATGTTTAGAGAGATGAGAAGAAAAAAACAACAACTATCTCTTGAAGAATGTCAGGAAATTTTAAATAACGAAGTAAGAGGTGTCTTATCAGTTAATGGAGATAATGGTTATCCTTATGGAATACCAATAAACTATAAATATTCTACAACTGAAAATAAAATTTACTTTCATGGGGCAAAAAAGGGACATAAAATTGATGCAATAAAAATGAATGATAAAGTATCTTTTACCGTCTTTGAAAAAGGAATACCTGTCGAATCAAAAAGAGGTTTAGATGTTAGGAGTGTAATTATTTTTGGTCGTATAAAATTTATTGAAAATAGAGAAAAAACTTTAAGCATTTGTCGAAACATAAGCCGACAATTTGATTTTGCAGATGAAGACTTCATAGAAGATGAAATCAAAAAATTTGCAAATGCGGTAGCTTGTTTAGAGTTAGTTCCTGAGCATATTACAGGGAAATTAATTAATGAAAGCTAAATTACTTTATACAATATCTAAAAAAGGAATTAAAAAGGATTGATATGATTAATATTTCAGAAGCGACAGCAATAGGGCTACATGTAATGATTTATATTGCACATCGAAAAGGTGAAATTGTTCCATTAAAAGAGATTGCAAAAGTTTTTTCAATCTCGGAAAATCATTTGTCTAAAGTTTTGCAAAGACTTGTAAAAAGTGGTTTTTTAGCTTCCGTCAAGGGACCTAAAGGTGGTTTTAGTATTGTTAAAGGAAAAGAAAATTCAAGTCTTATGGACATTTATGAAGCTATTGAAGGAAAATATATCCGTAAAGATTGTCTGTTCTCATCAAGACATATAACATCTTGTTGCTGTATTATGAAACCGCTTATTTCTTCAATCAATAATATGTTTGAAGAATTTATGAAAAACAACAGTATTAGTAATTTAAAATTGTAGGAGAAAATTATGAATATGTTTTGTTTTCAATGTGAGCAAACCGCTCATGGAAAAGGATGTACGGTACAAGGTGTGTGTGGTAAAAAAGCTGATACTTCAAATTTGCAAGATGAGCTTACAAGCAAATTAATTGAGCTTGCGAATTGTGCAGAAAAAAGTGATATGAATACAGAACTTTTAATTGACGGTTTATTCACAACAATTACAAATGTTAATTTTGACGATAGATCTATTAAAGAATTTATTGAAAAAGTTCAAAAAAATATTCATTGTGATTCTAAATTTGATATAAAAACTGTTTGGGATTGTGATGAAGATATAAGAAGTTTGAAATCGCTGATATTGTTCGGTTTAAAAGGTATGGCAGCTTATACTCATCATGCAAGAGTTTTAGGCTATAAAGATGTTGATGCAGATAATTTCTTTTACGAAGCATTACAGGAAATTTCAAAAGATTTATCAGCAGATGAGCTATTAAATTTAGTTTTGAAAACAGGTGAAATAAATTTAAAATGTATGGAGCTTTTAGATAAGGCAAATACTGAAACTTACGGAACTCCTGCACCTAGAAAAGTTACAACAAATATTGAAAAAGGTCCTTTTATTATTGTAACAGGTCACGATTTGCGAGATTTGAGCTTGCTTCTTGAACAGACAAAAGATAAGGGTGTAAATATTTATACACATGGGGAAATGCTTCCTTGCCATGCTTATCCTGAATTGAATAAATATCCGCATTTGAAAGGTAATTTTGGAACTGCTTGGCAAAATCAACAAAAAGAATTTGATAATGTCCCTGCCGCTATTTTATTTACAACAAATTGTATTATGCCTGTGAAAGACAGTTACAAAGATAGAGTATTTACAACCTCAGTTGTTGAATATCCTGATATGGTACATATTGGAGAGGATAAAGATTTTACACCAGTAATTGAAAAAGCTATTGAACTTGGCGGGTATAAAGAAGATAAAAAAATGACTGGTATAAATGGTGGCGATACCCTAACTGTTGGATTTGGACATGGAACAGTTTTATCTGTAGCTGATAAAGTTATAGAAGCAGTAAAATCAGGTGATATAAAACATATTTTCTTGGTAGGCGGATGTGATGGTGCAAGACCTGGAAGAAATTATTATACTGATTTTGTAAAGCAAGCTCCGAAAGATTCTATTATTCTCACATTAGCTTGCGGCAAATACAGATTTAATGATTTGGATTTAGGTGAGATAAATGGAATTCCGAGATTATTGGATATGGGACAGTGCAATGATGCTTATTCAGCTATTAAAGTAGCAGTAGAATTATCTAAAGCTTTCAATTGTTCAGTAAATGAGTTGCCATTATCGTTAGTTCTTTCTTGGTATGAGCAAAAGGCAGTTTGTATTTTATTGACTCTTTTATATTTGGGCATTGAAAATATAAAACTTGGACCTACATTACCTGCATTTGTATCACCAAATGTTTTAAATATATTAGTTGATAAGTATAAAATAAAGCCTGTTACAACACCTAAAGAAGATCTTAAGGAGATTTTGAATAGATGAGCGAAATAATTAATTTAAAAGATATTGAATATTCTGATAAAATTAATAAAAAACTTGTGTTTGACAACGAGCAGAGTTCTTTGACTCTGCTCTCGTTCAAAGCAGGTGTGGAAAGAAGTCTGCATTGTGATGAAAAAGATGAAGTTGCTCAAATTATTGAGGGATTGGCAGATATTACAGTCGGTGATAAAGTTTACAGATTGAAAGCTGGAGAAATGATTGTAATGCCTGCAAAAACACTTCATGGGCTAAAAGCTGTAGAAGATACAAAGATGTTACTATTACGCCCAAAACATATTCACTAATTAAAAATGTGAAATTTTTTAATGCTATTTATATGATTTATTTTTTAAAAGTTTTTAACAAAGTTAAAATTTGTTTATAAGCTATATTTTTTTACAATGAGCTTTACCAAAATAATCAAACCATCTGTAAATTGAAATCAAACTATGTGTCTTTTTGTATTTGGTAAAGCAGGCTTTGTGTGGGCGTTTTCGGGTCGGAAAAATTAAGTGTTCCAAAAAAATCAAACTGGAAAACTGGACTTTTTCTGGACTGTACGGATAGATTGAGATTTGTATATTATCAGTGAGATACGCACCAAATTTGAACTGTACGGATAATTTGATTATTTCGGAATAGTCCAGTTCCGCAAAATTTTACAAAAATATCATAAGGTTTGAGAATTTGAAACAAGGTCGGGAAAATTTTTCCGACCTTGGGTTGAGCAACTTCATTAGTATAAAATTTTAATTATTGCCTATAAAATCAAGCGTTTCTCCATCATTAGGGATTAGCAGATTACCGATATTATTTTTAGTTTTAAATTCTTTTAAATCTTCTCTTGTAACAGAAAGATGGCTGACTGTATCTAAATGACTTGCAATTACTTTTGCGTCAGGCGCAGCATCCAAAACATTTTTTACATCTTCAATATTCATAATTATGCGTTCTCCGTTCAAAAGAGTTGCCGCACAGGCATTTACTACTATAACTTCAGGCTTGTATTTGCCTAAGACATCTTTTACTTCCTCACACCAAATTGTATCGCCTGCAATATACAATGATTTTTCATTATTTGATTTAAAAACAACACCCATTGCATCATAAGGCAAGCCAACAGAATCACATAACGGTTTTATTATCTCTCTTTTGCCATGTTGAGTTCCTGTTTTGTATAGGGTTATGGCATTATATTCTATTCCGGATTCTTGTATAATCTCAACATTTGTAAAACCCTTTGAGATAACGTAGTCTTTATCAACAGAAGATTGAACAAAAACTTTTATATTTTTATCCAGAGCTTTTTCTGCAAATTCATCCCAGTGGTCAGGGTGGATATGAGTGATAATAACAGCATCAACATCAACAATTTTTTCAATTCCAAAAGGCAGCTCCACTCTTGGCTGTCTGACATCGGAATTTATTGCAACATCAAACCCGGGCATATAATCTTTGGGCATAAGCCATGGGTCAATTAAAAATTTTGTATTATTATATTCAACTATAATTGTTGCACTTCTTACCTGTGTAATTTTCATTTAGATTTCCTCCTTTAATAAAGCAATTTTATACATTTATTATCTTTTTGACAAGAATGCACTTTTTTGTATAATACTTACCAAAAAGTAAATTAGGGACTTTAATTATGACTAAGCATAAGAAAGATGAATATAAATGTCCGCTTGAGGCAACAATGGATATAATCGGAGGGAAATACAAAGGAGTTATAATCGGACACCTTATAAATAAAACATTGAGATATAATGAACTACAAAAATTGATTTCACACGCAACTCCCAAAATGCTTATACAACAGTTAAAAGAACTTGAAACAGATGGAATAATCAAACGAAAACTTTATCCCGTAGTGCCGCCAAAAACTGAATATTCTCTCACTAAAAGAGGTGAAACACTTATTCCTGCAATTATTGAGTTAAACAAGTGGGGAATGAATTATTTAAAAGAAGAAAATATCCCCTGCGCCTACAAGGGTGAGATGGATTAATACACGATTTATCATAAAAAGACCACTTGACAAATATACCCCTATAGGGTATTATGTACATGTAGTTAGATACCCCCTGTGGGTATAAAAGAAAAAGGAGGCTAATATGGCTAAATGTTCAAATCCACATTGCAAATGCGTTAACTGCAAATGCGGAGACAACTGTACTTGCACCGAAGACAAATGTAATTGCCCGCCTGAGTGCAATGAACCTTCTGAAAAATAGAATATTATTTTAGGATTAAGGAGCGGCGTTGCTGCTTCTTTTTGTGTATAATGAAAGAATGAAAAAAGAGTCTAAAAAAGATATGAACATAAAAAAATCAGAAAATCCGAGCCATAAACATGAGATACCTCGCCTAAACAGGGCAATAGGTCAGTTGGAAGGTATCAAGAAAATGATTGAAGAACAACGATATTGTCCGGATATTATTGTGCAGCTCAAGGCTGTACGTTCAGCAATAAAACATGTTGAAAGCAATATATTGAAAACACATCTTGAAGAATGTGTTGCTAAGTCTTTTTCTGATTCTGAAATTGCAAAAGAAAAAATTATGGAAATTAAAACTCTGCTTGATAAAATGCAGAGTTAACTTATATATTTTAATTTGTTTTTATGATAGTAACTTTATATTCTTAAAATTGCAAATTTGCTCATTTATTTAATATTTCAAATTTTATGTTGCCCAAAATAATCAAACCATGTGGAACAAATAATCAAACCATGTGTTCTTTTACACACGTTTTACTCGGAAGAGTGAAACGCGCTACTTTTTATAATTTTTTAAATGAATATATTACACTTTATTATGCCTGTGAGGCATAGCGATTTATCTGGTATAAGTATTTGATATTGAAAAATTTGTAGTAAATAATAAAAATATGAAAGATAGGAAAAGTATAAAGAAACTTAATATATATTGCAATATTTCGCTTGTGCTTGCAGCGTTTATCTCCGGGTTGTCATTTGTTGCTCAAAAACTTGGAATGAATTATGTTGAGCCGTTTACTTTTAATACTTTGAGGTGTTTTATCGGTGCTGTTTCACTGCTTCCTCTTATGTTTTTATTGCGCAAATTTGATACAAAATATCCTGTTAAAAATTTGTTTAAAGGCGGTTTGCTTGCGGGAATTGTTTTATTTATTGCTTTTTCAATAAATCAATATTGTATGATATATGCTGATGCCGGAAAAGCAGGATTTATAACGTCTTTATATATCTTATTTGTTCCTTTAATCGCTGTTTTTCTTAAACACAGACTTACAATGAATGTTTCAATAAGCATTTTTATCGCGCTTATCGGTCTTTATTTATTGTGCGCAAAAGAAATGTCAAGTTTTGAATTGTGGGATATATTTCTGCTTGTCAGCGCATTTTTCTTTGCATTACATATTATTGTAGTAAGTTATTACTCTAAAAGAACAGATGCGGTAAAACTGGCAATGATGCAATTTATTATAGCGGGAATGTTGTCTTTGCCCTTTTCGTTGTTTTTTGATAAACCCGAAATTCAATTAATTCTTGCGGGCT
Source organism: Candidatus Gastranaerophilales bacterium (assembly GCA_944323955.1). Lineage (GTDB taxonomy): Bacteria > Cyanobacteriota > Vampirovibrionia > Gastranaerophilales > Gastranaerophilaceae > Avigastranaerophilus. The sequence continues at coordinate 40,161 of CALUUK010000012.1, read as the reverse complement.
GGAAACCTGTTTTATTTATCGGCGTAATTGTAACGGCAGGGGCTTATACATTGCAAATTTTCGGACATAAAGCCACAAAACCGATACTTGCAACACTTATTCTTAGTTCGGAGGCTGTTTTTGCAGTTTTGGGCGGAATGATTATATTAAACGAAACATTAACAATAAGAGAAGTAACAGGCTGCATTATTATGATGGGGGCTATTATACTTTCTCAAATAAAGCTAAAAGGAGGTTTCAATGAAAAAGCAAATAATTAACCAAACTTTTGATGAAGAACGCTCTTTATATAATATTAGAAACACAGAAGTATCTGATTGCATATTTGCAGGACCTAAAGACGGCGAATCCGTTTTAAAAGAATGCCGTAATATCAGTGTAAATAATTGCTTTTTTTCACTAAGATACCCTTTATGGCATGCAAAAAAATTTGAACTTATTAACTCAACAATGGATGATTTAACCCGTGCTCCGATTTGGTATTCTTCGGACGGAAAACTTAAAGGATGTAAAATTTCCGGAGTTAAAACACTCCGCGAATGTAAAAATATTGCGGTTGATAATTGTGACATTGATTCTATAGAATTCGGATGGCGCTGTAAAGGGGTGGAGATTAAGGATTCTAAAATAAATGCTGTTTATTTCCTCTTTGAGTCAAAAGATGTTCAAATTGAGAATTTGAATATGACGGGTAAATACTCTTTTCAGTATATGAAAAATCTTAATATTAAAAATTCGAATTTGGATACTAAAGATGCATTCTGGCACAGTAAGAATATTACCGTAGAAAATTCCGTTGTAAAAGGTGAATATCTCGGTTGGTTCAGCGAGAATCTGACTTTTCTAAATTGTAAAATTATCGGTACTCAGCCGTTATGTTATTGTAAAAATTTAAAATTAATAAATTGTGAAATGATTGATTGTGATTTTTCTTTTGAATATTCGGAGGTTGAAGCTGATATAAAAGGACACATCCTCTCGGTAAAAAATCCAAAATCAGGTGTTATAACCGCAGATTCCGTGGGTGAGATAATACGCGATGATGCAATTATGAAATGCGGCGGGATTATTGAAATAAGAAAAAATATGAATGAATTAAAATGTTCGTGAAAATTTAAAAAATGCAGATTAGATTTTAAAAATGAATGCCGGAGGTTTTTAATCAGCTTCTGAATGTTAAAAACGAAATCTTGTTGAAAACTTCAGATGGGAATTTGAAGGTTCATTCATTAAGGAATATGTTTGTCCTGCGCCCAAATCCAGATCCATTCTTCCGTCTTTAAACGGTTTTAAAGATATAACAACTTCGTTTTTACGTTGTTTATCGGTAATGTTATTTGTAAAAATGTTTTTTAAAGATATATGGTCGTTTATTTTAAGTTCAGGAGTAAGAGAAACAGAACCCGGCCGCTTCTTGCCTCTTATATCAAGATCTTTTTGGATATATGAGGAAGTAAAAGAAAATCTGTCTTTTTTATATTTTGAATATAGTGATAAAGAGTCATTCCATCCGTTTGCATCAGAAGTTGTTTTGTAGGAAGTACCGAATATTGTATTTTCATTTATGTTTTTTTCAAGCGATTTTGAAACTGATTTTTTCCGTGGAATAGGACGGTTAACATCCTGGTATAATAATTTATCATAATTTCTTTTTAAAGGAGCTTCGTTTAAATTTATATTATCACGGTATATTGTTCCCTTCTTTATATTATTAATATTAAAATCTGATTTTTCATCTTCGCTGAAATTTAAAAAAACCGCATTTGGATCATCATCTGTCTCAAGGGCAAAGACACAGGAATTTTGTATAATAATTACGGTTAATATAAATAGAATAAATTTCATATATATATTATACTGTCAGTTTAATAATTTCGACAATATTTATTGTAAAGGCAGACATTGTTAATTGCGGCTTGCCATTTTTGTATTTTCAGGTTCAGGATGTATCACAACCGTAATTTCATCAAGTTCTTTTGCAAGATCATTTTCAATGTCGTCACATATTTTATGACATTCTGATATTTTTAAATCAGGATTGAAAAATACTGTTATTTCAATATCCTTGCAATGTCCTGCTTTCCTTGCTTTTATGTTTTTATAACCTTTTACGGAAGGATTATTATTCAATATATTTTCAATCTTGTTTATTTCTTCAGCGGGCAAAGAACCGTCCAGCAAATTGTTTAGCGTTTCTTTGGATATGGAATATCCTGTCTTTATAATAATTAGGGCAACAATGAGGGCAATTAGCGGGTCAATAACGGTATATCCGGTAATTTTGATTAAAATCAATCCGAGTAAAACTCCGAGAGATGAAAAAATATCAGTTCTTAAATGCTGTGCATCCGCGTATAACGAAACTGAATCCGCTTTTTTTGCAACATAAAACAAATAACTGCTGACCGTAAAGTTTGCAATAACGGCAAAAGCCATTACATATATACCGACCATTGTTTCGGTTTTTAATTCATATCCAAAAATTAATTTTCTTACTGACTCATATATAATGTACAAGCCGGCTAAAATTATAAGTCCGCCTTCAATAAATCCTGATATATCTTCATATTTACCATGTCCGAAAGGATGACCTTTATCCGCGGGTTCACTTGAACGTGAAACAGCAAAGAATGTAAGAACGGATGCCAGAAAATCCGAAAAAGAATGTATGGCTTCGGAAATTATACTTATACTTCCTGAAATAGTCCCTGCCGCTATCTTCAATAATATGATTAATGCATTGGAAGTAATTGATAATCCTGCGGCAAATTTTTTTTGTGTATTTATTTCCATATAATCTTCCCTGCGCAATATTTATTAAAAGACAATTTCTTATTATTATATAACAATCTCAAATTAAGCTAAAACTATATTAAAGCAAAAATTATTTTGTTCGTTTTTGTATAATATAGTTGGAGATGTAATATGAAAATAGATGGTGTAAAAACTTTTTCCTCGGATAATACAAAATTTGGCGCTCTGCGTGTACATACTTCTTTTTATGATAAAGAGGCTGTGCTTTGCCAAAACAGACAAACAGGCGATATGTATCAAAAACTATATAAAGACCTTGAAGAAATTTCAGGTGATAAAAATCTTGAAATAAGAGGGCTTGGTGATTGTGGCGGTGTTGTTGTCGAAACGGATGACAGAGGAAATATTATGCGGTATATTTCTAAAAATTTTCATAATGTTGTTTCTTGTATGAAAGATGCCGTGTTAAAACTTGCAAAAGAAAATGAGACACAAAGTAAAGAAAAGCGCAAACCTTTTCAGGGTAATTATTAAAAGCGGTTTTAATTCTTTGGTTTATATACAAAATAAAATTACCATGTATAATTAAAATCATTAACTGGGGGATTATTAATGTGATGAATGTAAGAAATAGTTTTGTATTAACTTTATTGTTGCTTACGGTATTTTCCGTTTCTTCTTTTGCTTGGAATTTACCTGCTTCTGCCGAAGAAAATATTTATTCTCCGGCTGAAACAATTGATGTAAAAAATAAACTTGAAAAAGAAATGAGAGATGCTGTTGCTCTTGTTTACGGAAAAGAAAATTCAGATGAAATATATAAAAATATATTATCTCATGCTTATAAAGCAATAAACGAGAGGCCTAAATCTTTAAAAATTCAGGATAAAACAAGAAAATCGGACTGGTATAAAAACGAAATTATATATATGTTCTATGTTGACCAGTTCGGAGTTGTTAAGAAAAACGAAGCAAATACATTTCGTGATACTGTTGCAATGTTTGATTATCTTGAAAATCTGGGTGTTACAACTTTATACATGCTTCCGTTTGCGGACAGTCCCATGGGGGATGCCGGATTTGATGTTAAAAATCCGAGAAAAGTAAGGAAAGACCTTGGAGGAATGCTTCAATTTAAAGAGTTTGTAAAAGAGGCAAAAAGCAGAGGGTTTAAAATAAAAGCTGATCTTGTTTTAAACCATTTATCAGATGAACATGAATGGTTTAAAAAATTGCTTGCAGGGGATGAATCTTATCTTGATTATTTTGTTTATGAAGAAAAAATGCCTGAATATACAAAATATTTAGATGAAAGATTAGGCACCGTTGTTGAATATAAAGAAGAGGACGGCCGTATATCAAAAAGAAGGCTTATTTTCCCCGAAAGTACCGAAAACAATTACAGGAAAATTACCGTAAATAATAAGGATTATTATATATATCATACTTTTTATCCTTTTCAGCCCGATATAAATTGGGAGAATCCCGAAGTTCTTTATTATATGCTTGATACAATCTCAAGCTGGGCAAATCTCGGCGTAGATATTTTCAGAATGGATGCAATTCCTTATTTATCGAAAGAAAAAGGAACAAATGCCGAGAATCTTCCTAAAACACATGCAATAGTAAATTTATTAAGTGATTATATTCAGTTGACGGCTCCGTCTTCAGTTATACAGGTGGAAGCCTGCCAGCCGCCAAAAGATATTTTGAAATACTTTGGAAAAGACAGAGAAGTTCAAACAACGATTGATGATGATATTATAAAATTTAAAAGATCTTCGGAAGCGCAAATAGCATATCACTTCCCTTATATGAATGCTATTTGGGCAAGTTTAATAACTTCCGATAAAAAATATTTTATTGAAACCTATAAAAAAACACCCGATATTCCTAAAACGGCAGTTTGGGCTAATTTCTTACGCGTGCATGATGAATTGTCGTTGGAAATGGTCAGTCCTGAAGTTAGAAATTTAATTTTTGAAAATCTTGTTACAAAAGGAGCTGATTTCAGAAACGGCTTTGGAGTAAGCGGACGTCTTGCGAACTTTTTGGATAAGAATCCCGATCGTATTGAACAAGCATTTGCAATACTTTTCTCTATCCCCGGTATACCCATAATATATTACGGTGATGAAGTGGGAGCTGCAAATAATTTTGAAAATGCGCGTAAATCCGCAAAAAAAAGAAGTAAAAAAGCAAAAAAACATATTAATCTTTTATCCGTCTTTGATTCTCGTGATATTAACAGGGGTGAAATTCCGAAAAAACTCTTTTACGGTTCTACAAAGGGTTATTATAAATTCAATTCGGGAATTTATAAAAAGATAAAAAATCTTATTGAGATAAGAAAGAACTATCCTGTTATTGTAAACGGTGATTTTGAAATATTAAAAACGAAATCTAAGAGTAATTTCTGTTATATCAGAAAAAACAAAAATGAACAGATTTTGTTTGTTAATAATTTATCAAATGAAAAACAAGTTGCTGAAATTACATTGCCGCCGAGTATTGTTTTAAAAAATAACGGACGCATCACGAGCTTAAGAAATTTGATAAATGATGATGATGTAAAAGTTGATATATCGCTGCAAAACAGAACTATGCATTTAAGAATTGCGCCTTATCAGGTTTTGTGGCTGGTGTTATAAGGAGTTAACTATGGAGAATACGACCGAAAATAAACCCAAAAAGTCGTTTTTGAATTATATAAATGTTTTTAGAGGACTTGCTATTTTGCTTATAATAATGGGGCATGTTATGCAGTTTGGCGAGCCGGGAAGTCTTGCACATATTATAAATTGTGAAATAACTTGCGGCGGTACAGCTTTGTTTATTTTTATATCCGGCTTTTTGTTCCACCATCTTTCAGGAAAATTTGAATATAAAAATTATTTATCCAAAAAGTGGACTAACGTAATTTTGCCATATTTTATTACTGCAATTCCCGGATTGTTTTTCTGTTTTTACTGCCCTGATTTGTATAAAAATCCGTTTGACGGTTTGAATCATTTTCTGCAGGTTCCAATATTGCTTTCTATAGGAAGAGTGCATAATGTGCCGACCTGGTTTATTCCTATGATTGTTTTATTTTTTATTTCTTCTTGGCTGCTTTTAAAACTTGAAAAAAAAGGGATTTTATATAAACTTTTGCCTTTCATGTTTCTTATTACTCTCCTTTTCCCCAGAGGCGAAATGGAATATGACGCGATAATGAACTTGAGTTATTTTGATAAATACCTTTCATACGCAAATTATGTTATTACAGGATATATTCATTTCTTTTCATTATATGTTTTCGGAATGTTTTGTTCCTCACGAAAAGAAATTATCGACAAATTCTATGAAAAAAGATTTTTATTGTTTATTTTAATGATTGCAGCTGCGGCATTGAATGTTTATACTTCATATAAAGGTATCTATGCAAGTTATACTTTGTCAAAGACATTTTTAATTATGCTTTTGTTAGGGTATTTAAAGCATTATGATGAATTTATTCTTTCTCATTCTAATACGAATAAAACGCTGGATTTTATTGCAAAGTACAGTTTCGGTTTATTTTTTATTCACTGGTACTGGTTATTTATATATGATAAGTTACTAAATCTTCCCGAAGTTGTTCCTATTGATGCTTCAAATTATATGACAGTGTTTGGAATAGTTATTATAAGGTTTATAGCTGTTACGGGACTATCTGTTTTGACATTATTTGTTTCAAAACTAATTATCAAAAAAATCAATAAAGATGCCAATACGAGAATGTTTTTGGGAATATAATAATTAACTAATTAAATCCGATTTTTCTTGTATTTGCTTTTGATTCAGACATATATAATTGTCTGTCGGGTTTTTCTTCACTTGTCATTTCTATTGCTTTTTCAAAATCCTGTACTTCAATATCGGCTCTGTCTCTTCTCATTGCGTTCAATGCTGCTTCTTTTGTTATATTGCATATTGAGCTGTTTGAATAACCCTTTAATTTTTCGGCAATTATTTGAATTTCTTCAGGAGAAGAAAGTAGTTTTTGCCCTTTCTTCATTGGTTGTAAATTCTTTGTTATAAGTGCTGCTATAGATTCTGTATCAGGAATATCAACAAGTATTCGTTTATCAAATCTTCTTCTTATTGCAGGATCTAATAAATTATATTTATTTGTTGCCCCGATAATGATTACATTTGACTTTTTTGCACTATCCATAGCCTGTAGCATAGTCGAAACTTGTTTTAAGTCATCGGGCTCCATTCTTGAATTTCTGTCAAAACCTAATGAATCTATTTCGTCCATAAATAAAAGACATGGTTTATCCGTTTTTTCTGCAATTTTTATTGCTTCATCAAATGCTGATTTTAGGTTTTTAGATGTCATATTAATATAATGAGAGCCTGCTTTACTTATGTTTAACATATACATAGGTGTATCAATTTCTGAGGCAAGAGCCTGTGTAATATATGTCTTTCCGCACCCCGGAGGACCAAATAACAGAATACCTTTAGGAATTGTTTTTCCGTATTCTTCAAAATCCAACTGAGCTTGTTGAGGGTTTTGAACCAGTTGGATTATTCCTTCTTGTAAATCACGTTTTAATTCTGCCATGCCGGCAACATCCATAAATCCTTTTGGTGATTGTTCCTCCGGCTTGTATTCTTCCAAAAAAGATTTTGGGGTAAGAAGTGATAATAAAGATTGAGTTTCTGTTTCTTCGGCTTTGTTTGTTTCTTTAATTATTTGTTCTTGCTCACTCTGTTTTGTATCAGCTTTTTCATCCGTTTGCCGGATTTTTGTGTTTTGAGCCGATTTATTTTGTTTTTCTTGTGGAATTGTTGTTGTCCAATCGAGCAAATAATTACACATTTCTTTTCTCCAATCTCTTTTATTGGAGCCGTTTTTTATAAATTCATCATCGTAGTGTTTATATTCTCTGTCTGCAAAATGAAGATTTTCAAAAGTTATCTCAACAAAACCAGCCAGCATTTGTTTTGCCGACAGAAATATATCTAAGTAGTCGCTATATCTTGTTGAATTTGTATTTTTTTCTTCCCTCTTTAAATTTGCCTCAATACCATTACAATATGAGTTAAGTGTTGATATGGTTTTGGCCCATTGCCTGTCCGGATATTCGGATAATTGTTCTTTAAGTTCCTGATTTAGTTTTTTATCATAACCGAAACTGGCTTTTTGTGTATGAATTGATGATATTCTCAAATTTTTTACTCCCTGATACACAATTTAAAATACGAAAAAAAAATATTTTGTTATTCATGCAAGTTTTTTATTTACGTGTTTTGTTTTTTGTATGAATGTGCATCCTATAAATTTGAATTATGTTAATTTATCTGCATATAATGTAAAAAATAAGCAGATAAATTATAATGCCGATAGAGTTTCGGCTGATAAAGTATTCGATTACCTTAGCGCAGCGGGAGTTTATAATTTAACGTTCGGTTCCGCTAAAAAACCTTTATATGTAATTGATAAGAATGGTGATTACCAAAAATTTGAGGACCGAAAATCCGCTAAAGAAGCTCTTTCAATTCCTATTGACGGCATAGACAGATGCTTGCAGGGAAAACGATTGTCGTCGCACGGATACGGATTTGTTTATGCTGATAAAATTGAAACAATAAACAACCGAGGCGAAAAAATAATTGATGAAAAAAAACTGGCTGATAAAATCAGTGAGATAGTTCCCGCAATAGAAGCGGAACCAAAATCACGTCCTTTTTATTGTATATCTTTAAAAGACGGCAGTGTTCAAAAATTTAATGAAAGAAGTGAAGCAGCGAAGGCTTTATCAATGTCCAAAGGAAATGTTGCTCAATGTCTTCAGGGAAAAAGGGCGTATACGCACGAATATACTTTTGTTTATGCGGAAGAAATTGAAACTTTGGATGAGAACGGTAATGCTGTTCTTGATAAAACAAAACTGAAAGAAAAACTTGATCAGGTTAATTCTTTTATTGATTCTCTGGATAAGCCTATTCCAATCTATGCAATTGATTCAAACGGGCGGTTCAAAAAATATCCCAGTAAAGCTAATGCCGCAAAAATGCTGGGTATTTCAACGCCGCACATTATAAAAGTTTTGAATAAAGAAATAAACAAAACAGGCGGCTATACATTTGCGTTCCCCGGGGAAATAGAAACTATAAATAAAGACGGTGTACCGGTCGTAGACAGAAAAAAATTGTCAGATACCGTTTCTGCTGCTTTTGAAGAAACAAATTCAACAGCGGTATATGCAATTGATGAATACGGTTTTTATCGTAAATTTTCAGGTATAAGAAAAGCGGCAAGAGAGCTTTCTTTGGAACCTGCAAATGTTTCGCGGTGTCTTAACGGCGGACAAAAAAGAGTCGGGAACTATACCTTTGTCCGCGCTGAGGATATTGAAACCGTTGATGAAAATAACAGAGTTACAGTTGATACCGAAAAATTGAGACAAATTAATAAAGAAACTCAAATAAGAGATAGTTTTGTCCCTGTTTATACAATAGATATGAACGGAAAATATAAAAGATATGTTAATAAAAATCGGGCAGCAAGAGCTATAGGTGTTGAACCGGCGGCGCTGCAGCATTGTTTAAAAGGAAGATATAATGTTGTAAACGGATATGCGGTGGTTTCTGCGGAAGAAATTGAGACAATTGATGAAAACGGAAAAACAGTGCTTAATTACGATATTTTATCTGAGAAATATGAACAGGCAAATAAAAATTCGGTATATGCGGTTAATCCTGACGGAACTTATCAAAAATATCATACTCAGCAAGAAGCTGCTGATGCGCTTGGTATAAGAAGAACTAAAATTTCGCAATGTGTCAACGGTATAAGTACAATGGCATCGGGACGAGGTTTTGTTAAAGCAAGCGATGTAGAAAGTTTTGAAGAAGGGAATTTATATGTAAACAGAGCATTTTTGAAAAAAATAGCTCTGGAAATTTCAACACCGAGAGTTAAAGCAGTATACCTTTTTAATCAGAAAGGTGACTGTGTGCGTTATAACGGCGCCCGTGAAGCTGCCGAAAATACAGGGCTTTCTTATACTACCGTAAAAGAGTGCCTTGCAGGTAATCGTGATTCCTCAAAAGGTTATCGTTTTATATATGCTGATAAATTTGAACATCGCGATGAAAACGGACAGATATCAGTTGATTACGGTAAATTGGATAAAATTTCCGAAAAAATCAATCCTCAGCTTGCCAAACGAAATGCACAATTTGGCAAAATATATGCAATCAAAGATGTAAATGTTCAAGAATTCGGAAATGTCAGAGAAGCGGCAAGGGCGCTTCAATTAGATGAAGACTTAATTATTTCTCTTTTAAAAAGAGGGGTTGATTCAAGATACGGAAGTAACTCTGTTAATGGTTATGTTTTTTCCTGCGAAAAAGACGAATAAAGGCAAATTTTTAATTCACGGGTTTTGTCTTTGATATGAAAGTGCATCCTATAAATATATATTCGGTAAGTTGTAGAACTTATGATAATGTTCCGGTGCAGACAAAGAGCATCAGGAATGATTTTTATCATGATACATTTTTTACTTCATTGAATTTATTGGCAAATTATAATATATCTTTTTCCGGTATAAATAAGTCTGAGCCTGCGGATTCAACCGCTGTTTCCATATATGCCGTTGATAAAGACGGCAATTATAAAAAATATTCAAGTATTAAAGCAGCGGCGAGAGAACTTGGTGCAACGGATTCAAATATTTCCAAGTGTCTGAAAGGCAAACAAAATACGGCAGCGGGGCATGGCTTTCTTTATGCTTCGGATGTTGAAATATTCGGAAAAGACGGTAATTTTGCTGTTGATAAAAAAAAGATTGAGAAAAAACGATTGTTTGTTGAACAAGTATTGTCGTCTTTACCTGTTATAAGACCTTTTTATGCCGTTGACAGTGAGGGTAATTATACAAAGTTTGAAAGAAATCGTGATGCAATGAAAGCATTAGGAATAAGCCATTCGTGTATAGCAAGATGTCTTAACGGAGAAAGAGATACTTCGGGCGGTTATGCTTTTGTTTATGCAGATGAGGTCGAAACTGATGACGGCAAAGGCAATATGATTGTAAATATAAATATACCTGAGGAAAAATTCGGGCAAAGAGCACCGGTTCCCGTATATTCAATTAATGAAAAGGGCCGATTAAGAAAATATTCGAGTGTCGGAGAGGCTGCGTCTGCATTATCCGCACCACGCAGAAATATAGACGCATGCTTAAAAAATGAGCGTGAAACAGCAATGGGATATGCTTTTGTCAGAGCTGATGAATTGGAGGTAAAAGACAAAAAAGGCAGAGTATTTTTAAAACAGGATATTTTAGAGGAAAAGTTCAGACAGGTTATAAAACATGCAATTTATGTTGTTGACGCAAAAGGTGTATATACCAGATATGATTCTTATTCAAAAGCATCGGAAAAACTTGGTATATCTGAGGCATCACTTCTTTTCTGCGCTAACGGGATACAAAAAGGTGTTAACGGATACACGGTTATTAAAGCGTCATATGTAGAAACTTTAAAAGACGGAAAAGTGGTTATTAACAGAGATTTGCTTAAAAAATTTGCTCAAGAAGCACATAAATTAGCTCCAAGAGCTGTAGTTGCACTTGATGAAAATAAACACAGACAAAAATTTGCCGATAAAAAAGCTGCCGCAGAAGCGCTCGGAATAAATCTGCGCGGAATTGCAAACTGTTTGTCGGGAAAGCAAAAAACAAGCGGCGGATATAGTTTTATTTATGAAGATGCGGTTGTTAAAAAGAAAAGAAAACCTTTTATGGTATATGCTCTGGACAGAGGCGGCGAAGTGCATGAATTTAAAAGTTTGGATGAGGCGGCTCAAAAACTTAATGTGGATAAAGAAGAAATTGAAATTTTCCTGCGTAAAGGAACTACAAGAGATAAAAAAACAACACTAAACGGTTATGTTTTTTCAACCGCAAATGATGAATAAAAAATTTTGATTATGTCTTTTCAAATAAATCGGTGAATTTATTGTTAACAACATCCATAAGACCTTTATCTGTGAGTTTTAATTCGGGAATAACAGATAAAGAAAGGAAAGACATTGTCATAAAAGGTTCTGCTATTTTACAGCCGATTTCTTTTTCAGCTTCTTTTAATTCTATGCATTTTTCCGTAACATTTTCCGCAGTGTCGTCAGACATCAAGCCTGCAACGGGAAGTTCAAGTTTTGCTTTTACTTCTCCGTTATTAACAATAACTTTTCCGCCCTGTGATTTTACTAGTTCTTTGATTGCCTTGAACATATCATTATCATTTGTTCCTATAACAATCATGTTATGTGAATCATGCGCAACGGTAGATGCAATTGCCCCCGATTTTATTCCGAAACCTTTTACAAATCCTTTCCCTATATTGCCGCTGGCTTTATGTCTTTCTATAACAAGAATTTTTATAATATCATCATCGATGTTGCTTTCTGCATAACCGTTTTTAATCTTAATATCGGCTGTAATACTTTTGGTAACAAGTTGTCCTTCCGTGACTTCAATAGCTTTTACACGAGTTCCTTCCGCTTTAATTTTTAAGTCTTCTTCATCAAGCCACCTTATATTTACTGTTCCTCTCAAAGAAGAAAGATTTTTCTTTTCAATATCAACAATCATCTTTCCGTTTTTTGCAACAACAATACCTTTTTTGATGACGATTTCGGGATTAAATTTTTCAAGGTCGTCGAATAACAGTAAATCTGCTTGATAACCCGGAGCAACAGCACCAAGATTTTTTATTCCGAAATATTCTGCTGCGTTAATACTTGCCATTTGTATTGCCTTTATCGGATTTACGCCTTTTGCTGCCGCGCGTCTGACCATAAGATTTATATGCTCTTTAAGGGCAGAAGGGTATCTGTCATCGGTCACAAACATGCATTTTCTTCCGGGATACTCTTTTAAAACCGGAATGAGTGCATCTAAATCTCTTGCCGCACTGCCTTCTCTGACCATTAAATACATCCCGTTTCTTAATTTTTCTATTGCTTCTTCGGGTATTGTACATTCATGATCTGAGTTTATTCCTGCTGCAGCATATGCACATAAATTTTTCCCCGAAAGGTAAGGCGCATGCCCGTCAATTCTTTTATTATTACTTTTTCCCAATTTTATTTTTGAGATAACTTCTTTATCCAGATTAATTACCCCCGGAAAGTTCATCATTTCGCCAATTCCCAGAACCCATGGACGGTCTATAAGAAATGATAAATCATAACTGTTTAATTCAAATCCGGAGGTTTCATAAGGCGATGCGGGAACACATGACGGAAGCATCATATAAACATCCAACGGTAAATCTTTTGATGCTTCTCTCATAAAACTTATTCCGTGAAGTCCTATAATATTTGAAATTTCATGAGGGTCGGCAACTATAGTTGTTGTTCCTGCGGGGACAACCATTTTTGCAAATTCGGAGGGAAGCAGCATGGAACTTTCTATGTGAACATGCCCGTCAATAAAAGAAGGGGAAAGGTATTTCCCTTTTGCATCTATTTCTGTTATTCCTGAATAGTTTTCTCCTATTCCTGAAATTATTCCGTCTTTTATCGCGACATCCGCAGTATATATTTCTTCTGAATGAACATTTATAATCTGTGCGTTTTTTATTACAAGGTCGGCTTTTATTTCGCCCTTCGCCGATTTTATTATTTCTTCAAGTCCCATAATTCTCCTTATGTTATTTTCATTATATTTCCATGGACTGTATAATATGCTATCATACTTTTCTTATTTTTTTAAATTATTGAAAAAGGAAATTTTATTTTTAAAGATTAAATAAACAATTTTCTTAAAGTTAATTAATTTATGACGGAGAAATAGCAAAAGATTTTTTGTTTGTTTTTATATCATGATGGTCTCATAGTAAAAAATAGGAGAGAGAGAGAACTATGAAAGTTTCTGCTGTTAGTGGTCCTTCTTTTGCATTCAAAGGTATTGAAAGAAAGGATGACAAAAATTATTCAAACTTTGCGATTAACGGTGCAGGCAGCGGCATAGGGAAAAATATGCTGAGACAATATTTGCTTGCAAAGCATGCTCCGCAAGGTGTTTGGGGTAAATGGGATGAGCTCGGAAAAATTTATGAACAACAAAATCTCGTTACTTTAAATATGGGCTCAATGGGCTTAAAAGGTGACAAAAAGATTGCTGATTTGAGCGATGAAGTTATTATTGACCAAATCAGGCATGGCAATGTACTCGGTGATTTACCGGATTCCGTTAAATTAAGTATTGAAAGAACCGGTGAAAAAAATGATCTGGAAGACAAACGTGAAGTATTTTTAGTTGCGGAATCTGCAAGAGATAAAGAAAAAATCAAACTTGAAGCAACAAGAAATCCCGTTAATTGGACACAGTACGGTGCACAAATTGTTGTTGATACAACAGGTGCAAACACAACAAAAGATAAACTTGCAAGTCATCTGGGCGGTTCCGTTAAATATGCAATTTTATCTGCGCCCTCAAAAAATTCGGATATGCTTACGGTTGTTCCCGGTGTAAATACCGAAAGATTGGCTGATATTGAAGAAAACGGCAATCTTGTTTCGGCAGCAAGCTGTACAACAACTTGTATTGCTCCTTATATTAAATTGTTTGAAGATAAATTCGGTATTGAAAGCGGATTTATTGATACAACTCATGCGGCTACGGCTACTCAAAATATAGCAGATAAAGCAAATGAAAAAGCTGAATCTAAAAAACGCGGTTCTTTGGATTCAATGATTCCGACATCAACAGGTGCTGCTAAGGCAATAGGTCTTGTTATTAACTCAAAAGAAGGCGGTAAAATTCCTTTGGACGGTATGGCAACAAGAGTTCCGACTACAGACGGTTCCATGGCAATTATTACTTTAAAATTAAAGAATAAAACAGATATGGAAACTGTTCGTTCAGTACTCGCTGAAGCAGAAAAGGATCCTTCATATAAAAATCTTATTGCAAAGGCTCCGAAAGGTTCAACTTCAAAAGATGTCATAAACAGAATTGAAAGCGGACTTTATATCCCCGAAGCCATAAAACTTACAAACGGTGATTTGTTATCTATAAAAGTTTATTATGATAACGAATTCGGTTATACAAGAAGCCTTGCGACACTTGCAGACAAGGTTGGCGAAAAAGTAAGAGGCTAACCGTTTCAGAAACAAAATAAAGAACCGCTTATTCGGCGGTTCTTTATTTTATACTTTTCAGTTCTATTTTAATATCGTTATTATTTAAGTTCCCGTTCATTTTTACTCTGAAATATTCTGCTTCATCAGGTTTGGCGTTAATTCGGGGAATTTGTTCTATTTTATTTTTATACAGGTGCTTAGTTTGTTCTTCTTTGAATATTATTTTCATAATAAAAGAGAGCGGAACAAACATAATTCTTACCTTGTTTCTGGCTGTTTTATTGTATTTCCCCCACAACTTTATATTTGCACATTCTGTATCTATATCATATTCACCTTCAACAAAAAGCGAGAGGTATTTTTGTTTTGAAAACAGCCTTATATTTTCCAAGTCTTTATTATCTATCTCAAAGGAGCCGTTTATATCTGATGCCATTGCTTTTGCTTTTGAAATATCAATATTAATTATGTCTGATAATCTTATTCTTAAGGGCTTTTTATTATATTTATCAGAACCTTTAATTATAAATTCAGTACTTCCTATTTTTGGTAAATATCCTTCTTTTATTTCAAATTCGGCATTTGCATTAACGTCATGGGTTTCGGTATTTATTTTTGCTTTCAGGCTTGCTTTTGCGGTTCCTTCTATTTCTCCGGGAAGATTAAACATCATTGCAGCTACGGAATTTGAATCAATATTATCGGCGGAAAAGTCAATATCAGCATTCTTATTATGTATATTGTAACTTCCTTTTGCCCTGAGATTGCCTTTCGCAAAACGGGCGTCTTTTGTTCTGAATGTTACAATATTATTATTGAGGTCTCCGTTAATAATAATATTTTGTATTAGAAATCTTTCGTGTATAAGTTCGTTTAAACGTATGCTTCCTTCT
The DNA here is from genome assembly GCA_944323955.1 of Candidatus Gastranaerophilales bacterium. GTDB lineage: Bacteria > Cyanobacteriota > Vampirovibrionia > Gastranaerophilales > Gastranaerophilaceae > Avigastranaerophilus. Next base: position 24,378 of record CALUUK010000012.1, on the reverse strand, counting down.
TCAACGATATAGTTAAGCTCTTTTACTTGTTTTGGGATTTTTATTGTTCTTTTCTGTTTTTGTTTGTGTTTTTTTGTTTTTATTACATATTTATTTAAAAATAAATTAACGGTATGTACTTTTATTAAGTCTGTATATTTATTATCCATATTAATATAGCAGCTGTACGGAGAATTCAGATAAGTTCCTTCCGAAGAAATGACGGCAATATTTTCATCGGCATTTATGGCTGCTTTTTCTATATAAAAATCTTTAAATTTTGAATTTGAAAGATTAAATTTGCCTGTCAGAAGAGATTTAATGAAGTCATATTTCAAATCACCGTAAAAAGTTCCGCCTTCGAGCCTTTCCCCGAATGACCCTGTTACTGATACGGGGGCGGGACTTAAAGTTTTTATTGTTACATAAGACGGCCGCATTTTATTATTTATATTTTCGAATAATCCGTCTCCGGTTATTATTTTATTTGTTTGTTCTCCGTCTTGGACATAATAGTCATAACTTGTTATATATAACTTGCCGGGATATTTCTTTGTTTTTACAACTAATCTTCTTTTTTTATCAACAAGCCCCAAACTTAAATGTTTATATTCCAGATTGGAGCCTTCAGCCAGTTTTACGGTATATGTAACTTTTGGAACGGATTTTTCTATTGTATATCCTACTGTTGCATCAATATTGCCTTCAATTTTAAATTCAGGCATGTATTGTTCCATTGTTTTATTTGTGATTATTGAATGAACGCTTCCGTGTATTCTTCTTCTTTCTTTGTCATAGTGAGACAGATAAAAATTCGTAAAAACTTTTTCCTGTCCAAGTGTTCCGTATGCCTCCGCTTTTATTTTGTCGCCGTAAAAATATCCGGTAAAGTTTTGAAATTTAACAGGTACTTCAAATAATACGGTTTTTCCTCCGAGGTGTTTTACAAAAACTTTGCCGTTTATCCCGTTATTATTTACTTTCAAATTTATATCGGCACTGCCCGAATAATCCGTAAAGTTTTCCATAAAATTTTTCTTTTGATTTTTTAATTTTAAGTAATAAAGAGCGGAGCTTTGAATATCGTTTACCGGTATATCCTTCCCTGTAAAGTGTAAATCTTTTTTATTTTCTTTAGGGTTGATTATTCCGTTTATAAAAATGTGTGTATTATAAATATTTATTTTAAGGTTTTCGATTTTTATATTTTCACTGTCAAATTTTATATTATTTCTGTTATTTATCGTAATCAGGTTTTTTAGTCTGGTTGATTGTATTTTTGCGTCAAATAATGTTGTATTATGTTTTTCTTTTCTGTCATATCTTAAAATAAAATTATCGATATCAATGAGTGAATGATTATTATGGTCATCTTTTATTTCTATTATTGCTTTTAATACCTTTATCTGAGGAATTAAATCCAATCTTATCTTTTTATTGTTTTCTTTATTTTGTTTTGTAAAAAGATTGTTTAATCCTGCCTTATCCAGATAAATGTTATTAATTGAAACCTCGGACAATTCTTTATTAAACGGAAAAATTTTTATGTTTATATCATTTGCATCAAATACCTTATTTTTTTCTTTTTTTAAAGATATTTCATCTGAATGGAAAGAAAAAGACAGATTTTTATAAGTTTTTATATTTAGTTTATTTAATGTTAATTCAAGTCCGGTTTTTTTATAAATGAATTTTTCAACAGCGGTATTCATTTTTACGGAATTTAAGACAGGGGGTAATATAAACAAATATGCTGAATAAAATCCTATAATTATTACAGGCAAAACAATAAGAAATATAAAAGAAAGAACTCTGAATTTCTTCATATAAAAAGTATAATATAACCATAATTCTATAATATAGTTTATTAAGACTTATGAAAGGCTAATTTATTATTTGAGTAAAATCAGGCATGAGCCGATTGTCATAATTGCACATCCCAATAGTTTCATTTTTACATTTTGTTCTTTAAATATTTTCCAGCCGAATAATACCGTCACTGCCGAAGAAAGTTGAAAGAGACTCAGCGCCAATCCTACATCCGTTTTTGAAAATACATAATTAGTTGAGTATTGCATTAATCCGAGGCACAGGGCTATAACAAACATAAAAAAGAAATTTTTTCCGTTTTTTATCACGGGGGATTTTTTATCTGAAATAAGCAGAATTAATGACCAGAAAAATCCCGTAAAACACCAGAACATAAAACATATTTCAACTGATGAAAGAAGAATGATTTTCTTTAACAGAACAGCCTCTATTGCGGTAAGTGTCATTGCAAGAAATCTTAATTGTATATCTTTTCTTTTTAATACTTCTAATCCGCATTTTTTATTTTCTTCATGAAAAATGTATCTGCTGCCCAGCACAACAAAACAAACACCTAATAATCCTTGCAAGGGAGGAGATTCTCCCAGCAGAAAAAAAGCAATAATCAAACCTATTACGCTTTTGTATGAATTTATCGGGCCAAGAACTGAAAGTTCACCTATATTTATTGCTTTTATCATACAAACCATACCCGTTGTGCATAAAAAACCGCAGCTAATAACAAGTATAATAAATTCTGTTGTATATTGATATGTTGTAACGGCTTCAATATTGTGTAAACAAAGCAGACTTAATATAAGGTAAGTATAAAAATTTATTGTTATTGAAGAATAAGAAGAAGATAGCTTTTTTTGAAAAATATTTGCTGTCGGGTTTGATAAAATTCTTATTATTATAAATATTATTAAGAGCAGTTTATCCATTTACTTTTGCTTTTTTCAATATTGCTTCCGTTTGCTCGTATTTTCTTATTGTGAGATGTTTCTTTTCCGCGCTTTTATAAAAATAGTCTATAAGGTAAAAGTATGAGTCGGGAACATTGATATTACCCGTGTACTTATATTTAACGCTGTCAAAATCTATTCTTACATGAACAATACCGAGTTCTTGTGCAAGAGTCAAAAATCTTTCTGTTTCTTCTTTTGTATCGTTGACTCCGTCTACAATTATATATTTTAGGGTTATTCCTGTTTTTGCGTTGTCTGAAGCATTTATATATTTTTTCATATTTTCAACAACTTCATCAAAACAATCAACCTGTTTTATTCTTTTATAGACTTCTTTTGTTCCTGCATCGAGTGATATCATAAGTCTGCATTTATTTTTTATAAATGCATCTTTTATTGACTCGCAATATTTAATTCCCGATGTAAGTATTTCAACCGGCGGATTAAGATATGAAGTTAAAAGCGACATTAATTCTTCAAATTCTTTTGATATTGTTATTTCTCCTCCGGACATATATATAAGTGCGTCTTTTGACAGTATTCCTTTGTTTATTAATTCTTTGACAAAAGGAAGTACATCATATCCGTAGCCGTTGTTAAAATGGTCATAGCTGCAATATGTACATTTTGCATTGCAGGGCATATGATTGTGAAAATAAATTCTTTTTATTTCATTTTTAAAATTTTCTTCGGGTTTTTCTTCTGTTAAATATAAATTGGTATCACAACATCCTTTACATTCTTCCGGAATATAATTTTTCCCTTTTGCAGTTCGAATTTTTTTTATAAGGTTTCTTCTTTCGTTATATATATAATCCCAGTCTATTTTTTCACCTTTATAATTGTCATAGAATAAAGGACCGGGGACATTTGCGCAGCAAGGTCTTATCTGGTTATAAAAAAAGTGCAGAGACTCTTTCATAAGCGGACAATCCAGATATTTTTTCTTTTTAAAAAAATCTTTAAACATTGAACAACAACCTACAAAAGCACTCTGATTTTCTGCCTTTTTGATGCCAAATATTCAATGTGTTCTTTTTTTATTACTTCTCCCGGTAATAAAACAGGTATACCCGGAGGATAATCCGCTATAAGTTCCATACAAACACGCGAAAGTGAATATTTCAGCTCTACCTCTTTACATGGTTTTTCCCATATAAGCGACGGAATATATCTGACCCTCGGCTCAATGGGAACATAGTCAGTATAATATCCGCTTTGGGTTATTTTTATATTTTTTGCACATAAATCAAATAATGCTTTTTCCAGTTTTTTAAGTTTTGATTTTGTTGTGCCTAATCCTGTCAAAAACAATACAGATTTTTCATTTGCAAGTTCATCTTCAATTTTGTAGTCGTTAAATAAAATATCAGAAAGCTCAAATCCTGAAAGGTTGGTAACTTTAACAAGAATTTTTGTCACATCATTATTATTTGTATAAACTTCCAGGTTTGGTATTGTTTTTATTGACCTTATAAATCTGTTAATATTTTTTACGGTTTCAAATATATGCAGTTTACCTTTTTCCGAGTCCAAATATTTAATGGTGCTTTCTATGTTAATTAATAAAGGATAAGAGGGCGAAGTTGTTGTTATAAGGTTAAGCGCTTCTTGTATATGTTTTGGTTCTACGGAAGATTCCTTGCCTATATGAAGAAGAGCGGAAGGATTTAAAGCTCCTGCCGTTTTGTGAAGAGATTGAACAACAATATCAGCACCTTGCAGCAGTGCGGGAGTTCCCAGTGATTTGTGAAAATTCCATAAAGCTCCGTGTGCTTCATCAACAATCAATTTTACATTGTATTTTTTACATATGAGAGAAATTTTATATATGTCTGTCATTACGCCTTCATATGTGGGATTTGTAATTATAACCGCTCGTATATCTTTGTTTTTATGAAGTATTTCAGCAAAATATTCCGTATTAATGCTTTCAAAAATCCCCCATTCTTTATTGTATTGAGGCATTATCCATACCGGAACCGCTCCGGTTAATACTAAACCGTTATAAACGGACTTATGGCAGTTTCTTGCTATAAGTACTTTGTCTCCTCTGGTTAAAAGGGCATACATAGCAGCAGTAACTCCTGAAGAAGAGCCGTTTGTAAGAAAAAAAGTTGATTTCGCTTCATATACCTGTGCCGCATAATCTTGAACGGATTTGATAATTCCTTTCGGATTTGAAAGATTGTCAAATCCTTCTATTTCTGAGTAATCACATGTGAAAAATCTTGAGCCTATAAGTTTTTTTGATAACGGCGCAACAAAACTGCCCTGTCCGTGAGAAGGGGTTGTGTATAATGTTCTGCGTGATTTTTTATATTCTTCAATAAAATTTACTATCGACATCGCTTTTTTATTATAAAATGAAATAAAGAAACTAAACAATTTTATTAAAATATATGACGGATATTATGGATTTTACTGAAGCAAAAGAAAGAATAAATGTTTTAAAACAGCTTATTAAAGAAAATAATGAGGCATATTATGTTTATGATGCTCCGAAAATAACTGATTTTGAATATGATGAATTGTTTCGTGAACTAAAAAAACTGGAAGCCCAATATCCTTTATTAATAACATCAGACAGTCCGACGCAAAAAGTCGGGGATAAGATTTCTGACGGTTTTAAGGAACACACTCATAAATACAGGCTCTACAGTCTTGATAATTCAAATAATTATGAAGATTTAAGAAAATGGTATGAAAGAATTTTAAAAGAATATCCGTCGGAAAAAGAAATAGAATTGGTAGTAGAACTTAAAATAGACGGGCTTTCGTGTGCACTTTCATATGAAAACGGCGTATTAAAGATAGGTGCAACCCGCGGAAACGGTATCGTAGGTGAAAATATCACAGAAAATATAAAGTCCGTAAAAGGAATTCCTCTAAAACTGCCGCAGCCTTTGAATATTGAAGTAAGAGGCGAAGTTTATATGCCTGTTTCTTCCTTTGAAAGATTAAATGAAGAAAATATTGAAAAAGGTTTAAAAGAGTTTGCGAACCCGAGAAATGCCGCAGCCGGTTCTTTGCGTCAGCTTGATTCTTCAATTACCGCAAGACGCGATTTGCACTTTTTTGCATATACGGCTATTTCCGATAATGACATTTTTAATACTCATTCGGGGGCACTTTCTCTGTTAAAGGAAGCAGGGTTTACCGTTAATCCGAATTATAAGGTTGTAAAAGGAATAAATCCCGTTATTGAACTTTGTGAATACTGGGGTGTTGAAAGATTTAATCTGGATTATGCGACAGACGGTATGGTTATAAAAGTTAATGATTTATTTAAGCAAAATGAACTCGGTTTTACATCGCGTGCACCAAAATGGGCAACTGCGTTCAAATTTCCTCCGGAGGAGGTTTGGACAAAACTGGAAGGAATTGAGTTAAGTGTGGGAAAAACCGGGGCTGTTACACCTGTTGCATTATTAACTCCCGTTCAGCTTGCAGGAACCATAGTAAAACGTGCAAGCCTTCATAATTTTGATGAAATAAACAGGCTTGGCATAAATATCGGAAATGAAGTTTTGATTAAAAAAGCGGCAGAAATAATACCTAAAGTTATCAAAAAAAGAGATGGTGAAGATTTGGGGGTTTATTCCGCTCCTTCTGAATGTCCTGTTTGTCATACTCCTCTTGTAAAACCCGAAGGGGAAGTAGCTTTGTATTGTCCGAATACATTGAATTGTCCGGCTCAAATAAAAGGTCGTATTGAATACTGGGCATCTAAAGAAGCTCTTGATATAGACGGAGTCGGAGAGTCAATAATAGAAAAACTGCTGGAAAAAGGCTTAATTTCTGATTTCGCGGATTTGTATAAGCTGACCGTTAATGATTTTATGCAATTGGATTTGATTAAAGAAAAATCGGCTGATAATCTTTACAATGCTGTTCAGGCGTCTAAAAATCCTTCAATGACAAGATTTTTAACCGCATTGAGTATAAAATTAGTAGGTAAAGAGACGGCTGATTTAATCGCAAATGAATTTCCTACTCTTGATGCTATAAAATCGGCATCTGAAGAAGATTTGATTAAGATTGACGGAATAGGTGATAAAGCTGCAAAAAGTGTTGTGGAGTTTTTTAAAAATCCTTATAATTTATCTGTTTTGAATAAACTGGAAGAATACGGAGTTAAACCGCAAGGCAGTGCATTTGAAAAACTCTCGGATATCTTTTCAGGTAAAACATTTGTTATAACAGGTACTTTATCCAAACCCAGAAATGTTTTCGAAGAACGTATAAAAAAAGCTGGAGGAAAGGTCTCTTCTTCTGTCAGTAAAAAGACTTCTTATGTACTTGCGGGAGAAAACCCGGGTTCAAAATTTGACAAAGCTACCGCTTTGGGTGTTATAATACTTAATGAAAGGGATTTTGAATTATTATCTCAAGGTAATATATATGAATAAAAATTTTAAAGTTATTACTATTAACGGTTTTAGAGGCATCATTGCTGCGGTGTTTGTCGTATCGGGACTCATTGCCGGATTTATTATTTCTCCCGGATGGGTCTGCATGAAACTTTGGAATTATTTTTTTGAATATTCAAGTTATTTTTCACAGATGAATTTATATCACGGTATTCTTCTTTGGCTTGTTATTGCACTTACTTTATATGCACTTAATAACAGAAGGTCATTAATAGGATTTGGTTCATATTCCGGGCTTAGTCCCGAGCAAATTCGTGATATTATGGAGAAAACCAGAAAAGCTGAAGCAAAACTGCTTCAGGAATTAAAAGAAAAGGCTAAGAATGAAGAATCTGAAACTGTTTTGAAAGAAAATCAAGTTACTGTTGAAGAACCGGAAGAGGTAAGGAAATAATTATGAAAAAAAGTTTAGTTTTATTATTGTTATGTGTGAGTTTTACTGCTTGCAGTCAATTTGTAAATGCGGCTGCTGCCGATGTTAAAAAAGATGCGGGTTATATTTCTTTAAATGCATCAAAGTCGGTTGAAGTTGAACCTAATATTGCAAGAGTTACTTTTGCGGTTGAAAATACGGCAGAAACTGCCCAAAAGGCATCTTCAGCAAATAATGAAGCATCCGTAAAAATTATTGATGCTTTAAAACTTATTACAAATGTAAAAACTGATGTTATAAGAACAACAAATTTTTCTGTAAGACCTGTGTATGCAACAAATAAAGACGGAAAAAGAATTATAAAAAATTATACTGCAGTTAATTCAATAACCGTCCAAACATCAAATATTTCAAACGTTTCTAATTTGATTGATGCTGCAATCGCAAACGGAGCAAACAGAACAGACGGTCTTTATTATTCATATGAAAATGAAAATCATGCTTGTAATGAAATGTATCCGCAGTTAATGAATTCGTTGAAAGCTCAGGCTTCATCAATTGCACAGGCGGCCGGTACTTCTCTGGACGGAATTAAGTCTATAAGTGCATCCTGTTCATCTGAATCAATGGTTTCAAACGGCAGATTTTTATTGGCAAAAAGTGCCGTATCAGATGAAGCAGGGGCTGCTCCTGAAGCATTATCTACACCTGTTGAAGCTGGCAAGGTAAAAGTCAGAGTTTATGTAAATGTTGATTTTTATGTAAAATAGGTAATTATGCTAAAGCCAAAACAATCAATCCAAAATATGGCGGGTTATTTTGTTCCGATGTATGAAAAAGATTGGGACATAAAGATTGACTCAAACGAAAATAATTACGGACCTTCACCAAAGGTTAGAGCTGCATTGAATAATTGTGATACAGCACAAGTTAGTTTCTATCCTTTCTATGGCGAATTATCCCAAAAAATTGCGGATTATCAGGGTGTTGATATATCAAACATAAAGGTTACTAACGGAGCGGATGAATCAATTTCTGCTGTTATTCAAACTTATATGGAACCTGATGATGCTCTTTTAACATTGGATATTTCGTTTGATATGCCTGTTGTTTATGCTCAAATTCAAGGCGGGAAAATTATAAAGGTTCCTTTTAAAGAAAAGTGGGTTTTTCCTGTTGATAATTTTCTGAAAGAACTTGATAATCCCGATGTCAAAGTTATTTATATTGCTTCTCCCAATAATCCTACGGGGAATATTATTAATGAAAATGATTTGAAGCAAATACTTGCCAATTCCAAAGGGAAAGCGGTTATTATTGATGAAACATATGCAAACTACGGCAGTGTTTCATATAAAAAGTATGCGCTTGAATATGATAATGTATTTATTATTAAATCTTTTTCAAAGGATTTTGCGCTGGCAGGATTACGTTTGGGGTATATTATCAGCTGCTCTGAGAATATTGACAATCTTAAAAAGGTCGTAAGTCCTTTTAGTGTTAATTCGTTTGCAATGAAAGCAGGTATTGCAGCTCTTGATGACATTGATTATTTTAATCAAATAAAAAAAGAAATTGATGAATCAAAAACGGAATTAAAAGAATTTTTTGAATCTCTTGGCGGTATTGTGTATGATTCATATGCCAATTTTCTCCTTGTTGATTTCAAACAAAAAGCAGGTTTTTTTCATCATAAACTTTCATTGAATAATATTTCGGTTAAGATGTTTAAAAAAGGAAGTCTGCTGGAAAATCATCTCAGGATAACAATTCCGACTAAAAAAGGCGCTGCTCTGATAAAAAAAGCTCTGGAAATAAAACCGTCATTGGTGTTTGATATGGACGGGGTTTTGATTAATGCTGTTTCATACAGACAAACCATATTGAAAACTTATGAAAAATATTCCGGGAAACAAGTCACTCTTGAAGAAGTTCAAAAAATTAAAAATCAAGGCGGTATGAATAATGATTGGGACTTAACCCTTTTTCTCTTAAGAAGAGAAGGAATTGATGTTACTTATGATGAGCTGGTAGATACTTTTCAGCAAATATACTGGGATAATGGTAAAGGTTTGATAAATATTGAGACTCCGCTTTTTGACATTGAACTGTTTGAAGAACTTTCAAAAGATTATAATCTTTCCGTTTTCACGGGCAGGCTTAAAAAAGAGGCATATTTCGCACTTGAAAAATTTAATATTCTAAAATTCTTCTATCCTGTAATAACAACTGATGATATCCCTCATGGTAAAGGAAAACCGGATTCTTGCGGACTTAACCTTGTTAAGGATTTATCTTTTGCAAAAGAATTTTTCTATTTCGGAGATACAGTTGATGATATGATATGTGCAAAAAATGCAGGATATTACCCTGTCGGAACTCTTCCTCCGCAGGATAAATCAGAAGATTTAATTCAAAGATTGAAAAATAACGGAGCAAAACAAGTAATTTCTTCCGTAGGTGAGATAAAAACTTTATTGGAGCAAAAATATGAGACAGTGTGAAAAAATTCGTAAAACAAATGAAACAGAAGTTTTTGTAAATATAAATCTTGACGGAAGCGGAATTTATAATATAAATACGGGAATTAAGTTTTTTGATCATATGCTTGAACAATTTGCTCATCATTCAGGTTTTGATTTGAAAATTAATGTTATTTCCCACGATAAAGATAATCATCATGTCGTTGAAGATGTTGCAATAACGCTTGGCAGTGCTTTAAAAGATGCTCTGGGGGATAAAAAAGGCATTATAAGATACGGAGAAAAAATTCTTCCGATGGATGAGGCGCTCATTCTTTGTGTTGTTGATATATCAGGACGTGTCTTTTCAAAAACGGATGTTGTTGTTCCCGATGAAAAAACATCGGATTTTGAAACCGTTATTTTGCCTCATTTCTTTTCAAGTTTTGCTCAGGCAGCATTAATGACAATCCATATAAAAATGCTTGACGGATTTGATACTCATCATATTATAGAAGCGGTATTTAAATCTTTCGGTAAAGCACTTAAGACCGCAGTATCTTTTGATGAAAAAAACATGGAAAAGATACCATCCACAAAAGGAATTCTTTAAAAATTTTGGCAAAAAAAATTTTTTCCGGTTTTTGTAAACTGTATGAATATTTCATCTGTACAAAATTATAATTTTTCATTTAATGCCAGAAAAAGCGATGTCCGCGAAGCTGACAGAATTATGCGCGCATCCAAACGCACATTCCCTGTTGTAAGTTCAAGTTATATTGATCATTTCTATCATAGTGAAACACCCCGGAAAGATAGTTTAAAAAGAAAAGTTTCATATAATGTTTTTGATAAAATTAATAATATCAGAATATTTGATGAGAAACTTGTTGCTCCCGGGCTTAATATCCCAAAATCAGAAAGAAATATTATGTATGCTCCGATATTAAGGGGAATGGAACAGATGCGTGCAGGAAACTGCTATGAATCTGCAGTGGGTGTATTGGCTGCTTTAGCGGCAAACGGTATTTATGATGCAAAAATTGTGAATCTTTATGTTGAAACGGATTTTGTGAATAAAAAAGACGGTATATGCGAATATACAAGAAGTGACGAAGCAGATCATTGTTTTGTTGTAACATCAATGGGACGTAATTCTTCAAAAGAAGATGATATTGTTGTTATTGACCCCTGGCTTTCATTTACTGACAGTGTCTCTTCCGCTAAAGCAAGATATAAACAAGTTTTTCAAAGTGAATTAAGAAAAGAATTGTTTTATGAGCAATGGTCGCATTTTAAAAATCAAAAAGCAGGTAAAGGTGAAGAAGTTGACCTAAAAGACTATAATATTTCACAAAAATTGTATTTTCGCATACCTGATTTTTCAAAAGTGAAATCGAATAAAAATCTTGGTGAATATGCAGCAAATAATTTCCCTTCTTTGGTTGTCGGATAATTAGGATGCTTCAAAATATTCTTTCCAATATTTTATAACCGATTCGGGATATTTTTTTAATTCAAACTTTAAATAGTCTTTTGGTCTGTAAGGTCTTCTTAAAAGTTTCATCTTTGCTTCTTTTGGTGTTCTGTCAGCTTTTTTTTGGTTACATTCTTGGCAGCAGGCAACAATGTTTTCCCATATGTCGGGGCCAAGTCTTGATTTTGGATATACATGATCCAGTGTGAGTTCTGCGGCGGGGAATTTTTTTCCGCAATATTGGCATACAAACTCGTCTCTGACCAGTATATTTTCACGACAAAAAGGCAGTTCCTTATATTGAACTGCCAATTCATACGTTAATTTTATTACCCGCGGAATTAGTACATTATCTATTTTTATCATACTGTCAATATCATTTAAATATCTGGCTGTCTCAGCCTTTCCCTTCATCAGCAGAATTATTGCCCTTTTCCAAGAGCAAATGTTAATAGGTCTGTTTTCTTTATCAAGAAGTAAGACTTTTTGCATATTAACTCCTACAATTGTAGTATTCCCGTTTTTGCCCTTTTTTAAACCATTTTCGGTTTTTATGAGATAATTTTCTTATGAATAAATCTTTATTTGAAATTTTCAAAGTATTTTTTATAATAGGTATTCAATTGCTTGGCGGAGGATACGTAATTGTTCCGTTGTTAAAAAAATACATAGTTGATGAACGGCAGTGGATGAGTGATGAAGAGTTGGTTGATTTTTATGCTATGAATCAATGCATACCGGGTATTATTGCAGCTAATATAGCCACTAGTGCGGGGTACAGAATAAGAAAAGTTCGAGGTGCAATAGCCGCTGCTCTTGGGATAATTCTTCCTGCTTTTTTTATAATTCTTTTATTTGCTGTATTAATGACCGGTATTTCAGAATATAAAATAGTTCAAGATGCTTTTAAAGGTATACGAATTTCCGTTATTGTTCTTATCATAATTACGGTAAAGGATTTATGGAAAAAAAGTGTCAATTCGTTTTTTTCATATGTATTGTTCTTTGTGATATTAACAGCTTTATTGTTATCTGATATATCACCTTCTCTTATTATTATTGCATCGGCCCTTCTGGCTCTTTTATATTCAAAACTAAGAGGGCCGGATAATGCTTAAATTATATTTTTTACTCTTTTATGAATTTAATAAAATAGGATTGTTTGCAGTCGGCGGCGGTTATGCAACAATTCCGTTTTTGTTTTATATACAGCAAAAATATCAATGGTTTAGTGTTGATGAACTTACTGATATGATAGCTGTTTCAAATCTAACCCCCGGTCCTGTCGGCATAAATATGGCAACTTATACCGGTTTTAAAACCGCAGGATTTACAGGTGCTGTTATTTCTACGCTGGCTATTGTTCTTATTCCTTTTATAATGACGATAATATTAACAAAACTGATTACAAAGTTTAAAAATAATTCTTGTGTAAACTGTATATTTATGGGATTAAGACCTGCATCATGCGCTCTTCTTGCATCAATCGGGATTACTTTATTTTATGAAGCTATTGTTCCCGGTGAATTTTCCGGTGTATACAGTCTTGATATTAAGATGTTTGTTTTATTTCTATTGTTAATAATTCCTTTATCCTTTTTTAATAAAAACCCTTTGTTGACTATTGCGGCAGGAGCAATAGGCGGAATAGCATTTGATATGTTTTAATGTTTTGTTAAGAAATATTAACAAAACTAATATAAAAAGACAATTCTTCCCGCTCAAAATTTTTTATATAAATGTGGGTTAGTTTAAGAATTTAATTTTTTAGGTGGAGGTTAGTTATGACAACAGGTATTTCTTTTCAGAATGGAAGTTATACGGGTGGAACCGCAACGGCAAGTACATTTACAACATCCGGCGGAATAAGCGTCAGTTCTTTGTATAATACAGAGTATCTTGATTCAAAATATGATTATGCTGACACTAAAGAAGGATACGAGATTTCTTATGCAGGAAGAGACGCTGCAATTGAGTCAAAAATATCAAATATCAGCTCTTATTTGACAAGCGGAAAGGAAGACAAAGCATTAGCCGCATATGAAGAATTGTTGTCTGAAATGGAAGGTCAAACCAGATACGGTCAATTGGTCGGTGAAGATGGCGATGATACTCAATTGAGGGCTGTTGCCAGACAGCTTATAGAGGCTGAGTTGGGTGCTGACCTTGAAGATATCATTAGGGAAAATGCAAAAACTCAGGCAGGTGTTGAACATCAATCAGTTTTAACTTGGGGTAATTGTGATACTACAAGTCAAGAAGATTTATTGGCAGCAATGTGTGATATTGATGAAGAAGAAGGTCACGGTAATCCGATTGTGTCATTCTTTGCAGGTATAGCAAGTCCGTTTGTTGTTGGTTTCAACGCATTATTCAATGGCGGAAAGAAAATGTAATTAACCGAAATATAATAACAATAAAGGCGGAAACTAGTTTCCGCCTTTTCTCATTTCTTCAATTTTTTCTTTTACATCTGCCATCTCATATTTTAATCGGTTTAACTGACAAGTTACCGGATCGGGTATTCTGTTATGCATTAATTGACCTTGTATCATAAGTTTTTGTTTTACAACTCTGCCGGGAACACCGATGACTGTAGAATTTTCGGGAACGTCATCTATAACAACCGAACCTGCTCCTATTCTTGAATTGTTTCCTATTTCAATATTACCGAGTACTTTTGCACCGGCTCCGACAACTATATTACTGCCCAGTGTGGGGTGCCTTTTGCCATGTTCGTTACCTGTACCGCCAAGAGTTACACCTTGATATAAAAGCACATCGTCACCGATAATTGTTGTTGCGCCTATTACAACACCCATCCCGTGGTCAATAAAAAATCTTCGACCTATTCTTGCCTGCGGATGTATTTCTATCCCCGTAAAAAATCTTGAAATATTTGAAATTGCCCTTGGAATCAAAGGAATTTTCCAATAATTAAGTTTGTGAGCTATCCTGTGCATAATTAGCGCATGGAGCCCTGGATAACAGAACAATACTTCCAGTATATTTTCTGCGGCAGGATCTTTTTCGTATATTGTCTGTATATCTTCTTTTATTTGTGAAAATACTTTTTTTATAAGTCTCATTTATACGCCTTTAATATATTTTCTTTTTCCGTATTGTATAACAACAGGAAGAGTATTTGTTTCAATAATAAATCCGGGATTAGGCTGTTTTTCTCCGTTTATTTTGATTGCTCCTGATGCTGCGAGTCTTTTTATGTCGCCTCTTGAAAGAGATTTATCAAAGTTTGAAATAAAATCTATTAATGAAACTGCTTCTGAAACTTTAACTTCCGGAATATCATCAGGAATTTCTTTATTTTGTACTACTTTTACAAAGTTTTCCTGTGCTTGATTTGCAGCTTGCTCCCCGTTATACATTTTTGTAATAGTGTATGCAAGTCTCATTTTCAAATCTCTGGGGTTTTCTGTTTTTATTTCTTCTTCGAGCTTATTTAATTCTTCTTTTGATATATCTGTTAACAGAGCAAAATATTTTATAATCAAATTATCGGAAATTGACATTAACTTTCCGTACATATCATTAGGAGAATCCGTAAGACTTATACAGTGCTGAGGGAATGATTTTGACATTTTTACAACACCGTCGGTTCCTTCCAAAAGCGGCAGCAAAATAACCATTTGCGGATTTTCTTTTCCGTAGGCTGCTTGAATATCGCGGCCTAAGAGATTGTTAAATCGTTGATCGGTACCTCCAAATTCAATATCTGCATCTACAACAACAGAGTCGTATGCCTGCATAAGCGGATAAAAGAATTCGTGAACCGAAATAGGACGATTTTCTGCAAATCTTTTTGCAAAATCATCCCTTGTCATAATTTGAGCAACTGTAACCTTTGATGCAAGTTTTATCATATCAACAAAGTTTAGTTTAAAAAGCCAGTCAGAATTATTTACTATTTCGGCATTATCAACGTCAACAACTTTTGATATCTGCTCAAAATATGTTTTTGCATTTTCTTCAACTTGTTCTTTCGTCAGGCTCGGACGTGTGTCTGACTTTCCGGAAGGATCGCCTATCATTGCCGTTCCGCCGCCTACAATAAGAATAATTTTATGACCCAGTTCCTGAAACTTTTTGACCTTTCTTAAAACAACGGTATGACCTAAGTGAAGGTCGGGTCTTGACGGATCCATTCCCAATTTTATTCTGAGGGGTTTATTTTCTTCCTTTGCCTTTTGCAATTTTAATGCTAATTCTTCAATTCCACCCGGAAGAACTTCCGCTCCTCTTGCAAGTATTTCTGCCTCTTCTAAAAATTCCTTTTTAATTGTTACTGTTTCCATCAATATTTCCCTTTTGTTCTGATATAAGTATTAAAAAAGTCCGGACGGTGCCGGACTTTTATTTGTTTTTGATAAGACTATACTAATCTTACGTTTGTTGAAGCACCTTTTTTTGTCATTTCAACTTTGCCTTCTCTTGCTAACCAGCCTAAGCCGAGTTCTGCAAAATTTGATTTAAGGTCTAAGTCTTTTTTCATTTTTGTTATTGTGGACTCACCGTTTTCATTTAAATAGTTCCAGATTTGTCCTGCTGTTTCGCCGATAGTTTCCATCATTCAATTCTCCTTTTCCTTGATTAAGTGCTATTAACATTTCTGTCATGTAACTGTATAATAAAAGTATAGAACAGATTGGAAAGGTTGTAAAGTTTAAAAATGTTAAAAGGAAAAGTTTGGAAATACGCTGATAACATAGACACTGATGTTATTATCCCCGCAAGATATTTAAATACTTCTTCTCATGAAGAACTTGCAAAACATTGTATGGAGGATATTGATTTATCTTTTGCCAAAGAAGTTAAACAAGGTGATATTATCGTCGCGGGTGAAAATTTCGGCTGCGGAAGTTCCCGTGAACATGCCCCTATTGCAATTAAAGCATCCGGCGTCAGCCTTGTTATTGCAAAAAGTTTTGCAAGGATTTTTTACAGAAATGCATTAAATATCGGGCTTGCCATCATGGAAAATCCCTTGCTGCCCGATGAGTGTTCAAAAGATGATATTCTTGAATGTAATCTTTCTACAGGTATAGTAAAAAATTTAACAACAGGAAAAGAATATAAATGTGCTGAATTTCCCCCTGAAATACAAAAAATAATTAATTCTAACGGTTTAATTAATTATACAAAAGAAAAATTATTGCATTAAAAAAGCCCCAAACGGGGCTTTTTATTTCTAGGCTTTTTCTTCCGTTTCTTCTTCAATTACATCCGTTCTTATTGATGCATTTTTGGAGTTTGATATTTGTTTCTCTTTGAACTTTTTAACCTGTCTGTTAAGTTTATCAGAAACAAGGTCTATGCTTGCATACATTGTTTCTGCACTTTCTTCCGCTTTAACGGAACCTGAATTAAATTTGCATAGAACTTCTGCTGTATGGCTTAAAGCTACAGACGGATTTTTTATTACATTCAACACAACTTCTATTGACTGAATTTGATCATAGTGATTTAGCACTTTGCCTATTTTTTCTTCAGCATAAGCTCTGATCGGATCAGTAATTTCAATGTTACGCCCTTTAACTGTAATGCGCATTTATTTTGCCTCCATAAAATGTATACTTACTTATTATACCCTATTTAAGCCATGATTTAAACCTTTTAATTAACATTTAATTTAAATTGGATGAAAAAATGTTATAATTAAATAAAAGGAATCAACGAATGAATAGTTATTCTATCGGAATAGATTTAGGCGGAACAAAAATACTAACGGTACTCGCGGATAAAAAAACGGGCGAAGTCTTGAGCTTTGTAAAAGTAAAGACAAAAAAAGATAAAGGCAGTGATAAACTTATTAAAAAAATAATAAAATCTGTTAAAGAGGTTATAATTGCCGCTGATAAAAAATTATCAGAAATTGAAAATATAGGAATGGGTGCTGCAGGTCAGACAGACAGACAAAACGGAATAATTATAAATGCACCGAATATCGGACTTCAGAATGTACCTATAAAGGAAATTTTGGAAAAAGAATTTTCAAAACCCGTTTATTTGGGGAATGATGTTGAAGTTGCAACAATAGGCGAGATTCTTTTTGGAAGCGGTAAGGGAGAAACAGATTTTGTATGTATTTTTGCAGGTACAGGTGTAGGGTCTTGTATCGTTCAAAACGGAAAAATCAGGTATGGCGCCACCGGCAGTGCCGGTGAAATAGGTCATATTATTATTGAGCCCAATGGCAGACTTTGCGGCTGCGGTGCAAAAGGTTGTCTTGAAGCCTATGCGTCAAGGCTTGCTATTGAAAGAAAAATTCGCGCTGAACTTAACAGGGGAGTAAATTCTGACATTATAAATTATATGAAAGAAGATAAGCCTATTAAAACCGCGATGTTGAAAAAGGCACTGGAAAATAATGATAAAACCGTTATTGATGTGCTTGATGAAACTTGCTTTTATTTGTCATTGGGAATTGCTTCAATAATTAATTTTTATAATCCGTCTAAAATAATTCTTGGCGGCGGACTTATAAACGGCATTGATTATTTCTATGAAAAAACTGTCAAACTTGCAAAAGAAAATTCCCTTGCGGTACCTTCCCGTGAAATTGTATTTGAACGTGCTCAACTCGGTGATTTTTCAGGTGCGGTCGGTGCTGCCATGCTTGCTGATTACCGTGAAATTTTTCTTGACGACAAAAATTGTTAATGTTATTCTTTATTTAGTGCATGGGCTTGTGGCACTGTGCCGAGAAAAACGATTAAGTATCGTTTTTCGAGAGGTAGGTAGCGCAGCTACCGCAAGCTGGAACATTGAAAATTAAGAAAACATGGGCTTGTGGCACTGTGCCGAGAAAAACGATTAAGTATCGTTTTTCGAGAGGTAGGTAGCGCAGCTACCGCAAGCTGGAACATTGAAAATTAAGAAAACATGGGCTTGTGGCGCAGCGGTAGCGCAGGGGACTCATAATCCCTTGGTCGTAGGTTCGAATCCTACCGGGCCCAGTTTTTTGTGCAAATTTTGTCTGTTTTCTTACGCTCAGCACTTAAATTGTTTATTGTATAATTGCGTTATGGATAAAACAAAACAAATATTGCAATTTTTAAAGAATCTGATAACTTCAAACTTATATGCTGTTTCTCTTTATTCAAGAAAAATAGCCGGAGCATTCAGTGTTTTTTTTATTGCGAGATATCTCAGTGTTTATGACTACGGTCTGTATTCCAGTTATGCTAATTTGGCTTCGTATTTATTATTGATTGCAAATCTCGGATATAACGAATTTATTTTGGTCTCTGCAAATAATGAAGCAAAAATGGTAAAAATAAAACAGACTTTTTTCATCGGAATGGCTGTATTGATTACTGCTTTATACGTGATAGTCTCTGCTTTTGTTCCTATGGAAGACCATTTTGTTTTTGCACTGGTAATGGTTAAGTGCTTCTTTGACGGAACTTTTTTTGCTCTTGTTCTTCCTTATTTTCAGGCATCTAAGAAATTCAAACAAATCGGTATAATTAATATTCTATACAGCATCGTTTCTGTTATTATTGCCGTTTGTGCATTGATACTGAAACTTTCGCTTGTAAAGTACCTTATTATATATCTTGTACTTGGTGTTATTAACTTTGTTCAATGTTCTTTTTACATAAAAATTAATTATTTTAAATTTTTTAAATTATTTAGGAATGTAGGAAAAATTATAGATAAAAGAATTATTCCGTATATGACTTCTTCTGCGCTTCTTTTGACAAGGATTTCTCTTCCTTCACTGGTTGTTGCAACATTATTTCCAAAAGAAACCGCGGCATTGTTTTTTGCCTCCAATAATATAGCTACCATTCCTTCGTTGTTTGCCTTAGCGCAGCTCCAGCAAATTTTACCCGAAATGATAAATAAATCCAAAGATGAAGTTATCCGAGTAATGAAAAAAAGTGCGTTGGTAATTTTCTACATAAATGCGGTAGTTGTTGTTTTCTTGCTTCTGTTTGGAAAAAATCTTTTGCTGCTTATATACAATAAAGAGTATTATTTAAACGGATATCCGATATTAGTGCTTCTTTCCGTTATAACTTTGTTGAATGGTGTCAGCGGGGTACTTGCAACATATTTAACCGCAAGCGGAAATCAAAAATTTAATCAGCGCTGTCAGATTGAAGGATTTATTATCTCGGTGGTTAGTTTGGCTGTCCTCTATCGCTTTGGTATATATGCGATTTTGTTATTCTATTTTATATTAATGGCTTATTTCCTTCCGAGATACTTGATTTTTATCAGAAGATATTTGAAATCCCTTTGATGTTACCTGCTCTTTTAAGTAGAAATATAAACTGTCTTTAGGAATTTTTTCGCTGTCAAAATTTTTATAGGTTAGTTTATGCACAAAACTTGTATTATGCAGATAATCATAAATATCTTTGTCAAACGGTTTTTTCAAAACATGTGCCATTGTTTTTGTATTTATACCGCAGGAAATAGGTATTTTATCCCATTCTTCTTTAAAATTACTATTATATTTCTTTGCCAGTTCACAAAACTTGTGAAACAGAAAATAATGTGCTGATTTATTCTCATATTTCCAATATTCCAGATGGAATGCTTTTAAAACTTTTATAATATAATTATCTTTTTTGGCATATATAAAGAAACTACTTATTAAATCGTAAAAATAATTTATATACCCGAAATATTCACATCTTTTTGTCTCGAATAAAAAGATGTCGGAATTAGTTATGTAATTTGGAATTTTATTTGTTAAATAACAGGTCGAATCAATCCATGTTCCGCCGTATTTTTCAAGTAAACAAAGTCTGACTATATCGGAAAAAAGAGCCAAACATATTTGCCTTTTTTTCATTTTTTCTATGATATAGTCCGGAATTTCAACATAATCTTTTAAATTATTTTCCGTTATAACAATTGTATCCGGATAAAATCGTTTAATACTTGAAATACAAACACTGACCAATTCGGGAACTTCACCCTGCCACCACATTGTCCAAACATAATTACTTTTATCCGTATCGTTTTTCTCTGTTGGGGAGGGGTATTTTATTTTATCAATTACATATAAATATTGTTTTAACAGATATATTGTACCTGCGTAGTAATTAATAAATTTTAGACTTTTATAAATCAGATGAGTTAGTATAAATTTAAAATTTGTCATTAATTCACTCCGTAAATAAAAATGGTGGGCAGTACTGGACTCGAACCAGCGACCTCCACAATGTCAATGTGATGCGCTACCAACTGCGCTAACCGCCCAAAATATTCAATTATCAATGTGATGCTACCTCTCGGGTAACGTGACATTTAGTCACCTTCCCCTCGGCAGAGTCAACTGCGCTAACCGCCCAAAATATTCAATTATCAATGTGATGCTACCTCTCGGGTAACGTGACATTTAGTCACCTTCCCCTCGGCAGAGTCAACTGCGCTAATTGCCTATATTCAACATTAATATTAGGACTTTTTTATACTACCATAACATTTGTTTGTTTGCAATTATCTTAAAACGGTATAAAAACACTTTTAGGCTGTTTACATATCGGGCAAACATAATTAATGTCTTCTTTTGTAATATCACCTTCATATATATAACCGCATATTTTGCATTTGTATCTCGGCGCTTTATCGTTTTCTTCCTTTTGAGCGGTTTTTTCAGGGTCTATATATGTAGGGGCCGTTTTTGGTGCACGGCCTTTTATAACATCATGATAATATTTATATGTCATAGGTATTTCGTTATTTAATAAATCTCCGCCTGTTATCTTTGCGATAAATAAAGTATGAGTTTCAAGTTCCAGCTCCTGAATTGTTTTTAGTGTTATGTATCCGCTGCAGTCTTTAAGTACGGGAAGATTATTTATGATTGTATAATCTATATTCTCAAATTTGTTTTTATCTCTTCCGGATGTAAACCCGAAAACAGAAATTATGTTACGGTCTGAATTATTTGATAATATGGAAATAGAAAATTCTTTATTTCTTTTTATAACTTCATTTGTGTGATTTTTATGGTTTAGGCTTATTGCAATGGTATCTGTTGTTAATTGCATTGCACAGTTCGCAATACATCCTGTAGGTCTTCCGTTATCCATGACCGAAATAACATATATACCATAGGATAAATTCCATAAAATCATATTGTTAAACATAACATCTCCTTTTTTGTATTTTAACATCCCTTATCAGAATTAACAATGTTATATTCTGCAGGCAAATTTTTTGCCGCATAAATTATCATATTGGAGTAATGTATTACCGATACAAAATAATATTCTCTTTAGCTATTATGTAAAAACATTTTAGATAAGAGTGAAAGTTTTTTATGAAAATATGCAAAATATCAACAAGTATTCCTTCCGCCGCTATTTTTAAAGGATATGATGACAGTTATAATTATGATTATGCAACACATCATAATAATATTACAATCAAAGATGCGGCATTGTTTTCCGCAATAGTGTCCGCTGTTATGCTGGTAGGCGGTGCTTTATTTTCAAAAGAAGATAACATTAGCCGTTTGATAAATAAATGTAAATCTAAATTTAATAAGATAGCGTGAAACTAGTTTATAAAATTGGTATAAGTAACTTCTTCTTCATTAGGAAGAGACAGACCTGATTTTAGGGCAATGTCTTTGCATTTTAAAATCCAGGCCATGTTGCGTGCAAGAAATCTCATATTTTGAAGACCTTCTTTGTCCTGTTTAACATCTTCGGGGGTCTTGCCATGCACCATATTCCAATATCTTCCTGATACAATAGGCATCTGTGTTATTGTAAAATATTTGTTTAACTGGTCAAAGGTTGCGGTTGTTCCGGCTCTTCTCGCACTGGCAACGGCAAATCCCGGTTTAAATTTAAAAATGTGTCCGCGTCCTGCCATTGATGCGCTGAAAAAAGCACGATCCAAAAAAGAAACCGTTGCTCCGGATGCGGAAGCATAATGGACAGGAGAACCTATTACTAATCCGTCGCATTCTTCCATCAAATTAACAAAATCATTTACCTTATCATTAATAACACATTTACCTGTTTTTGAACAGGCAAAACAGGAACGGCATGATGCAATTGCTTCATTTCCGGCATGAAAAATTTCTGCTTCAATACCTTCTTCTTTCAATGTATTTGCAACTTCTTTTAATGCCGTATAAGTACAGCCTTCTTTGTGTGGTGAACCGTTAAATAGTAAAACTTTCATTATTGCCTGTCCTTTTCAAATAATTTTTATGTTCCTATTTTGTGAACTCTGACAAAGTTTGTTCTGCCTGTAATCAGGTTTAGGGACGAGCCTATAATGATGACATAGTCTCCCATTTTTAGCCCGATTTCATTTATTAAAAATTCATCGATTTTTATAAAAAGATCATCGCCCGATTCATTATCCCATTTTTTTAAATAAGGAAAAATTCCCCACATTAAAGTCATTTTTCGGCAAGTTTCCTCCAAATCCGATACCATAATAACAGGTACTGACGGTTTTAATTTTGATACAAGTCTTGTTGAATAACCGAAATGTGAAAAACTTAAAACCGCTTTTGCATTAACGTATTTGAGCATTTTATCCGCACCAAAAACTATAGCTTGACGAGTCAAAGCCATATCTTCGGATACTTCAAAGTCTCTGTCAAATTTATAAAAACTGCTTGTTTCTGCCTGTTTTGCAATATCTGCCATTGTTTTTACCGCATCAAGCGCGTATTCGCCTATTGATGTCTCGCCTGATAACATTACTGCGTCTGCTCCGTCCAATATGGCATTTGCTACATCGGAGGCTTCTGCTCTTGTCGGTATCGGCGCCCCAATCATCGATTCAAGCATTTGAGTTGCAACAATTACAGGTTTCTTTTGTTTATTACATTCGTCAATAATTATTTTTTGACAGATTGGTACCTCGACAGGAGAAAGTTCTATACCGAGATCGCCCCTTGCAATCATGATGCAATCACTTACTGAAACGATTTCACTTAGATTTTCAATAGCTTGCGGTTTTTCCAATTTTGCTATTAAAGGAATTGATGAGCCGAAATCATTAATATATTTTTTCGCCAATAAAACATCATTTTTTTCTCTTACAAAAGATAGTGCTATGTAATCCGCTTTCATGTCAACGGCAAATTTAATAAATTCTACGTCTTTTGGAGTCACAGAATCAAGACTGGAAGCAGAGGAGGGTATGTTTATACCTTTTCTCGGTTTTAAAATTCCTCCGTTTAAGACGGTAACATATACTTTATTTTCTTCTGTTTTATCAACAATTACGGAAATTTTACCGTCATCAATGAGTATTTTATCGCCCTTTTGCACATCATTCGCAATACCGTCATAATCAACAGGAATTGTTCCTTCTTCTTTTATCGGAGAGAAAATAATTTTTTCTCCGTCTTTAAGAAAAATTTCTTTATCCATATTGCCGACCCGGATTTTCGGACCTTGTAAATCAACCATTATTGCGACATATTCACCTATTTTTTGAGATACTTTTCTAATCAAATTAAACTTTTCTCTGTGATATTCCATATTACCGTGAGAGGTGTTTAATCTGAATACATTAACACCTGCGTTAATTAGTTCTTTTATTTTATTTTCGTTATCAATTGCAGGGCCTACTGTGGCAACTATTTTAGTTCTTTTCAAAAATTTATCATTCATGATTAATCTCCATTTAACTATGACAATTGTATCATAAGAAAAAAAAGAAAAAGTAATGTTTTGCAAGGTTCAACTGTTCGCTTTGTATCGAACCACGGTTCTCGTCCCGATAAGAACACTTTTCTAAACAATAAAAAACTCCTCAGGTGGGACAGCTGCGGCAATGCCTCCGCATACAGGCTCACAAGTTTCACCTTCGGTTCAACTGTTCGCTTTGTATCGAACCACGGTTCTCGTCCCGATAAGAA
>CALUUK010000011.1 GCA_944323955.1 Candidatus Gastranaerophilales bacterium | reverse complement strand
ATTTGTCTCGGTTATTGGTTTGAATAATATTAAAATATTTCACTCATCATTTTATCAAATTCAAAATCAAATTCTTTTTGAGTTAAAAGACGATTAGGAATTAGAAAACGCAAATGAAAATTGGGTTTTACACTTTCAAAATCACTTTTGGTAAGAATTTTAGCAATTGCAGCATCCCCTTCTTCCGGAAATATATTTATTACATTATCCTTTTCCAAAAATCCCTGATTATATGATTGAAACCAATGATGATTATCAATATGACGGATAACTCTTTCTTTTACACTGTCTTTTACGTTAATGTTTTCCAGAACAGATTCTGCATACTTTTTACTTATAGAGGCATGTCCTTTTGTCGGAACATTACCTTTTTTTCCAAAATCATGCATTAATGCCGAAAGTTTCAATACCTGTTTGTCTTCATCTGATAAATCAGCGTATAAAGGATTTCTCATGCATTTTTGCAATACTATTAACGAGTGTACATCAACGGAATATATATGTGTTTGATGTTGTTTTTTACCGATTACCATATTAAATTCAGGTAATCCCCGTATTAATGTATCAAAAGCTGTTTTTTCTTCTATATTTAATGCCGTACTTTCATTTTCATTATAATATTTTTTTATAAGAGCATTTATTTGTTCTTCTTCCGTTGAATTGCACGGAGAAGTTTTTATTTGTGCAATTCCGTCAATATCATCAAAACCTTTTTGAAGATTAAATTTTGCCAATAAATCATCTTGTTCATTTTCTGAAAGATTTTTCAATATACTATTAATATCGTTGATAAAATCATCTCTTTTATACTTTAAAGGAATCCCGTCTTTTTTATATTGCTCAAAATCGTGCGTTAGGAAAAATTGTTCAAGATATTCATCCGTTCCGTTAATAAAATCGGTAAAAGTTTTTTTCTGCGGCGAAGACGTTTCCTTAACAGAATGATTTGAAACAAATGTATCTTTACCGCATATATGAAGAGGTTTTTGCGGAGTATTTGTCTTTGCGGAACCTTGTATATAATTAATAACTGATGAATGAATTTGCATATACCACCTTATATATATTTTAATCTAAGAATATTATTATTGGAATATTTTGTTCATGGGCGTATTTTCTTAAGTATCTCGGAACCTGTGCAATAGAACGGTCATAAGCAAAAACTCCTTGAATTCTCGGACGGGTTACAAGTACTTCATTATAATTTCTGCCATATGTATATTCACCGCCCTGCATTTCCATAAAGATTTTTTTAAGCGCTGCTGATACAAAAGGATACTCATTTCTTATTTCTACAAGAGATTTATTTTTAATATGTTGATATAAACTCCTGTAATCATCATCTCGGATATGAAGGGTTTCTTTTATTTTTCTTGAAATATAATCGCGTTGCGGTTTAAAATAGCCTTCAAATAAATAATCCTGCTTTAATTTGTCTATACTTTTTGCCAGCCCGGAACCATAATCTTTGTAATAAGCCGCATGTATGTCATCACTGTTTACATCAAGAATAAACCCTTGCTGTCTGTATGTTTTCCAGTTTCCTTTCGGTAAATTCACATAAGAAGCACTTATTAAAGAATCGGGAATACTTTCATCCAGACATTGGAATATCAATGCGTTTTTTTCGGAATCAAGCGAATGAACAAGCACGTTAAAATCGTTAGGATCAAGATTTCTGTCAAAAGGAAGGCTTCCTTTTACCATATTTTTTCTCAGGTAAATAACCTTATTTCTTATACCGCCTATATTAACGGAACGGACAATATCATTATCCGGTATTAGCTGGTTTGCTTTGGGAAGTTTGTATTGAGGGAGGGTAATTGCCGTCCTTTGCAGATCTCTGATATAACGTGCCACTTCGTTATTTCCTTCCACCTGTGCTTCTTTAAAGAGATGATATGCCTCTTCTTTTCTTTTCATTCCTTTAAGGTCAGCTTCCGATAATATTTTTACCAAATCAAACGCGTTACCTTCTCTTAATGAAAAAGCAATTGTTTTTGCGCGTTCGATTTTTTGAAGTTCTGAAATTCCTTCTTTGTTATAATATTTTAACCATTCATGGTTTCTTATAACGGCAAATAATTTGCTTTTTTCCGATTCAGAGAAGTTAAATCTTCCGGCAATTGCGTGTGCATCAAATGCACCGGTTAATGAATGTCTCTTATCAACAATATATTCTTCTTTTGAAATATCATGCATAAAAGCCGCCGTCAGCAAAAGAATCTTATCCGAATCCTTTAATGTTTGAAATCTGTCATTTTTTATAACTTCCTGAACAACTCTCAAGGTATGTGTAAACAGGTCAAAATGATGCCATTCGTTTTGTTGTTTTCCGACAAGCGTATATAATTCCGGAATGGCCTTAAAAACAGAATCCAATTGTTTTGCAATTGCTTCATTGTTATTAATAAGTAATTGATTTTCATCGGTAAATTCTTTTATATGTTGTGCAATTTGACCGGTTACGGGGATAAGAGCTTTGTCCCGTATGCCGAAAGTATATTTGTCGGGAATTCTCGGATAACCTTTTAATATTGTTTTTCCGTCTTTTTCAATTAATTCAAATCCAAACTGGTCCGCCATTTTTTCTTGAGAATATCCGGGAAGTCTTGACAAGCTGTGTTTTAAATCAGAAATAAATTGTTCTCTTGTATATTTGAGCGTGGGGATATTTTCCGGGTTTTCAAAGTCTATTTCCAGAAATTGACTGTCAGCACGGCTGATATCAAGAAGTATTTCGGGATAATTTCTAATGGCTCTTTTTGTTGTTTCATTTACTTTTTTAGGAATTCTGTATATTGATTTTGCTAAAACAGGCAATAGTTCACAATATTCTTCCGAATTTTTCGGCAAGAACGGGAACAATTGTCTTATTGCCTGATTGTTGTTTTCATCTAATATTTCGGCATGATGTTTTACAAGGGACAAAAGCAAATCGCGTCTTTCGTTTTTATTTAAATATTTATTATTCACAAACGGCTGAAAATCCTGTATGATTGAATAATCGTTAATGTTTTGTCTTATTTCCGGAGGAATTGATGCAAAATAATCAATAGACTTAAAGCAGGAATGTTTATTTACCGTCATTGTAGATGCAATGTTTGCAATATCTTCGGGAGTAAAAGAATTGTTTTTGCACATTTTGTCAATACATTGAAGCAGATATTTATCTTTTGTTTCTCCGCTGATTTGATTTAAAATTTTAACAATAGCTTCCGCATCAAGTTGTTTATATTGCAGCAGGGTATCTATTGCTTTAAGTTTTGCTTCTTTAAAATCGGAATTCCGCATAAATCGTACAATAGAGGCAATCTGGGCAGGTGAAAATATATTCATTTCAGAAAGTTCTTTTGCGGCACTTATTTGAACTTCCGCCGTTTCCTTTTTCAACAGTCTTGAAGCAATTGTTGTTACTGCTCTGCCTGTCATTCCGGGAATTGCTATCAATTCTCTTGAAGCACAACATTTTACGTTCGAATTTTCTTCATTATGGCACCCCGCTACTATATAACCTATATTATCACCGCTTAGTTCTTCTATTTGAGAAAGCATTTGGGCTGTTTTAACTTTTATTTCGGCGCCGTATACATTGTCCACATTGGTAACTATATGCATTATATCGTGGCCGTTTAATTTATCTATTTTTGCAAGTTCATGAATTACCGCGCTTTTTAATTCCGCCATTTCAGGAGTTTGAATATCACCTAATATTTTAAGTATATCTATACTCTCAAAATCTCTTAATGCCTGCATTTCTTCAATAAGGTTTTTATGTAAATCGAATACATATTCACTGGAAATATTTGCCATTATAGATGCAGCTGTTGTGCTGTCTATATGTCTTTCATGTATCAAATAATCGCAAATTCTGTTATAAAGTGCCGCAATTTGGGAATTTCTTACTTTTGGCAGCAAAACAAGCATTCCTTCCGGATCTATACCTTTATTTAATAATGTAAGTCCTGTCATTTTCTTTAATAAACCGTGTTTACGGTCTTCAATATTTGTAACAAGATTAATTGCTATTTTAGGTGTTATATTATTTCTTTTCATTAAATCATCGAAAAAGCTCAACTGAATTTCGGCAGTTTGTTTATCATTAACAGATGATAAAAGTTCTGCAAAATCATCGGGCGGAAAATCTTGTGTTTTTTTCTTTTGTGAATATAAAACATCAATAAATTTTTCCTGCATTTCTATTTTTTTAGGTTCTAATCTCGGTATAATAGCCAGCATTTCTTCCGCAGTCATATCAGGATATCGTTTACTGTACTCTTCCGCTTTATTCACAAACAAATATCCGCGTTCAACAGTGTTAATTTGCGATACAAATTTAATTAAATCATCAGGCTCGCCGAATTTAGGGTTATTAATTAAGAATCCTACAGCCGAGAGTTGAAAATCCAATACTTTATCACTTCTTAATCCGTCTATTAATTTTGAAACGGTTTTTTCATCTTTAAAATATTGCTCTCCGTCACTTTTTTTCAGTTTTTGAAGTTTTTTTCTTAGATATATATCAGTATTTATTTTTGGGGCCGGAGTAAGTATTCCTAAACTGCTGTATATGGGATATTTTTCTACTATTGAAGGATTCTTTTTAAAGGAAAGATAACAGAGCTTTTGGTTTTTTAATGCACTATAGGCTGCAAAATGATTTTTTATCGTCAATGAATCCGAATAATTGCATTTTGAATAATCCTCTTTATTAATATTTTGAGAGTTTAAATAACGACTGATATTTACAGCTTCAATGGAGGAGATTTTCATTTTCTTAACCGTTTGGAATAAACATCAAAAATAAAGAAATTTGCCATTATATAAAAAAACAACGCCCGTAATATAAATAATTTTAATGTGAAGTGGTTTTATGCGGAATAAAAAATTTTTCTATATTGCACTTTTCATGTTCAAGAAGTTTGATTTTTGTTTCTATTCCGCCCGCATACCCCGTAAGACTGCCGTTTGAACTTATAACTCTGTGGCAGGGAATAATAATTGAAATGGGGTTGTGCCCGACAGCGCCTCCTACTGCCTGAGCTGACATTTTTTTTCTTCCCTGTTCTTTTGCTATTATTTTTGCAATTTCACCGTATGTTGTAACCGAGCCGTAAGGTATCTGACAAAGAAGCCGCCATACACGCTGCCGGAATACACTGCCTTTAGGAGCAAGTCTGAGTTCGGATATCGCCGGATTTTGAGCGTTAAAGTATCTGTCAAGCCAGTTTTTTGTTTCTGAAAATATCTTAAGGTTGTCATTTTCAATAATTTCACAATCAATTGTTGCAGCATAATATTTTTGTCCTTCCAGCCAAATACCCGAAAGATTTTTCCCGTCGCTTGCCATCATATAGCAGCCAACCGGTGATTCATAATTTGTTTTGTAATAAATTTGTTTTTTCATAACCGTATTTTTTTTTAAATTCAAATAATAAGATATTATAACAGCTTGTAAAAATTTGTCAGATTGTTAATTTCCTCAAGATAAAAAGTCTGAGAAATTGCTCAAAAGCTCATTGCAGCGCAAATGTCGGCTGAAGCAAATACCCGGCAGACAAGATTGGATTTAATATAAGTTTTTGGCTAACAATAAACTAACAAATCTGTTTTAACATTATTTTATTTATAACTGCTCTAATTTATTATTAAGCAGTAGGTATTTAAAAAATGCTCTGCAACCTTCGGTTACATCTTCGTATGTTTCTTCAAAATTACCTGTATACCAGGGATCTTTTATATTACGCGGATTATTCGTATAATCCAAAAGCCTTTTTATTTTATTATCTTTATCAATCCCTGTAATATTTTCAATATCGTTAATGTTCTCCATATCCATCGCAATAATATAGTCATAATAGTCATAATCATTTTTACGGATTTTGCGTGAATAATGCTCAAAAAAAGGAATATTTTTTCTTTTTAGAATTTCTTTTGTCCCGCTGTGAACACCTGCATGGTACAATTCATTGTAACCTTCCGTTCCTGCAGAATCTATCTCAAATTGGTTTTCAAGGCCATCTTCATTTACCATATTTTGAAAAATAATTTGCGCCATTGGTGACCTGCAAATATTCCCTAGACAAACAAATAAAACTTTTATCATAATTTCCTTATTAATAATTTATACTTGATGAACTTTAAGTAGATTATAGCATTTTAAGTATAAAAAAACCTAACCGGCCTTTGACAATTATAATTAATTACTAAAGATTAAATTGTTTTACCAATCCATTATAAGTAAACGGACATTTTTGAAAAATATGTAATTGAAATTTTAAAGTGAGATTGGCTTGGTGTTTGAGATTGAGGCTACTTCCCTAGGTTTTTGTTGGACAATGTAATTATGTCCGAAATGTCCGTTTCGTGTCCTTTGCCTGTCCTCAACTTGTCCCTCAAATGTCCTTTATATATTTGAATTTTAGCGTTTTTTAAAAATGTAATCAAAATTTTTCGATTACATTTTCAATTACATTAGTTTTTTACTTCCAACTTCAAGGGAAGTGGTTACTTCCCCCCCCCCCCCTTGTGACAACGACTTCCGACCTAGAGGGAAGTTGTTAAACAAAATCTCAAAAAATGTAATTGAACGAATTTTAATTACATTTTAATAAAATAGGTTTAAATTAAGTTGCTAAAAGTGTTTAGGGCAAATTTTTATAAATATTGTTTTTATGGGAGAAATGAAGAAATTTGCATAAATTTTTATGCAAATGTAATTGAAAGTATGTAATTGAAAATAAAAATAATGGAATAATTATTCGTCTATACTTTCAGGATAGTTTATAAAAAACGCATTAACTTGGTCTGCATCACGACGTAAGTTTTTAACAACTGGTGCAAGGTTATAAAGTTCCTCGTATTCTTTTTGAGATGAGCAAAAATAATCAATCACAACTGCTGTGTTGTAGATATTTTCAGCATATCGTTCGAGTTTCTTAAAATCTTTTCTTTTGATAACAAATCTTTCTTCCATACACAACCTCCTTTTGGGTTGTGACATTCATCACTTGAAGGTAAACGAAAGTCAAATTAAATTAAGAAACTAAATTTTTATTATCAAACTTAGAAATAAACTTATCTCTTTCCTGTTCCCAAATATTGGAATTCACTTCTTGCAAATTAAAATATTTCACTAAACTATCTTTAAATTCATTAAGTTTGTATTTGTCATCTATTTTAAAACCTGTGATGTTGGGATTTAAAAACCCTCTTATTTCTTCAAAAGAAAAATCAGGCAATATAATTGGATAAAAAGCAATATTTTTTATCCATATAGCACCTGCTTCATTTAAACAAGCTGCACTATTCATATAATTCTTTGAATATAGAACCAATGCTAATACATTATCGGTAGAATCCAGTTGTGTTTTAATATATTCAATATTATTCTCTCTTAAAGGAATTAAATACCCATCATAAGAACTACAAAATATTTGTCCATTCAATCCATTTATAGGCTTTTTTATTCCAATATTGTGCAATAAGTCAATAAGCTCACTTGCTATTTCTTTATCTTTTTCTGAATGACTAATAAATATTTTGTCATAATAACCTACAAAAAGATCCTTTTTTATTCCAGTTAATGTTTCTATTACAAACAACAAATCTTGTTTTGTGCATCCACGTTCATTTAATACATTCCAATTGTGATAAAGTCTCCTAATATGAGGGGAACTATTTCTTAGGCTTAAATCATCAGTTAAACGATTAATTGTTCTACGTAATTGACAACGACTCGCAAAGGAGTTTTGATTGTCAAAATTCTTTAAGTCTTCTTTTGCACATAAAAGAACATCATTTAATCTTTGAAATTGTTCATAAGAATAAGTATTTTGCATGTTTTGAGTATAGCATAATAATAATGTTTATACTATTTTACGAATAAATTCATCTCTCCAATTTAAATCAAAATTGTTTTTTTCTGTATCTGTTCTGGCAAGGTTAAACCTTTGTCATCTT
The DNA here is from genome assembly GCA_944323955.1 of Candidatus Gastranaerophilales bacterium. Taxonomy (GTDB): domain Bacteria; phylum Cyanobacteriota; class Vampirovibrionia; order Gastranaerophilales; family Gastranaerophilaceae; genus Avigastranaerophilus. The sequence goes on along the minus strand of CALUUK010000011.1, from coordinate 71,067 downwards.
TTTTAGTAGCCATTATAAATAAACATTTACCGTTGCTAGATTTTTCCCATAGTTGCCCAATAGCATCTTTATTTTTAGAATCTTCGTTTGTAACTAAATGTTCACCTTTATATTCAACAACAAGAACTCTACCATCTTTTAATAAAGCAACAAAATCTGGATAGAAATTGCCATTAGCCATTGGCAAGTAAAAAGAATAAGAATGCTTTTCAATATTTCTAACCCAATATTCAACTTCAGGAAGATTATCTATAATTCTTGCACATTCAACTTCCTCTTTGTTCATATCACCAATTTGAGAGAAATAATGTTTATTAAAAGCAGTTCCTCTATATGCAGTTGTTGGAACATAATACTTGCCAGTAAAGTCTATGCTGTAATTAAAATCTGTTTGTACTTTTGCTCCAGTATCAAACAATGTTCTTTGCATGCCAGATTGCTCTGCTTTGTATTTGTATTCTGCAATCTTATTTCTGATAGCGTCTTTAAGAATAAATTTTGTTCTTAATAAATCATTCAATGCTATATTTCTATCAATACACAAGTTTTCAAGCAACTGTCTTACAAAATAAACTTGTACTTGTTGAGCTATTGAACTGTCTGGAATTTGTTGAGTAACCCATATTGCTAACTTAGGAATAGTCCAATCTGTTTGCGTATCACCAAAGTTTAAAGCAAGAGTTTCTTGAATATATCTATCTTCAATGTGATTACCATTAATATCTATTGAAATTGAAGTTCCTGTACTTCTAATTCTAAATTCACCCTCTGTAAGTGTGGCTGGATATTCAAGTAACCATCTACCACTAGGGTCTATAAAGTATTCATTATAATCACACACCCAATCGTCATCAACAAATAACTGCAATTGAGGAACTTTAAATGGCTTACCTTCTTGGGAAGGGTATTTTCTTTCATATACAACACGATTTCTTAGTTCAACTTTCAAGCTAACCTCTACAGATTTTCGCTCTTGTTTTGGTGTAGCTTGAATAATTTTTTCCTCAAACTCAGGGGTAATAATTTCTTCAGTACTGATTATCATTTCCTCACCAATAGGAGTTTTAACCACTTCTATTTTCTTTTGTTCTTCTTCAGAGAATTTACTCATATCAAATTTTGAAGCATTTAACTTAATAAATTTCTTTTCTTCATTACCACCTAATAAAACCGGTAATTTACCTTGAATAGTATCTGGTATTTCTGTTTCTTCAAAGCCCATTTCAACAAGTCTATCTTTAAGTTGAGCAACTCCATCTTGCCAAGTTGTATTAGATACAAATGCATAGGCTTTATTTAATTCTTCTTGTTCCCTAGTTTTAGCATAAGGCATTCTCAAAACTCTACCCAATAACTGTTCAATATCTTTAGTAGAATGTCTGCTTGCTACGGAACAGAATACATAAGCAAAAGAACAATCCCAACCTTCTTTTAATGCTTCAACTGTAATTACATATTCTATCGGGCACTTAGGGTCAAATATATTGATATCGTCTAATTCTCTTTGGTCTCCTGTTGCGATAGCAATCTTACATTCATCAATATTTTCTTGTTCTACAAGATATTTCTTAATTACATCCACAGTAACTTCTTTATCTTTGCTTTCAGCTTGAATAAGCATAATAGGTCTAATGTAGCTACTATCGTTTTGTGCCAGTTCTGCTAAACCTTTTCTTGCTTGTACTGCACCAGCAATAGATTGTTCCCAAGTTTGATGAACAGTAAGAATAATAGGTAACTTAATCATTTCTTCTACTTTTAGTTCCATAGCACATACATGGTGAAGTATGTTTGAATTGCTTGCTGGAGTTGCTGTATATTCAACTATACATGATGGATTAACCCTTTGTAGCATTTCATAAGCTAATTTTGTTGAATTGTTATGAGCTTCATCGGCAATTACAATAGGGCGATGAATATTTAATAAGTTAGCAAACGAATATTTAACTTTACCTTTATCTTCACCTTTTTCAATACGCTCTAACGCTTCAATGTTTTGCAAGTTCGGAATCTTACTAAAGTGTGGTTCTAGGTTTTCATTATGAGCATATATTCTTCTTGCATTAGTATCAGTAATTTTAAATGTTTGGAATGTTGAAACAAATACACAACACTTACCTTCAATATCTTGAGCTCTTACATTAGCATAATCTTCAATATCATAAACAAGAATATCTCCAGCAAAAGCCTTTTCTAACACCTCTCTATTAGGGTGTCTAGGATTCTTTAATGTTTCTATGGTTTGAGTCTTAATTGTATTAGTAGGACAGAACCATAACACCATTGGTGTTTCAGTTTCAAGATATGTATGTGCAACTAAAGGAATTGTGTTTGAAGCAAGATATGTTTTACCACCACCAGTAGGAAGTCTCAAACACACATAAGGTACTTCTTCAAGGTTTTTAATTTTGTTATAAGCATAACCTTCCTTTATTTGATGATATGCACCTTCTGCACCGTTATACCTTACTTGTTCTAAGTAAGCCTTTAATGTATTTAATGTTTTCTTTTGATATTCTTTAAGTTCAAACATTGCTATTCCTCAAGTTTTTTTGCAATATCTCCGATTTCAATTTTTTCGAATGGAAGTAAGATTTTTTCTTTTTCTTCATAAGTTGTTTTTTTTGTTCTTCCCATATGACTAAGAATCAAAGAAACACCTCCCATTGTTTCTTCTACGGTTTTAATTGGAAATTCTTTTTTATAATTAATACTTTCAATTGTTGCCATTTTTTCTTGAGCATGCAACACAATTGCTTTACCTTTCACAATTTCCAGTTTACCCAAAGATTCTTTTGTATCAGGATCAAAAAGTTCTCTCCCAATTCCAACTACTAAAAACTTATCTCCATTTTTAATAGAATCATTTAAACCTTTGTTTATAATTGCTTTAAAGCAACGTCCATCTTCATCATTAAGTAATTCTATAATTTTTATTAGTTCTGACATTATTCAGCTCCTTGCATAATATTTTCTTTATCAACATATAATGTTGTTATTGTTGGTTTCAAATAAATCTTTTCTTTATTTTTTAACATTTTATTTTGAATATCTTTATCAATATCTTCCAATATTTTTACTTGTAGCAAATGGGAAGAATCAATTATGGTTTCAACTATGCCAAGTGCTAATTTTTGCTTTGTTTTATCTATAAAATATAAAATACAATATGATTGTGGCTCAAAAATTTCAGACGCTTCAAAAATATAGTAATTTTCTTCTATTGTTTTTAATTTGGGCAATTTTATTTGATTATTGTTTTTTAGCTCTTCTTGAAGTTGAAAAATGTATTTTACTGCACCATACAAAAGAATTAAAATAAAAATCAACGTAGGTATAATTATTTTAGCTTCGAGCATTTTGTCTGGTGTCACCAACCAAAAAGTTACTGAAGCAATAACAGAAGATACTATAATAGCAATTATTTCTAAAAATATATGTTTCATATTACCTAGCCTTTATGTCGTAAGGAGTTTGCTTAAATACAATATTATTTGCTTTAAGTTTCTCTGCATTCATTCTTGTAGCTTCGCCATATATTACTTTCTTGCAGTCAAAGGTTGGTAGTGTATCTAGAACTTTCTGAGTTAATACATTTCCGCCATCTGGTTTCTTGTCTCCTAAAATCCCATTAAATAAGAGATAATAAGCTATTCCATTATGTATTCCTAATAATGGAGATTTTTCAAAGTTAGATAAAGGAGTTTTTGTTTCGCTAAACCATACATGGCTTGCAAGAGTTTTAAAATCTACTTGCTTGTTAATATTACCATTTTCATCAAATATGGTTTCACCTAAATCATAGAAAGCGTATCCACCTCCACCTTTCCAATCAACAGCTTTAGATATTCCACCTTGTTCGCCATCAATAACGGCTTTCATTCTTGGCACACAATGAGTAATTGCATGTTCTCCCATTTCAACACCAATGTATTTTCTACCCATTTTCTGAGCAACTGCACAAGTTGTTCCTGAGCCCAAGAAAGAATCAAGAACTAAATCTCCTTCATTAGTAGCAAGCGTTAGCACTCTTTGAATAAGTCTTTCAGGTTTAGGAGTATCAAAAACTGTTTCAAAATTAAGAGCTTTTATTTCTCTTTTTGCTTCTTGATTATCTCCAACATCATCTCTCAGCCATAAAGTCATAGCAACAACACCTTGCTTTACTTCAGATAGAAATTTTTTTACACGTGGGGCATTATCACCTTTAGCACCAAACCAAATACGATTATCTGCTTTCATTTCTTCAAAACGATCTTTTGTAAATAACCAACATCTACCTGTAGGAGGTGTAACAATTCTGCCTGATGGAGTAATTATCTCATATAATTTTTCTTCAACAGCAGGACCTACGGTACAATCTGCTGATGTCCAAACTCCTCTTTCATCATTATCAGGGTTTTTATAATTTGAAATCTGAGAAGATGAACGTGGTAACTTATTTAATTCATAGTCTTCGTTATAATTTTTTGCATATACCAATAGTACATCATGACTTCGAGATAATGTCTTTTTTAAATTTACAGGAGCAAAAGCTCTTTGCCATACAATTTCATCTATGAAATTTTTTCTACCAAATATTTCATCGCAAATAACTTTGAGATAATGACATTCATCAGAATCAATAGAAATCCAGATAGAGCCATCTTCTGCTAATAACTCTCTCAATAATTCTAATCTTGGATATATTAAGGACAACCACTTTGAGTGTTCTAAGTTATCGTCATAGTGTTCAAATGCACCACCAGTGTTATAAGGAGGGTCTATGTAAATACACTTAATTTGACCTTTATAGTATGGCAATAGGGCTTGTAGAGCTTCAAGGTTATCACCTTTAATAATCATATTTTCATTTTGCTCACCATAAGATAACTCAGCATTAGCTTTTAGCATTCTATACGGTAACTTCTTTGTAACCTTTGTCGCTTCACCCTTATTCAACCAATCTAGTATCGGCACTTCCACACTCCTATATTTTTAATTCAATCATAGCATGAAAATTTCGGTTTTAATTGTCTGACAATTAAAACCAACCAATTTGATAAAAATTATTAGAATAATTATTCTTAAAAAATATTTTCAAAAATAACTGTCTGACATTTCAGAACTAACTGTCCAAAATTCTCATTTTGAGAGTTAAATTCTCGTTTTGCAGTCGGAAATTCTCAACCTGCAAGACAATGAGTATCCATATTAAATAGCAAAAAGAGAGCTTTATAGAAGCTCTCTTTTTAACTGGCTGGGGCGGAAGGATTCGAACCTCCGAGATGCCTGGACCAAAACCAGGTGCCTTACCACTTGGCGACGCCCCAACGGTGTCAACATTTATATATTATTAAGTCCAAAATTAAAAGTCAAGTGAAAGAACAAAATACGGCAAAGATTAATAGTTTTTCCTTGTGCAAAATAATTGTAAATAAAATATTTTTATGGCTTAATAATATCATTATAATAATTTATAAAAGGAACTTAATATGCAAGCAAGGCGTGCTGCCAGAGAATTGGCTTTAATACTCTTTTCGCAAATGAATACAATTGATAATCTTAACAAATGGGATTTTCAGGATATAGTTTTGAAATCCGTAAGAACACTTACAAATAATTCTTCAGACGACCTAAAATCAGCATCTGCTTCTATTCTGGCAATGAAAGCATATATAGAAGAATATGAATCAAATCATCCCGACAATCTTAAACGGCCGATTGAAGTTTCAAATATTCCCGTTCCAATCCCGTTAACTTCAGATATGCAAGGGAAACTTGACGAATTGTTAAACATAGCAGAAAAAACAATGCTGGCACTTGAAATTGCAGAAATGTCCGCTCTTGAAGAGAACGCGGATGTAAAAGAATACATTGTCAATATTACAAATGCTTTTAAGGAACATAAATCTGAAATTGACGACCAAATTAAAAAATTTGCATTCGGCTGGGATATAAACCGTCTTGTTAAGATGGATAAAGATATTCTGAGAATAGCAATTTGTGAACTTCTTTATGTAAAAGATGCTCCGTTGAAAGTTATTATAGATGAAGCGGTAGAACTTGCAAAAAAATATTCAACGGAAGATTCCGCCTCATTTGTAAACGGTATTTTGGGCAAAGTTGTTATTGAAAATAACTTAAAATAGGCACTGATTTATATGTTTAATTTCTTCAAAAAAAATGATGCAGAGAAAGAAAATATTGAAAAAAAAGAAGAAAGTTCAAAATCTTTCTGGAATTTTTCTTTTGAAGGATTAAAGAAAACAATTTCAAACACAACAAAAAATCTTGTGGATGATGTTGTTTCTTCTGTAGAGGAAGAAGAAGTATTTGATGATTTTATTTTGGATGATATGGAAGATATGCTTATTAAAGCAGATTTAGGTGTAAATCTTGCATCTTCAGTAACGGATAAATTAAGGAAACAAACAAAGGTAAAACCGTCTCAAATAAAAGAGTTTTTAAAAGAAGAATTTGCATCAATTCTTAAAAGTGTCGGTTCCTGCGATTTAAATTTTGATGATAACGGATTAAATATATTCTTTGTAACCGGTGTTAACGGTGCAGGGAAAACAACGTTAATTGCTAAATTGGCATATAAATTCAGACTGTCAGGGAAAAAAGTCTTACTTGCCGCAGGTGATACATTTAGAGCAGCTGCAGAAGAGCAGCTTGACATATGGGCTCAAAGAGCCGGAGTTGATATTGTAAGAAAAGACGGTATAGATGCGGCGGCTGTTGTTTTTGATGCAATAAAAAAAGCCCAGAATGAAAATTATGATGTACTTTTAATTGATACAGCCGGCAGATTGCATAATAAGCGCAATCTTATGGAAGAGCTTAACAAGGTAAAATCCGTTATAGATAAACTTGCCCCCGAATCATTAAAAGAAAGTATTCTTGTTCTTGATGCAAATACGGGGCAAAACGGACTTTCTCAGGCAAAATTATTCTCGGAATGTGTTAATCTTACATCGGTTGCGCTTACAAAACTTGACGGCAGTGCAAAAGGCGGTATTATTATTGCCATAGCAAAAGAATTCAATCTTCCTGTTAAATTAATCGGTGTCGGAGAAAAACTTGAAGATCTAAAGCTCTTTAATCCCGATGATTTTATCAGTGCACTTTTTGAAAAAAAATAGCTTCTAAAACCGGTTGTATTTCAAGCCTTTATTTAACCGTAAATGTCGCGCTTACGGTTGCAACAACTTTCTTCTCAATAGCAGAAGTATCATTATATCCGTAGTCGGAAACTTCTGTTGAATCAACTGGAACAATTTGGAATACACCCATCTTCGCGCTGTTCATGGCGCCGATATGACCATTTGTTCCTTTAACCATACTCTGAGCTCTTTGTTTGGCATTTTTTGCAGCTTCACCGACCATTTTAACTTTTATATCATCCAGATTTGAAACATAATATTGAACATTTTCAGCATTCATATTTATATCTTGATTGATTAATTCATCGGTTTTTTTTGAAAGTTCCGTCAACTTGGCTGTTTCGTTTGATTTAACGGTAACGCCCTGATAAACGGTATAGCTTTCAACTTCATTTGTAGTATTGCCGTTAACCGTTCTTTTATAATTTTCATAGCTTCCTATGGAAGAAAATGAAATATTTTTCTCTTCTATACCGTTAGCAAGCAGGAATTCTTTTATTTTTTTTGAGTCTGAATTGAGTTTTGCATAACCGTCTTTTAATGTAGCGGTTCTTGTTCTGAGATTAATAACCCATGAAGAGGAGTCCGATGTAACATTTTGACTTGCGCTTCCGGTTACTCTGATTGTTTGAGTTTGAAGTTTTTGAAATTCAATAATTGACTTTGAAAGAATATATGTGGAAAAAACACAGCCCAAAGCAATCATAACACCTAAAAGAACAACCTGATAATCTTTAATCTGCATAAAAGAACTCCTTATATTTAAAAAACATACTCCCCCTCAAGGATTCGAACCTCGATAGCAACATCCAGAGTGTTGCGTCCTACCATTAGACGAAAGGGGAATATGTTTTTATTATATATCAAACAAAATATTATTCAACGATTTCTTCTGATTCTTGAGTATCGTCATTATTTTCTAAAGATGCAACATCATCTTCATCAACTGCATATTCTTGTTCTTCTCTGATTTCTTCCGCAATTTCGTCAACTTCATCTTCATGTTCATCATAATTTTCTTCTGCAGGTTGATTATTTGCGGTATAATCCATTTTTTCCGCCTGAGACTGGCTCTTGATATCAATTTTCCATCCCGTTAATTTATGGGCGAGTCTTACATTTTGACCGTCACGTCCTATAGCAAGACTTAATTGATCATCCGGAACAATAACAAACGCCTCTTTTGAATACTCATCATCTGCCAAAATATCTACAGATACTATTCTTGCGGGAGATAATGCGTTTACTATATATTCGACAGGATTGTCGGAATATCTTACAATATCAATTTTTTCATTTTTAAGCTCGCCGATAATAGTCTGAATTCTGCTTCCTCTGGGTCCTATGCAGGCGCCTACCGAATCAACATCGGGGTCATTACTTGCAACTGCGATTTTTGTTCTGTAGCCGGCTTCTCTTGAAATAGATTTAATTTCAACTATTCCGTCTTCAATTTCGGGAACTTCAAGTTCAAACAGTTCTCTTACAATTTCCGAATGTGCATGAGACACAATAACCTGAGGCAATCTTGGTGTTTCTTTTACATTAAGAACAAATACTCTTATTCTGTTTCCCGGTTTATAGTATTCACCAGGGATTTGTTCTTTTTGAGGCATTATAGCATCAGTTTTTCCGATGTTAACTATAACATTTCTGTTTTCCACACGCTGAATAATACCTGTTGTAAGAGTACCTTTCTTTTCCAAAAATTCATTAAGTACAAGATTTCTTTCCGCTTCGCGTATTCTTTGAGTAATGACCTGTTTAGCGCTTTGAGCGGCAATACGTCCGAAGTTTTCGGGTGTAACTTCTATTTTAACTTCATCTTCAAGTTCAACTTCATCATCTATTTCTTTTGCATCTTCCAAAGATATTTCCATATCGGGATCTTCAACATTTTCAACCACCAGCTTGGTTCTGAATACACCTATTTCACCGGATTGTTCATCAAGTATTGCTTCAACATTATTGACTTCTTTTTGTTTTATATGTTTTTTATATGCTGCAACCATAGCGTCGCAAAGAGATGAAATTATAACCTCTTTTGATATTCCTTTTTCTCTTTCAAGTTCTTCACAAGCCTCAAAAAGGGCTGTCCCTATTTTAATCATTGTCCTTCTCCTATATTTCACTCGAATATAATTTTGCTGATATTATATTATCTTTTTTGATTAAGATTTCTTTTTTATCCTTGTATGAATAAACAGTTAAACCTTCGGCCTCATCAAAATCAACAATTTTGGCAACAAATTGTTTTTCGCCTGATTCATCTACAGCCTCTCTTAATTTCAGGCTTATATCTTTTCCGTTGAAGATAATATATTCCTTATCCGATTTGAGTTTTCTCTCTATTCCGGGAGAACTTACTTCCAGATAATATTTAAAAGGAATTAATTCTTCCAGAAAATCGGATAAACTTCTTGAAACGTTTTCGCAATCATCAATTCCGACCTCACGATCTTTTGAATATATAAATATTCTTAAGAACCATCTGTGATTTTCTTTAACAAGTTCCGTTTCAACCGGAATCAAACCGAAACGCATAAGAGTATTGTCAATTAAAGGTTCCAGTTTTTCCATAAGTTCTCTTTTATTTACATACTCCAAAGGAGCATTATTATTTTGCTGAGACTTGTTATATTTATCTCTTGCCACGTGACTGCTCCTTTCTTCTAAACAGATACAACTCTTATTAAATAAAAAAGAAACGGATTTCCGTTTCTCTAATCAACATATTATTATAATATCATAATATGCAATTTTTAAAAGTAAAGATTTATTTCAATTTCTTATTATCCGTTTTTATATTTTTCCTTTTTCATTAGAAAAACCCATTATATCTTCCGAAAGACGGCATAATTCATAAAATCGTTCTTTGTTGTGAATATAGTTGTATCCGAAAATGACTTCAAGAGAAGTTGCACTTGCGTGAAGTGTTCTGTCTGTTCTTCTTGAAGAAGATATCGGAATATTTCTTGCACGCCTTGAAAGTTCAAGCTCTGCATCCGTCAAGAACGGAGTTAGTTTTTCAAGCAGTTCTGTTTGAAATCCCGCATTAACATAACTGACCGTCAGTTTATGCAATTTGTTTAAATTTGAGGTCATCATAATTGTTTTTTCACGAATAAAGACCTCGTATACGGCATCACCTATATGGGCATAATTTTTTATGTTTAATTCTTTCAAAATTAATTCCTCTATACTTTATTAAATAATATAGTAATATAGACTATATGAAAATACTTTTTGTAACAGATTTATACCCGTTAGGCGAAGAAAAAATAGCAAAAGCGCTTTATTACTTTGTGCAGGAGTGGAAAAAACAAGGGCATATTATTGAAGTTATTCGTTCTAATTTTGTGCCGAATACAAAATTACGCGGCAGAAGAATCCAAAAAGAAGGAATATATAATGAACACGGAATAAAAATATATAATCTGAATTTTAATACTCCGTTTTTCTTTAACGTATACAAAAAATTACCTGCGGATTTTTCGCTTAAAAACTATGATATTTTAATTTCTCATATGCCATGCGGTGCTTTAATGGCTCAGAAACTTCTGAAAAGAGATAAAATAAGATACTGCTGCGCGGTACATTCATCAGATATAACTGTTCTGACAAATAATCCTTATAAAATATTTTTCAGACAAAAACTTAAAAGTGCGTACAAAACAGCTGATTTTATTGCGGCAAGAAGTCCGGTCTTAAAAAAGAAGATTGAAGATTTAATCCCTGATACATGCGGAAAAACTTTTGTTGCATACTCGGGAGTTGATAACGAACTTGCCGATGAAATTGAACAATACGGTGCAAAATGTCTTGATTTTATCCACGACAGAGATTTAACAATAACAACTGTCGCATCATTGATAAAAAGGAAGAATATAGATGTATTAATTAAAGGATTAGCCGATTTTAAAGATAAGAACTTTTTTCTGCGCATTATAGGTGACGGTGAGGAGAGAGAAAATCTGCAAAAACTTACAAAACAATTAGGACTAGAGAAAAATATTAAATTTACCGGAGAAATTCCGCGAAAAGAAGTTTTTAATTACTTAAAGCAATCTTCTTTGTTTGTTCTGTTAAGTGAGAATGAAACATTCGGATTAAGCTATCTTGAGGCAATGGCAGCTATGAACATAGTAATTGCCTTAAAAAATGACGGAATAGACGGTATTTTAAAAAATGAAGAAAATGCTTTTTTAATTTCACCAAACCCCGAAGAACTTAAAGATATAATAAAAAAAATCATGCTGCTTGACAGTAATCGGCTTAAATCATTATATGAGAATATGAAAAATACAATAAATATATACCGTCAGGAGCAAGCGGCAAAAAATTATCTTGAAAATTTACAATAATTTTGTTTGTTTTATAATATAATTCATTGACGGAACGATGAAAAGATGAAACAAAAAGCACTGACCGTAATAAAGAATATGCTCAGCAAAAAATCAACAGATGATTTTATTGCGGAAAGTAATGCTACGGAATTAAAGAAAACACTAAATATATTTGATTTATTAATATTAGGAATAAGTGCGGTTGTCGGAACGGGAATTTTTACAATAATAGGCAGTGCAATAGTAGGCGGAGCAGGCGGGACCGGTGCGGGCACGGCTGTTATCATTTCAATGCTTATTGCTGCAATTGCAAGTTTATTTTCGGCTCTTTCTTATTCTGAAATTGCTGCAATGATACCGGTATCAGGAAGTTCATACACATTTACCTACGCGACAATGGGTGAGTTTATGGCATGGATGGTCGGCTGGGTATTGATGCTTGAATATGCAATCGGAAATATTACTGTGGCAACAGCCTGGACGGGATATTTAACGCAGCTTTTGAAAGGATTCCGTCATGTTTTACCCGATTTTGCAGTAAATTTTCCTTTATGGTTAAGGAATGATTTTCGTTCAATGTATGCAATATGTGATAAATACGGATGGGATGTTCATGACAAAATGCCGTTTATACATTTTCCGTTCGGAATTGAAATGCCTGTTGCAATTAATATTCCCGCAATTTTTATTGTTTTATTGCTTACAATATTGTTAATAAAAGGTGTAAAAGAATCTACAAGAGTTGCAAGTATTATGGTATTTGTTAACCTGTCAATTATACTTCTTTTTGTAATAGTCGGCTCACACTACGTCATGCCTGAAAACTGGCAGCCTTTTGCTCCGTCGCCTTTTTTCTGGAAAGGAGTTGAAGGTATATTATCCGGCACTTTTATAATCTTTTTTGCATATATAGGTTTTGATGCTATCTCAACCGCTGCAGAGGAAACAAAAAATCCGCAGAGAGATTTACCTGTGGCCATTATAGGAACATTAATATTTTGTACAGTATTATATATCTCGGTTGCACTTGTACTTACCGGAATAATACCGGACGGAGCCATTGATACACAGGCACCTTTGGCTCATGCAATGAGAAGCATAGGAAAAGGCTGGTATGCACTTGCGATTTCCGTAGGGGCACTATGTGCTTTAACTTCGGTTCTTCTTGTATATCAACTCGGAACAACAAGGATTTTTTATTCCATCGCAAGAGATAATTTTTTCCCGAGAAGTATAATGAAAATACATCCTAAATTTAAGACCCCCCATATAATAACATGGATTTCCGGATTAATAGTTATTATAGGTTCTTTATTTATGGATTTGAATATATCTGCCGAGCTTTGTAATTACGGTACTTTTGCATCTTTCGTAATTATATGTATTGAAGTTTTAATTCTGAGAAAAACGGATCCGAATAGACCCAGACCTTTTAAAGTTCCGTTTTGTCCGCTTTTTCCCATATTGGGCATAATAATGTGCAGTTCATTTATGATATATAAAAGTTTTATCATCGGAGGAGATTCTTCTCTTTATTTCCTATTGTGGGTAATAATCGGTCTTGCTATTTATATCGGATACGGATATAAAAATAAAAGACTGTATAAATAGTTTTAACAATTTTTTGTTTGCCCTAAAATATATATAAGAGGATATTACAATGAAGCATACAAAATATTCCGCCATAATTGTCGGCAGCGGTATTGCAGGATTATATGCGGCAATAAAACTGCAAAAAGAGGCCGCTCTTCCGAATAAAATACTGATAATAACAAAAACCCAGCTGATAGAATCAAATTCCAAGTATGCTCAGGGCGGAATGGTCTGCGTAATGCCCGAAAATAAACTTGATTCATGTACCTTGCATATAGAAGATACCATTCAGGCAGGAGCAGGGCTTACCGACAGAAAAGTGGCGGAATTTATATCTAAAAACAGTGCTGCCGTTGTCAAAGAACTACAGAGTTTTGGTGTTGACTTTGACAGAGATGAAAATAACAGATTGAAATTTACAAAAGAAGCGGCTCATAGTGTAAACAGAATTTTACACGCAGGCGGTGATGCAACGGGTTTTTGTATAGAAAATGCTCTTGTTCAGTATGTTTTAAGCCGTAAAGACATTGATGTATATGAAGAAACACTTGCAGTTGAAATATTGAAAGATTCAAATAATACAGTAAGAGGCGTTATCGCTTATAATTGTGAAAAAAATGAATACGAAGTTGTTGAAGCTCCTGCGGTAATTATTGCAACAGGCGGTATAGGGCAGCTTTATAAATTTACAACAAATCCCGATATTACAACAGGAGACGGTATTGCGCTTGCATACAGAATCGGTGCCGTTGTCAAAGATATGGAATTTGTGCAGTTCCACCCTACAGCGTTTGCACTGTCCGAAAAAGGTACTATGTTTTTAATTTCGGAAGCCGTAAGAGGGGAAGGAGCTAAACTTGTTGACAGGCATGGCAAAACTTTTATGGAAAAGTATGATAAACGCCTCGAACTTGCCCCGAGAGATATTGTAACCAGAGCCATATTTAATGAAACAAAAGAAACAGGTGCAAAGAATGTTTATCTTGATGCAACACATATACCCGAAAAGAAATTTGAAAAAAGATTTCCTACGATTTATGCTACCTGTCTGGAATACGGTATTAATCCGTCCGGGGATTATATTCCCGTTTCACCTTCCGCGCACTACTTTATGGGCGGAATAAAAACAAAAATAAACGGAACAACTTCAATTAAAGGCTTATATGCAATAGGAGAAGCAGCATGTACAGGTCTTCACGGAGCTAACAGACTGGCTTCAAATTCAATTCTTGAATGTGCGGTTACGGCTTATGAACTTGTTAATTATTTGAAAATCGTTGATTTATCCGTTAAACAAATTGAAGATGAAAAAATAAAAAGAACAATAGATTTTTATAAGGCGGATGTTCAAAATAATAAATCTGTTGATATAGAAAATATGTTTTCGCGTTTAAAAAATCTTATGTGGGAAAAAGCCGGCATTGTGAGAAACGAAGAAAAACTAATCTGCGCTAAAGAAGAAATAGATAAAATGTTTATCGAACTAGGCCGTACATATAAATGTAATTCAAGACATGAATATGAACTAAGAAATATGCTCTCTGTTGCAAAAATTATAGTTGATTTTGCACTTAACAGAAAAGAATCAAGAGGCGCACACTATAGAGAGGATTTCCCGGACAGGGAAATGATAGCAAAATCTCAGCAGTCAATAGTATAAAGGAGAGTGAAAATATGCAACATTTGCAGCTGCACAAATTTATAATTGAAAAATATATTAAAAACGCACTTGAAGAAGATATCGGTTTTGGCGATATAACGACAGATTATCTTGTATCCGATAATGAAATAATTAAGGCTAAATTAAATACAAGACAAGACGGTATCTTATGCGGTATTGATGTTGCGGAGTTAGTTTTTAAAATACTTTCAAAAGATATCAAATTTGAAAAATTTTTTAAAGACGGAGATACAATAAAAAAAGGTGATACGATTGCAATAATTGAAGGAAGTGCGAGAGCCATATTGATAGCTGAAAGGACTGCACTTAACTATATTCAAAGAATGAGCGGTATTGCTACGGAAACAAGAAAATACCAGGAAGCAATCGGCCAAAATAAAGCACGCATAACAGACACAAGAAAAACTACACCCGGGTTCAGAATATTTGAAAAATATGCCGTATCGACAGGAGGTGCAAGATTGCACAGATTTAATTTGTCTGACTGCGTTATGATTAAAGATAATCATATTGCATTTGCAGGTTCAATTACAAACGCGGTAAATAAAATAAAAGAAAATCTTTCTCACACACATAAGATTGAAGTTGAATGCGATACTGTTGAACAGGTAAAAGAAGCCGTATCTGCCGGGGTTGATATCATTTTACTTGATAATATGCCCTGCGAAATGATGAAAGAATGCGTTAAGCTGGTTGACGGAAAGATAATGCTTGAAGCAAGCGGAAATGTGACAATTGATACGGTAAGACAAATTGCCGAAACGGGCGTTGATGTTATCTCTTCAAGTGCTATTGTAGCAAAAGCAAAGACTCTTGATATTGCTTTAGATATGTAAAAAAATTGCAAACAGGCTGTTTTTGTTGCAAAATAATGATATATAAGGGGTTAAATGTTGAAGATTGCCGTATTTATTAAGCAGGTTCCCGATACAACCGATGTTAAATGGACACCAAATAACAATATAGACAGGTCAAAGATGGATTCTGTCTTAAATCCGGTTGATAAAGAAGCAATTGAAGCGGCATTGAGAATAAAAGAACAGCATGGTGCTAAAGTAACAGTAATAACAATGGGGCCTAAAAAAGCGGAAGATATTCTAAAAGAAGCTGTTGCAATGGGTGCTGATGATGCTTTTTTACTTTGTGATTCCAAGTTCGCAGGTTCAGACACACTTGCAACTTCCAAAATTTTATCCGCAAGTATCCGCGAGCTTTTACCTGATACTGATATTATTATATTCGGACAAAGTGCTGCAGACGGGGAAACCGGACAAACAGGTCCCTGTGTTGCGGCAAGGCTTAATATGCCATGTATCGGTCATGTCTCAGAAATTGTTGAAATAGGTGATAACTACTTAATTGTGATTTCCGAGTGCGAGAAAGAAAGCACAACATTTAAAATAACACTCCCTGCGGTTATTTGTATCCATAATTATATTTTCCCTCCGCGTATTCCGCGAGTTTGCGGTTATATGAACGCTCAGGATTATAATTACATCACATATAATATGTACGATATCAATATTATGGAACAGGATGCAGGTTTAAAAGGGTCACCTACGTATGTATCCAAAGTATTTAAGTGTGAAGATACAAGAAACGGCAAAGTGTACAATTCAGATGAAACAGATTTTCAAGAGATATATAAAGAGATAAAGAAAGTACTATAAATGGAACCAAACGGTATTCTTATATATGCACAAAAAGACGAAAACAACAGAATTGAACCTGTTGTGAAGGAATTGCTTACAAAAGCCCGCTTTTTAAAAGAAAAACTTTGGAACCAGAGAATAACAGTCTGCGTTATCGGAGAGAGAATAAATTACGAAAACATAATAAACGAGCTTGGCTCATACGGGGCAGATGAAGTAATAATTGTTTCGGACGACAGACTTAAAGATTATAATAAAATTTACTATTCTGAAATTTTTACCCAAATTGCAAAACAATATCCTCCAAGAATAATATTAGTAGGAGCAACCGTTCAAGGTAAAGATATTGCGGCATATACTTCAACAAAACTTGAAACTGGTCTTACTGCCGATTGTACAGACCTGGATATTGACGATAAAAGCTGTCTTCTTGTTTCAACAAGACCGACATTCGGCGGCAAATTAACAGCAGACATATTATGTAAAACATTTCCTCAAATGGCAACAGTACAGCAGAATATATTTAAATCAGAAAAAACGGAACATAAAGCAACGGCTGTATTTAACTGGATTGATATAGACAAAATAGAAAATAAAATTGAAGTTATAAATAAAACAACTAAAAATCATTCATCAAATGATATTTCAAATGCGGATATCATTGTTGCCGGAGGACTTGGCGCCTGCCGTGATAACGGTTTTGCTTTGATTTATGAACTTGCGGCTAAACTTAATGCAATGGTTGCAGGTTCCAGAGAAGCATATGAGAGAGGATATATTACGAAATCTCAACAGACAGGGCAAACAGGCAAAATAGTTGCACCAAAACTATATATAGCCGTCGGTATCTCCGGCGCAGATCAGCATTTGGCAGGAATAAAAAACAGCGGTAAAATAATAGCTATAAATAATGATAAAAATGCTCCCATATTTAAATATGCAGACATCGGAATTATTGGGGATTTATTCAAAATTCTTCCCGAATTTATAGCGGAAGTTGATAAAGATAAAGAGGTAAAAAATGAGCAATGAAATAACGATAGCCGAAAATAGATTAAAGCCGTTTTCGACAATGCAATTACTGATGTTCTGCCTAGGATTTTTCGGACTCCAATTTGCCTGGCAGATGAGATTGGCGCTATCAGGGCCTGTGACCGAAGAACTCGGTGCGGATCCTTTGATTTACGGACTTATTTCGCTGGCGGGACCGTTTTCGGGTATGGTTGTTCAACCTATAATCGGTGCATTAAGCGACAGAACCACTTCCCGTTTCGGAAGAAGAAGACCTTATTTATTAGGCGGTGCAATACTTGCTTCTCTGGCTCTCTGGGTTTTCCCTAATTCGGGAACAATAGTTGAATTTTTCGGAAATTCATTCGGCATTGCGGTTGCTCCACTTGCGGGTCTTGTTTTAGCCGGTATTATGATTTGGATTATTGATGCCTGCGTTAATATTGCACAAGGTCCATACCGTGCTTTAATTCCTGACGTTGTACCCAGAGAACAGCATGCTATAGCAAATTCTTATTTGAGTTTTGCAATAGGATTAGGTTCTGTTGTTGCAGCAGCAACTCCTCCTGTATTAAGTAAATTTTTCGGAATTACAATGCCGATACCTGCTCAGTTTTTAATGGCAGCTATCGCTTTTACGGGAGCAATGATTGTTACCTGCATTGCAATTGAAGAAAAACAGTATATACCTGAAAAGAAAGACGAAACAAATGAAAATAAACCTTCTTTTTGGGATTCCTTAAAAGATTTTTTAACAACATCACCTGAAATAGTTAAAATATGTATGCTGCAGTTTTTCACCTGGATTGGAACAATGTGTTTGTTATTGTATTTCACTTTGTTTGTAGTGCATAATTTGTACGGAGTTCCTGATATTATTGCAGAAGGTACAGATGCATCGGTATATGATGCCGTAAGATTATCCGGTACTAACTTTGCTCTTATTTGTATGGCACTATTCAATCTTGTTTGCTTCTTAGTTTCAATACCGATTGGATTTTTATCAACAAAATTCGGAAATAAATATGTTCACTGTGCTGCTCTTTTATCAATGGCGGCGGCATATTTAATTTTAGGTTTTGCCCAAACAAGACTTATGGTTGTTCTAGGTATCGGACTTGCCGGTATCGGCTGGGCTTCTATTCTTTCTCTTCCGTTTGCTATGCTCTCGGAATATATTAAACCGGGAAGCGAAGGTTCCGTTATGGGTATATTTAATATATTTATAGCGGGTCCTCAGGTTGTTGTATGCACTCTTGTTGCAGGAATAATCAATCACAGCACTATACTGAGAGAAACAGGTACATTCTACCACTGGGAATATGCTTTCTTTATCGGTGCATTAGTTCTGTTTTGTGCAGCAATTGCATCATTGACAATTAAAGAAAAGAAAATATAGAAGGAAGAATAATGGAATTTGAAACAATAGCAGCACATGGTTTTATTGATTTACAAAAACAAAACCACGCCGTATCCGCTCCGATATATGCAAATACCGCATACAGCTTTGACAGTGTGCAGCATGCAATTGATTTGTTTGATTTAAAAACAGGGGGAGATATTTATTCAAGACTGTCAAATCCTACAAATGATATTGTTGAACAAAGAATTGCCGCATTAGAAGGCGGGGTTGGCGCACTTACAACATCATCGGGTATGTCTGCGGCATTAATCGCAATTTTAAATATAGCCGGCGCAGGCGATGAAATTGTTTCTTCCGCAAAAATATACGGCGGCACTTATAATCTTTTTAATAAAACATTCAAACAAATGGGAATAAAAGCCAATCTTGTTAATACTGATAACATTGAAGATTATGAAAAGGTTATAACTGAAAAAACAAAATGTATATATGCCGAATCAATCGGAAATCCGAGTATTAAAATTGCCGATATGGAAGAATTGGCAAAACTTGCACACAAATACGGTATTCCTTTGATTGTTGATAATACTGTTCCGACCCCTTATTTATGCAGACCGTTTGAATTCGGGGCGGATATTGTAATCCATTCAACAACAAAATATTTATCGGGACACGGAAATGCAATGGGCGGTATAATTGTTGATTCAGGAAAATTTGACTGGGAAAAAAGCGGTAAATTTCCGATGCTTACCGAACCTGATGAAAGTTATCACGGTATTATATATACAAAAGAGTTTAAAAATGCCGCATATATCGCAAAAACAAGGGCACATCTTGTAAGAGATTTGGGCTGCTGCCAAAGTCCTTTTAATTCATATTTAACATATTTGGGACTTGAAACGCTGCATGTAAGAATGGACAGACACTGTGAAAATGCACTAAAACTTGCGCAGTATCTTGAAAATCACCCTCATATAAACTTTGTCAAATATCCGTATTTAAAAAGCAGTTCGGATTATGCCGCGGCACAAAAATATTTAAAACATGGTGCTTCTTCACTTCTGGGATTTGGAGTTGACGGCGACGGAACAAAATTCATTGAAGCGTTAAAACTTTTCATACATGCAACAAATCTCGGTGATGTACGCTCTATTATTACATATCCCGCAGGAACAACGCACAGACAGCTCTCTGACGAACAGCTTATTGCTGCAGACATTTCAAAGGATTATATGAGAGCTTCTGTCGGACTTGAAAATATTAATGATATTATAGAGGATATTGATAACGCAATTAAGATTTCGAGAAAATAAATGCCGAAACAAATAGTTCAAACAGAATTTTATACAATAGATAAAAAAATAAAATTTGAAAGCGGAGTTGAATTTGGGCCGGTTACTGTTGCTTATGAAACATATGGCAGACTGAATGAAGCTAAAGACAATGCGATACTTGTCGTGCATGCTCTGACAGGCGATGCGCATGCGGCGGGGTATCATAATGAAAATGATAAAAAACCGGGCTGGTGGGATGATTTAATAGGCTCCGGTAAAGCATTTGATACTGATAAATATTATGTAATATCAACAAATATTTTAGGCGGATGTTCGGGAACAACCGGGCCTTCAAGTATCAATCCCGAAACGGGAAAACCCTACGGGCTTTCATTTCCTGTTTTTACAATTGAAGATACCGTCAAAGTTCAAAAAGAACTGTTGAATTATTTAGGCATTGAAACTCTTTATGCAGTTGCGGGAGGGTCAATGGGCGGTATGCAGGCTATGCAGTTCGTTATCTCGTATCCCGATATGGTTAAATCTGCAATATTAATTGCTACAACATCAAGATTGTCGCCTCAGGGTATTGCTTTTAATGCCGTAGGCAGAAACTCTATTATCTCTGATCCAAACTGGAATAACGGCGAATATTATGATAAAAGCAATAAGCCTGACCGGGGGCTTTCTAATGCAAGGATGATAGGTCATATAACTTATTTGTGCGAAGAAGCAATGTATAATAAGTTTGGAAGAAAACTTCAGGATAAAGATCATTATGATTTTAACTTTGATGTGGATTTTCAGGTTGAAAGCTACTTGCAGCATCAAGGCCAAATCTTTGTTGACAGATTTGATGCAAACAGTTATTTATATATAACCAAAGCCGTTGACTACTTTGATCCTGCCTCTAAATACGGTTCTTTACAGAATGCATTTAAAAAATCCGATGCAAAATATTTAATTATTTCTTTCGACTCCGACTGGTTGTTTCCTTCTTCCCAATCAAAAGAAATTGTTAATACTCTTATGAATTTAGGCAAGGATGTTTCTTATTGTGAGATTAAATCACCCTGCGGGCATGATGCATTTTTACTTGAGTATGATGTTCAATCTAAAATAATAAAAAGTTTTTTAAACGACCATATAACGGAGAGCTGTAATGAATAGTAATTATGGTATATCAAAAGGGCTTCATCTCAATTATTCTTTAATTGCCGATATAATTGAAAATAACTCCAGAGTGCTTGATTTGGGCTGCGGTGACGGTTATTTACTCAAACTTTTAAAAGACAAAAGAAATATTAAAGGTAACGGAATAGAAATATCCCAAAAAGAGGTTATTCAATGTCTTGAAAAAGGTTTATCCGTAATTCAGGGTAATATTGATGAGGGTTTAAAGCAATTTCAGGATAAATCATATGATTATGTCATATTAAATCAAACACTGCAGTCAACAAATAATCCGGAGTTTGTTATAGAAGAAATGCTGCGTGTGGGTAAAAAATGTATTGTAAGTTTTCCCAATTTTGCATATTGGCGGGTCAGATTTAATTATTTTTTTACCGGAAATATGCCAAAATCAAAGGTTCTTCCGTTTGAATGGTATAACACGCCGAACATACATCTTTTAACAATAAAAGATTTTTTTGAGTTTGCGCAAAAACATAATTTTAAAATTCAAAGCGGAATATATACAACAAGGGCAGCAATCAGAAAAGGAATCCGCTACAGAAGATTTTCAAATTTCTTTGCGGAAGAAGCAATTTTCGTTATATCTAAAGATTAATGTTTTCTGAGCCTGTTTACAAAACGGGATAATCGCTCCATTGCAATCTTTAAATTATCAAGAGAATAAGCATAAGATATTCTAAGATGATATTCTCCGCTTTCACCAAAAGCAGTACCCGGAATAAGTGCAACTTTTTCTTCTTCTAAAAATCTGGTTGCAAATTCTTCACTTGTCATACCAAATTCTTTAATGCAAGGAAAAACATAAAATGCACCAAAAGGCTCAAAACATTCAATATCCATTTGTTTAAAAGCATTTAAAAGATATCTTCTTCTCTGATCATAAGATTTTCTCATAAATTCAATATCTTTATCACCGTTTTTTAATGCATCAACTGCTGCATATTGGCTTGTTGTCGGTGCGCACATTATTGCATACTGATGAATTTTATTCATTTGTTTAATTATTTCTTTCGGTGCACAGGCATAACCCAATCTCCAGCCGGTCATTGCATATGCTTTTGAAAATCCGTTTATAAGAATGGTTCTTTCCCTCATTCCTTCCAAAGAAGCAATAGAAACATGTTTTTCTTTATAAGAAAGCTCCGAATATATTTCATCAGACATAACATATATATCTTTTTCTTTTATTATTCTTGCAATTTTTTCAAGATCTTCTCTGTCCATAATTGCACCTGTGGGGTTATTCGGATAAGGAAGAATAAGAACTTTTGTTTTATCTGTTATTGCTTTTGAAAGTTCATCCGGTGTCAGACGGAAATTATTTTCTGATTTTAAGTTAATAATTACAGGCTTTGCATTTGCAAGTATAGCACAAGGCTCATATGAAACATAAGACGGCTGGGGAATTATAACTTCATCCCCGTCATTTATAAGTGCACGCAGCCCTATATCAATGGCTTCAGAGCCGCCGACTGTTACAATTATCTCATTATTCGGATTATATTCTATATTTTGGGTTCTTTTTATATAATTTGATATTTCACGTCTGAGTTCTTTTAAACCTGAATTTGCAGTATAAAAAGTCTTACCTTTTTCAAGTGCATAGATTCCTTCATCTCGGATATGCCAGGGTGTATCAAAATCCGGCTCACCGACGCCTAATGATATAACATCTCCCATCTCGGTAACCAAATCAAAAAACTTTCTTATTCCTGACGGTTTTATATTTATAACTTTTTCTGAGAGCTCTTTTGTCATGGCGTTATTATTTCTCTTTCATCTTCGTGTTTTTTTGCCATAATTGTGCCGTGGTCTTTATATTTTTTCAAAATAAAGTGAGTTGCTGTACTTATGACATTATCCAGAGTGGATAATTTATCGGACACAAAGTTTGCTATTTCTCTTAAAGATTTTTCTTCAATTATAACCAAAAGGTCATATCCGCCTGAAATAAGGTACACAGCGCGAACTTCGGGATAATTGTATATGCGCTCCGCTATTTTGTCAAACCCTTGACCTCTTTGCGGAGTGACTCTTACTTCAATCAGTCCGGTTACTTTTTCTATTGATGTTTTTTCCCAATCAATAAGTGTATGATAGCCGCAAATAACACCTTCTTTTTCCATTTGTGTTATTTCGTTTGCTATATCCATTTCGGATTTATCAAGCATCGCGGCAAGGTCTTTTAACCCTATTTTGCTGTTTTTTTCTATTAAAGCAAGAAGTTCTTCACGCATAATATATTCTCCGGTTTTTAATTATTCTAACACAATTATCTGAAGAAGTTCCAGAAATAACGTTTTGCTTTATCTTTTATGGATAATTCCGCAAAATCTCTGTCTTTTGCAGATGTTATTAAATAATCAAACGGCTGGGTGGCTCTGGGATAATTTATATCTTTAGGTCCAAAAAGCATTACATAACCGCTTTTATAACCATCGGGAATATCTAAAAATTCACTTAATTCGGGGAACAATTTCATACACATTTGTCCGTAACCGCACCAACAGGTTCCAAGTCCGAGACTTTGTGCATAAAGTTCAAAATAACTTAATGCAATAATAGGGTCTTCAGGCAGACAAGGTGCTTTAACCGAATTTGAAACAACAAGCATGTGCGGTGCACCTCTGAAAATAACATCTTCACCATCAATAAAGGCCTGTGTATAAGCTGCAAATTTATCCGCAACAGCTTTTATCGGGGTTTTAGTCAAAGCATGAATTATTTTTTCATTTACATGATTTCTGAATTTATTCATTACATTTATATCATCTATAAATGAAAAATGAAGTCTGTGATAGTTACATCCCGTAGGCACCCATTTAAGCATATCTTTAAGTTTTTGGATAATTTCGGGAGATACATTTTCCTGCTTATATTTTCTTACGCTTCGTCTTGTTTGAATTAAATTTAAAATCATATCAGGATTTTGTGCAAAAACTTTTCCTGAGTCATCAGGGTTTTTATCAAAAATTGAAATTGCTCCGACAGGGCAGGCACTAAGACAATGCTGACAGCCTATACAATTTTTTTCACGCACGGCATTTGGAAAACCGTTTCTATCAAACTCCAATACATTTACAATACACTCTTGAACACATAATCCGCAGTGTACACACTTTTGTTCGTCTACCTTAAAACTTATTTTTTTCATAGTTACCTCACTTTTAATTATGATAACAATTTAAATCATTATACACAAGTTTGTAGTATTATATAATCATAAAAAGGAGAACGATATGTTTCACGTTATAACCGAAAAGGATTATTCAGAGTTTTCAAGAAAACAGATAGGTGAGTATTCGAAATTTGAAAAAGCGCTTGAAGTTGCACAAAAAGCAATTGAAGGAAAAGAAGGTCTGAGATATATCATTGAAAAAACTGACGGGCATGTTGACAGCTACGGGAACCAGATTGTAACGGTTGTTGCCGAAAGTGATTAATTAATGGCATTCAGGGCTTGTGATAATCTTAATACTTCAATATGTTTTAACGGTTATGATATCGGTATTACATATTGTACTTTAACTAATGCTTCTAACGGCAAAGGGTGGCCTAAACTTTCTGCTGCTGTTTTTAACGAAGGTGTTATTAATTGGGATAAATTCTTTCTTCAAAGGGCTAAACTTATCGAGGATATGAAAAATTCCAAGGAACAGGAAGAATGCAGAAATTGTCACAGGATAGAAAATCTTGATTTTATTGATGATAAAAAAATAAGATATGTTCTTCTCTCTCCCTGGCAGATTTGTAATTCTGACTGCATATACTGTCTCGGGCATGAACAGCCTGTTTCTCCCGACAATCCTGATTATAAAAAACTGGTTGAACCCTATGATATAGTTTCAATTTTAAAAGATATGATTGAAAAAAATGTTCTTGCAGAAAATGCAGAGTTTGATTTTGCAGGCGGCGAACCCACTTTGTATCCGAGGTTTGATGAAATTATTGATTTATTATTGGATAATAATTATAAAAATATTATTATCCATACAAATAATATCCAATATTCAAAAGCCGTTGAAAAAGGTATTAAATTAAATGCAATCAGTCTTATGATTTCAATCGACGCTGGTACTAAAAAATGCCATGAAAAAGTTAAAAGAGTTAAGTCTTTTGACAGGGTTTGGAAAAATTTTAAAACTTATTCAAAATCAAAACCCGAAAATTATACGATGAAACTGTGCACAAAATATGTTATAGTACCCGGCATAAACGACAGTAAAAAAGAAATAAAAGAATTTATAAAGCAGTCTAAAAAACACGGGGCAACACATGTTGCAATCAATGTGTATAATCAGCTTTTAAATAATATGGAATATGACGAAAATCTTTTAAGGCATTTATATAATCTCGGCGAATTTTTTAAAGAATATGCAAGAAAAGAAAAAATATATTACATATCGTTTCCTAACATTGAACTTGTATATGCAAAATTTAACAAAAACTTTTATCACGATTAATTTTTTAGTGCATATGTATCAATAATGTGCTGTGTTTTAGACCATAATTGTAATTGGATGTCCTTTTGCCTGCATAAGTTTTTGAATGTCAAATACAATCTGCCGTAATGCTCGGGCAAAGGAGTTTTGTCCAAATCAGTGAACATTGCATACTTATTATCAATCATAAATTCTATTTTTTGAATGCCTATATCGGACATTAAGTTAACAAATTTTGTTACTTCTTCAATATTGTCATTTATATGTTCTATTAAAATATACTTTACAACAATGTTCTCCGGATATTTGCTTTTTGCATATTTTTTCAGATTGTTTACAGAGTCATTGAACTTATCAACTCTTTTTAATTTATAGAAAACGCCGCGGCTTGCACAATCAAGGGATGTTGTAAAAGTAGTTTTATTTAAATCAAGCAATTTTTTTATTACCGGTTGATATTTAATATTATTTGATAATATATAAAAACTTTTAACTCCGCTTTTAAGACATTCTTTAACAATGGGTTCAAATTCTTTCAGAACTGAAATATCCCCGCCTTGAACAGCTGCCATAAGGTTTTCTCTGTCCAAAAGCTCTTGCTTGTATAATTGCTTTAAAAGAGGAAGCATATCATAATATTCGCTTTTTTTTACTTTAGTTTCTATTTTTCCTTTTGAATGGAGCATTCTTGCACAATATATACATCCGCAGTTGCAGTGAGTCCAGTGGCTTATGTTTAATGTGGTGAAACATTCTTTTATAGTATCTTCGCTTGTTCTTTTCCTTAAGAAAAAACAATCTTTACAAGGTGATTTTTCAATATTTTCTGAAGTAAGCATATCAAAAGCATCAGTTTTGATTTTTCTGAATGCCTCCCAATCTATTTTTTCTCCTCTGTAATTTTCATAATATACAGGCCCTATTTGCCCCGAGCAGCATGACATAATACGGTCATGAAAACACGAAAGCACATTATTTAATTCATCACAGAAATATAATTTTTGTCCGCTCATAAAATTCCTTTAAAGATTTAAAACAAGTGCTCTGTCAAAAAATTCAAATTCTATATCTTCATCGATGCATCTTTGTCTTATATAACGCAATTGGTCTTTCACATATTCAGGAACTTCGCCGTTATTATGTACAAACCATTTTTCTTCAATATCCGCAATTAAATATTTTACTTCAAGCTCATTTATACACAGATTAAGCCATTTATCAATTTCTTCTTTTGTATCATTTACCTTTGGTATAATTATGTATTTAACTCCCAAATGAGAGGGGACGGATTTTCTAGCCGCAAGTGCATATTTTTTTATGTTTTTACATACATCTTTAAATTTATCAACTTTTTTAATTCTCTTAAATACTTCACGGCTTCCCGCGTCAAGTGATATTATGACTTTTATTTCCACATCTTTTCTTGCTAATACTTCTTCCGTCATTTTGCTGAAATGAATGCCGTTTGTATACAGAGCAAAATATTTATTTCCGCCTTTTACAAATATTTTTATAATATCATCAAACTTTTTGAGAATAGTCGGTTCTCCCATTGCGAAAGATACGTGGGCATAAGGATTTTTTTCTAAATTATATATTTTTTTATCAATTAATTCTTTAAATAACGGGAAAATATCATATCCCTTAACCGTTTTGTGCTTTTCTATTTCTTTATATGAAAAACAATATATGCAATTGGCATTACATTCATTTGAATGTCCTATCCATATCATATCAATATAATTATCAAAGTCGGATAGAAATTGTTCGGATGAAGTTTCATCAAACTCTTCAATCCAGTGGCAGCCTTTGCAAAATGGCGGTATTTTGCCGTTTCGCATCTCTTTTACAAGTTTATTTTTTATGCCAAAAACTTCATCCCAGTTAATTTTATCTTTCTTGCCTTTATAAGGAACAATAAAGTTATTATTTCTTTCACCCGGAGAATGTATAGACAGATGACAATGGCGAAAACAGTCATAATGTATATAAAGCCCGTGAGCCAAATATCTGCATCTGTACATTTTTGTCATTTTCTTACCTTTTGTGCCCTGCTTAGAAATTATATCACAACTGTTTGTCCGAAAATACTTTTGATGCTAACATTAACTTATGCGATACAAAAGCTGCAGACTGTTAGAGCATGGAATTTATATATATCATGACCCCGGAACTCAAAGACTGATTGCCGGACATTGCTGTAATTCGGATCATCTTAATTTTAATGACAGATTATATTTGTATTTTGATTTGAAAAACGAGAAATTAGATTGGGATTATATTTTCAAGCAAAAAAGAAAACTCAGAGAAAATGCAAAAATGGGAATATATCCTTCGCAATGCCAGGGTTGTTTTGAACTGACGGAAAGAGAATGGGATGATGAAGACTACATATCTCATTTGACTGCAGGGCATATAATGAAATGCAATTCCCGCTGTATCTATTGTCCTACCGGCAGGATAAAAGAATGGCATGAAAGAGAGCAGGAATATGATATTAAACCTCTTGTTGAAGATTTAATTGCGAAAAATCTGCTTAGATTTGACGGTTCATTAAGATTTGTCGGAGGAGAACCGACTTTAATAAAAGAATTTGATTGGCTCACAGATTTATTTTCTTCTCATAATGTTCCCGAAATTTATGTTCCGACTTCAGGTATAAGACTTTCAAAAAGTCTTTGTAATGCACTTGAAAAAGTTAATAGTGCCGCAATTGTTATAAGTGTTGATTCGGGCAGACAAGAAACATTCCAAAAAATAAAAGGCACCCGATTTTATAATGTTGTTTTAAAAAATATGAAAACATATCTTTCTCATTCCCGAAAAAAAGATTTTGTAATATCAAAATATATACTGCTGCCAAATTATAATGATTCGCATGAGGAAATTGATAAATGGCTTAAAACCTGTAAAAATATTGGATTGGTTGAAGTTCAGTTTGATGCGGAACATTCCGTATCATCATCCGAAGAATGCGAAAATAAACATTATATAAACAGAACTTTAAAAATGCTGAGATACACAGAGCAATCTGCAAAGGAATATAATATTAAAGTAAATTCGTATTTGGCATTTATGAACAGGGCAAAAGCTATATATCAACAGCAGATTGAAAAATATAATGCGGTTGAAGATACGATTTATGAAAATATTTTGGATATTAATGAACATGAACTTGAAAAAATGGTTCAAGATGATAAATTTTCACCAAAACGCAGAATTAAAGTTGAATATACTAAACAAAATCAAGATAAAATAATGAAGTTGCTGAGACTGGGGTTTGATTTTGATGTAACG
Organism: Candidatus Gastranaerophilales bacterium; assembly: GCA_944323955.1. GTDB lineage: Bacteria > Cyanobacteriota > Vampirovibrionia > Gastranaerophilales > Gastranaerophilaceae > Avigastranaerophilus. The sequence goes on along the minus strand of CALUUK010000011.1, from coordinate 42,066 downwards.
TTGAATCGCTTTATTCTTGACAAATACATAATTGAAATATTAAAAACAAGCAACTCAACAATAATGTCTAAAAATCCGGTTATAAAACTGTTAATTAAAATCTTATATTTGTATCAAACGTGTGTTTAAAATAATAGTTATAATCTTTGGACGGGATTTTGTATTGTTTTAGCAATCCGGCTTTTTTGCCGTAAATACAGTTTTCGCCGTCATTATAAATTAATACATAATCTTTTATACGGAAAAGAAAGTCATTTAATAATGCATCCGAAGGTACAATTATATAATCATGTTGAGCATTATCAAGTATCTTTGCCCAATTGCCTTTCAGGTTATAAAAATTATCAATCAATTCTTTCTGCTCCGTATAATATACCTCTTCATACCTTCCGTCCATATAAATAAGATTATTCGGATAGAGTTTATATATTATATAGCTTCCGTAATCAAAAGGAGCAAGAATATTTCCGCTCAGTTTATTTATTCTGAAGAACTCTACCGCTCTTACCGGCTGCTGGCTTAACGGGGTATATGTAATATTTTCAAAACATTGTTTTAGCGGAAATAATAATATTAATGAAGCAAAAAATAAATATATTTTTTTCGTATGTTTTTCTATAAATGAATTTAAAAGGACAAGTATATTTTCATACAGAAAAATCATTGAAACAATTATGAAAAACGGCGTATTTTTAACATACATTGCAGATAAAACCGCACAAGCAGAAAGCAGAATATATTTTGTACAGTCTGTTTTAAAATGTTTCAGATTAAATAATAAAATTATTAAATTTAATATATATAAAACCTTAAATTCTATTAAAAAATTCCAATCGGGATGAATGAAAGGACTTATCCACTCTGTTACAAAAGGACGCGGCATAGTTGACGCCATAAATATAAATTTTACATAATCAAAACCGTAAGGATTTATAAAAAGCATTAAAAGACAAGCTAAGAGTGTATAAATATACTTTTTAAACGGCCTTTTATTTAAAAATTCACCCGCAGCGTATATTCCTATTAAACCTAAGCCTGATACACAGCCGCCGTGCATATTTGCCCAGAAAAGCATTATTATGGGCAAAATAATCAGCAATTTATTTTTATTTCTTTTTCGGACCAGCTCCAAAACATATAAAAATACCGTAAAAAATAAAAATGTAAAAAAATGGCATCTTAACCCTGATTGTGACAGAGTCGGCACCGCATACACCGCTGCCGTAAAATATAAAACATTTAAACATGTATTTTGTTTTTCTGTGTAAAGTTTTATTGTTTGAAAAATGAAAAAAAACATTAAAAAAATAATTGCTGCTCTTAGCAATAATATACCGTTGAATCCAAAATGTTTCAGAACAAAAGAAAATACTATGCTAGAACCCCATTCATGGTCAATCCAGATATGAGTCGGAATATAGGAAAACAGGTCTTCTTTTAGTATATGTCCTGTCTGCAAGAAAGCATTTCCCTGAATCAGTCTTGCCCACAAGTCCATATCAATCGTATTATAACTCAGCGTCAAAATTGATATAAAAATGAAAATAAAGATGTAAAACAAAATGTCGGATTTATATATTTTCAGAATATTTTTCATATTTCTATAGTAAGTTGCAAGACGGAAAAAGTCACATTGTAAACAAATGTAAATCCCCAAAGTGCTGATTTTACGGGATTCTTTATTTTTTCAGAAAAAATATTAAAGAAAAAACTAAAGTTATTTTTTTAAACTCCGATAAATAATTTGTCAGGGGTAATTAAAACCCCTTCATAAAACCTCCCTCCCCAAAAGTCTAGTAGCCGCCTTAATTTGAAGGACGGCTTTTTTTTGAGAAAATATTGTAAATTTAGTCTTTGTTAATGGGAATAGGTACAAATGCAGCCTTTAGAAAATTATATATTTTTTTCCCGCCGCCTTTTTTGAACGAAATATATTTAGCTTTTTTCTCACGTTTTTCTTCAAGCTGCATCTCAATTGTTATCTTAGCTAATATCGGACTCATTAAACTACCCCATTAAATAAATTACTGCCTGTACTTTTATATAAAGTATTTTTATTAATAAAAATTGCCTTTAAATTATCACAACTTAATAAATTATGTTAGAATATAGTTATGTTTATAGTTTCATTAGTCAAAAATAAGCAGACACCGCTTGAAATTCCCGAGGGGATAGAGGTTAAAAATAATGATATGGTGCTTGTCCTTACCGATAAAGGAGAAGAAGCGGCTAAGGCAGTATTGGTTCCGCCTCAGGTTGCAAGCAGTTTTATAAGAAAAAAAATTCCTTCCGTAAAATGTATAAGAGTGATGACGCAGGAGGATTTATCTTCTTATAAAGAACTGCAAAATCTTGAAGCTCAAGGGTTTAAGGACTGTCTTGAACTTGTTAAACAACATAACCTGCAGATGAATTTGGTTCAATGTAAATACACATTCGACAGAAAAAAAGTAACTTTTTATTATACCGCACCCGAGAGAGTAGATTTTAGAAATTTGCTCAAAGATTTGACCAGAGTTTTCAGACATATAAGAATTGATTTAAAACATATCGGAGTGAGAGATGAAACGTCATTGTGCACCGGCTCGGGTTTATGCGGAAGACCGTTTTGCTGCTGTTCTTTCAAAAGGCAGTTTGATTTGATTAATATAAAATTGGCACATGATCAGGGTATGCCTATTACACCGAGTAAAATATCGGGTACCTGCGGCAGGTTGTTATGCTGTCTGAATTATGAATATAAAAACTATATAGAAACCGCAAAAGAAATGGTGCCTATTGGTTCTGGCGTTATGACCGAAGAAGGTGTCGGAAAAGTTTGCGCCTTAAATATTTTAACAAATAAAGTATCAGTGAAATTATCGGACGGAAAGATTAAAGAATTTCCCTCCGGTGATGTTGAAATGATTGATACAGAAGTAAATATTGAAATAGATACTGAAAACTCGCCGTCATACAGTTATGCTTCAATGCAAACCGAAGAAATAATTGATATAAAACAGTATGAAGATGATAAAAATTCTTCTTCGGGCGAAGTTTAGATTAATGTTTTAAAGGAAGAGTTAACGTAAAAGAAGTAAGACCGTCTTCATTGCAATCGGCTTCTATTTTGCCGTTATGGGCAATTGCTATTTGCTGTGAAAGATATAGTCCGAGCCCTGTGCCGCTGCTTTTATATTTTGAATGCAGTGAATAGTATTTATTAAATATCTTTGATAAATCTTCTTTTGACATTCCTATACTTTGATTTGAAATAACAAATTTAATACAATCCATTGAAATGTACGTTTTTATTGCAATTTCAGACTTATTGGGACTGTAGCTGAGGGCATTTTGTATAAGATTTTTGATAACGCGTTTTAACTGCATTTTATCAAATTCAATAAATATTTCTTTTGTTTCTTCCGTATCGGACGTTATGATATGTTCACTTGTATTAATAATAGGTGTCATTTCGGCAATAACAGTATTTATAAAATCATTGAAATTTTGTTCCGTTATATTTAAATTAAGGTCTTTTTGCTCTAATTTATATATTTCAAGCATGTTTTCGATAAGCTCTTTTAAATCATTGTTTGATGTTTTCATTAAATTTAAAATTTCTGATTGCTTTTCGTTCAATTCACCAAATCTTCCTTCCAGAAGATAATTGATAGAATTTAATTCTGCAATAACCGGTACTTTCATATCATGAGTCAATGTTGCGGCAAATTCTTCTTTAAACAGTTGTAATTGTTTTTCCTGTTTTATAATTTTTTCAAGTGAAAGATTTTTTTTTGCCAGAGTTGTTTGATATTCCTTTATCATCATTTCCCTGTCATAGATAGTTTCAAAAAGACGATTTGCAGCGGTTTCCAACTCTTTATTGTTCAGGTTTTTCACTCTTATATATATATCGCCGTATCTTACTCTTTTGATTGCAAGAGAAATTTTATTAACATCTCTTATTGTTTTATTATACTTATTTGTATTTATTAGAACTGCAACAATTAGAATAAGACAGAATATAGCTAAAAAAATATTAATAAATAAAAAATCCATACAGCAATAATATCACAAATCTTTAATTAATGTTGATTGACAGTATATATTTATCAATATAATATGTGATATATGGGATTTTGGGCAAAAAAAGATAAAAGTTATTATAGCTGTGCAGACCTTGAAGAAAATGTTGTTTTGCACCGTGACTGGTATAGTATTTGTTCCATGTTCGGGCATTTAGATGCTTTATATAGACCGATTTTTTATTGGGATGATAAAAAAGGATTTGATTACAAGACTTTTCTTAAAACCAAAAGAGATATTATAAAAGCACATAAAAAAGGTAAAATACATAAAGGCTGTATTGGATGCAAGGATCTTGTTAAGAAAGAATGGCCCGGAAAATGTGATAAAATTTATCATATACATTTTCGTTTGAGCAAAAAGTGTAACGCAAAGTGTATATATTGCTGCGATAAAGTAGATAATGTAAATCCCGACAGATTATTTTTCGACCAGTTAAAAACACTTATAAAAAAAGGTGTTATTGCGGAAAATGCACTTATGGAATTCGGAGGCGGTGAATTTACGCTGCATGATGAATTTGATAAAATTTTTCGTTATTTATTGGATAACGGTTTCAGGCGTTTTAAGGTATATACTTCCTGTCTGAGATACAGTGCAGAAATGGAAGAAGCATTGGGCTACGGACAGTGTGAATTAATAGTATCACCGGATGCGGGAGACAGAGAAACTTTTATAAAAATGAAGCAAGCGGATACTTATGACAGATTTTTCGGTAATTTAATACGTTATATCAATGCACAAAACGAAAACAAATTACAGGTAAAAACAAAATTTATCATATATAGAGGAATTAATGATACAAAAAAACAAATAGATCTTTTCCTTGAAAAGTCAAAAGAAATAGGAATAAAAAAAGTCATTTTTGACATAGAAGTAAAAGACCTTCATATCTTACAGGTAGAACCGGATGAAGAGATAATCAAACATCTTATTAAACTTGTAAAATATGCAAAATATCAAACAGAAAATACATACAATCTTATATATGAACAATTAAATTATATACAGCTTTTAGAACAATTTTATCCTGAATTATGGGAACCGACATAAAAAAACAGAGGAGATAATCTCCTCTGTTTTTTTAATTATTGAAATTATTTTACCATTTGATTCATAACTTCTTCGGCAAAGTTATCTTGTCTTTTTTCAAGTCCTTCACCCAGCGTCCAACGGATAAATTCTTTAATTTCAAGTTTTCCGTTAATCAAATCCTGAACCGTTTGATCCGGATTTTTAACAAAGGGCTGTTCCAATAAACATTTTTGCGCCATAAGTTTATTTACACGGCCTTCGACAATTTTAGCTCTGATATTTTCGGGTTTTTTCGCCAAATCTTCTTTTCCCATTTCAATTCTTGTTTCTTCGTCAATAACTGACTGTGGAATTTGAGCTCTTGAAACAAATTCAGGAGCAGAAGATGCAATATGAAGAGCAATATCTTTTAATAATGCTTCATCTTGTGCACTTGCAGAAATCAAAACACCGATTTTTCCGTTATGAACATATGTAGCAAGATTGCCTTCAAGAATTTTAAATCTTCTGAGACTGATTTTTTCGCCGTATGTAGCTATTTTTTCTTTAAAGGAATCGGCAATTGTCATTGTAGAATCCGGAATTAAAGATGCATTTAATTCATCATTATCTTTTGGTTTTACATTAACAATATGTTTTGCAAGATTGTTTACGGAATTTGTGAAGTTTTCATTTTTTGCAACAAAGTCTGTTTCACAGTTAACTTCAACAATTGCGCCGACACCGTTCTCAATATAAGTTGCAATTCTTCCTTCTGCGGCAATTCTGTTTTGTTTTTTATCAGCAGAAGCAATCCCTTTTTGTCTCAAAAATTCCATTGCTTTGTCCATATTACCGTCGCACTGTTCAAGAGCTTTTTTTGCATCCATAAAACCTGCGCCGGTTTTTTCTCTGAGTTCTTTAACCATTATCGCTGTAACTGTCATAGTTATATATCCTTTCGATTATTCTTCGGCAGAAGCAACTTCTTCTGCAGCTTTTTCCGTTTCGTTCTTAACTTCTTCCGCAACGCCTGCATCTTCAGCTTTTATAGCCTGAATTTTTGACATTTGATTAGCTTTATTTTCTCTTAATTGTTTACCTTCAAGAACCGCGTCGGCAAGTTTTGAACAAACTAATTTGATAGAACGAATAGCATCATCATTACCGGGAACAATATAATCAATTCCGTCCGGGTCTGCATTTGTATCAGCCAGACATATAACCGGAATATTTAATTTATTTGCTTCAGCAATGGCAATGGCTTCTTTTTTCTGGTCAATAACCACTAGAAGGTCGGGCATTCCTCTCATTTCTTTAATACCGCCCAATGTTTTATTTAATTTAGAGAGTTTTCTCATCATTTGAGCAATTTCTTTTTTAGGTAATTTTTCCATTTGACCGGAATTTGCAAACTCTTCAATTTCTCTTAGTTTATTAACTCTTCCTCTTATTGTTTCAAAGTTAGTTAACATACCGCCGAGCCATCTTCTGTTAACATAGTATGCGCCTGCTCTTGCTGCTTCTTCTGCAACAACGTCAACAGCTTGTTTTTTTGTACCTACAAAAACAACATTTTTGCCTTTTGCAGCAATATCTCTGACGGCATTATATGCTTCATCGAGTTTTTCTGAAGTTTTTCTTAAATCTAATACGTAAATCCCGTTTCTTGCGCCGTAAATATACGGTTTCATTTTTGGGTTCCATCTTTGTGTTTGGTGACCGAAGTGTACACCTGCGTCAAGTAATTCAATCATTGATGCTACCGGCATCGTTTTTCTCCTTTTTTTCTTAGTAACCTTTAAGCTGCTTTCCAATCTTTTTTTTACAAAGACTAAGTCGTTTTTACATTTTGTATGTAAATTTTAACCTATCGGCTTAACAGCTTACTGACATGTTATTACAAACAAAAAAAAAGTAAAACGATATCATTTTATGTTATATTTAGGCTATGGAATCAAAAGATTATTGCAAATTACTTGTTAACGGATTAAGTTTTCATCAACATAATGTCAGATTTTGTACAACAAATCAAACCGGGCCGATTGTGTCGGAATATGCTGAAACGCCAAAGGAGCTGGTAAAAAAAATCCTGCAGATAAAAAAAGAGGCTGCATCAAAAATTCCCGATGAGTGCACAAATTGTATTTACAAAGATGAAACAAGCATTGTAACGGACAAAATAACGAGAATTGATTTGTTCTACTGGTATCACTGCAATTGCAGATGTTTTTATTGTACATACAGAGACGAAACAAAAGGGGAATACAGTGACAAAGTAAAATACGGTAATCCAAAAATATATGAAACAATTAAAGAACTTTATAAGGCCAATAAAATAGACAATTCCAATCTGGAAGTTATTTTCGGCGGCGGAGAAATAGGTGTCCTTAAAGAATTTCCAAAACTCATTGATTTGTTTTTAAAGCATGATGTTCATAATATCTGGTGTGAGACATCGGGGATAAAACATCTGAGAGCATTAGACAAGGTCTTAAAAAAAGGCAAAGGCGGATTAACGGTAGCAGTATGTGCGGGTTCTGCCGATGTATACAAAAAAATCAAACAGCGTGATAAATATAAACAGGTTATGTCTACTTTAAAAAAATATGTTAAAGCTACAAAAAAGCACAAACAAAATCCCAATAATCTTGAGCGGGTTATATCAAAATTTATAATTTTGGAGGGGTTTAACAATAATTGTGAAGAGATTGATAAGTGGCTGAAGGAAGGAGTAAAAGCCGGACTTAAGTATTTTGAAATAAGTATGGAATTTTGCTGGGGAACAAAAACAAAAGCGGGAAAAAAGGTAGAAGATTATAATTATGAGCTTTTTGATTATGCGGAAAACAAATGCAGAGAACTCGGACTAATTCTTCATAAAAATGCCACGTCTCTGGCGTTAATGAAAAAAGGTACATATTAACAGTTTTGAAACTGTTTTCCAATCGGGTAATTATCCTTTACATAAGTTAAAGGATAATATTTTAATTTTTGGTTTTGAATTATAATTTTTCTGGCTACGGTTTTGGAGATAACTTTATGAAAAGAATTTTAAAACTAACGGGTATTACAATAATTTCATTACTGGTTGTATTGTATGCGGCATTTTTATTTGTGATTCCGAATGCTGTTAACTTGGATAAATATATGCCGGACATACAAAAATTAGTAAAGGAGCAAACAAACTTAATTATTAACGTTGAAAATCCTAAGATTGTAACAATCCCTATGCTCGGAATAGGACTTAAGGCAGATAAAGCAGTTGTAAAATTGCCGGATAATTCCGACCTTATAACAACGGACAAATTAATAACATATATTTCGCTTCCGCATCTTGTTTCTCTTACTGTAAAAGTTTCAAAAGCTGAAGTGCAAAATCCAAAAATTAATATAGATATAGTAAACGGTAAAGAATATAAAATCGTAAAAGTACTTGAAGATGTTTTATCTAAACAACCGGAACAAACATCTTTAAATACGGCTCAAAGTCCCTCAATAGATCCTTCTTCGATAAAAATTGCCGTACCCAAAGTCAAACTAACAAATTATTCAGTTATTGTAAACGACCTTAAAACAAAAAATTTTCTTAATTTAAGAGGAGATGAGCTTTTACTCGGATATAACAACGGGAAATCGGCATATATAAAAACACTTGCAGAACTTTTTGTTAATGAAAGCAAAAATATTACGGCAAACATTGATATTGATACCTTCCTGCCGGAAATGACAGCAAGTGAAAATGTACAAACCGAACAAAAAGAAGAAATACCTTTTATAAATCCTGTTGCTGCTTATATGGCATATGATTTAAAAACAAATATCAATTCAAAACTAAAAGTAAGACAAAAGAAAAACCAGATTGTCTCAAACGGATATATGAATATAGATAATCTGACTTTAAATATAGGCGGAATACAGCTTCCTGAAAGCAAATTGCATATTACTTCAAAAGGAACTGCGGAAAACATTATTTCCGACTTGTTTATTACGGAAGACGAGAAGATTTCTCTTGAAGGAATGATTAATCATTCAAAATCACCTGCCTTGCAAATGAAAGTTAAGTCAAATGAAATTCATCTTGATAACATTTTAAAACTGGCAAAAGCAGTGCTTGATACCGCAAATATACAAAATAACTTATCTGATTTTAAAGGAGAAGGTTATTTTAAAACAGATGCTGATTTTAAAACCAACTTCAAAAAACTTGAATCAGAAGGTAACATAACTGTATATAATTGCATAGTCAGAAATATTAAAGACAATAAAAGGCTTGCCAGAGTTAATTCTGTTTTATCATTAGATAATAATATTCTAAGATTTGTAGATACATATATAGAAATTTTGGATGCGGTATTTCAGATTGACGGAACCGTTGATGAAAATTCAAAAGCCGATATATCCATCTTTATGGAAAAAATGCCCGTTCAAAAAATATTTGCTTTATTTGCACCTGCGGATATAAATCAAAATTATGATGTAAACTCCGGAAGCATTGACCTTGTTGCAAAAATAAACGGTGAACTTAAAAAAGCCGTAGCAGATATTAAATTAACAGTTAAAAATCTTGCATTGACCGATAAAGTTAACAAAATAAACTATTTGAACAATTTATTTTCAGTTAATTTCAACAGTGATTTTAAAACGTATAACGGTGAAATACAAAACTCTGATTTTAAACTGACAATGAACGGAGCATCAGTTGATTGTGATAAATTTGTGCTTTCGGTTGATGATAAAAACATACTTATTGAACCTTCCGAAATCAAAATAAATAAATCAACAATTATCAATTTCTCCGGTGATGTTAAAAATTATACTGACAAACCACAATTCAGTGTTAATGCAGACGGACGGTTAATTGTCAAAGATCTTAAACAACTGCTCGGTCCCGACTTGGCTTTATATATAAACGGAAACGGTACATTACCTTTAAAACTATCGATAAACGGCGATAATAAACTGCAGACTTTAAAAGCCGCCATTGATGCGGATAAAGATAACTATATTACATTTATTAATATCGCTAATGCAATTAACAAAAATACAACATTGCAAACGGTTATTGATATTAAAGGTGACAGTTTAAAAATTAAAGACACGGGATTATTCGTTAAAAACGGTTCTTCAACCGAAGAAATTATAGGTATTGACGGAACAATAACTAAACTAAATACCGAAAACCCGAGCATTAATCTTATAAAACTTAAAATGCCAAAGGAAATCACGGCATCGCTTGTTGTTTTTCCTCAATCAAAATTAACGGCAAAAAGCAGTATATTTGTTTCGGGTGATGTAAAGCAGCCAAAAATAAAAGGTGATTTGAATATTTCAAATATGTCAATTCCCGAGCTTTATATAACAATGAAAAATGCAGCTGCCAAGTTTGAAGGCAAAGATCTGGATGTTGATATTTCAGGCTTGATAGCAAACGGCTCAGACTTTGATATATTAATGAATGCGGATTTAACGCCTTCTTCTGACTTTGTTATCAGAAATTTGAACCTTAAATCAAACTTGACGGATGCGGATAAATTAATGAAAGTATCCGATGCCGCAATTAAATACACGACACCGCAGACGGGCGCATCATCATCTTCTTCGGTATCTGCGCAAACCAACTCAGATATTCCCGTAATTATTAAGGACGGAAGTATTGATATAAAGCAAATTAAATCAGGCGGAATTACTTTAAATGAAACAACGGGGAAAATATCACTTGCCAAAAATATATTTTATTTAAATAATCTTGTAACTACGGGATTTAACGGACGTATTTCGGGAAATGTTGCCATGAACATTGTTTCGGGAGAAATAAAAGCGAATGTAAAGGGCTCAGGACTTGATGTTGAACAAACATTGGCGGAAGCTGCAGGTATGAAAGATACTCTAACCGGAACTATGGACTTCGATGCGAACCTGTCTTTAAAAGGTGCAACATATGAAGAACAAATGAAAACTCTTCAGGGAGATGTTAATTTCAATATGAAAGACGGAAGTTTAGGTCCTGTCGGTAAATTAGAAAATCTTGTGGCTGCGGATAATATAAGAAGCGTTGCTCTTTTAAATACTGTTGCCGGAGGTGTTTTAAAATCGACGGTAGATACAAGTAAATATAATACATTGAAGGGTCATTTGACGTTTAGTGACGGAATTGCACAAATTAATCCCATAACTTCTGCTGGAGATTATATGAGTGCGTATATTTTCGGTAACTTCAATATTCTTAAGAATACCGCAGATATGAAACTCAGAGGGAAATTAGGTTCTAAAGCAACAGCATCAATGGGACAACTTGCCGCAATTAATCCGGTTAATATTGTAAAATCTTCGTCGGGGATGAATATAGTGCTTGGAAGTCTGCTGTTAAAAATGTGTGAACAGGTAAGTGAAGATGAATTAAATCAAATACCGGATATAGCAAAAGAAAGTTCTGCCGCTAATTTTCAAATTGTGATAAACGGAGATGCGGCTCAGCCTGCTAAATTAATCAAATCATTTAAATGGCTTGCATTAGAGTCAGATATTAATGAAGCAAAGAAAATTCTTTCTTCAACCGGGAATCTGACAATACCATCTAATATGGATGAAGTAAAACAGCAGGCAAAAGACCTTATAAAAGGGCTTGTTTCGGACGGAACCGGGAAAACGGACGATGCTGAATCACAGACATTAAATACGGTTAAGTCACTTTTCGGAACGACAGGAACATCTGAGGGAACTTCTTTAAAAGATCGCTTGAACCAAACAGGAAAAAATGCATTGCAGCAATTAAAAGAACAAGCAAAACAAGCTGTTACGGAACCATCTCAAACGGAAACAAAATCAGAATAAAAAGAGCCTCGAAAGAGGCTCTTTCTTTTGACATCAGCATAAAAAATGCTATACTGATTGAATGTAAAATGAAAGGAAAACTATGGAAATTTGGATTTGGTTTTTAATGATTGCGATTATTGCGGTTGTGGTTGAAATTTTTATTCCGACAATGTTTTGCATTAATTTTGCGTTTGCAGGCGTTTTAACCGCGATTATATCTATTTTCTGGAATGTCGGGCTTTTAAAATTATTCATTTTATTTGCCGTATTATCTTTGGTTTCAATTATTTTTATAAGACCATTGCTTGCAAAGATGTTGAGAAAGGGAGAAAAAGGCGATTTCCACGACCAATATATAGGAAAAGTAGTTAAATGTATTGAAACAATAACAATTCATTCAGGTGCCGTAACTATATATGATGAAAGATGGGATGCCAGATTGGCAGCAGAAGGTGAAGAAATTCCCGCCGGGGCAGAGGTAAAAATAGTCAGAAACGAAGGTTTGGTAATGTTTGTAGAGAAGATATAGGATGCGAAATGACAAGTTATTTAGGTTTTACGATATTTCTTGTAATAGGTGTGATTATTTATATAGTAAAAGGGATTATTATTGTTTATAATTTTCGGGTAAACAAGGTTATATAATGTATTTTAAGAACATTTTTTATAAATTATTTAAAAATAATATAAAATACAATGTAATATTTCTTCATTTTATTACAACCGATAACATCGGAGATTTATACTGCTGTCCCAAAACATATTTTAAAGAATTTAAAAAATGCAAGGAATTTGAAATAAAAAACTCCTTTTTTTTCGGCAATGAGAGTAAAACATTAATAATCGGCGGCGGCGGACTTTTACAGGAATACTTTGAAGAACCGCTTAAAAGTATTATTCAACATAAAGGTAATAATAAAATAATATTTTGGGGTGCGGGTCTTGATAATACTCCCGTAGGCGGAACTTTTAATACATTAATACTGGAAGGAGCCGACCTCATCGGTATACGAGATTTTAACACACAATATAATTATGTTCCCTGTGTATCTTGCATGTCAAAACATTTTGATAAATACAGATTAAAAAAGCCAAAAACAAAAATCAGATGCTATATCAATTCTGCATATGATTTTCCTGAATTTTTAATAAATTCTTTTGAAACATATACAAATAATCAAGATTACAAAAGAAAAAATGCACTTGAAAAAGCGATAAGGTTTTTATCGGAAGCCGAATATATTATTACGAATTCATTTCATGGTGCATATTGGGCAACTTTATTAAACAGAAAAGTAATAGTATTACCCTTTTCAAAAGACGGAAATATAAAATTCAGTGATAAGTTTTTGACATTAAAATATAAGCCGGTTTACATAGATTCATTTGAAGGTATTGAAAATTTTCTAGAAGAGAAACTAAAAGAAGCAAAAAATTATCCCGAGGCAATACAAGATGCGAGAATGCACAATATTGAGTTTTACAAAAAAGTAAAAAAACAGTTTTTAGCTTAACATTTATTTAAATTTTTAAAATACATTCTAAAGTAAAACACTTATATGCCGATAATCTGACTAAACAGAAAAAATGGAGGATTATTATGGATATCAATTTTCAGCAGATTATCACATCAAACAAAGATACCGTAAAAGAAGTGAATAAAGCAAGAGAAGACGGACTTACAGCAAATGATGTTAATTCTATTTTTGACAGTAAAGATTTAACCGAACTCGGTGAATCTACCGGAATATCTGCAGAAGACGGTGATATATCCTCATTAAGTAATGAAGAGTTGGAAATAATGATTAGTGAAATAGACCAGGCAATGGAAAATCTCGGTGATTATGCACTGTGGGATATAAATGATTTAGAAGGTGAAGATTTAAAACTCAACGATTATACAAAAATAGCAGAATATATTAACGGAAATGTTAATGAAGATGCTGCTAATGACTTAACTGTACAATCTCTCATATACAATGAGAAAATTATTTCGGAGGAAGAACAAAGAAAAGTTTTTGAAGAAGCCGGTCTTGATATTTCAAAATATGAACCGAGACCGTATACGGATGAAGACGGCAATGAAGGGGTATATTTTAATAACCCCGAAACAAATGAATGTATTAAAGCATTGATAAACGGCGACGGAAGCACTTTGATTGTACATACTACAATTCAAGAAGGTACTGCCGTAGGTAAAACCGAGATCTATAAAATGAATGAAGAAGAGCCGTCGTATACTATCAGAGATTATACTGATGATTCGGATGATAGTGATGATTACTTCCCTGACTATACACCCGAACCTCTTCCGACGGCAGAACCTGAACCTGCTCCGACGACAGAACCGGATCCTGCTCCAACAACGGAACCGGAGCCTGCTCCGACAACGGAACCGGAGCCTGCTCCAACAACGGAACCGGAGCCTGCTCCGACGACAGAACCGGAGCCTGCTCCGACGACAGAACCGGATCCTGCTCCGACGACAGAACCGGAGCCTGCTCCGACAACGCAGCCCGATCTGCCTGATTCCGACCTTGGTGATGAAGTAGATCCCGTAAACCCGGGTGATTCGGATACTCCAAATGCAGATGAAACGCCTGCCGCACCTCCTATAGCAGATGATACGGCTGATGATACTCCGGTTTTTGATGATACACCGGACGAAATCCCGCCGGCAGCAGATGATACAGGGGACAACACCACATCTGAAAATGATGCTCCGGCAAATGATTCCGAAAATGATGCACCATGTGATGATAAATCATATACAGATAATTGGGTAGATGAAGAAAGACCCGAATAAAATCAATAAATCAGAGACCGCATTTGCGGTCTCTTTTACTTGATTAGTAAGATGTTTAGAATTTATCAAAAATAATAATTTTTACAAAAGTTAATATTTTTGAAGAACTACTAAAGTAAAAAAAATAATTGTCGATAAAAAAGTTGTATAGGTAAAAGGAGATGTTTATGGATATTAACTTTCAAAAAATTATCAGCAGCAATCCTGATATAGCAAATCAATTAAATGAAGCCAGAAAAGACGGACTTAGTAAAGAAGAACTGACTTCTATATTTCAAAATAATGATTTGCAAGAACTGGGACAATCTACACGTATTTCTGCCGATGAAGGTAATATTAATAAACTTGACGGTGAAGAATGGGAAACCATGATTGAAGAAATAGACCAGGCGCTGAATAATCTCGGTGATAATACGGATTTAAAAGTGGAAGATCTGGTCGGCGAAGATTTAAAACTTAAAGATTATACAAAAATTGCAGAATATGTTAACGGAAATGTTAACGAACAGGCTGCTAATGACTTGACTGTACAATCTCTTATATACAACGAAGAAATGATTTCGGAAGAAGATCAAAGAAAAGTCTTTGAAAAAGCCGGTCTTGATATTTCCAAATATGAACCGAGACCGTATACGGATGAAGACGGCAATGAAGGGGTATATTTTAATAATCCCGAAACAAATGAATGTATTAAAGCATTGAAAAACGGTGACGGAAGCACCTTGATTGTACATACTACAATTCAAGAAGGTACTGCCGTAGGTAAAACCGAAATTTATAAACTGAATGAAGACGGTAGTACTGAAATTTTAGATCCGGGTGATAATGATACCGACTCTGATGTGGATATAGATACGGATATAGATATTGATACCGATACGGACATAGATGTGGATACTGATGTTGACGTTGATACGGACACAGATGTTGACACAGATACTGATATAGACGTTGATACCGACGTGGATGTTGACACAGATACTGATATAGACGTAGATACTGACGTTGACGTTGATACGGACACAGATGTTGACACAGATACTGATGTTGACGTTGATACAGATATAGACGTAGATACTGACGTTGACGTTGATACGGACACAGATGTTGACACAGATACTGATATAGACGTTGATACCGACGTGGATATTGACACAGATACTGATATAGACGTTGATACCGACGTGGATATTGATACAGATACTGACGTAGATGTTGATACGGATGTCGATACAGACACTGATGATGATGTAACAATACCTGATCTTCCCGATCCGGGTATGGGTGATGAAGTAGATCCCGTAGATCCTTCAGATGTTGTAACGCCGCCTGTTGACGATACACCGGATACACCGACAGCAGATGAAACACCGGATACACCAACTGTGGATGAAACACCTGATACACCAACTGTGGATGAAACACCGGATACACCAACTGTGGATGAAACACCTGATACACCGCCAGTTGACGATACACCCGATACACCGCCTGTGGATGAAACACCTGATACACCGCCTGCTGTTGACACCGGATGTGATGACACTGCAGCAGAAGATGAGATTGTACAGGAAGAAAGACCGGATGTCTAATTTAAATAAAAAGACCGCATATGCGGTCTTTTTATTTATTTATAAAAATATATTTAGTAGTTTTGATTATATACTTCAAAAAACGCCAAAGGATGGTTACATGCCGGACATATCTCGGGAGCCGATTCCCCAAAATGTCTGTGTCCGCAGTTTCTGCATTCCCAAACCTTTTCTTCGGGTTTTTTAAATACCTGTTTTGTTTCAACATTTTGAAGTAATTTGCGATAACGTTCTTCATGGTGTTTTTCGATATGTGCAATAAGTCTGAATTTTCCTGCAAGTTCATTAAAACCTTCTTCTTCGGCTTCTCTTGCCATCCTTTCATACATGTCAGTCCATTCATAGTTTTCACCTGCCGCTGCAGATAAAAGATTTTCTTCAACTCCGTTAAGCATGCCAAGTTCTTTAAACCATAATTTTGCATGTTCCTTTTCGTTTTCAGCCGTCTTTAAAAAGAAATCGGCTATTTGTTCATATCCTGCTTTTTTCGCAGCGGAAGCAAAATATGTATATTTATTTCTTGCCTGAGATTCACCGGCAAATGCTTCAAGAAGATTTTTTTCGGTTTTTGTTCCCGCATATTTATTTGATGTCATAATTTTTCTCCTTTTTTATTGCTGACTAACCTATCAATTTTATCATGTTATTTAATGTAAATCCATAGAAACGGTTCCGTTAATATTTTTTAATTTTTTATATTTTGATTATCTGTTTAGTTATTATAATCTTTCCAATAATTAACCCATTCATATTGAGTTTGTACATATAAATTTATATCATCATTTATTTCTTTTTGATTTTCTAATCTTTTCAAGTTCATTTCTATATCATTGAATAATTCTTTTATTCTCTTGTTTGTTTTATCTTTCTGCTTCTTCCCGTCAGTTTGTCCGTCATTTCCATGTCTGAATGAATAAGAAAGAAATTTAATTATTATTTTTTTATATTCAATGTTATATATATAATGATTATCAATTTTTAATACATTTGCCGCTGCATTCTCCTTTTCCAGACCTTTTTTTAATTTTTGACTTATCGGGGTGTGGGTATCAAATATTCTTTTATACTCTTTATATCGTTTTTTATGATATTTTGCTTTTTGTTTCAGATAATTTTTAAAGAATAATGTTTCTTTTTCATTATTTTCTTCCCTCTTATTATGTAAAATATCAGATAACGTTCGGTACTCAAAATTATTAAGATTGGATGGAAACGGTAAATTTATATCATGATACGGATTGTCTTTGTCTTCATAAAAAGAATTCTCTTGTATATACTTTTTCAAACAATCATCAATATCCTTACAAAAATCATATTCCATACCTGATTTTGCAATGCATCCTTTATTGTTTATGAAATTTATATAATCAAAATCTATCAGATATACATCATCTTTATCAATCAGCATATTTTGCGGGCTTAAATCCCGATTATATAATAATGCCTTATCCAATAAAAAAAATAAATTCATTAACTGTTTTATATGATTGTCATCCACATTCGCTTTATGAATGCTGATTCCGTTTATGTATTCTGATATTATGTATATATCCCCGTTTAAGCGAAAGTAGTTATTATATTTCTTTAAATTCTTTCGCACATTATGTTTTCTTAAATATTTCATTACGGAAATTTCTTTTATTTTTTCTTCTTTTTTTGTTAATGTTATTCCGAAATCTTTATATTTATAAAAACTTGATTTGTTTTTATAACTTGAAGCTATAGGTTTACTGTTCTTTACATAATTAATTATTTCGTCATGAAATTTTATCTGTATCAGCCCGGCATTAATAATGTCTTCATTATTAATGGCAGCGGTTATATAAAAACCGGAGCACAAAGCAAAAATAAGAACAAATGTTATAATCCAGAATTGTTTCATTATTATCCTTCACTATTATTATGTCTTAAAATGTTCAATTTTAAAACATAAAATAATCTGTACAACAATAAAAGAGTTTCTGTAACTAAAAGCAGATAACTTACTGAATAAATGTTTAATTTTGAATAAATATAGAGAATCATCAGAGAAAAAGAGTGAAATAATGTAGCAATCAAAATGCTGTTATTAACAATTTTGTATCCTGTTTCTTCTTCCTTCCGGGTGCCTAATAACGGATATCCTATCATAATTGAAGGAACAGTTACGAATAAAATAAAAGAAAAAATACGAAGAATTTCCGCAGATTCCTGCATTGCAGAACCAAAAAATAAAAGGACAATATTTTCGGCATATTTATAAACTAAAAAGCAGATTATTGTATTTAATAAAATACCGTATTTTAAAACCTTTTTATATAAGGCGACATCTTGTGTTTTTGCGACATAAGGATAAAAAACATTATGCACCGGCATCCATAAACTTTTAAGAGCTATATATATTTTCTCTGCTGAAACATAAAGTCCTGCAATAATATCGCCCGAAATCAATCCCAGACAAAAAGTATTTGTATTTGTACAAAAAGATAATGAAACTTTAGATAAGAAGAACTCAGAACTGTATAAAAATTGTTTTTTTAAGGAAGTGTATTTAGGAATGTAAAATCTAATATTAAACTTTTTTAATGCAAAATATAAAGCTGCCGTAGCAGATAACAAACAACATAATGAATTTAATGCGGGAACATATATAAAATCATAATCTTTTTTTATAAACAGAAAAACCGAAATAAAAAATAATACTTGGGAAATAATCTTAAGTGATGAAATATATTTCATCTTCTCCATACCCTGAAAAAACCATACAGGAAATATTGCACTTGCAATAACCATTCCGAACGATGTAAAAAACAGAATCTTGTCTTTTTCAAATCTGTCTATTGTCAAAACAAGGACCAATAATACAATAAAAGAAAGTAAAACAAAAATTATTTTTAATAAAATAACAGAATTGAATATATTAGACAAACTGTTTTTGTTATGTCTGTTTAATGCAATTTCTCTCGTAGCTGACAAATCAAAACCATAATCACACAGGATAATAAAATACTGAATAAAGGAAAATATAAGGAATATAAGTCCAAATTTTTCTGCACCTATAACATAGACAAGATATGAATATACAAACAGAGGGAAAACATATGAAAAAATTTGCAATAAGCTTAATGATAAAAAATTTTCAAATAAAGATTTTATGCTTGTCATATGATTAAGTTAAAATAAAAGTTATGATTTTACAACCTATAAAAAATACAATATATAATAAATTATTAAAATACATTTAAGGATACAAGAATGCGAATTTTATATATACATGAATACTTTACTGATACGCAAAAAAACGGAGCGAACATTGTTGCTTTTAATTCTTATAATGCAATGAAAAAAGCGGGGCATGAAGTTTTCTTTTATGCGATGCAAAACCCTCCTTATCTTTATAAACAGCCGTTTGAGAATTTGTTTCCGCCATCGCATATCACTAAAGGCGGAATCATAAATTCGGTTAAATATCGTTTAAATTCCGTATATAATCATACAGCACGCCGAAATTTAGAAAAACTTTTGGATGAAATTAAACCTGATATTGTGCATGTTCACTCTCTTCTTGAACTGAGTCCGTCTGTATTAATTGCAATTAAAAAGAAAAATATTCCGTACGTTATGACAGTTCACGACGGGGGATTTGCATGTCCTGTTATGGGCACTAAATATAATCTTTGCCAACTTTGTGCATCTGATATTCTTAATTGTTTGAAACATAAATGTTCAAGAAACAATTACTTATGCAGTTTGTATGTAATGTTAAAATTTTATATAAGCAAAATTATTAATAAAAAATATTATGCAAATTGTTATATTACACCGAGTAATGCTTTAAAAAATTACATTGATTCATGTTTTAATATTCAAAATATCGAATGTGTGCCGAATTCGTTAGACAATGTTTTTGAATCGGTTTCTCCTAATTATGGAAATGACGGATATTTTTTATACGTAGGAGGACTTTTGGATATAAAGGGTGTAAATATTCTTTTAAATGCTGTCAAAATGCTGCCGCGGAATATTAATTTTCATATCGCAGGCGGAGGAAAAGACGAAAATAAATATAAAGATTTTATATTTAAAAATTCATTAACCAATGTTAAACTTTTAGGCAAACTTAGTAGAGAAGAACTTATAAAAGAATATCAAAATTGTATTGCCGTAATTGTTCCGTCAAATTGGTTTGAAATATTCGGAATGATAAATATAGAAGCATTTATAAACGGGAAACCGGTTATTGCTTCACGTATCGGCGGGATTCCGGAAATAGTAGACGACGGTATTAACGGATTATTATTTACTGCAGGAGATGAAGCACAATTAAAAGAATGTATTTTAAAGTATATAAATAATCCATCTCTGGTCGTTGAACACGGAAAAAATGCTTATAAAAAAGCCTCTGATGAATATACTGAAGAAAAATACTGTAAAAGACTGACTGAAATCTATAATAATATTAAATAGTTTTTGATACGCTTATACTTTGTTAATATGTAAACTTTTGTAACCTTAAGTTCAAATCACCTAAATATATAGGGATTTTATGCCGATAACTTTATGGTACATGGAAAAAAGGGGTAGCTATGAATTTCGGTGAACTTAAGCTCGGTTTTGAACAATATCTGCTAAGTAAACAGTATGAGAACTCCGGCAGTGAAGCTAATGAAAGAGCTGATATAGATGTCAGCATTTTCAGCAATATTGATGAATTTAGCGAATATATCAAAAAAGAGCTAAATCTGGATTCTTCGCAGGCATCAGAACTGATACAAAATATAAAACACTTAAGAAAATATGAAATTGTAGACGGACAACTTGTAGACAAGGATACGGCAGAAGCGGCACCGTCAGAAACGGATGAAACGACAGATGTTGAAGGTGAAGAACCGCAGAATACCGATGCTATGAACTCTCAAAATGCCGTTGTCGGAATATTAAATGAACTGTTGCAGGATAAAAGTTTTGCCGAATTTATTGACAGAGATGAAGACGGTGAAGTTACAGACAGCGAAGTTTCCGAATTTTATGATGCAATTAAAGATTATGACGGTAATAGCAGATCAATATCTCTGGAAGATATTGTATCCGCTTTGGAAGATATTCAAAACGGCAAGTTTTTGTATCCTGATGAAATAGCGGCAAAAGAAGAGGAAGAAAGACAAAAGGCGCTTGAAGAAGCTCAAAAAGCTGAAAGAGCACAAAGTTCAACCCCTTCACGTTCTTCCGGGACAACCGGAGCCTCAAGAACAGGCGGTTCAACAGGCAGAAGCAGCGGTTCAACATCATCAGGTAATATACAGTCTGCAAATGAATTTGAAACCATGTCAGTTGAAGAACTTGAAGAACAAAAAGCAGCAAAACAAGAAGAACTAAACTCTGCACGTGAGGACGTAAACAGTGTTCATAACGGGCAAAATGAAGCTGTTGCATCTGCACAAGAAGATTGTGAAACAAAAAAGCAAGACTATATTGATGCGGTTAAAGAAGCCGATGAAGGATTAGGTAATGAGCTTGAAACCTGTTTGAACAACATTTCTTCAAAAGAACAGGAAATTGATGATACAAAAGTATCAATTAATGATAAAGAAGCTGAAATATCAAATCAGGAAGCAGCAATAACATCAACAGAATCAAGCATATCCGCGCTTGAATCTTCATTATCTTCGCTTGAAGGACTCAGTTCTGACGATTCAGAAAAACAGGCTAAAATTGACAGTCAAATTCAATCGGTAAAAGATCAAATTGAAACATTGAACGCAGAACTTGAAACGCAAAAAAATGACCTTCAAACAATGGAAAACGATTTGTCCGCATTAGAAACAACACTTGAAGAAAAAGAAGGTGAACTTGAAAAATTAAACAGCAATGAAGGCGAACCGCGCGGCAAAGCACAAATAGAAGCTGATATAGAAAAGCTGGAAAACAGCGATGAACTCATGTCGGTAAAAGAAGCCTATGAGGAAGCGAAAGAAAATGTTGAAACAGTTAAAACTCAAGAGCTCGAAAAAGCAAACGAAGTTGTTGAAACAAAGCAAAATGAGCTTAACGAAATTAACGAAAAGTTGAATGAAGCGAAAGCAAAAGAAATTCAAAGAGAAAATGCAATGGACGCTCTTTCAATGTATAACGCAGAGTACGGTCAAAACTTAGCTGATGCGGCAGCGTCTTTATATCCTAACAGCGGGTTTGGCGGTATGTGTGCGGGCGGCGTTGCAGATTCGCTTGAGTTAGCAACCGGACAACCAAGAACCTGGGGCAACGGATGTGATTATACAAATGTAATGCGAGGAAGAAGCGACTTTGAAGAGTATACTGATTTTGACTTTAACAGTATGAGTGCCGGTCAGGTTCAGGAATTCTTATATTCACTGCCTGCAGGTACGGTTGTTTCCTTCGGCGCGACCTCGGGACATCCTTACGGACACGTTATGATTATGGATGGAAAAGGCAACGAAATAAGTGACGGCACCAATGCGATCGGTGACTGGTATAAAGATTCATATTCGTCAATGAGCGTACATATTCCCGTAGGTTAAAAGTGTTTAACAAAAAACGACCTTATTAAAGGTCGTTTTTTTATTTAAAATCGAAAAAACGGAGAGAGAGGGATTGTCTTTCTCGTTCGCATTAAACGGCGTTCCGCATCGAAGCCTCATCGTCTCCGCTGCTGCAGCCTCTGCTCACTCGCGCTCGAACCTTTTACAAAACTCCGTTTTGTGAGGGTTGTAAATTTACAAACAGTTTAGGAATTTTTAACAGACAGTTTGAGAATTTCGGGCAACGTTATTTTTAAGTAACTTTATTTTTAGAAAAAGTAGTTAATAGAAATGTAATATTACCATTCAAAGTCGTTAGATATAATGTTCCAAGTCCCATAAAAGTCGTTTGGAAAAATGTAGAATCGTATTTTTGGATGAGTTATTTATTGTTAATTTTTGTTAAGTTATATACTGAGAGAGATTGAATGAAACGATACGCAATAAATAAACTCATAGAATGGAAGAATAATTCAAAACGAAAACCTTTGATAATCAGAGGATCTCGTCAAGTTGGTAAAACCTGGTTAATGAAAGAGTTTGGCAAAACTGAATACAAAAAGGTTATTTATATAAACTTTGAATTAGACAAGTTAATGTGTGATCTGTTTTCAATAGATTTTGATACAAAAAGAATTATTGAAGGTTTGGAGTTAACCCATTCTAAAATTGATGCCCAAAATACACTAATAATACTTGATGAAATTCAAGAATGCCCAAAAGCATTAACGGCTCTTAAATATTTTTATGAAAACACTCCGGAATATAATATTATTGCAGCTGGCAGTTTATTGGGAGTGGCTATTCATGAAAATGTTTCTTTTCCGGTTGGAAAAGTAGATTTTCTTGATTTATATCCTCTATCATTTTCAGAATTTTTAGATGCCATTGGTGAAAGTAATTTTACAGAATTACTAAAAAGTCCTAAATCTCCTAATATAAAAGTTTTTAAAGAAAAGTATATTGAGTGGCTAAAAAAATATTATTATATAGGCGGAATGCCTGAAGTTGTTGGCACTTACATCGAAACAAATGATTTTCAAAAAGTTCGTAAGATTCAAGAAAATATTTTAGATGCATATACAAGGGATTTTTCAAAACATATATCTTCTACTGGCAAGTTGAAAATTGATTTATTATGGGAGTCAATTCCAAGTCAATTAACTCAAGAAAGGAAGAAGTTTGTTTATAAAAAAATGAAATCCGGAGCAAGAGCAGATGAGTTTGAGGAAGCTTTATCTTGGCTCATTAATTGTGGACTGGTTTATAAAATAAACCGTATTACAAAACCTGCTTTACCATTAAAAGCATATGAAGACACTAAAGCATTTAAATTATTTATTTTAGACGTAGGTTTATTATCTGCATTAAGTAAGCTTCCTGCAAGAACTTTGATTGAAGGAGATAAAATTTTTACAGAATTTAACGGTGCTTTAGCAGAGCAGTATGTATTGCAACAATTAAAAACTATTGAAGATATGGAAATTGCTTATTGGATAAGTAAGTCTGGAAATGCTGAGATTGATTTTATTATTCAAACTGACGGGTATGTAATTCCTGTCGAAGTGAAAGCTAATACAAATTTACAAGCAAAAAGTCTTAAGGTTTATCGAGAGAAATTTGAACCAGAGATAAGCATAAGAACTTCACTTGCTGATTTTGAGATAAACAATGGGCTTTATAATATTCCATTGTACATGGCAGGTAAGTTAGATGAAATTTTAAAGGATGGTATTTAAAATGGCAATGAAAAACAAGCAAAAGAAACAAGAAGCCTTATCTGTTTCAAGATTAATTAATGAAGTTCTAGTAAATCAATTAAGTATACCTTTTAGACAAATTGTTAATGATACAACATTTTCTAAATATACAGGTTCTAAAAGACCTGATATATTAATATCTGAATTTGAATATGATGGAACTAATGATAAACAATATATAGAGAATTTAGTTGCATATGCAGAGGCTAAAGATGATTGTGTTATTGGCGACAAAGATTGGGAAGATGCAAAAAAACAAGGAATTATAAAATCTAAAAAACTTAATTTGCCATATTTTATAGTAACTAATTGTAAAAAAACAATATTTTATAACTCAAAAAATTTAAATGAAATTTCTTTAAATGGAAATCCAATAAGAGAATTTCAAACTATTGATATATTTAGATTAATTAAAAATAGATTAACAAAAGACGCCGAATTAACAAACATTTTAACAAATGTTGATTCGATATCAGCAATATCTGAAGCGATTTTTAATAAGAAATTATGGGAATTAGCAAATATTTATAGGGGAATTAATTTTAAAGATAATGTACAAAAAATAGACTTTACAATTGGTTTTATAGCATTAGAATATTTTGAAGAAAAAGAAATAATAGATTGTAAAAAAGATAATAGTAAAATATATTGGAGTGAATGTAACGATACTAATGACACAAAATTAGTAGGAAATATTTGTGCATATATCTCAAACCTTGAACAAGAGACCTCTTTTGGTGAATTTAAAAATTTAATGGATATAGTGAAAAATTTAATAAGTGGTATTAATGGAGAAAAACCTCTTATAAGCAAGAAAGACGTTAAATTGATATATGAAACAATTGATGGAATGAAACCATTACATGGCACGGGATTTGATTTGTTTGGTGCGGTATATGAAATGTTTGCCAATGCAAAGGAAAAGAAAGATTTTGGAGAATATTTTACTCGTAGACATTATACACATATATTTTCAAAACTCTTATTGCAAGATGAATTATTTTTTAACAGGAATCGTAAATTTAATATAATAGATCCAGCCTGTGGCACAGGTGGATTTCTCACAGAAAGCTTTAAAGTATTAAAAAATAATTGGGAAAAATCGGGAACTCTAGATGAGAATGCAAAAAAATTTCTATCTGAAGAATGTTTTTATGGCATAGATGTAAGAGGTGAAAATATTTCAAGAACAAGACTTAATATGTTTCTTGTTGGAGACGGGCATACAAATATGTACAATGATAATTCTCTGCAACCCCAAAAGAAAAATACTACAAAATTATTAAATAAAAAATATCAATATGTGCTTACCAATCCACCTTATGGTAATGGTACTATAAAAGCAAATACGTCTAGTATATCTTCTACAAGATGTGAAATCGCATTTATGTGTAAAATTGTTGAGCTATTAGAGATTGGAGGAAAAGCATGTATAATTATTCCAGATGGAGTTTTAGAAAATCCTACCTTAAAAAAGTTAAGGTATGAGTTACTGGAAAAATGTAACATAGATGCAATTATATCGCTTCCAAAATTTGCATTTGCTCCATATACAAAAGAGAAAACTTATGCTGTTTTTGTAACAAAACGAAGTGAAGAAACTACCAAAATCCAATCAAAACCAATATGGATGTATATAATAGACAATGATGGTTTAGCAAATTCGGATAAAAGATTCCCAACAAAATTAAGAAATAATAGAAATGGCTGGATGCATGATGAAATCTCAGGTTGGGTTAGTCCAGAAGGTGAAGAAATGCCAGGACTTTTGGAATCCAGATGGCTATGTTTTGATGATAAGGACAAAAAAGGTACAGTATGGATAGATGAAAAAGGAGAAAGAATAAGTTTAAGAAAAGGTGGGAATATAGATATAGCTACAATATTAAACGATAATTATTATACATTATTACCAGAATATTATTTAAGACCGTATGAGGCGGAATATATTACTTTACAAGAATTTGACAAAAAGTTGTCAGATATTATTGTTTCACTAAAGAAGGTACTCAAATGAAATTAAAAGATATATTCTATATTAATCAAGGACATCAAATTACCGATGAAGAAATATATAATAGTCTCGGTAGAATTCCAATATATACCGGGAATAATGATATAAAAGGATATTGGAATAAAAGTATTGTTAGTGAAAAAGATCTACCATGTTTGACATACCCTACCAAGGGATTTTCTGGTAATTTATTCATTCAAGATTCTTTGTTTGACGCAAATAATACAGCTGTACTTTATTTTAAAGAAGGAAAAAAAGATCTTGTAAAATTGGAATATATTAAATATTTATTAAGACATAAATTTTTAAAAGCTATGACAAGTAAAGAAAATATAAGTTATTTAAATCGAGAAATTGTAGAAGAAATAGATATTGAAATTCCAAATGACGAAATTCAAAATCATGTTATTGAAATAAACTCAAAATATGAAAAAAATCTTAAAAGTATAGAACAAAATATGCAAAAAATTGATAAAATTTTATGCAGCCAAGAGTTGATTGAATATTATAAAACTTTTCAAAAAAAGAATGAACCTATTAAAAATATACTTGATTATTTAAGCGGCAATAGTGGACTAACTGAAGAGTTTATATATAGAAATCTTCAAAAGACTGGTATAAAATATAAAATTTTATCGTCATCTACTGAAGATAATACGAACATGGGAAGTATTTCACAAATAACAATTAAAGGAAAGAAACTTAAAGTTTTTGAAAATAAAGAAGGTCTTTTAGTAACAAGAAATGGAAAAGCTGGACATACGAAATTTTTACAAAAAGGTAAATACACAATAAATGACCATGCATATATCCTATATGTAAAAAAAGAATGTAAATATAAAATAAATTTACAATGGTTAGCTATTGCCTATCGTAAAACATTTTTAGAATATTCATCTAATAGTGACAATGGCACATGGAATATGACTGGTTTTTTTGAACATACATATATCGATATTCCATCGATAGAAGAACAAAACTTTATTGCAAAAAAATATGAGAAATTGATTTCATTACAAGAAACTCTTATTCGTGCACAAAATAATTTAAAAAATTTAATAAACAAAGACTTTATATTATAAATATGATTTAACATTAATCACTAGCAGTTCAAAAAGTGTTCAACAGGCTTTCTATTGAATTTAATTTGCAACTTGATACTTATTATCATAAACACATCTAATCTTAAAATAACATTGGTATAATAAGATTAAAATTTTAACTTTATTTATAATACTGTTCAATAATCTCTTTGCGTATTTCGCAATTTCGCTTGTTTTGGACTTTCTTTTGCTCATCCGGCTCATTGTAATTCAAAATTTCTTCTAAAACATCAATTTCATTAGTTTTTGCAAGTTTTTCAATCTTGTATCTCATAGTGTTTCAATAGATTTCTTTTCAATCAAATAGTCAACTTCATCAATAATTATTGTAAAACTTTTATTCGCAAGGGCTTTTTTGCTTTCGTTGAAAGTATCGTCAATATGCCAGCAGGCTTCAAGTTCTAACTCGTTTACAATTTCGGCAAGCAGCCACCCTGTTGTCATTCCCTGTTTTGCCCGAACATATACGCAAGGGTTTTTGAATGCCCATTTTGCAACTGTTTCAGATTTCCCAAGACCGGGCTCTCCATATACAAGTGCCATTTTGGGAATATTAGGCGGTAAACTCTGCAACTCTGTCATTAGAGCCACAAATTTTTTAACATTTCTTGTTATAATAAATTCTGTTTTCATAGTTTATCTCCATATAATAAGTTGTACTGGTCGCTTTTAAAAAAGTTTTCTAAAAAGTTTCTATCTTCTGAACATGTTGTGCCATGTTTCATCAGCCATTCAAAATGCTCAATCTCATCTGCAAAAATTGGCTTGTTCATCTGCTGTTCACGAGGTGTTTGCTTGCGTTCTTTCTTAGGTTTTGGTTGTTTCTCAAGCATTTCTAAAACAGGCTCCAGCTCAATTTCCAAGAGTGGAATATCTTCGGATTTGTAATGCGATTTGACTTTCTTAATCAGTCGGCTTTTGATTTGTTGTTGCTTTTTGTATTGCTGATTGTATTCTTCCATATCCTTAACAGTCCCCAAGACTCTCGCCATCGGGTGAACTTTTTGCACCCTGTGTGCAACGAATAAAAACTCGCCTTTAGCCGAATAAACATAGACTTTTGAAAGGTCAGACAAACTATATCGGATATAAATTTTATCTCTGAGTCCGAGAATTGCATCGCTTCTGTAATGCATATTCAAGAATGTGATTCCGTGCTTATTTATTGTTCTGCCCTCAGTTTTCATCATCATATAATCAAGCGCTGATTTATTAATATCTTGTCTTTGAACGCTATCCAACATTTCTTGAATACTTCTTGAACGGTCATTAGGACAAGGTTTCTGATTGTGAAATTCAAGCCAACAAATGTATTTAATCACTTCCTGTACCGTTAGAATTTTTCCACCAGTTTGTTTCTCATGAATTTGGAGGTGGAGTTTTTCATTTCTGTTCATCTACGCAGGGCGGTTTTCAATTGAAGTCCCGATTTAACTTGGCATTAATTTTTCAAACTCTTCTTGAAATTCAAAGAAAAACCTCTCAATGACTTTTGCTCTTGCATTGTATGGTTTAGCAAAAACGGAGTGAATACCTAAATTGGCATACACTCCGTTAAATTTCCCCTCTTCAAAATCACAATGCTGAAAATATTTAGATTTAAAAGCCTTTCCGTTATCTTGATACACAACTTTTGAAATTAAACCGAGATTTAAAATTACGTTTCGTAAAGCTGAGGCAATACATTGAGTATTTTCTGACATCATTATTTCATAACCAACAAGTGCTGTTGATTTTATTTCAGATTCTCGGAGTTTTTGTTGTAATTCGGGCTCTAAACTTGAAAACAAGATTTCGTAAGATGTTCCGCCGTTGACTTTGACCTCTCTTGAAATATATTTGCTTTCGGGTTTGTTGATTTCCATTCAGATTGAACGAGTGCTTTTCAAACCCTTAACTTGTGCGATTTCTTTTATATTAATATATTCGTTTTTGTCTTGGATTATTGATGGTTCAAAATCTTTAAACTCCATTTCGTTTTTCCTTTCGTAAAAACTACATTCCGTCAGATTTTTCACTGGGACGGCGTTCGCTAACGCTCAGCCTTGTCAAAATCCGCCGTGGTACGAACACATTAACTCTGAAGATAAAGGATTGGAACACTACTTCCGAGCATTGCGTCGATTTCGTATCAATAAAATTTTTTTAAATTTTTTAGTAAAAAATCCCGGCAAATTTAGATAAATTTCAAAACGGCCACAGCCCAAAATAATCAAACCATCTGTCAAAATTAAACTACTCAAAAAACTACAAATACTTTGGGGCAAAATTCGCAAACTGTCCCGAATTCCTAAACTACCTCAAAAAATACAGGTTCTCATCCCTTTTTTCATTTTATTTAAAATCAAAAAAACGGAGAGAGAGGGATTCGAACCCTCGGAAGAGTTACCCCTTCACAAATTTTCGAGATTTGCACCTTAAACCGCTCGGACATCTCTCCATTTTCTTAGATTATCCTATAAGAACTTATTTTTTTCAACAATCGAATTTTAAAGAATATAAGCCTAAAGCATTGATTTAATTATTCGATACATTGTCTTTATATCATTATCCTCTAAATTATCAATATTTTTAGATATATAGCTCTTCATTTCATCAACATTTTTGGGAATATAATCGAAATCAAACAATTCGGGAAGAGAAATGTTAAGTGCCTCCGCAATTGAAAAAAGCGACTTCGCCGGAAATGTATTTCCGCATTCAATATTACTCAGATTACGTTGGTCAATATTGATAAGTTCTGCCAACTGCTGCTGCGAATATTTCTTTTTATTCCGCAGCTCTTTTATTCTTTGTCCGAGTAAATATTTTATTTCTTTCATTACAGCCTCTTTTTAAAGATACAATCTAAAATATCTTTTTGTAAGGATGTATAATTTCTAAAAATATTGCATTGGGAAATTATTTATAGTATTCATAGATAAATATTAAGTAAATATCAATTTATTAGATTATGAACATAGTAAAAGAGTATCGGTTGAATAAAAAGCGGGATGATGTTTTTGACATTTTAAAAGGAATAGGTATCATCCTTATGGTATTGGGGCACGGTTTGGGAATGTGCGGTGCGAGAAGTTTTATTGGCTTATTTCATATGGCAATATTCT
This sequence comes from Candidatus Gastranaerophilales bacterium, assembly GCA_944323955.1. Classification (GTDB taxonomy): domain Bacteria; phylum Cyanobacteriota; class Vampirovibrionia; order Gastranaerophilales; family Gastranaerophilaceae; genus Avigastranaerophilus. The sequence continues at coordinate 11,268 of CALUUK010000011.1, read as the reverse complement.
TTATTTGTTCCGGAGTATTTTTTAAAGAAAAACAATATGAAAGCGCCTCGAGTTTAATAAAATTTTCAGCCGGAAAAATACAAAGATTATATTTTCCTTTTGCATTATTCAATATATTTTTAATATTAATACATAATTTTTTACTAAATATAAATGTTTATATAAGCAATCCTGAACTTGTATCTCCGGAGGATAATAATAATTATCTTTTTTATGAATATTATTCACCGTCAAAAATTTTCAAATTAATAATTTCAACTCTTTTGATGGGACATGGAGAGCAGCTTGCGGGAGCCACATGGTTTTTAAGAGTACTATTCTGGATTTCAATTGCAAGTTGTTTCGGACATTATATTGCCCGAAAATTTATCAAAAACGATAAATACTTTAATGTTGTAAGATTTGTTATATATTCCGCTGCTCTAATCATAGGTTTTATCTGCCAAAGGGCGGATTTTAATTTTTATACAATCGGAGCAATGCTCTCATGTGCATTCTTATATTACTTGGGAATTTTATATCAGAAATACAAAGAAAGAATAAATATTAATGTTATGTCATTCATATGCAGTTTGTTTGTTCTTTTAATTTCATATTATTATACGGCCAATACGGTTAATTTGTCGGCAAACAAATACTCTAATCCTGTCTGGTTGATTATTTCATCTGTTTCGGGATTTATATTTATATTGAGTATATCAAAATTTATTAGTAAAACAGGTATATTAAACAGTATATTATCTTACATCGGAAGACATACAATAAGTATTTTATTATTTCACCTGATTGCATTCAAAATAATCACTTATATTCAATTGCTTATTTTAAATAAGCCTGATTATATGCTTGCTTCCTTTACCATTTTGGAATGGAAAAACGGATGGTGGTTATTATATCTTACAGCAGGAGTTCTTATTCCTTTACTTATTTCATTTATATATGACAGATTAAAGAGCTTAATACGCTCAAAAGAGTAATATATTTTTTATAATTTAATGTTAAATTTGACCAAAAGGTCGAAATTTGTGAATAAAAAATTGTATGCACATATTCTTTTATTCTTTGCTGTGTTTTTATTTTTGCCGGATGTAAAAGCGGTAACGGTTCCGAATTCTTCTGTATCAACATTTTCTCCGGAACAGCGCTCATCAAGAACGGAAAGTCTGTGGATAAGACCTTATTCTTCTTTTGAAACAATAGAGTTGGAAAATAAAAACAAAGTACATAATACCGGATATGGAGCATACATAGGATATGACACAAATGTTATAGAATTAAACCCCGACTGGGATTCCGTATTTACTTTTCATACCGGTTATACAGGTTCAAGACAAATATATAAAGGACGCAACATCGTCCAGAATGGAGGACAAATAGGTGTATCGGGAGTATTTTTCAGAAAAAATTTTTATATCGGTTTTTTGACGAATATAGGCGCAGCAAATGCCGAATCACACAGTGATTCGGAGAACATAAATTTTGCGATGCTTAATTCGGCAAGTGCGATAAAGGCAGGTTATAATTTTGAACTTTTAAATAAAAAACTCATGGTGCAACCTAGTTTTTTATGCGCATATTTATTTGTAAATACGTTTGATTACCTTAACGGTGATAATGTTATGGTTAAATCGGAACCGGTTCACTCCATACAGCTTATGCCCGGAATTAAATTTACAGGAAACTTTGATAACGGATGGGAACCTTATTTTGGTATTCAGACCGTCTGGAATTTAATGAACGAATCAAACTTTTCCGCAAATGATGTAAGCGTTGGAGACATAAGTGTAAAGCCTTATGTACAATACGGTATCGGTGTTCAAAAAACAGACGGAGAAAAATATTCGGGATATGTTCAGGCAACTATCAGAAACGGCGGAAGAAACGGTATTGTTCTTTCACTGGGTTTACGGCGTTATCTGTGAATTAGCAAAGCCCGTATTTTTTAGCAATATTGTATGATGATTCTTCTATTGATACGGGAATTTTTCTGAGTCCTATATCACGCATAAAAGCAAATCTGTGCCGTCCGTCTATAATTGATGCTTTTAACTTTCCGTCATCTTCACGAAAACAAACACGAACTGCATTAATAGCTTGCCCTGTCTTTAAAAAATCCGAAACACCTTTATATCTGTTCCCGATTCCGTTTTTTCCTCCCGGTTCAATGTATGAAATTTCATCTTTTTTAAATAATTCATCAAGTTTATCCGTATCAAATTCTACAAGAAGATATCCGAATTCGGCATCTGTTTCCGATAAACGAATTCTGCTTTTTATATTGGCAGGGTCCATTGCCTCACTGAGAGATTGTTTCTGAAAGTTTATATTGTTTGCTTTAAAAAATGCATCTATATTCTTGTCAAATCTATCAGGGACCGAAAAAATAAATTTTTCATATATTCCTGTTTCCATTGCTTCTTTTGGTGATGTAAATTCGCTTGTTAATAAAGCTCCCGGGATTTCGCATCTTGATAATCTTCTCAGAACCGCAGCGGGATATTGACTCCCTGCATTAAATCTGTAATTACTTCCAAATGATATATTTGTCATTACCCCTGCCTTTTGCTTTTTTAAAAAGCATAAAAAATCCTTATTGATAAAAATATAAAGAAAAAGAAATTATTTTTACATTTTTTCATATAATTTTAACGGTATTAACAAATATGTAATAATAAAAGACAAAGATAAAAGGGGTTAATCACAATATGAATGAAAAAGAAAAAATGCTGAACGGATTATTATATGATGCCAATTATGACAAACTTCTTTTTGAAGAAAGAATAAAATGTAAAAGCCTTTGTTATAAATATAATAATCTTCCCCCTGAAAAGACAGAGGAGAGGAAAGCTCTTCTGAAACAGCTTCTCGGCTCAGTAAAAAACAATTACCATATGGAACAACCTTTTCAATGTGATTACGGATATAATATCAGCCTTGGCGAAAACTTTTATTCAAACCACAACTTAATTATTCTTGACCCCGGTAAAGTTGAATTTGGAGATAATGTATTTATCGGCCCAAATTGCGGATTTTATACGGCGGAACATCCGACGGACGCAGAGACAAGAAATCAGGGACTGGAATATGCAAAACCGATAAAAGTCGGTAATAATGTATGGTTTGGCGGGAATGTAGTTGTTTTGGGCGGTGTAACAATCGGTGATAATACAGTTATAGGGGCAGGGAGTATTGTTACAAAAGATATTCCTTCAAACGTCATTGCAGTTGGCAGCCCGTGTAAAGTTATAAAACAGATAAAATAGTATACAGGTAAAATATGCAGGGTGTATTTAACAACAAAATTAATCTTCTAAAAGCTCTTGCTATTATGATAATGGTTGCGGGACATCTGGAATTTTCTTTGATTCCGATGTTTCCTCCGTATTCTTTTCAGGTGCTGTTATTTTTCTTCATTGCAGGTATGCTTTATAACGAAAATTATTCTTTTTTTCTTTTTGTAAAAAAGAGGATAAAAAGCCTTCTTATACCGTATTTTATATATTCTTTTATCTATCTGGGAATTACAATTGCCGCCGCACCTTTTCTGGGTAAATTCTGGGGTGTACCCGTAACATTAAAAAATGAATTAATTCTTCCCTTTCTGACAGGACATCAGCTGGATTTAACAGCCCCCATGTGGTTTGTTCCTTGCCTTTTTATAACGCTTATCGTATATAAAATATTTTCATATATAAAACTTTCTGACCGATTAAAACTGTTAATTTATTTCATTCTTGCTGTCTGTGCAATATATTTTCAACAATATTCACGGGACATAAATTTTTTATGGTTATTCAGAACCATGTTTGCACTGTTTTTTGTTCATCTCGGTTATTTGTATAAAAACTGCACGGAAGGAAAGCTAAATATTTTTTCCGGTAAAATTTTTTCGTTTGTTTTAATACTGCAATCGCTTCTATGGCTGACAAACAAGGATTATACACCTCAAGACGGAATCGGCTTGCATTTTCTTCTTGTATGGGGTGAATATAATAACCTGCTTGTCCCTATACTGACAAGCATAACGGGAATATGGATGAGTTTGTTCCTTGTTGAACTTATCTTTGATAAAATCAAAGATTGGAAATTCCTTCATAAAATCGGACATAATACCTATCATATAATGGCAAACCATTTATTGATTTTTAATATCATAACTTATTCGATTTTAATGATAAAAGGTGTTCCTTTTGATATAAAAAACAATGCGGATATTTATTGGTTTTATTCACCGTTAAAAACGACTTATTTTTATTTTCTTGCGGGTATAATTATTCCGACTTATATAGGAGAATTGGCTAAAATTATCAGATTAGGTTTTATTAAAAAATTTATAAGAGAGAAATAAAATGAAAAATAATATAAAAATAGCGGTTGTAAATTTTAAATCTAATTGGGGCGATAAACAGGCAAATTTATCTGAAATAAAAAAATATTGTAAGATTGCAGGCAGCAATAATGTAAATCTTATATTATTTCCGGAAACATGTTTAACGGGATATGATAATGATATTGAAAATAATTATGCTGAAAAAATGCACGTAAGACTTGCCGAATCAATAACAGGCGAATCAACACGGCAAATTTCCGAAATTGCAAAAAAATATAATATGTATGTTATTTTCGGCATGCCCGAAAAAGATATGAAAAATCCTGATACTGTATATAATTCCGCCGCAATCATTTATCCTGACGGAGAAATTGAAGCATACAGAAAAATACATTTACCGTTTGATGAAAAAGAATGGGCTTTAGAAGCCAATGAACCAAAAATAATAAAAAGTCCCTGGGGAAATATAGGTATAAGTATTTGTTATGATACATATTGTTTTCCGGAACTCATTCGTTATTACCGCGCAAAAGGGGCAAGACTTTTATTAAATGTAACGGCATGTCCTGATATTGATTGTACAATGGCAGCGGCAAAACTTTCTTTGCCCTGTTATGCATACATTAATTATATTTTTATTGCATCTTCAAATTTGTGCGGAAAAGATAAAAGAAGTGTTTTTAAAGGCGGAAGTTCCGTAATCGGCCCCGATAAAACAGGTAAAGGATATAAAATATATCTGGGTAAATTTTTTGGGGAAAAAGACGCTGATAAAGAAGGTATTTTTATCGGAGACATTGATTTATCTCTTGCTGATAAAAATACTGATATTCCGATATTTAAGGGTGATTGGAAACCTGCATTTTATAAAAAATTACTTGAATTTTGTATTGAATAATTTTTTTTATAAAATGTAAAATATGACAGATAGGAGTAAAGTATGATTTTAGATAAAGTGAGTATACCGGAAGATTTAAAACAATTATCCATAAAAGAAATGGAAAAATTAGCGTCTGAAATGCGCGAAATAATTATAAAAAAAGTTAATGCAACAGGCGGGCATATGGGGCCGAACCTCGGAATGGTAGAGACAAGCATCGCTCTTCACTATGTTTTTAATTCACCCGTTGATAAAATTGTTTTTGACGTTTCTCATCAATGTTACCCTCATAAAATAATTACGGGCAGAAAAGAGGGTTTTCTTTCTCCTGATAAATATTACAAATATACAGGATATACCGCACCTGAAGAATGCGAACATGATTTATTTAAAGTAGGTCATACTTCGACTTCGGTAAGTTTGGCTGCAGGTGTTGCAAAGGCAAGAGATTTAAAGGGTGAAAAAGGAAATGTAATTGCAATCATAGGAGACGGTTCTTTAACGGGCGGAGAAGCACTTGAGGGCCTTAATAATGCAGCTTGTTTAAATTCCAATATGATTATTGTTGTCAATGATAATGGTATGTCTATTGCCGAAAATCACGGCGGAATTTATGATAATCTGAAACTGTTAAAAGAAACTGACGGCAAAGCTGAATGTAATTTCTTTAAAGCTGTCGGATTTGATTATCTCTTTGTTAAAGAAGGCAACAATATTGAAAAACTTATTGAGGCTTTTAATAAAGTTAAAGACAGTAAAAAACCCGTTATTGTTCATATCTGTACTTTGAAAGGGGCAGGACTTAAAGCTGCGGAAGAAAATAAAGAAAAATTTCACTGGATGCTTCCTCATACACTTGATAATGACAAGATTGAAAGGGTTATGGGTGAATGTTATGAATCCTTAACATGTGATTATATTTTGAAAAAGGCAAAAGAAGATAAGACATTTATAACAGTGAATGCTGCAACTCCGGGTGTTTTCGGTTTTACAAAAGACTTTAGAGATGCTCTTGGCGAACAATATTGTGATGTCGGTATTGCAGAAGAACATGCCGTTGCGTTCTCATCAGCTTTGGCAAAACAAGGAGCAAAACCGGTTCTGGCAATAATGAGTTCTTTTGTTCAAAGAACTTATGACCAGCTTTCACAAGATTTGTGCCTAAACAATTCCCCGCTGACTATACTTGTTTATTGGGGAGGAATTTCAGGCGCCGATGCTACTCACTTATGCGTGTTTGATATTCCGTTGATTTCTAATATCCCGAATATTGTTTATTTAGCCCCGACACATAAAGAAGAATATTTCGCTATGCTTGAGTGGTCAGTTAACCAAAACCAATATCCCGTTGCAATCAGGGTACCGTCAAACGGGCTTATTTCAACAGGAAAAGAGGATAAAACCGATTATAATATTTTAAATAAATATGAAATTGTCGAAAAAGGTGAAAAAGTTGCAATTTTGGGACTGGGTACAATGTATCCTCTTGCCTGTGAAGTGAAGAAAGAACTTTCTTTAAAGTGCGGTATAAATGCTTCTTTAATAAACCCTAAATTTATCACGGGACAAGATGAAAAATTATTAAATGAACTGAAAAAAGATCATCAACTTGTAATTACACTTGAAGACGGTGTTTTGGACGGCGGTTTCGGTGAAAAAATTTCAAGATTTTACGGCGCCTCTGAAATGAAAGTCTTAAACTACGGTGCAAAAAAAGAATTTACCGATAGGGTGCCCGTTGAAGAACTATATGAGCGCTATCATTTAACTAAAGAATTAATCTTATCAGACATTGTAAATAAACATCTTATTTAATCCAGTGTCGCAGTTTGTCGCCGTCTGTCTTGAAATTCCTTTCGCTCATGCAGTCGCAAACTTCGCTGCGCTGCCGTTTGCTTTTGCCTTCGCTAACCAGGCTCCACCCGTACGGAATTTTATTCCTTACTTTTTTCGTAAGCTCTTTTATTGATATATCATCAAAATTTACATTTGTTATTGTTGCGAAAAGTCCTTTGATAATTAAATTTGTATTTTCGTCATTTGTTTCATTGCAATTTGCAAGTTCAATAACACTGCTTGTTAATTTATCCTGTAAATTTCTGTATCTGCTGATTTGCCGCATACTCCGGCCTCTGTGCAGCCTGTAGCTTTAGCAGTTTGTTCGCATTGAAAACAAAACATTTTCATAATTATTTCTCCTTACAATTTTATGTTACTTATCTCATGCGTTGACATAAAATTCATAAATATACTGTTGATAGATGTTAACAGCGGTTTCATTATACAACAGCAGCTGTTGATTTTTTTAGAGGAAAACAGACAATTCTTAAGGTTAAACTTTTAACAAATGATTAGGTTTATGCTCAAAATAAAATCGTTTTTAATATTTTTGTCATAATATTATTTAGCATTTTAGCTGTTAATATTTAATTTTTCAAAATGGGCGTTAAAATATAGGCAATTTGTAAATGGGGCGGGAGATGGGATTCGAACCCACGAATACCGGAACCACAATCCGGGGCCTTAACCGCTTGGCGACACCCGCCATTTGCAAATTAACTTTAATATAAACATATGTTTTTTTCAACTGTTTTGTTCAAACAAAAAAAGAGCCTGATGATTCAGGCTCTTTTTTTAATACTTTTCAAGATATCTGTCGAGTTCATATTGCGTAACTGTAGTTCTGTAGCCTTCCCACTCTTTAAGTTTAGATTGCATAAACTCTTTAAAAATATGCTCTCCCAGTGCTGATTTAACAAGATGACTTTTTTTCATAAACATCAATGCTTCATACAATGAACCGGGAAGGGTTTCAATTTTAGCACGTTTACGCTCTCTGTCATCCATTTTATAAATATTTTTATCTATATCTAACGGCGGTTTTATTTTATTTTCAATACCGTCAAGCATGGCTTCCAATATTACCGCAAAAGCCAGATAAGGATTGCATGACGGATCAGGAGAACGAAGTTCAACTCTTGTTGCATTACCTTTTTTCAGCGGAACTCTAATCAACGCGGAGCGGTTTGCAAGAGACCATGCAAGGTAAACCGGTGCTTCATATCCCGGAACTAATCTTTTATAACTGTTAATTGTAGGATTTGTCACTGCCGTAAACTGTTTAACATGTTCAAGCAGTCCGCCGATTGAATATAATGCCGTTTCTGACAACAAATGTGCCCGCGACGGGTCGTAGAAAGTATTCTCACCATCTTTAAATATGGATAAATTGCAATGCATACCCGAGCCGTTAATACCGGCAATCGGTTTTGGCATAAAAGTTGCATGCTGTCCGTTAGCTCTTGCTATAGCTTTTACTACATATCTGAAAGTAATTATATTATCGGCACTGGTAAGAGCATCAGCATATTTGAAATCAATTTCATGCTGGCCTTTTGCGCTTTCGTGATGACTTGCTTCAACATCAAACCCTAAATCAGAAATTGTTCTTACGATTTGGGTTCTTATATATTCCCCCATATCATCCGGAGCAGCATCATAATAATGAGCATTGTCATGAGTATTTAGTGTCAGCTGCCCGTTGTCGTCTCTTTTAAACAAAAAGAATTCTGCCTCAGGTCCCACATTCATTACCATTCCTTTATCTTTTGCCTTTTGAATAACGCGTTTTAAATTTGCGCGCGGGCAGCCTTCAAAGGGAGTTCCGTCCGTGTTATAAATATCGCAAATCAGTCTTGCATTTACAGATGTTGATTTATTTGGAAGTATTGCAAATGTTGACAAGTCAGGATAGAAATTCATATCTGAAGTTTCAATGTTTCTAAATCCTTTTATAGATGAACCGTCCAGCATATATTCGTTATTTAAAACTTTATCTACCTGAGAAGACGGCACGGAAAGGTTTTTAATATGTCCGTTAATATCGCAGAATTGTAATTTAATAAATTCCACTTTTTCGTCTTTAATAATTTTCTTTATCTCCTCTGCCGTGTATTTTCTTTTTGCGGTCATATTCTTCCCTCTCTAATTAATCCGGTGCTGCATTAAGCTCTGCTGTTCGTTTTGTTCGGACACTTTTGCTAATTCATTTATTATATAATATTCAATATAAAAAACAAGTTATTTTTTAATTTTTAATAAAAATGCATAAAAAATTTAATAAAAATGTCAATTTTTTAATGCATTTTTCATAAAAAATAACATTTTTATAAAAAGATTATATATTTTAGAGAGATTTGCATTTTTTAAAAAAATCTTGACTATTTTTTTCTAAATCAGATAATTGATTTATGAGAAAGATTGTTTTAGCACAAATTAACACACTTGCGGGTGACATAAAAGGTAATGCCGTAAAAATAAAAGAATATATTTTGAGAGCAAAACAAGACAATGCCGAATTAATTGTTTTTCCCGAATTATCTCTTATCGGATATCCTTTCGGTGATATTTTTATAAGGCATAAATCGCTTATTGACAGGCAGTTGGAAGAATTAAATGATATTAAAAAAGAAACAACAGGTATTACTGCCTTGATTGGTTTCGCAGAACCCAACAAAAATGAGGGACAAAAACCTTTTTTTAATTCGGTTGCAGTAATTCAAGACGGTAAAATTATTAATACGGTAAGAAAAAGATTATTGCCTAATTATAGCGAATTTAATGATTACAGATATTTTGAACCGTCTCATGAGGAACAAAAAGTATTTGAAATTGACGGAGAAGTATACGGTATTATTGTTTGCGAAGACAGTTTTAATGATAAATCATTCTTTCAACAAAACAGTATTTATGAAATTGACCCTATTGAACAATTGATGAAACAAAAGCCCCAAACAATTATCAATTGCTCTTGTTCACCGTCCAGAAACGGCAAAGAATTTATAAAAAATACTTTATTTTCTTCTATAGCAAAAAAATACGGCGTGAATTATATATACGTTAATCAGTCAGGATATGCTGATAACTTATGCTTTGACGGAACATCAAGAATATATAATAAAGACGGTATTCTTACGGCAAGAGCCAAATCTTTTGAAGAAGAATATTTCCTTACAGAAAACTATAAAGCCGAAATTAACCCTATTCCTTCAGGTATGGATAAAAAAGTCGCTATAAATGACTTTAGTATGGATTATCAAAATGATTTGGAACGTACTTATAAAACCATTGTTTTTGCAATAAAAGAATATTTTTCTAAAAACGGATTTTCAAAAGCGGTTCTCGGACTTTCGGGCGGGCTTGATTCTTCTGTATGTGCAGTGCTTCTTGCTGATGCACTCGGCAAAGAAAATGTATGGGGAATATCAATGCCAAGCAAAATAACATCCGGTGAAAGCAAAAATGATGCAAAGGTACTGGCGGAAAATCTTGGCATAAATTTCTTTGAAGTTCCGCTCGCTGATACAATTGAAAAAATGAAATCAATGCTTAACTTTTCATTTGACAATATAAAAACCGATAAATACGATAAACCTACAACCATAGAAAATCTACAGGCAAGATTAAGAGCAACAATCCTATGGAGTATATCCAATGAATATAAGTATATGCTGCCCATTGCAACAAGTGATAAATCGGAAGCATATATAGGATATGCAACGGTAAACGGAGATATGTCCGGCGGATTTGCTCCAATTGCGGATGTCACGAAAACAAAATTATTTGCTCTTGCCGATTATATGAATAAAAATCGGGAAAATAAAAATGTTATACCGCAATCCGTCCTGATTAAACCACCGGGTGCGGAATTAAAAATAAATCCTGAAACGGGTAAAACAGTATGCGCGGAAGAAGATAATATGCCTTATGAATTTCTGGATGAGATAATTTGGTTTGTTGAAAATTCCGGATACGGTTTTAATGATTTAATGCATCATACTTTCTTATATGAGAAAAAACACAGCCTTACAACCGAACAAAAAACAGAATGGATAAATAAATTCTTTTGGAAATCAAAATGTGCCGTATATAAATGGCATATATTACCTCCGTCCGTTATAACAGATATTCATTCCATAAATTCGGTTGAATATCATCAGCCAATAATCAGCAGGGTATTCTAATCCCCTGTTATATAAAACCAATAACCGAGACATAT
>CALUUK010000010.1 GCA_944323955.1 Candidatus Gastranaerophilales bacterium | reverse complement strand
ACTCTGCCGAGTAAAAGCAGACTAAATGTCTGGTTTTACGAGAGGTAGCACCGTAGGTGCGCGAAACCGATAAATAACAGACCTCGTCGGGATGTAGCGCAGCTTGGTAGCGCACCGTGTTCGGGTCGCGGGGGTCGCAAGTTCGAATCTTGTCATCCCGACCATTTAAAAAGTAAGACAATGCTATTTTGTCTTACTTTTTAATTTTTTATACTTTTCAAAATTTTATAAAATAGCCTGACTTCTTCTTCGTTTGATTCATTGAGAATGCTGTTAATATTTGCAATTATCACCTTTTTATTATCAAGGTGGCTAACCTCAAACAATTGAGCAATTTCAATGTTTAAGATTGTTGAAATTTTTTTTATTAAACTCAAGGATGGTTGATTTTTTCCGCACTCAATTCTGCTCAAGTGCTTTGAATCGATACCGAGAAATTCTGAAAATTTATCTTGTGTAAGATTTGCTTTTTTTCTGAGTTCTTTTATTCGTTTTCCCAGAGAATTTGTTAGTTTATCTGACATATTTACATTATGCTTTTAGTATTTTGAAATTAAACCATATTATATATTGATAAATTGCTGTTAAATTGACATTAATTATCAATATATCTATAATGAATATAGATGTTTTGAAAAAAATAGACCTAAAATATCACTTTGGACGATTAAACATGAAAAAAGTTTCAATAATAATCCCCTGTTTTAACAAAGGAAAATATCTTGAAGAAGCATTACAAAGTGCTTTAAACCAGACTTATGAAAATATAGAACTTGTTTGCGTTGATGATTGTTCTGATGATAACAGTCGTGAAATTTTCAAGCAATATGTAAGAAAATATAAAAGAATAATTTATATTGAAAATGATATAAATAAAGGGGTTGTGTATTCAAGAAACATGGCAATTGAAGCAGCAACGGGCGAATACATATTTCCTTTGGATGCGGATGATATTATTTCAAACGACTGTATTGAATGTATGGTAAACGTTCTCGAAAAAAATCCTGATGCAGGTGTTGTATACTGCAAAATGAAAACATTTGGAGCTAAAAAGGAAAAAGTTCTCTGCGGAAAATTCACTGAAGAAGAATTATTGTATGATTGTGTAATCTCAGCAAGTTCCATGTTTAGAAAAAAGGATTTTGTTAAAATTGGCGGTTATAAAGAGTGTATGTTTCATGGCTGTGAGGACTGGGAATTATGGTTGAACTTTTATGAAAGAGGCTATAAATTTGAGTTTATTGATAAGATAATGATTCACTATAGACAAATTAAATCGCATCAAAGGACATCTGAACAAATACAACATGATACTGCTATAAAGTATGAACTTCTTAAAAATCATTTGGAATTATATAAAAATAACAAAGAGTTTATTTCTAAAATATTTAATTTGGGGATTAGAAAGAAATATATTAAATATAAATTACTTTTTACTTATTTAGCGATGGGTTATATATTTTTGCTGATGGCAGGATTTTTTGTTTATTTTAAATAATAAACCTCCGTTTTACAGTTTTGTAAACAAATATTACGAAAATTTATAAATAAAATGACATTTTATTAAAGTTCATTAAAAACATGTCGATAGTATGTGTGTAACAAACAATAAGGAGGAAAAAATGACAAATATTAATCCTATTAAATTCGGAGTGACCGGAAGTTATCTTCCCAAAAAAGAAGAAAAACAAGATTTAGTAAAAAATTCTGAGAAAACCAATGTTCAGCCGCAGGCAAAAAAATCTGTCGATTCAAATGAAGTACTGGGATTTTTAGCTGCTCAAAATGCTGATCTGGTTCCAGCAAAAACAAAAAAGACTGTTGATGTTTCAAAATATGTTACACCCGAACAAGCAGAGCGTATTTCCGGATTTATAAAAGGTTTTGAAAAGGACTACGATGAAATTTCCGAAGCTGCCGTTAATGAATTTCCGGATTTAACGGAAAGTGCGGCAGGAAGTATTGCTCTTGCATATATTAACGCATCCTATTAATTATATACGTCCCCAATTTATTTACTTATAACTTATTGTTTGTTATTTTTACCAAGACCGCATATGCGGTCTTTATTTTATGCTATAATTTTTTTAAAGCAGACAAAAAGGAGATAAATCCATGGGTTATAAGATTTTGGACAAGATAGAATTATGTCCCAATCAGTATGAATTAAAAATTGATGCCCCGTATGTTACAAGAAATGCGAAAGCAGGACAGTTTATCATCTTCAGAGTTGAAGAGCAGGGGGAAAGAGTTCCTATTACGATTGCTGATGTGGACAGAGAAAAAGGTATATTAACGGTAGTGTTCATGGCTGTAGGCTATTCAACAAAAAAACTGGCCATGCTTGAAGTAGGGGATGAAATTGTTGATGTTGTAGGACCTTTAGGAAAAGCTACTGAAATAGAAAAATACGGAACTGTTGTATGCGTTGCCGGCGGTTATGGTGCAGCACCATGCTATTTGATTTCAAAAGCCTTCCATGATGCGGGTAATAAAGTGCATATGATTATGGGTGCAAGAAATAAAGATTTACTTTTCTGGCAGGATAAAATGGCAACGGCGTGCAGTGAGTTGCATATTGCTACTGATGACGGAACTTTAGGTCATAAGGGTTTTGTTACGGAAGTTCTGGCAGAAATTATGGAAAAAGAACCTGTTAACTATGTTATTGCAGTAGGTCCTATGCCTATGATGAGAGCTGTTGCAAACCTTACAAAAGACAAGGGTATTAAAACAGAAGCAAGTATGAACCCGATTATGATTGACGGGACGGGTATGTGCGGTGCCTGCAGAGTTACCGTAGGCGGTGAAGTTAAGTTTGCCTGCATAGACGGCCCTGATTTTGATGCTCACAAGATAGATTTTGATGAAGTTATCAACAGAACCAAAATATATAAAGATGAAGAACGCAGAAGAAGCGAAAACTGTAATTTACTCAAAAAAGCAGATGCTGTTGCATCGAAATAAAAGGAGGATTTAGTGAGCAGCCAAATACCTATTTGCCCGATAATGAGTTCGGGAAAAGAGTATCCCAGTGTATGTGCACAAGAAAATTGCGCGTGGTATATGAAGAATTATAAGACATGCAGTATGTATATTCTTGCCCATAATGCGGCATTGGATATAAAGGAAAAACAAGGACAAAAAACACCTCAATAAGAGGTGTTTTTTATTTCATATAAGCACTTATTAATTTTTTGACTTCGTTTGCCGGAACGGCAAAACCGATACCGATATTGGATTTATTATTGTCAGGATTGAAAATGGATTGGCTTATGCCGATTACTTCACCTTTAGCATTTAAAATCGGACCGCCCGATGAACCCGGATTTATTGCCGCATCTGTCTGAATTTTGTTTCTTTCATAGTCAATTCGTGAAACAATTCCTGTCGTTAATGTTCCGTTAAATCCAAATGGATTTCCTATTGCAAGAACTTTTTGCCCAACTTTTATAAGCGATGAATCGCCCAGCTTTATTGTAGGCAAAGGATTTTTTGGCTTTATTTTTAATAAAGCCAAATCTCCGTTGCTATCCTCTGCCTTTACGACCTCGGCTTTATATGTTTCGCCTTTTGATGTCGTAACTTCTATATAAGTCGAGTTATTCACTACATGTGAACTCGTTAAAATTATTCCACTCTTATTTATAACGCATCCCGTTCCGGAGGAAAGCCCATCCGCCATTTGTGCTTCTACAAGCACTATTGCGGGATTTATTTTCTCATAAACCGTTACGTTAATGAATTCTTCGCTGTTGTAGTCTGTGTCTTTTGAATATACCGTTTCATTGCTAAAAAAGCCCAGAATTAAATAAACGGTACAAACAAAAAGAATAAATAAATATTTTACATGTTTCAGCATTTAATTCACCCGAATTTTCTGACACTATTATTTAATCGTTTTTTTGCAAAAAACACATTGGTAATCTTACGCCCGGATGAAATGATTAGAAAAATACTTATAACTTCAAATTAAATATGTCATAAAAGATAGTTTTATTTTATAATTTTGTCAGAGGTTGATATGTTGAAATCAGATTTAATTGAAAATATGCGGAAAATAGCAGGAAAAGAAAATGTACTTTTCTCTGATGATGCAATTTTGACTTATTCAACGGATTCCACAAATATAATAAATCCTGACGAAAAAGCGGATGTTATTGTATTTCCGCTTAATAAAAATCAGGTAAGTTCAATTGTGAAGTATGCGGCAAGAACATTAACACCCGTTATAGCGCGCGCAGGCGGAACAAATCTTTGCGGTGCCTGTTTGCCTAAAAAAGGCGGTATTGTTCTTGATTTTTCAAAGATGAATAAAATCATTGAAGTAAGCAAAGATAATCTTTATTGTAAAGTAGAACCCGGTGTTGTAATTGAAGATTTGCAAAAGGCAGTTGAAAAGATGGATTTATTCTATCCTCCCGATCCGTCAAACCTTAAAGCATCGTTGATAGGCGGAAGCATAGGACTTTGCTCCGGAGGGCCGCATACTTTTAAATACGGTTCGACAAAAGATTATGTAATTGACCTTGAAGTTGTGAGATCTGACGGTGAAATTATGCATACGGGCTCTTCCTGCTCTAAAGATGTGACAGGATATAATCTGACTCAGCTTTTTATAGGCTCCGAGGGAACTTTGGGTATTGTCACGCAGGCAACAATAAGATTGATACCGAAACCTGAGGCGAAAAGAATATTGCTTGCTTATTTTGATACACTTGAAGATACATCAACTACCGTTAACGATATTATTTCAAACTTGATAACACCGTCTGTTATTGATTTACTTGACAAAAATACACTGCAAACAATCGAAAGTTTTTATCCGTCGGGTCTTTTAACCGATAAAGAGGCAGCTCTTTTGATTGAAATAGACGGATTTAAAGCTGCTTTGGACAGTCAGTACGAACAAATTATGGAAATATGTAAAAGAAATAATTCTTCTTATATACAGACTGCCGGAACGGAAGAAGAAGCTGAAAAAATATGGATTTCAAGGCGTTCGTCCTTTGGCGCAACCGCAAAACTTGCTCCGAATGTCGTGACCGAAGATGTTGTTGTACCCAGAGAAAATATAGTTGCTCTTGTAAAAGGAATACGTGAAATTTGCGACAAATACCGTCTTAAAACATGTATTATGGGACATATAGGCGATGGAAACATTCATCCGAATATTGCGCTTGATTTGAGAAATGAAGATGAACTTAAAAACTTTAAACAGGCTAAAACAGAACTTTTTGAATTGGCCTTGTCTCTAAACGGCAGATTGTCTGGTGAGCACGGCATCGGGTGTGAAAAATCCCGTTATATCACTAAAGCTCTTGATCCGGCTGCACTTGAGTATATGAAATTAATCAAAAAAACTTTTGACCCTAAAAATATATTAAATCCCGGAAAGATTTTCTAATATGACATACTGTATTATAAACTCAACGGCTCCAAATAAAGAAGAAGCCGTTAAAATATCAAAATATCTTGTGGAAAATAAACTTATAGCCTGCTGTAATATTATTGAAAATATTACTTCCGTTTATTATTGGGGAGGAAACCTCAATATTGATAATGAAGTTTTGATGATAATGAAGACGAAAACCGAATTGTATGATAAAGTTGAAAAAGAAATAAAGAAAATGCACGGTTATGATGTTCCCGAAATAGTATGTACTCCTTTAATTTCGGGAAACAAAGATTATTTAAACTGGATAGATGAACAAACAAGGGGCTAAAACAATTTTCGGACTGAAGAAAAAAGAGGCTGAATATACGCTAAAGATGCACTATGATAAGTCAAAACCATTGACGAAGAGAAATATCATAGAGTTTTTAAAATCTGCCGGCATTGACGTTAAAACAAATACAAGAGCACGCGGTAATCAGGGACTTTATCAAAAAAACAGAATTGATATTGCAAAGGGGCTAAAAGATGACAGAGCAATTGAAGTTCTGGTGCATGAATTTGCACACCATATCCATTATCAAATTGATAAAGATTTCATTAAAAACGGCGGCACGATTGATACTTTATTTAATACAAAAAATTCTTCCGATATAAAAAAAGAACTTATTAATGTCACAAATTTAATTGATAAAAATTCAAGATTAAAAGTTTTTCTTGATGCAAAGGAAGAAACCGCAAATACAATAAAACGCATGCAAAATGCCATAAAACGAGATTATCCGGAGTTTTTACGCTCGAAAAAATTTCCCGAATTTGAAAAATATATAAAAGGTTCCGATGCAAGATATCTTGTTAAATATGATGCGGTAAGAATTATGAAAGGAGTATTTTTCAAAAAAGAAGTTGTCTTATCCGTTAAAAATATTGAAAATGATTTTCCTGATATGCCAAAGGCGTTTCAAATTTATATAAGATTGTGTTCTATGCAGCGTAAACAGGCCAAATTAACAAGAAGACTCAGCAAAATGAATAAATATTATGAAAAACCCACAGAACTTTTTGCGCGTTTTGTTCAAGGGTATTTTTCAAATCCGGAAACTATTTCGACTGTCGCACCCAATGCCGTAAAAAGATTTAATGAACTTCTGCAAAACGGATATTATAAAGAACTCAAAGATTTATTTGAAATATTCGGAAAAAAAGATTAAAATCAGTTTATGAAAAAAGTTATTGCGTATGTTCATACTCACTGGGACAGAGAGTGGTACAGAGAGTTTGAAGAGTTCAGATTAAGACTTGTTGAGGTCTTTGATGATGTGCTGAATTCCCTGAAAACGGGTGATTTACCTTGTTTTTATTTTGACGGACAAACGGCTGCACTTGAAGATTATTTGGAGATTCGTCCCGAGAAAATTGAGGAAGTAAAATCCCTTATAAAACAAAAAAAGCTGAGGATAGGTCCTTTTTATTGCAGTGCGGATAGTTTTCTTGTGTCAGGCGAGTGCCTTTATAAGAATTTTGAAATAGGAATAAAAAAATCAAAAATACTTGGAGAAACGGATTTCATAGGGTATTTGGCTGATACTTTCGGACACAGTAAATGTATACCTTATATTTTAAAAGCACTTGGTATTGATAAGGCTTGTTTGTGGCGCGGAGTTGGGAATTTGCCGGCGGATTTGGATTGGAACGGAATTAAGACTACAAATCTTGTACAAGGGTATTTTCAGGATTTTTTAAACGCTCAAAATCTTAGTATTGAAAAAAAAGCTGAATATCTAAAGAAATATCTTGATAAAATATCTTCGAAAAGCGGTGATTGTGTCTTGCTTCCGATTGGGGCGGATCACCTTGCAGTTTCAAAGAACATTCAAGAACAAATCAGAAATCTTAATAGAATATATAAAGATTATAAAATACAGCTTGCAACACCGTTTGAGTATTTTACAAAAATCTCAAAGCGGAAAAATGTCAGTGGAGAATTCTTAGATAACAGCCGCACGTTTATTCTTCCGGGGGTATATTCTTCAAGAATATATACAAAACAGGCAAATGCAAAATCACAGTGGCTGCTTACAAATATTGCCGAGCCTCTGCAGGCTTTGTCATATTATTATTCCGGTACAAAAAACAAACAAAGTGAAATTGATTATGCTTATAAAACTTTAATTAAAAATCATGCACATGACAGCATATACGGCTGTAATATTGACGAAGTGCAAAGACAGGTTATGCAAAGATTTAAAGATGTTGATACTATATCAAACGGTATAATTAAACGTACGCTGAGAGATTTGTCCTCTAAAGACGGTGAATTGTCTTTGATAAATCTGTCAAACCGGGAATATACCGGAACGGCAGAAATTATAACCGAGAAAAAACTTCCAAAATGGATGAATGCAGTTAAAATCTCTTCAAAAAAAGGTTTTACCGATGAAAAACTTTACAATATTAATGAAATTCCGGTTACCGAAGATATAACAAACATTAACAAATATATAATCGGAGTAAAACATCTTAAACCTTTTTCAATTACACGACTTACAAAAGAAAATATCTTAAACGATACATCACTTATTGCAAAAGAAAATTCAATTGAGAATGAGTTTATAAAATTTGAAATTAAAAATAATAAAATTCTTCTTACCGATAAAAAGAAAAATGTACAATATGATGATTTTATTGTAATTTCAGATAGAGCCGATATAGGCGATAGTTATAACTTCGGCGCATTAAAGGGAGATAGTCCTCTTTATGCCAAATTATTCTCATTTAAATTAAAAGAAAAAAATATTCATACGGTTAAACTCGGGCTTAAATATGAAATAAAAATCCCAAAATCATCAAACTCAAAATGCAGAACGAAAAAGACAAACAGACATATTATAAATATTGATGCAATTTTGTATAACGGGTCTGAATATATAGAATTTAGTGCCGATTGGGAAAATAAAAGCAAAAATCATATACTTCAAATAGGTTTCAGATTAAAAGAAAAAATAACAAAAACTCTGAATGAAGATTTATACGGTACGACAGAACGTACATTTAATCCTGATTTTGACATTTATGAGTATATTCCTGCAAAGAGAGGCATTGAGATAAAACCAAATACTTCACCAATGCAAAGATTTATGAATACTCAAAATGTTGCTCTTATTACTAAGGGTAATTGTGAGTACGAAGTGAGTAAAAATGTATTGAAGCTGACACTCTTACGTGCGGCCGGTATTATATCAAATCCTTTAAATCCTTGCAGAGGAACTCCCGCCGGGCCGCCTCTTGATACGCCTGAGCTTCAATGTATAGGCAAAAACAAAGCTGAGTTTGCGCTTGCTTTCACAAATTGTGAAAAAGATTTGTACAGACTTTCCGATGAATTCTACCGGAGTGTTGTTCCTTTGTTTACAAATATTGAAGACAAAAGATTTATTGTTGTCGATAATCAAAATATAAGAATAACATCAATAAGTATTTCCGAAAAAGGTATTAATTTGAGATTTTTTAATAATTCTTCTGATGTCCTGAATGCAAATGTAAAATTGATAAATAAAAAAAATGTTAAATTTTTACCGCGGGAAATTAAAAATATTGATTTTCCCCTTTCTTCAATATAATATCTATATTGGCGGGTTTTAGTTGCCGAGTTGGAGGATAAATGTCAAAGAGACGAGTAGTTGTTACGGGCATGGGATGTGTAACCCCTTATGGTATCGGGGTTGACCTGTTCTGGGAAAATCTTAAGAACGGAAAAAGCGGAATTAAAGAACATAATCTGGATAAAGAAAAACATTTGGTAAAAATTGCCGGACAGGTTCCTGCGGATATCGATGTTTCTTCATATATTGATCCAAAAGAAGCAAAAAGGCTTGATAAAAGCATTATATATGCATTAATTGCCGCGGAAGATGCAATTAAAGATTCGGGATTGAATCTAGAGGAGGAAGATAAAACAAGAATAGGTACATATGTTTCGACGGCTGCAGGCGGTTTAATTGTTGTTACGACGGGATACAGAGAAATGATGCAAAGAGGTTTTCATAAGTGCTCTCCGTTTACGGTTCCGATGATGATAGCTAATATGGCCTCAGGTAAAGTATCTATTAAATTTGGCTTAAGAGGACCGAGTAAAGCTATTTTAACGGCTTGTGCAACAGGTGCACATTCAATCGGCGATGCATTCAGAACAATCCAGTATGAAGATGCCGATATTATGGTGGCGGGCGGTGCGGAATCGAGTGTTTGCGACTTCGGTATCGGTGCTTTTACCTCTGCAAGAACGCTTTCAAAAAGTACAAGAGCACCTGAAGAAGTTTCAAGACCTTACGATGTTGACAGAGACGGTTTTGTTTTATCTGAAGGCGGTGCTGTAATTATTCTTGAAGAAAGAGAACACGCAATTAAACGCGGTGCAAAAATTTACGCTGAAATAACGGGATACGGGCAAAGTTCGGATGCTTATGATATGGTGGCGCCTGATCCTGACGGAAACGGTGTGGAACTTGCGATTAAAAATTGTTTACAGGAAGCAAATAAAAAACCCGAAGACATTGATTACATAAATATGCATGGTACAAGTACACATCTTGGTGACATTGCAGAATCAAAGACCGTTGCAAGAGTTTTTGGCGATAAAAATAAAAATAAACATCTTTCAGTAAGTTCAACAAAATCAATGACCGGTCATATGCTTGGCGCAACCGGCAGTGCGGAAGCCATTGCAGCCATAAAAACAATTAATGAAGGCATTATTCCTCCTACAATTAATCTTATTAATCAAGACCCTGAAGTTGCCGATTTGGATTATGTTCCCAATAAAGCAAAAGAAAAAGATGTAAAAATAGCTATGTCAAATTCTTTCGGTTTTGGCGGACATAATGCGGTGTTATTGTTTGAAAAGGTTTAAAGTGTTATTTCACTTTTTTCAAAACTTCAACAATACGCTTTGAAGCAAGACCGTCTCCATAAGGGTTTACTGATTCAGCCATTTTTTTATATTCATCATCATCATCCAAGAGAACTTGAACGGCAGATATTATTTTGTTTTTATCTGTTCCGACGAGTTTTACTGTGCCGTATTCAATTGCTTCAGGCCGTTCTGTTGTATCCCGTAAAACAAGAACAGGTTTTCCGAGAGACGGAGCTTCTTCCTGTACTCCGCCCGAGTCGGTAAGTATAATATGGGATTGTTTCATTAATGTACAAAATTGCGCATATTCAAGCGGTTTTATTAAGTGAATTCTTTCTTTTTTATCTAATAGTTCGTAAACAGGCCCGCGTACATTAGGGTTCGGATGTACAGGGTATACAATACGAATGTTTTTATTTCTTTCAACAAGTTCAAGCACAGCTTTACAAATTTCTCTAATCGGTTCGCCGAAATTTTCACGCCTGTGAGAGGTTAAAAGAATTGTTTTTAAATTTGTATCAGGTTCAAGTCCGTCAACTTCTTCTTTATGGTTTTCCACTGTATATAAAAGCGCATCAATTACCGTATTCCCCGTTTTGTAGATATGTTCTTTCGGTATTTGTGATTTTATTAGGTTCTCACATGATTTATCGGTCGGAGCAAAATGATATGTGCAAAGACTGTCAGTAAAAACCCTGTTTATTTCTTCGGGGAACGGATAATATTTATCAAAAGTTCTTAAGCCTGCTTCCACGTGTCCTGCCGGAATTTTTGCATAAAATGCCGACAGAGCCGCAGCCATTGAAGTTGTTGTATCGCCGTGAACCAGAACTACATCGGGCTGAACTTTTTCTATAACTTCTTTTGTTTTTAGCAGTACGTCGCTGGTTAAAGACCAGAGGTTCTGGTTGTTTTTCATTATATTCAGGTCAAAATCCGGCTTGATATCGAACAGTTCAAGTACCTGATCAAGAATCTCTCTGTGCTGCGCGGTAACACAAACAATACTTTCAAAATCTCCGGAATTTTTTTGAATTTCTTTTATCAACGGTGCCATTTTAATGGCTTCGGGTCTTGTTCCGAATATTGTTAATACTTTTGTTTTGCCCATTTTCGATTTCCTATATATTAACGGCATCACGTACTTTTTTCATTATTTTTTCAGCTTCTTCGGCAGCTTTCTTATTACCGTGATTGACTATGTCATATACTTTATCAATATCTTTTTCAAGTTCTTTTCTTTTTTCACGGATAGGAGCAAATTTTTCATTTATTATACAGCCCAGTTGTCTTTTGCAGTCAGCGCAGCCTCTTTTTCCCGCTTTGCATTCGGTTTCAACCTGATGAACAGTTTCGTCATCAGCAAAAATTTGATAATATTTAAATGCAACTTCGCATTTATCGGGATGACCGGGATCATCTTTTCTTGCACGGCTTCTGTCGGTTATGCATTGCATTATTTTCTTTGAAGTGGTCGGCTCATCGTCTGAGATTTTAATATCATTATTAAAAGACTTGCCCATCTTTTGCCCGTCAACACCGCAAAGCAAAGGAATTTGTGTTAATTTAGGCATAGGTTCGTTAAACAGTTTTGTATTATATATATTGTTAAAGCGTCTTGCAATATCTCTTGTAATTTCAAGATGGGCTAACTGGTCAACTCCGACGGGAACAACAGCGCCGTTCATTGCCATAATATCAGCGGACATTAAAATAGGATAACCTAAAAGTCCGTAATTTAATTGCGGGATGTTTTCCGTTGTATCACCATCTTTGCTTTTTATTATTTTAACCATATCTTTAAGCGTGGGATCACGTTCTATCCAGTTGTTCGGGGTAATCATGCTTAAAAGTATGTGAAGTTCTGCTATTTGTAAGACCTTTGACTGAAAATAAACGGTTGATTTTTCAGGGTCTATCCCGCAGGCAAGCCAATCAAGAACGACATCTAATTTATCTTGTCTTAAATTTTCAGTTTTATCGTATTTTGTGGTTAAAGCGTGCCAATCAGCAACAAAGTAAAAACAATTAAATTCGTCTTGAAGTTTAACCCAATTGGTAAGAACGCCCATATAATGACCCAAATGCAGTTTGCCGGTCGAACGCATTCCCGATACAAGATTTACTTTTTGCATAATGCTTCCTTTTCACGCTCTAACAGGGAATATTATACACAAAAAAAGAAATAAAACATATACCCATACTTGACTTTGGCCTGTATTATTGATAGAGTCTAATTAACAAATCGGGATGTAGCGCAGCTTGACTGTGCCGAGGAGAAAGCAACGGTGTTGCTTTCGACGAGAGGTAGCACCGTAGGTGCGCGAAACCGAAAAATAACTTCATCGGGATGTAGCGCAGCTTGGTAGCGCACCTCGCTTGGGACGAGGGGGTCGCAGGTTCGAATCCTGTCATCCCGATTTTTTAATGTTACAAATATCAGTAAATTATTCTTTATTTATACTTTTACAGTTTTCAACAACAAGATTTGTAAGTGCAAAAAGTGCAATTACGTTTGGTATCACCATTAAGTTATTAAACATATCTGTAAGTTCCCACACAAAATCACTTGATACAAGACATCCTGTCATAATAAAAGAAAGTGCTGTTATCATATAAACTAATTCTGCAATTTTAGGATGTTTCCTGCCGAAAAGATAAATAACATTCACTTTTCCAAATAAGTTCCACCCCAGAATTGTGGAAAAAGCAAAGAAAAATAAACATACGGCAACGAAAACAGCGCCGATAGAATTTCCGAATATTGTTCCGAAAGCAGTTTGTGCAAGGTTTGTTTTGTTGACAATGTCAATAACGGCCTCCGTATAACCGTTTGCAAGTATACCGTTTCCTGTATATAAAGTTGAAATTATAATTAGGGCGTTTAAAGTCAAAATAATGAAAGTATCAATAAAAACACCAATCATTGCAACTGTTCCTTGTGTGTGAGGATCTTTGACATTTGCCAGTGCGTGTGCATGCGGAGTAGAGCCCATACCTGCTTCGTTAGAAAAAAGTCCCCTTTTTGCACCCTGACTTATTGCCTGTTTTATTGCATAGCCAAAACTTCCGCCTATTATTGCTTGAGGCATAAATGCGTATTTAAAAATCATAAAGACTGTTTCAGGCAAATACTGTATTCTTACGGCAAGAATAATAAGTCCGCCAATTATAAAAAATAAAGCCATAAAAGGAACTATTTTTTCTACTACGGCGGCAAGACGTTTTATACCTCCAATGAAAATGCTTCCGCATATTATAACAAGTATAATACCCATAATTACGGGATTTACTCCGAAAGCAACATTCATACAGCATGCTATTGAATTAGATTGAACCATACATCCCATAAAGCCCAGAGCAAGTATTATCGCAACGGCAAAAAAAGCGGCCAGAAATTTTCCGAATGCGCCTTTAAATGCTGTTGTGATATAATACACGGGTCCGCCCTTTATATTTCCGTTCTCTTCAATTATCCTTGTTTTTATTGCAAGTGATGCTTCTGCATATATTGTTGCCATGCCGAAAAAAGCAATAATCCACATCCAAAAAATAGCGCCGGGCCCGCCGACTAAGATAGCACCTGCCGAACCTATAATATTACCGGTTCCTACCTGTGCGGCAATTGAAGTTGCAAGTGCCTGAAAAGAGGTCATTGAATGTTCATTTGTTTTATCAAAAATATTAATTCTGCCGAATAAATTCTTAATCCCTTCTTTAAAACATCTTATTTGAATAAATTTTGTTTTAATCGTATACCAAAGTCCTACTCCTACAAGCAAAAATACCAGTATGTAGTTTGAAAGGTATTCATTAAATTTAACAACAAAGGGGTATAAAAATTCTTCCATAAATCAAGTTTTTCAGTATTAACTGATTTATTATAATTGAAAAATAAGAAATATGCCAAAAATATAAATATCATTCAATTTGTTTGCAAAAGATTTGCAAATTTAAATTAAAATTCCGGATTGGACCGATTGTTTTGACCATCAGTATCCGGGAAATTACCATGTTGTGTGCATAAAATATAAAAAGGTATTTGATGTTGGTATGAAATATAAAAAAGCAGATTCCATTAACTTTTTGTTCACTCTCAGAAAAAATCCCCCTTCGTTTAAAATGCGGGGGATTTTGCTTTTAGCGTAAAAACCTGATAAAATTTGAGAATGAAAAAGTATTATTTACCTTAGACTTTCAGAGGAAGATTTAGATGGATTTTTCAATAGAGAATAGAAGAGACAGAGAATTTTATGCAAAAGATTTTTCACGGATGAACATTCTTTTAAATAGAGTAAGAGAATGTTTTGTACATGATAAAAATTTACATATTACCGATTTGAATTTATCCGGATTGTTTGACTTTGACAATAAGATTGCCTATACCTATATAACTTTATTTCAAGAAGGGTTAAAACCGATAAGATACGGAACCCTTAAATCTACACTGGAAGAAACGTTAAATCGTGATATTTCTCAAATAAAACAAAATAAAATGTATAAAGAATTTAATGTTGCCGACAGTAAAAAATGCAGGATAATGATAGAGTATTTAACCGAACAAAAAAAGGTTGATTTAAAAAGTATTGTAAGTTCTTCTTTTGTTCCCGAAAGATTTGAGCCGGGTATTACGGGGATAAGAATTATTCTTGATAATAAAGTTTTTATCTATACACCGACACAGGCATGGACAGAAAGCCAAATGGATTTGAAATCCGCGTTAAATACAATTTTAAGAAAAACATATATTAAAAATTTAACAAATAAAATTTCTGAAAGAATTGCCATTCTAAAAGAAAAAATACAAGAATGTTATATTGTCAAAAGCCGTGCATTTGTTACGTATGAAAATAATACAATTCCCTTATACAGGGGAAATATTTTATATGAATATTCTCCCGAATTAATAAAAGAACAAGCATTGTCGGGTGCTGATTGGACATTGTTAAATCAAAAAGAAAACGGACAATTTCTTTATTATTATGATGCAAAGGATGATAACTATAAAGACCATGAACATCCTTTAAGAAAAGAAGATGATTTATACTATAATGATTTGCGTCATTGCGGCGGAATAGTTACACTTATAAGAGCTTATCAGCTTACGGGTGATAAAAAGTATTTAACGGCGGCAAAAAAAGGTTTGGACTTTATAACCGGAATTACGAAAGAACATATTGTTGACGGCAGATCAGCAGCATATGTTTATTATAATAAAAAAGCAAAACTCGGCGGTACGGGAATGATTCTGGTTGCAATGATGAAATATCGTATTGAATCTTTGGATAAATCATATGACGAGTTAATAAAGAAATATGTTAGACATATATTATCAAGAATATATAAAACGGGAGAAATGCTCGGGTATTATATTCATCCTTCTTATAATGACGGTAACCCTCTTATAGATATGACGGATCAAGAAAGAAGAGAAACATTTTCCTTCTACTATCCGGGTGAAGCACTTTTAGGACTTGCTCTTTTTGCTAATTACTTCAATGATGATAAAGAATTGAAAACTGAAGTAATTTCAAAGTCTAAAATTGCGCTTGATTGGATTGTTAATGAACGTCCTAAGATATATGCGGATTTATTTACTCCGCTTCCTTCTGATGCGTGGCTTATGCAGGCAATAGAAGAGTGGGTTCTTAATCCTGAAATGAAGAAACAAAATCTTATTAATTTTGTTTTTAATGATGCAAAAAAAATGATGGAAAGAACTTATAAAAAGGATGATTCACCTTATATCGATTATGAAGGCGGGTATTACTATAATTACGGAGATCATTTTTATCCTGACGGTTCCCGCTCCGAGGGACTTATTGCAGCATATTATTTAGCAAAATATGTCGGAGAAAATAATCTTGCATGCGATATTCTGGAAGCATGCAGAAAAACCGCAAAGTCTCAATTTATTTTATTTAATAACGAAAAAAATGTATACGCACATAAAAATCCTAAGAAATCAGTGGGCGCAATCAGATTTAAAGCAACCAGACAGTGGGTCAGAGTAGATTCAATACAACACGTTGCATGTTTTTATTTCAGGTTGTTTTTTGCGGAAACGGGGAAACAGGTTTCTTAATTAAATTCTTAATAAAAAAATACCTTGCACTGCAAGGTATTTTTTTATTATTGTTTGTTATAAACTTATTTGCTCATAACTGTCGGTTTTGGTCCTGCATTTACAATTTCAGCAGGCATGTTCGGATATTTTGCCGCAAAATTATCTGCAAACATTTGTGCAAGTTTATTAGCCTGTTCATCATAAGCTGCTTTATCCTGCCACATACCGCGGGCATCAAGCATCTCATCGGGAACATTCGGGCAAGATGTCGGATAATCAACATTGAATACATCGTGATGTTTGAATTCAACATTGTCAAATGTACCGTTTAATGCGGCAGTAACCATAGCACGTGTATAAGATAATTTCATACGTTTAGCGCCTGATGCAGCACTTCCGCCGGCCCAGCCTGTGTTTACGAGATAAACTTTGGTGCCGTATTTATCTAATTTTTCACCTAACATTTCTGCATAAACCGAAGCATCCATCGGCATGAAAGGTTCGCCGAATAAGGTAGAGAATGTAGGCTGAGGTTCTGTAATTCCTCTTTCGGTACCTGCAAGTTTAGATGTGAAACCTGTTACAAAGTGGTACATAGCAGCGTTTTTATCAAGTCTTGATATAGGAGGTAATACACCGAAAGCATCAGCTGTTAAGAAAATAACAACTTTCGGGATTCCGCCTTTTGAAGGAATTTGTGCGTTGTTGATATAGTCGATAGGATAACCTACACGTGTATTTTCCGTTAAAGAACCGTCGTTGAAATCAAATTCTCTTGTTTCAGGATCCATAACAACGTTTTCAACAAGTGAACCGAATTTAATTGCGTTGTAGATATCAGGTTCATGTTCAGGGTCAAGATTAATACATTTTGCATAGCATCCGCCTTCAAAGTTGAAAATACCGTCAGGTGACCATCCGTGTTCATCGTCACCGATTAACTTACGGGCAGGGTCTGCTGATAATGTTGTTTTACCTGTTCCTGATAAACCAAAGAATACTGCTGTTTCGCCTGTTGCAGGATCCATATTTGCACTGCAGTGCATAGGAAGAACATTTTTCTTTGTCATAACATAGTTCATTGTTGCGAATACAGATTTTTTAATTTCGCCTGCATATTGAGAACCGCAGATAATTATTGTTTTTGCTTCATAGTCGATAGCTATGCATGCTTCAGAATTTGTACCGTCAACTTCAGGGTCGCACTTGAAACCGGGAGCACAAATGATTGTGTAATCCGCTTCACCATAATTAGCAAGTTCTTCTGCCGTAGGTCTGATTAATAATTGGTGAATAAACATATTTTGGCTTGCCAATTCATTGATTACTCTGAATTTTTGAGTATATGTTTTATCAGCACCGGCAAATCCGTCAAAAATAAAAACTTCTTTGCCGTTTAAATAGTTAATCATTTTTGCTTTGATTGAATCAAATTTTTCTTTTGAAATAGGGCGATTTACTTTTCCCCATGCTATGTCATCATGAATACCTTGTGTATCAACAATGAATTTGTCTTTGGGTGAACGACCTGTATATTTGCCTGTTGTTACAACCAAAGCACCTGTGTTAGAAAGTAAACCTTCTTTTCTTCTTAATGCAGCTTCTGTCAATTGAGCTGGAGTCAAATTGCGATATACTGCTTCCGGATTTGTTATTCCGAGTTTTTCGATACCATATGTTTCCATATTAGTTTCCTCCTTTTTTATGTAAATATGTTTTATTATATGTCGGCTTTTAAATCATAGTCATCTTACATGATACTATATTGAGATTAATTGTAGCATAAACACGCAAAAATATATGCATATTATTTTTTTAATTCATAATGCCTTCGCATAATAAAAATCTGCCCAGAGGAACCACTTCACAGTAATTTGAGAGAGAGTCGATAAAACATTGATTTTCACAAAAACCGCCTGAAAGATATAATTTTTCGGGTTTTTTTGCAAACTGCCAGGCGTTATAAGCAATACCGTGTACAAATTTAGATATTGCAGTTTTGGCTTCATTTCCCTTTGCAATGTCATCCATAATTTTTTCAAGCCCGAATATTCCGCAGGTTATTGTATATTTTTCTTTTTGGAAAGAAAGTTCCGAAACATTTATATTATAAAATTTAAGAAGCATTTCAACAGTTGCTCCCGTTGAACTTGAACAGGAGCTGTTCCAGTCTAAGTCTTTAAATTTTTCATTCTTAAATTTCGCCCACTTGGAATCTCTGCTTCCCATATCAAGAATAACGGCATCTTCTTTTATACGGTTTCTGAATCCTTTTATAAGCGCGATTACTTCGTTTTCGTAATCTTCTTTTGAATTGAGCATACTTAAAGACATATGTCCCGTTGCTTTCGAAAATTTGAAATTAATATTTTTTAACTGCGATGAAGGCAATATGTAATATTTAAGCCAGTTTTCATTTTTTATGAGACAATGACTAAAATCTTTCATCAAATTTGATGAAGTTTTTTCAATTATTTTTGACCAGGTCGTACCTGCATCGATTACTATATTTATATCTTTCATCTGAGCCTCAAAAATGCTTCAATTTTTGCTTTTGTTGAATTTGTTGCACAATCGTCAATATCAATATAAAGCCCGTTATATTTATCCGCCAGATATTTTGCGAGCTGCGCTTTTGAACAAAAAGACTGCGAATAAAATACCGTCGGGACATTTTTATCTATATGCATTTCAAGTTCAATATCAGCAGGAGTCATTGCTTCAACGCATCTTGTCCAGCCGTATACATGGGTTTCATTCGGGAATAATTCCAATATTGAAAGGTCATTCGGCGGAACGCCCCAAAATCCGAATTTTGCTTTACACTGTTTTATTTCGAGTGTTTGAGGATTATAGATATTCTTTGTTATAAGTTCTACTTTCTGTCGCAAAGGCAGATTTGATGTTGATATTTTAATATCGCGTTTGTATGTTTTTTCTTCAAAGGATGATATTACAACCGGAAATCCCATATCTTTAAGCAGTTCCGCGGCAAACCATCCGCTGTCGCATTTGTCTTTCCCAATGGGTGCAATTATTGTTATAAGTTTATCTTTATAGTGAAATACTCCGTTTATAATGTTTTTCATAATTGCGCAGTATGATTCCGGAAGAATATCTTGCTGTGCAAAATTGTAATCTATATCTACATCTATCCATTGAGCCTGCGGATAGCTTCTTTTATATTTTTCTATTATTTTAGGGTGAGGATATCCCCAAAAAGCTATTATGTTTTTTTCGTTCATAAATAAATTATAATATAAATTTTTAAGGTATAATTTTTTTATGGCAAAATTGGTTGAAAAAACATTATCATCAAAACAAATATATGACGGAAAAGTCTTTAAAATAACAAAAGACGACGTCGAACTTTCAGATAACCGTAAAACAATAAGAGAAGTTGTTCATCATAACGGCGGAGTCGTTATTGCTGCGGAGAAAGACGGGAAAATTTTGATGGTTAAACAGTTCAGGTATCCCGCACAAGAAGTTTTATATGAGCTTCCTGCCGGAAAACTTGATAAAACCGGAGAAGATGTTATATCCGCAGCGAAACGGGAGCTTGAAGAAGAAACAGGTTATGTTGCGCAAAGATGGGAATCTTTAGGTTTTATCTGGACAAGTCCCGGGTTTTGCAATGAAAAACTTTATCTGTTTAAGGCGTCTGACCTTTCTTTTAAGGGGCAGCATCTTGATGAGGGTGAAATACTTGATTATGTTGAAATTGATAAAGATGAAGTTTTTAATATGGTTAAAACAGGTATTATAAATGATTCTAAAACCATTGCTGCACTAATGAGGGCGTATAAATTATGATAAAGATGGTAGTGACTGATATTGACGGGACTATATATACTCCTCAAAACGGTATTTCTGCAGGAGTTAAAGAATGCATAAAAAAACTTGACGATAATGGTATTAAAGTTGTAATTGCAACGGGCAGAACTTTTTCAAGTGCAAAATATATTGCGGATTTGGCAGGTGTTAAATGTCCTATTGTCGGATATCAAGGCGGTTTGGTTTGCAATTATGAGGGCGATATATTGCAGGTTAAATATTTGAATCCCGAAATAGCACGCGAAATTATAAATGATTTTAAAAAAAGAAATATCCATCTGAATGTTTATGTTGAAGACAGGCTTTATGTGGAAGATGATGACGAATATATAAAAGATTATATCGGTGATAAGGGTATTGATTATTTTAAAGTTGACTCGTTTGATGAACTTGATTTCTCAAAATTAAATAAAATGCTTGCAATACGTTATGATGTGAAATTTATTGATGATTTAATAAGTGAATTAAGAGCAAAGTATCCCCAGATATATATTGTTAAATCTTTTGATTATTTTTGCGAAATAGCAAATAAAGAAGCTACAAAAGGTAATGCGGTTAAGTTTCTGGCAGATAAGTTCGGATTAAATATTGATGAAGTTCTTGCAATCGGCGACCAGAATAATGATATAGAAATGGTACAAACCGCAGGAGTCGGCGTTGCTATGGGGAACGGCACCGAAGAAATAAAAAAAGCTGCGGATTATGTTGCTGACAGCGTTCAAAATGACGGGTTTGTAAAAGCAATAAATAAATTTGTATGGGGGCAAGATGTATAGAATAGGTCAGGGATTTGATTTGCATAAACTTGTTGAGGGCAGAAAACTTATTCTCGGCGGGATTGATATTCCGTATGAAAAAGGGCTGTCAGGACATTCGGATGCGGATGCTCTTTTGCATGCTATTATTGATGCTTTGTTCGGGGCTCTGGCGCTCGGTGATATAGGAGTGCATTTCCCTGATAACGATGAAAAATATAAAGATATTGACAGTCTTATTCTGCTTCAAAAAGCATATTCTGTCGTAAAAGATAAGGGATATGTAATAAATAATCTGGATACTACAATTATGGCGCAGGAACCTAAAATGAAGCCGTTTATTCCTTTAATGCAGGAAAAAATCGCCTCGGTTTTGGATATAGAGAAGGACTTAATTTCAATTAAAGCTAAAACAATGGAAGAGCAAGACTCTGTCGGCGAAAAAAAAGCGATTGCCGCGCAGGCAGTTGTTCTTTTAAGAAAAGCATAAAAAAACAGAGCATTTAGTAGCTCTGTTTTTTAGTTTCTTATAAATTCAAGTCCTGAGTTCTTGTTTTAATCTTATCTTCTGCTTTTTGTATAAACTCATCAACTGTCATTGTACCTGCTTCACCTATGCCGCGGATTCTTACGGCTACCTGATTGTTTTCAATTTCCTTGTCGCCCGTAACAAGAACATAAGGAATTTTGTTACCTTGCAGTGCTTCTCTTATCTTATAGCCCATACTTTCCGAACGGTCATCAAGTTTTACTCTTATACCTTTAGAGCGAAGTTTATTATATACTTCATTAGCATAATCATTATGTCTTTCTGCAATAGGAACAACAGCAACCTGCATAGGAGCAAGCCACATTGGGAATGCGCCTGCATAGTGTTCTATTAAAATACCGTGGAAGCGTTCCATTGAACCGAAGATAACTCTGTGAAGCATAACAGGGGTCTTCATCTGTCCGTCTTTGTCCTGATATTTTATTTCAAATCTTTCAGGCAGATTAAAATCAAGCTGAATAGTAGCACATTGCCATGTTCTGCCTATTGCATCTTTTACCTTAAAGTCAATTTTCGGTCCGTAGAAAGCTCCGTCACCTTCATTAATTTCGTATGACATTCCGCGTTTATCCATTGCTTCTTTTAAGCCGGCTTCTGCAAGCTCCCAGTTTGAGAGTTCACCTACATAGCTTTCCGGTCTTGTTGAAAGTTCAACTTCAAATTCCATATTAAAGATTTTCATTGTATCCGCTACAAAATCAATAATAGCGTTTATTTCATCAACAAGCTGCTCGGGTGTACAGAATACATGCGCATCATCCTGAGTAAAACCTTGAACACGGGTTAAACCTGATAATGCACCTGATTTCTCTTTTCTGTATACGGTTCCGAGTTCTGCCATTCTTAACGGCAATGAACGGTATGAATATCTGTTTGCCTGATAAATCATTATATGGAACGGGCAGTTCATAGGTTTTACTATAAATTGGTCATCTTCTTCATTTTCTTTTTGGATGAAGAACATATTTTCTTTATAGTGGTCAATGTGGCCTGAAATTTCCCACAGTTTTGATTTTGCTATCTGCGGTGTATTTACGATTACATAACCTCTTTTTCTGTGTTCCGTTCTCCAATAGTTTTCAATTTCTTCACGAACAACAGCTAAATTCGGGTGCCATAATACAAGGCCGCCTCCGATTTCATCTCTTACAGAGAATAAATCCAGCTGTGTGCCGAGTTTTCTGTGATCTCTTTTTTGTGCTTCTTCAAGCATTTTTAAATAAGAATCTAAATCTTCTTTATTCCAGAATGCTGTGGCATATATTCTTTGCAGCATTTTGTTTTTTTCATTGCCGCGCCAGTATGCGCCTGCTACTTTTAAAAGTTTTATTGAATTTGCTTTTATAAATGATGAATTTGGAACATGCGGTCCTGAACACAAATCGTTAAACAATATATTTCCGTCTTTGTCTTTTGTTAGATACAATGTGGGATTATCATTCTTGTGTTCTTCAAGAAGTTCTGCTTTATATATTTCGCCTTGAGCCTTAAATTCATCTATTTGTTTTTGAACATCGGGAATTTCATATTTTTCAAAGGTCAAATTATGTTTAAGAATATTTTTTATCTCATTTTCGATTTTTAGTAAATCTTCTTCGGTAAAGGAATGTCCTTCGAGGTCAAAGTCATAATAAAAACCGTTATCTATAGCGGGCCCTATTGCAAGTTTTGCACTAGGGAACAGGGTTTGTACCGCTTGCGCCATAATATGTGATGCCGAGTGTCTTAAAATATGCAAATTTTCCTGATTCTTTTCCATAATTTTTCCCTTCATATCTTATATAATTTTATATCACCGATATAGCAATATATCAACAAATGTCAGGCAAAAATTATATTTCACTTTAATATAACAGTAAGATTTAATCCGCTGCTGCTTATATCTTTCAGTTCTTCCTCCGAATATATCGGAGTTGGCATACAGATATTATTTTCTTGAATTATTCCTATAATAGGCGCAGATTTTACGGGATTTAAAATATTCTCAAATATTAATTTATGATTTTTATATTCAAGTATTGTGTCTTCAACAATCAAAAAATTATTTTCATAGAACTTTTTGCAGTGTTTACAAATATTGAATTGTTTTTTTAATTGTAATATTTCTCTTTTGTTATTTATTTCACTGCTGTTCCAAATTTCAAAAAAATCGAAGTCTAAAACTGACATGCCTGTATTGCAGCATGGCATATTTATTTTCCCTTCATTATCAATTTCAGG
This sequence comes from Candidatus Gastranaerophilales bacterium, assembly GCA_944323955.1. Taxonomy (GTDB): domain Bacteria; phylum Cyanobacteriota; class Vampirovibrionia; order Gastranaerophilales; family Gastranaerophilaceae; genus Avigastranaerophilus. Next base: position 56,485 of record CALUUK010000010.1, on the reverse strand, counting down.
ACTGAGCCATAGTGCGCTGCAGGTTAAAAAGGGTCTTACAGCTTTATTGTTCAGGTAATATTTCTCTGCCTCATTTTCTTCAAGATACGGTATTAAAAAGCATTTTGAACTTATTAAAGTATCTTTTTTTAATAAGTTTATTTCTTGTTTTAATTTTTCATATTCTACATTTTTATTATTATGTTCAATTGTAATTTTGGTTATGTTTTTACTGTTTATATTTTTTATGTATCGGTATAAATTTATGCTGATATTTACGGGTATAATCAGGTTGTAAATATAATCATTTAATAAATCAAAATTATAATTTTCATCTGTGATATTGATATTTAATTCAAATTTTTTGGAAATTTCTTTGAAGTTATCAGCTGCAACAGGGTTTTGTATAATAATTTTGCAATGATTTCCGTTTAGATACAATTTCTCCAGAAAATTAACTATATCATTGTTTAATGTATGAATAAAAATTCTTACTTCGGGGTTTGGCAGTATATTTGATATTTCGGAATATATTCTGTTTAAAACATTATTATCGGGATTTTTATTTATAAAATTCAAATCAAAATCCATTTGAAAAGGAAGTTCAATCATAAATTTGAAATTCTCCATAAAGATAAAAATTTATCTTCTGTTTCATTAATCTCAATTTCAGCGGGCGGAAAATTAAAAGGTTCTTTTTCTAAGTTGATTTTTCTAAAACCTCCGGTATAAATATTTTCATTAACGGAGGTATTTTTATATGTTGTTGTCATAAGATACTTTGAACCGCTCTTTTTAAAATTATTCAGTATTGCAAATATTTTATCAAAAGGCAGATGAATGAAGCAATCGCGGCATAATATTAAATCTGCTGCGGGTAAATCGGTTTTTATTAAGTCCAGACATTTAAATTCAATATTGCTGCTGCCGTAGTGTTTACGGTTGTTTTCCGTTAACTTTTCAACTATATCAACTCCCGTATATTTTTCAAAAGTGTATTTTAATTCTTTCATCCAGAAATAATCACCACAGGGTGCATCTATAATTGTTTTAATTCTTAAATTTGTGAATAATTCAGGTAATGATTTCAATATATTCTTAGTATTGTCATATTCAGATCCTTTTCCTGATGCGGAATATTTACTCTGCCATAAGTTTCTGTCATATATTTTTTTAAATATATCTTCTTCACTATCAAATCGGCTCCATATAATGTTTGATGTTATATGTGTGTTTTTATCTTTCGTATTCATAGATTACAAATTCCCATGGATTCAGATCTATAGTTGTTTCGTTTTCTTTTATTTCTGCTTTTACATTGTCCTCAAGAGAAAATACATAATTAAGATTTTTATATTTATTTTCTAAACTGATAATATTATTTGTTTCATTCAGATTAACAGCAATTAAATAAGAAATTTTTTTGCCAGAATACTCGAAACACAGCGATTTGTCATTATTCAGACTATATATTAAATCCAAATCATAATTATCAATAATATTTTTCATATCAATATATTTTTGTCTTATTTTTGTCAATTGTCCGAAAAATTCATGGTTGGTTCCGAAAGAATAATCCTGAATTTGTTTTTTTACATAGTTAAAAGAATAATTATTTTTATTTTTAGGATTAATATCTCTGAGTTCAAACCCCATCCCCGTATAAGAGGGTAAATTAAGGAACATGGAAATAAAATAACGGGCAAGATTTTCTTTATTTGATTTAAAAAATATATTATGGCTTTCCATATCGCCGTCATTTGTAAAGACAGTGACGCAAGGGTAAAAGTTGAAATTTTTTCTGAAAGGATTTATAAAATCATCAATAAAATTAATATAATCGGTATTTAAATTTTTAAAATTCATATTTCCAAGAACGATATCAAAATTTTTATTAATCATATCTGAAATACCGTCAATATAGTATGTTGAATAAAATGCTTCTGCAGCTGTTGCAAAATAGGGTTTTGTTTTGTGAATATTCTTTTTGACATAAGCCCACAGTTCGGGGCAGCCGTAATCTTTATCTTTATTATTATGTGAGTGGGCAATTTGGTTATGTGCCATATCCGCTCTTAAAAAATCGAAATTATATTCCTGCTGAAAATCGTTAATGTGATTTGCAAAATATTCCCAGCTGTCTTTTAAAATATTATTTTGTTCGGGGTAGCCGTTTTTATCCGTAGGATAAAGTTTGTATGGCGTTATTGCTCCAAAAATTTTTGCCGATTGTTCTTTATCTCTAACTTCAAATACTGCCCAGGATTCGGCATTGTTTTTCTCAATTCTCTTAAATATAACTGGGCGATTAGGCGCATGCTCGACTACCGGCACGGGCTCATATCCTTTATCTCTTATGGCTTTTCTTAGTTTCATCCTTATTTGAAATTCATTAACATTTTTGGGAAAGATGATATTTTTTCTTGTTTCTTCGTCTTTTTCAAAAATATCTTCAGTTAAATTTAAGGTTTCAATAATTATTTTTTCAACATCTTTATACAGCAGATTATAATCAATTTCACAATACGGGATTTGTGCTGTTTTTTCTTCGTTTAGTTTTACCCATTCGAAAAGAGAAGGATTAATCAGAACAATTTGGGAAAAATTATCACAATGGGCCAAGGCGTCAAATCCTACGATTTTGTTCATTGCATGTAATATATTTATGATTAATTTTAATTGTTCTTCCGCTGTTTTATAACCTGCTTGTATCAAATCTTTATCTAAAAAATCGTCATTTAATTCCCAGGAGTTTTGAACATATAAACTTCCGTCGCCTGTTTTAAATAAAGGCATTATATGTATTCCTGCTTCGGGAAAAGTTAAAGCATATTTAATAATTCCCCAGAAGGTCTTTGTTATTCGCGGATTTATTCCTGTTATTTTTAGTGTTTTGCACCATGAAGTATCTTTATATCCCGAGATAACGGAAGGATATTTATAATTAATATCAAGAGCTTTATTTAGATTTTCCGCTCCTATTTTATTCTTTAGAATTTCAAATGATTGTTTAAAAGATAATTTCAAACAATCATCAGGATTTAAAAAATTCGTCATGTTTTTTATTCATTTGGCTGAACATTATGAGCATCAAGGTAGTCTTGTATTTGAGCTTCAATGGCAATTAATGCTTCATCGTTTGAAGAATTAATTTCTTGCAATTGTTTTTTTATATTCTTAAGTGTTTTAACTCTTTCTGCCGCCAGATATTCTTCTTCTTCTCTTCTTTTTTCTTTTTCATATTTTTCAGTTGCCATATCAATCTTTGTGTTAATATCAAACAATTCGATTTCAACTGCTTCTTTTTCTGCGGCTTTTTGCGCTTTTGCCTGTTTAGCCTTATTATATCTTTCTTCTGCGGCTTCAAATATTTCTCTGGCTTTATCTGCTTCCTGCGCTTTAGCTTTGTTTTTTGCTTCTAAAATAACTTTGGCGGTTTTGAGATTGTCAAGAATTTCAGCAAGCTCGCTTGTTGTTTGTGCTCTTTCTATATCTTCTTCCGAAACTTTTATTGGCGGCTCGTCATATTCTACAATATATGCATGCCTGTCTTTTATATCATCTGTTATTGTTTCCCCGGGATCGGCATAATAAACACTGACCGTGGCAATATCGGGAGTCTGAACATCATATCCTTTATTTCCTTCTGTTACTTTTGTTGCGTCCGAATGTTCTATATCGTATCTGCTTATACTTGATAATCTGCCTAATGAACCCGATGTTCCGTAATAATCACGGTATCCGTTTCTTGTTGATATTTCTTTTGTGTAGCCTTTAAATGATATTCCGCTTAAGAAGCTGTTTTTAATTGCATCACTGTTCTTTAATGAAGTGTCATTTCTTTGTATTTTTACTTCCGAACCTGCAGCCTCATTATGGTTAACAGGTTTATTTGCCGGATTATTCTGCATTGCATTTGTAATTTTTTGGATTGACATACACTTCTCCCTATTATGTTGTTGTAATTATTTCATATTCTTTTCGAATTTCGTTAAGCATTTCCTCTGAATGTATATTTATTGGTATTGCAGGAATATATTCAGAATTTTGCGTGATTTCATTATCTCTCACAAAAGCGACTTTTTTTGATGATTGTATATAATTTAATTCATTAGGTAATTCTAATTTTATACTATTTATTTCAATTTTGCATCTTTTTGCTGAGATAAAGTTACCTTTGTAAAAACAGCAGCATTTTGTGCAAATTGTAAATTTGCCGTTTTCCGTTAAGCAGTTTCTAAGTTTTTGAGCTTTTTCATTATTCCAGATATTCCAAAAACTGTCGTTTTTAATATTTCCTATAATATTTCCTATGCAGTTTGATACATCTCCGTTTGGATTTATTGCGGGAAGCATCCAGGGCATTGTACATAACATATGCTCCCTTAGTGAATTGAGATTATTATTTGTATAATAATCAATTAGTTCATCATCATCCAGGGCGGGAAATACAAAGCAATTGTCACTATGGCAGTAGTTTTTAAATTTGTCCAGTGCTTTTTTGATATTATCGGCATAATTTTTATCTAAAATATAATTTTGTTTTGGAATTAATCCCATACAATAATCTTTTTTCAGACGCTCTTGCCATTCTTTTTGGCTTATATTGTTTAATTCGTCTGTTGAGGATTGCAAATGCTGAAAAGTAAAAGTTTTAATATCAAATCTGCTGAAGAATTTGTGAAAATCAATCATATTTTCAATATTTTCGCTAAGCATTACATGATTGATTCTAAGTTCAACTTTGCTTCCTTCTTTCTGCAGTTTATCAATCATCTCAATATTATTGACCACTTTATTAAACAGTCCTTTTTGCCCGCGGATTAAATCATGTGTATCATAGAGGCCGTCTATACTTACTGTTATGCTTGTATCCGTGTCTTTTACAGCGTCTATGTATTTATCCAGATAATATCCGTTTGTGATAATGTGTGTTTTTATTCCGTATTCGTTTGCCGTTTTGAATAAAGTTTCAAAATCTTTATATAATAAAGGTTCTCCGCCCATTAATATTATTTTTGGTCTTGGATTTATTGTTTTTATATCATTTAAAAAGTTTAACCATTCTGCAATATTTAATTCTTCTATGGCATGTTCTTTATAATTTTGACCGTACTGTGTACACATTTTACAGCGCAGGTTGCATCTGTATGTCAGGTTTAATATGAATTCCATTTCAAAAGGCAGATTTATTTCCGTCATTTTAATATTTCCCTGTATAAATCTATCCCGAGATTATATTTATATTCACTGTTTATGTCGCTGTATATATGCATGCCTCTTTTTACTTTGTTCAATAAATCTTTTTCGGGATTTTTCGCAGTGAGTATTTTATGAATGCCCTGCCTGTCAAGTAATTCTTTAATATGTAAAACCGTTTGCAGATTTCTTCCGTTACCTGCAACAATTGAAATTAAAGGCAATTTCTTTATTGCATCTTTTACGTCGGGTCTTGAAAGAGTTTCTTCAATATCGGCATCGGGGTCAATTTGTATCCCGTAAATATCCAAATAATTTAAAGGATTAAGCATTTCCGCATCGTTAAAATCGTCGCCTGCTGCAATGACTAAATCATTTTCATTGTTTTCTATTATTGCTTTTACATGTTCTTTAGGCTGTTTGAGTTTATCAATTGCCGTATTGTTTAACAGCGGTCTTATAAATATCATATTAGCGGGGATATATGAATATTCACTATTATCATCAGATTTATACGGCATATAAAAATGTTTGTCATTATTACATTTTTCAACGGCTGCCTGAATATTATTATCTGCTATATATCTTTTTATTTTCCCGTAACATTCGTCGATATCAATATTTGAGGAGAAGGCAAGTTCAATTGTTCCGTTATTTTCTGCTGAAATTGAAACATATTTATCTGAAGGGTTTTTTCTATATAAATATTCAAAAGAACTTTTGCCGTAGTGATACATGTTTTTATTTGTTTCGGGTTCGTAAACGGCAATATTGCCGTATGATGAAATTACAATATTTTTTACCGCACTCAGGAAAGACTCTGTAAGCTGAGCTGCTTTAGTGCTTTTCAGATGTCCTTCATCAGCGGCTTCAATTTCTTCCAGCCCGTTTCTTAATATATAGTTTTTTTGCTGCGGAAACGGCAGATTTGATTTTTCAAGGAAATTTAGTGCATTTTGCATTTCAATCAGGCTTCGCCCTGTCGTAATAATTACTTTAAATTTTTCTTTTCCTTTATTTATGAATTTGGAAAAGGCATCATACATTCTTGCTGCCTGAGAAAAAAGAGGTTCTTCCTGATTTTCCAGTATTTCCTGATGAAAAGGAAAGTATGTGCCGTCAAAATCTGTGTAAAGACCTGTTTTTCCTGCGCGGAAATTCACCATGCCAATATTAATATTTGATAAACTTGATACTTTCACTTTCTCAGTTTATCTTATCGTTTCTCAAAAAAATAATCTCTGCAGCAACATTGTTACAAAAATAAATACTTTTTTGGTTTATAATATAATTGTAGTAGGGCATGTAATGGTATCTGTATCACGAGCAGCAAATGTTAATAATACATCAGCTCCGATGTCTGTCTTAAAGAAAAGCAATTTTATTTCCTTTAAGGGACAGGATGATGTTTTTGTGCAAAGAGTTCAAAGCCTTTTTGGCAATATTAACGATACGGATTTGAACAATATATCAGGAGCAGTTGATTCTCAGAAAAGTATCAATTCGGGTTTTACCTCAGGCATATATAAAATAAAAGATTTAATCGTGAAGGTACCTAAAAAAAGAGAGTTTAAAGATTCCGTAAGTGCAAGTTTAGCCGAGGGACAGAATTTAAAAGAGTATTATATCTTAAAAGAGATTGAAAAAATTGACCCTGAAATGACGCCTGCCACTGTTGATGTTATAAGAAAAAACGGATTATATTGTCTTGTTGAAAAGTGGTCAGACGGTGTTCATCCAAAGGGCAATGCTATAGGTGTCAGTCATATCAGGGATTTATTATCTAAATTTATTAAACTTGATATGCACGGTATAACAAACTCCGATGTGCAGAGCGGAAATGTATTTTTACTTGAAAACGGCAAAACAAAATTAATTGATTTCGGTTCTTTTAATTTTATAGATAATGCCGGCAGGATTATCGGATCTGATTATGTGCCTCATGAGATTTTTAAACCCGGCGGTGATATGTCCCGAATTACGAGTTTACCGCATCAAACAAGATTTTTAAAAACATTTCTGGCAGAAAATTATACCGATATTAAAAATTTAGCCGATAATCCGTATTTAAAAATTCAATCAAATGCAACAAACTTTGAATACAGGACTTTATATACCCATTTATTGGACGGCAGCGAGAAAAAACCTCTTGATTTCTTCAGGTCTTATTTAAAACAAAAAGGCGAGGTCTATCATACTGAGATGAAAAGATTTTTAGAAGGTTTGAGTTTTGATTCCGCTGATTTCTCTGAATTTGGTACGGATAAAGTCAATAGCGCAAAATCTCAGTTGAAAAAGGCAATAGACTACGAAGGATTGGCTCAGGAGGTTCTTAAAAATCCTGCTGACAGTACGGTAAAAGTTGAACTTTCCAAAATTCAGTTAAGAACTTTCTTGAATTTGGGAGATTCACTTAACTCTCCCGTTGAAAATTCAAGAAAACTTAAAGCAAGCTATGACCAATTAATTTCATTATTAAAAGAATCAATTGAAAATTCCGAGGGCAATACGAAAAAATATTATGAAAAAATGCTCGGAAGTTTTGAAGAAAAGTTTAAAGCATATGAGTTTGCACCAAATCAGGTTGAAATTCCGGAGGGCGAAAATCTCGTAAAAGTTTTGTTTAAACAGGCGCCTGATGATGCATCTTCCGCTGCTGCTAAAGTTAGTGAAGTTCAGGAAAGTGCCGCAAAGGTAATTAATAAAACTAAGTTCCTGAATAAAAAGACTGCTGTATTAATAGGTGCTGCCGCTGCCGTTTTGGCTGCGGTTGTTGTCTTCTTGCTTAAAAAGTCAGGAAAACTTAAAGCAGGTAAGATTGTTGAAAATCCCGTAAAAAACAGCACTAAAGTTGTTTCAAATACTGCAGGGGCAAATTCTGTTAACGCTTTTAGCAGTACGCCTGATATCTTTTCTCAGTTTTCAAAATAGTTTTAGGATATAGATATTTTTATCTCAAAAAATCTGTTCCAGGGAAAAGTGTATGCGGGTTCTAAATTTTGCACGGAGAATTTTTCCTCAAGAATCTGTTCAAAATTTTTCATTTCCTTTTTTATAACGTCATTTGAAAGATTTTCATTGCAACTGCGGATTTTTCCTCTGACATTTGCCTGATATGCCCAGTCATCCAGAAATCTTGTTAATTGAAGATTATAAAACATTTGTTTATTTGCCTCCCCTGCGCAAAAATATGTAATGGCCGCAGCTATAGCACTGCCCAGAGTATTTCCGCTTGTGTTCCATGCGCTGTAGCCATAAAAATTTTTTAAAAAATCCTGTTTGAAAAGTGCTTCAATAAAATTATTATCCGCTCCGTTTGCATTTAAGATATCCGCGATAAAATAAGGCTTACAAGGCAGAATAAGCTCTTTGTTAAATCCCGGTTCATAAACATTCATAACAAGTTCACCCTGTTCATTTTTGAAATTATTTACAATCAAAACAAGATTACAATTGTCAATTTCAGAAACAACCGCTCCCGCAAGTTCTATTTGCGATTCAACTGATTCTTTTACAGAAATATCTTCGTATTTTGATATTTTGTCAATTGTATCGGGATTTGTATAAACGGGGGCTATTTTAATATTTTTGTCTTTATTTAATGCTCTTGAAAGCAGAGATAACGGAATTTCATCAGCACCTGTTTTTATATAAATATTTTTAATACCTTTTGACAGCTCTTTAAGCTCAGTTGCTTCTTTTACGTTAAAACCGAACTCGGCACAGTCATCTTTTGAGAAAACTAAAGTGTCAAATATCCCTTGTTTCTTTAGTTCAATATAGTATTTGTTTATTTCAAAATTTCTTTTTCTTGTTTTTGTATAATCATTTAATATATCGGGAGGTATATTTCCCGCATTATATTTAGAGGTTAAATCGGTATGCTTAAAGGTTTGTTCAAGTTTGTGTATGTTATATGAATATTCAAAAATTTTTGTTCCGTATTCACTCCAGTACTCTTTTTCTTCGTCATTAATATTGTTATTTGAAATACGCATAATACTGGAAAAAGCATAGACCCGTGAATTTTTTTTGTTTAGAATTTCTTTAAGTCTTTCAATTCGGGATTTTATTTCAAAATAATCATCTTGGCTTTTTCTTGATGAAACAAGACCTCCATATGCAATTGCATCAAGGGCAATTACAATAATATCAATATTATTAAGTCCTTCAAGCCAGTTTAAAAGACTTTCGATATCGGCATTTTTTTTATTACTGCCCATTAAAGAGAAATCAGGCATAAAAATTTTATTTTTTCTATCCAATTCCGCAATTTGTAAAGGCAGCTGATAACAGACAGGTCTGTTATCGATAGGAATAACCGCTATATTTGTCATTATACGGAATCCTCTTCAAGATTTTTTAAAATTTCGTTTGTCATCATTAAAAATTCATCTTGTATTATTTTTGGCTGTACTATCTTACAATTTTCACCGTATTTTAAGAGTCTTTTTATAATAATATCTTTGTCTTCACCTTTATTCAAGATTGTTTTATATCCTGCGGAAAAATCCAGTACCTTTTCACCTTGTTTCAGTTTATATACTTGCGCTAATCTTCCGTATATTCTGAAAACAACCGAATCGTTATTGAAGTTATTCTGATCTGCCATGTTAGGTGTTTGAGTGATTGAAATGATTGATGCTGCATTTATTTTTTTATTTCTTGCACTTTTTTTATCATGACATACAAGAATAATTTCATCTTTTTTTTCAATGATTTCTTTTAGTCTTGCAGTTATAGTATCCTGAGTGTTTTTATTTTTTATGTATGTTATTGAAATAAAACGATTATCATATAAAAGACTTTCAAGTGTTTCCGCAAGGTTGTTGCTTTTAATATTCTGGGCGGATTCTTTTATGGCATTCTCAACTTGATTTTGAGTGTCTTCATCCATATATTTTAATGATTTATTTAAAATATTCGTAATTGTTTGTTCAAGAGTTTTATTATGCAGCTTTTTTATGTGGCTTATTAATTGGAAAACAGCGGCAAGTTCATCTTTTGTTAATTGAAGTCTGTAAAAGGTGTTTCTTAATTTGTATATGTTTTTGTCTTTCTTAATCTTAAATCCCAAAACAGAGAGCGTATTAAAGTATTTTATGAATGCTTCGAATGTATAGACATTTTCAAACTGTGAATTTTCATTCATCTTCTCAATAAGGTCACTTTTTGTTATATCATAGTTAAGAAGAATTCTTAATACTTCCAAAATTCTTAAACTTGTATCAAAATTTTTGTCGGATTTTTTCTTAGTCTTTGCCATTTTCATATCCTTTTTGTATAAGTTTAAGTTTGTTTATAAGTTTTTCTTTGAAGAAAGATGGCGAAATTATTTTAAAATCGGTGCCGAAAAGTAAAATTCTTTGAATAAACCAGAATTCATTTGCAACATTTGCTTTTACTTTTATGGAGTTATTTGTTTTTTCAAGTATTGTTTCATTGTTTTCAGGTTTAAATTCTTTTGCACTGCTGCCGAAGATTTCATATTCCACTTCATATTTATTGCTGTTAATTTCCGCTTTTGTCATATCTACGGAGTTTATTTTTTTTATTCTTTCCGCATTTAAAATACTTATTCTTTCGTATTTATAGCTGTAACACCATAAATATAACCTTGTATTTTCATAAATTAGTTTTTGGGGTATTACTTCAATATCTTCAATGTTAAATTCGGGAGAATCGTACGTAAGATTGACTTTTTTGCCTATTATTTCGGGATTGGAAATTACTTTTAAAATATCCATATCCATTCCGCATAAAGGTCTTGAGTTCTTTTCAAGCTCAATATATTCCTCGTTATAAGTAAGCGAGAAAAACTTTTTATAGAAAGAATTTAAAAGCAAAACTTTTCTCCAGGAAAGTTCATTTGCCATTCTTTCTCTTATTAACAAAAGAGAATCAACCTCTTTTTGTGTTAGCTGCATAACAAAAGGATGTTTAATTAACGAGTATTTATAGCCGTTTGTTTTGGTCGGTCTTCCAATTTCGCAACCTGCTGCTTTTAAAGTATTAAGAGTTACTCTTACCGTGTCCTTTGATGCGGATTTTTTGGTTACGTCATGGCTTTTTACAATGTCAATGAGTTCTTGTATACTTCTGGGTTGTTCTAACAGGCTTATAAATAACAGTAAAGTACGAAAGCCGGTTATACTTATCCAGACGTTTTTATTATTCTTCTTTATATCTTCCAAAAAAATTTTCATAACTTGCCTGTAAATACATTTTAATATCTATTTATAATTAAGTATAAATACTTTACAAATCGTTGTTAAAACGTAGCCTCGTAGAGTATAATATCAAAGAACCGGAGGCACTATGGTAAAAGAGTGGAATGAATATTTTTTGGAAATAGCAAAGACATGCGCATCACGTTCAAATTGCCTGAGGGCTCAGGTTGGTGCGGTTATAGTCGGTGAAGATAAAAAAATAAAAGCTACCGGATATAACGGTACTCCGTCTAAAGTAGTTTCTTGTGCTGAAATAGGAAAATGTTACAGAATAGAGAACAATATTGAATCGGGCACGCGCTATGAAACGTGCAGAAGCATCCATGCGGAACAAAATGCCATAATTCAGGCAGGACAGGATAGATGCAAGGATGCAACGATGTATATATACGGACATAATTTTATTTGCATTCTTTGTAAAAGATTTATTGTTCAAGCAGGTATTAAAGAGGTTTATCTCAGAAAAGATGATAATTCACCGATTGAATACGTTTCTGTTGAAGATATAAAGAAAGAATTGTCCGAAGTAATGTATTCAAAGGTATAGATTATTTCTTATATTCTTTTATTTTTATTCCGAAAAGTTTTATGATTCTGTATCTTTCACCGTGTTTTATTTGTTTTTGAATTTCAAATACAAATGGAATTCCTTGTTTTTTATAGTAATATCCGTGTTTTTTTACTTTAAGAACTTCGGGAAGAACTTCGGATTCGTCAATTTTTTCCAAAATTTTCTCTTCGTATTCCCGTGTCTGTCTTTCCATTTCTTTCATTTTTTCTGTTTGAGAGAATGTATTACTGTCATGGATTCTGTAGGAGAATAATATTTTATCAATATATTTCATTTTTCCGTATTTTGATAATTGAAGCATAAGAAAGTAGTCTTCCAAGGGAGCTTTCGGGGTATAGGGTTTTATTTTTTTTAGTGCGGATTTTCGTACCAAATATCCGTTTGGCATATAGTTTTGATAATAGAAAGAACCGTATGTTCCGAATTTTTTTGAAGTAAATTTAAAATGACAATCTTTTTGTAGAAAATCGGCAAATGTATAATATACGGCTTTTTGTTTATCATATACGATATTTCTTTTTTTGTCCCAATAGCAAGGTTTTCCTTCTGTATCCGTTAAATCGTCATTGCCCACCGCAAGTACATGTTTCGGATGACTTTCAAGGAATTTTATAAGTATTTCGATTGCTTCCGGTTTCATAATATCATCTGAGGAAAAATAGTATATGTAATCGCCTGTTGCAATATTTAACAATTTTTGTAATGTTTTTGAAACACCTTCGTTTTCTTTTGTCTCAAAATGAATTTGTGTAAATCTTTCTTTGCTTTCGGGTTTCATTTCGCATATTTTCTGCCAGGTAGAATCTTTTGAACCGTCATCCATAACAAGAAGTTCTATGTTTTTATAAGTTTGATTTATTACTGATTTTATTGCTTCTTGTATATATTTTTCGTGGTTATATGAAGGTATTATTACCGAAACTAATTTGTCCAATTTTATATCCTTTTTATTTAAGAAAGTTTCCATTCGCCATTTTGTTCAAATAGATTATCTAGATCTTCGTTTATGAGTTTTCTTTTTATTAATTTTTTCTTTAGAAGGCAATTTGTTTTTGAAAAAAGTTTATTATTTTTTGTTGCTTTGTATAAAAAGTGGATTAAAAAACTGGAAAAAGCAAATTGTTTTTTATTCATTTCTTTATGGGCAACAGTTAAAAACTTAGCGAAATTTGCTATTTCCCTATCCTTGTTAATTCCTAAAGTTCTATATGCTGTCATTGTGTAATATAACCAGCCCAATGCAGCGTCAGTATATCTATTTTGCATATTACCGGTTATGTCAATATCTTTTTCTGTAATAGAGCCTAATTTCAATCCGTGAATATGTATTATTATTGCTTCGTCATTTATACCCCAATACGGTTTCCAGTTATATTCAAGCCCCATTGGTTCAAAATCGTTTTTATAAAGTTCATTAAAAAATCCCTGATCCCAGCATTCCTGATAAGGCTGAATATTGTTATCCAGCATTTCAAATAATTTTTCGCGTCTTTTAGTAAGTTCGGGGATATTGAGCATCATAATGCCCGCACTAAAATATTTATTGCCTTTTATAATGTCAAAGTTTTTATCAACCTCAGGTGCCGCTGCAAGTGTTTTTACGTTGAAGGCTTCTTTCGGTATGTCTTTTAAAAACATTGTGTCAATATCGGAATAAAGAACAACGTCATCATCTTTTTCGTATAGTGCAATGTCGAATTTCATAAAGCATCCGAGCATTCTTTCCACACTGTTTAACAGTCCTTCAAATCGGCTGTTTGCATAATATTTTTTTAATTTATCCGCAAAACTGCACTTACAAAGGATTACATTTACTCCGTTTTCCTTGAAAATATTATACGAGTTATCTCCGATTTCACCGTCATAGAGTGCATAAAGGTCAAGAGATGTATTCTCTCTCGCAGATTTCAGGCATAATCTCAGCATATTTAAATGTATTTCACTGTTATTTACACCGTTTGTAAGAGTAAAATATAATTTCATTACTGCTCCCCAATCCAGTTTTTAAATGTATTTTGGTATTCAAAATTTAATAATTTATCAAATTTATCCGAGTTGAAAACAGTGCTTCCGCTTTCTATTTTCAAAGCAGCTTCGGGATAGTCAATATATTCAATATTAACTTTATATTTTGCGGCTATTTGTTTTGCCGTTTCACTAAGGCTGTAGTTTTCGCCGCCGATATTATAGATATCATTCAGACATTTACAGCTTTTTGCGCCCAGAATTAATGCTCTTGTGAGGTCTTTCATATTTGTAAATGTTCTTCTGACTTCACCTTTGCCGTATAAAGTTATATTATCTCCGTTTTTTGCTTTATTTAACATAAATTCCGCAGTGCCGTATGACGAGGCATCTTTTATCATTGTGCCGTAGGGAACACATATCCTGAATATACAATAGGGTATATTGTACATATTGTTATACATTTTTAAATATTGTTCGCAGGCATATTTGTTTATTGCATATATTGTTTTAAACTCTTTTTCGTCATCTTCTTTCAGCGGGGTTTCGCTGCCTTTGTATACAAGTCTTGTTGAAGGGAATATTATTTTTGCTTTTGATTTTTGTTCAACATACTCATTTAGAATGTTTAACAGTCCTTTTTCATTAATATCCAAAAATGAATCATATTGGCTGAAACCTATTGAGGTTCCTGTTTTTCCCGCAAATATATATATAATGTTGCAATCAAAGTCAATATTTTTAACGGACTCTTTATCTGTTATATTTACTGATTTATAGTTTTTTCTGTTGTCAATATGGGTTTCTTGTATATCATATAAAATAATTTTATCTTCGGAATTCTCAAAAGAAAAAATCACGTTTCTTGCTATATAACTGTTAGCACCTATTATTGCAATTTTCATTTTTTAACCTCTTAACCCGCTAAGGCGAGCGAAATCTTCAACCAGTTTTTCCTGTTTTAAAAGTTCATCATAATTTTCAAGGCGGCAATCTTCATTTTCAATACAGTTTTTAAATCTCATAATGGACTTATAAAAAGCATCATCGGGCTGTATTTTATATTTTTGAACGTTACCGTTTTTTGAAATTTCATATTCGGGTTCAAATCCGTCGGGGGCGGTCAGAATTCTGCCGCTTCTTAGTGTTCCTTTACTTCCCCATATGTCAACGGAGCATCTGTAGTCATTATCCATTCCGAAAGATGTTTGTACTGTCTGTCCTTTGGAATTTGTTAATGTCGCACTTCCGTATATTTCAACTTCATATCCTTCTTTATAGCCTGCATTTGCGCAGACGAGATTTGCTTCACCATCCAGCAAATAATTTGCATATTTAAAAGTGTAGCCGCCGCAGTCTAAAAGTGCACCGCCGCCAAGTGATTTAATATATCTGAAATCATTTTTACCTCTGTCGGGAAAGCCAAAGTCTATTCTTATAAGTCTTACTTCGCCGATTTCTCCAGATTTTACAATCTCGTTTATTTTTTCAAGCTGAGAGTGGTAAATAAACATATAGTTTTCATGCAGGGCCAGTTTCTTTGATTTTGCGCTGTCAACAATATCTTTTGTCTGTTCATATGAAACAGCGGAAGGTTTTTCTACAAATACATGTAAATTGTTTTCGATTGCAGTTTTTGCCCATCTGTAATGAAGAGCCGGCGGAAGAGGCAGATATACCGCATCAATTTCTCCCGAGGTCAGCATATTTGTATAGCTTGTGTATATTTTTCCGCCGTAGGTGTTTTTAAAATTTTCTGCTTTTTTAAGCTCAGCTTCTTTTATCGGAGCATATTTTTCATCGCTTATATTTTCCGTATTGAACCATTCTTCTTTTGAGGCAATCGCTACTCCTGCATATTTAATGTCATTAATTTTGGATAGTGCAGGCATGAAACGTCTGAATGCTATCTCTGACGGGCATATAATTCCTATTTTCAGCATATTAACTCCTTAAAATCGAGCAGAGAAATCAGATTCCTGAGCTGGATATTCAGGTTGTTATTTCCCATTATCATAAGATTTAAAGAAGCATAGTCAACCCAAAGCGCATTTTCAGGTACGTCTGTTTCATTAATATCAATATCTATGATGACATTTCTGTTTTGCTCATGATAAAATCTTCCGCCTTCTTCTGACAGAATAACATCTTTAAGTATTCCGTTGTGTGATTTTTCACGGGCTTTAAATATTTTATATAACTGACTTTGCTCCGCATTATCTTCGTCAGCTATTTGCAGACTCGGACCGAATTCAACTTTATCAAAGCAGCCTATTTCAGGATGAAGTGTGATTAAAAACTTTCTTATCCCGTTATCTACGGCGGTGAATAATACAAATAATGCCTTGCTTTTAGCTTTAAACAGAGGCTGTGTCCAGTTTTGAACTTCCCTTCCATGGATTTCAATATTGTAGTATCTTACACAAAAATCAGCCTGCTTTTTGGATATAATTCCGTAATTATCAATTTCCCAATCTACAAGTTGATTTAACGGGATAAATGTCTTATGAACTTCATGATACATTTTATAGTTGTTTAAAAGCGTATTTGCTTTTATGAAGTCCGAAAAATCAGATTCATACATTGATTTATAAAGAGGAGAGTTCTTCTTTGCCATGCCCCCCCTTCCGGCGTTTTTGCCGATTATTACCGGAAGTGCTGATAAAACGGTTCTTGTATCCATATTTACAAGGTTATTTTTTGTTAATAATGTTTTTATCTGACCGAGTGTCATCCATTTATAGTTCGGATGCAGCGGTATTTCTTTATCTGTAAGGATTATTATATTCCTGTTACGTTTTCCCGAAAAACGGCTGCCTTGTTCTGATTGGATTTGGTCATATATAACCGTTGAAGTTTTCCCCGCATTATCAAACCATTCAAAATAATGAGGGATCCTTCCTCCATGTGCTCTTGTAAAATTACTTTTTGTCGCTTGGATTGTCGGGGACAATTGAACGCAGTTTACATTGCCGGGTTCAATCTTTGCCTGCATTAAGAAGTTAATAACTCCGTCAATCTCTTTTGCTATTATCCCGAGATAGCCTATCTCATTTTGGACTATTATCGGTTGTTCCAGTATAAATTTATCATCCGTAAAAAGACGCATCCCCGTTATTGAGAAAAAACTTCTTTTTCTGTTTAGAATTTCACCGTTTCTGTCATCATAGAACCAGAAAGAATCTTCATTTATATTTGTTTCCGATATATTTACAAGGGTTGATTTGTTCAGGTTATTAAGCCAGGATAATATTTCCTCCGTAGAATTAACATTACCTTCTTCATTAAAAAGAGATTCAATTATTTGTTCTTGTATTTTTAAATTCATTTACTTGAAACCTTTAATACAAATTATATATCCTCAAAGATTTTTATTAAGTTCTTAACGCTTATTTCATCTGTCATGTTATTTTTTACCCATTCTCTTGGTTTAAATTGTTTTAAGAATAATTCGGGATTTTCAGAATAACTTTCTAAAATTTCTTCCAATTCTTCATTTGTTTCAAAAAACAAACCGCAGGACTTATTTAAATATGGACTGGTTCTATTATTTCCGATTTTATCTTTTGTTTTTATAATAGTCGGTTTGTTATGTGCCCATGCTTCTGCCATTGCCAGTCCTTGGGTTTCAATAATATCTTGATAGAATATTACTAAATCAACATTATCTAATAATTTTATCCAGTCTTCAAAAAAATATTTTCCATATACTATATTATAGCATTTTCCCCCCCCCCCCTATTATAGCTTCAATCCTGGTTGTTAAGTCTTTTATGGGGATTAAACCTTTGTAGTAACAAATGCAAGAATTTTTTATAATGAGAGGTTTTTCTTCCGGAAGTTTAACTCCTGAAGCCCATGGAAGAACTTTTTGTATATATTCTTTTTTAACCTTTTGTTCATAATATTGATTAATGCATTCTTTAGAAGGAACTAATACTCTGTCAATACAGCCATATTCCGGAAGTACATATTGCCAATCATAATCATATTTGCAAGCACATGGGGTTGTAATAACTTTTTCTATTTTTCCTTGTTTCTTTTGTTCGTTAATGAATTTTATATCATTTCTGTCGCACCAGCATAAAATTATATTTTTCGTAGAATTAGTAAGTTTATTATAAGTATAAGACAATCCTATTTTGTCAAATCCTCGTATTAAAGATAATAACAATGCTTGATGTCCGATGATTTTAAAACCATGATATTTAAAAAGTGAAAAAATAAGTTCTTTATATTTTGTTTTTCTTTTGTTGAAAGTTATCAAATAGAAAATATATTTTATTGAATAAAAAATCAAATATTTACAAGTTTTTATTAAACTTGGGCTATCTTTTTTATTAAAAGATGTAATAATTGCATATTTTGGTTCGGATTTAGTATTTTTATTAATATTCATTGATAACCTCAACAACTCTTGCTGCTTCTTCATCAGTAATAACGGGTGAAATCGGTAAAGATAAAACGGTATTATGGATTTCTTCGGTTATCGGATATGATAATTCATTCCACTCTTTATATGCATCTTGCTTATGAGGCGGGGTCGGGTAATGAATTATGGTTTGTATGCCGTTATCTGCCAGATATTTTTGAAATTCATCCCTTTTTGGAGTCCTGACTGCAAAAATGTGCCATACATGGGCATTTTCATCATAAACTTTAGGCAGAATAATTTTCGGATTTTTGATATTTTCTCTGTAAAATTTTGAAATTTCGCGCCGGCGTGAGTTGTCTTCATTAAGACATGACAGCTTTACATCCAAAAATGCAGCCTGAAACTCATCAAGACGTGAATTAATACCTTTATAAATATGATGATATTTCCTGTCGGAGCCGTAGTTTGCTATAGCTCTTATTCGTGCTGCCAGTTCGTCATCATTGATTGTAACACACCCGCCGTCACCCAGACACCCCAAATTTTTACCGGGGTAGAAAGAAAATCCTGACGCATCACCCAGTGAACCTGTTTTTTTGCCTTTATATACGGCACCATGAGCCTGTGCGGAATCTTCTATAATCTTCAATCCATGTTTTTTTGCCACTTGCCATATTTTATCCATTCGGACAGCTTGTCCGTACAGGTGGACAACCATTATTGCTTTTGTATTTTTTGTGATTTTTTCTTCTATTAAATCGGGATTAATGTTATATGTATTAATATCAGGTTCAACCAAAATAGGCGTGCAGCCGTTTTCTGATATGGCAAGAATTGACGCAATATAGGTATTTGCCGGAACAATTATCTCATCGCCTTCTTTAAATCCAAAACCTTTTATTATAAGATTTAATGCATCAAGCCCGTTTGCGCAGCCTATACAGTGTTTTACTCCGCAAAATTCAGCAAAATGTTTTTCAAAAAGTTCATCTTGTTTGCCGTGAATATACCAGCCTGAATCTAATACTTCTTTTACCTTCTTATCAAACTCAACTCTGAAACGTTCGTTTATTTTATGTAAATCTAAAAATTTAATTACCATATATTGATTATATTATAAAAACTATAAATTTAACTCATAAAAATCGTAAACAATACCTCTTCCGCCAAAACTTTCTTTTTGACTTATTAATCCGTAATTTAGGTATCTTCCGCCATCTTCAGTTGAGATACCGAAGTCAAAATATGTTTTTTCACCTTCGAATTTATCCATTAACGTTTTGATAAGCAAATCCAAGCCGCCTAATTCTCTTGCTGTTTCATCTGCTGCCATATATTGAGTGTGAACGGTGTTTTCATATATGAAGATAAGAGTTCCTGCTATTATTTTTCCGTTTAATTGTGCTAACCAAAGTTCAATCTGATTATTAAATCTTGATTTTAAAAGTTTGAGTTCTTGTGCGCTGTGAACGGCTTTTGTATTGTGATGTTCTAAAAGAATTTTATTTTCCAATTCTATAAATGTTTCAAAGTCATCAGATTGCACAATTTCAATACCTTCACGTTTAGCACGCGAAATTTGCGCTTTTCTTCCTTTTGGCATTTTTATCGGTGTTTTAAGATTTATTGTTGTTGATATGTCACGTCTGAACAGTTTTGCATTGTTAATAAATAAAGCGTATAAATCTTCTTCTGCAGGTTGTTTATGGTATATATGCGGAATCGTTTTATAAATTATTCTTCTTATATTTTGCTGTTTTAAGAAAGTTTTAAGTACTTGAAAACATTCAAGCATTCTATGCTGTTTCATTGAACTGTCACAAATTATTCCTCCGTAAGTTAATCCTCCGTGAGACCTGATTTCTTCCCCATGCAATGAGGCAGGCATAACGGCAATAAGTTTTTCTTCTTCGTAAAACATAAGAGAAAAATCAATAAAACGGTCGGAATGGTAATCCATAAAGTTTCGGTCAAACATAAAAATACCGTTTTTTGAATTTTTTATGAATTCATTCCAAATATCTTTATTTTTTGAAGAATATTTTTCTGCCGTAATAGTCATTTTATATCCTTTTTGGCATATCCAAATCCGCTAAGCCCCATTCCGTTTCCGTCATAAAACATATATGTTCCGTATTTTGTATCAATTACGACAGGATAACATGCCATTTCATTATCAAAACCGGATTCACTTTTTTTAAGCCAGCCCAGATTGTCTTTTCTTTCCCATATTATACCGTCAGGAGATTCGGCATATCCTGATATATATTCTTTATTATAAGTATCTGAGGTATATCTCATTTCATATTTACCGTCAGACAGTATTCTGACTCTGGGGCGGCCGATTCTGTATTCGTTTTTATTGCATTTTATGCATTGAATACCTTCTTCCTCAAAATGAATGCCGTCTTTTGACTCAATATACTTAATATCATAAGCAGGATAAGGGATATTATTTATATATGTCCAGTCAAAAATTACCGAATACCAGACCCTGAATAATTCTTGTTTCTTATCATATATAACGGTATGAATACATCTTCCGAAAATACCTTCTTCCGTTCTGTCCATTACGGGAGTACGTTTTACTCTTTTAAATGTTTCACCGCCGTCTTTGCTTATTGCTAAACCCGAAAACGCATAAAACTTGGCTTTTTGAACATGTTGGAAGGCAACATAGTACATATATATGTTTCCGTTTACGTTTAAAACGTCACCTAAAATGACTCCGTTATCATCAAAACATCCGTCAGTGCCTATATTAAGTACGGGTTTTTTTGAGATTTTAATTATGTTTGAGGGGTTTTTTGCTTCAGTATCAATATATCCTATTCTGCCAATACCTGTTTTGTCTCTGAATGCAGCATATATTCTTATTGTTTCCTCATTTAATAAATAAGGTGTCGGGGTTAGAACAGAATTATTCATCCAATCAATTGTTCCGTCGGGACAATATATTAAACCCTTTTTTGTCCATTCTGCCATTTATAAAACTCCAAAATATTCTTTAGCACTGATTCCTGCCTTTTTTGCAGGGTTACCGGTATATAATCCGTTTTCTTCAGTATTTTTGTTTACAACAGCACTCATTGCGATAAAATTATCCTTTGCAATTTTTATATTATCTGCAATTGTACTATTTACGCCTATAAATGTATTTTCTCCTATTTCGCAAAATCCCGAAATTACTACATGTGAAGTTATAAAGCAATTATCTTTTATGACGGAACGATGCCCAAGGTGATTTGAACTCCACATCGTTACATTGTTTCCGACTTTTGTAAACGGTTGAATTGTATTATTTTCAAGAATAAAACAGTTCTCTCCTATTTGAGCATTGTGCCATACAAAGGCTTTTGAGCTTATATAACTTGCAAATTTCCAACCTTTGTTTTTTAGTTCGTTATAAACTTTTGTTCTGTCATAATTTAGCTTTGAACTTGCAATTGCAACAAAAAGATGATATTTTTCTTTGTCATATTTATCTTCTATATCTTCAATTGCAGTTATATTAAGTCCGCATTTTTGGTTCTCTTTTATATATTGCCTGTTTACGCAAAAACCGCAAACTTCATATTCACTGTCATATGTGAAATATTCATAAGCTAAATCCGCTGTTTCTCCTGTTCCTACAATTAAAATTTTTTTAGTTTTCATATTTGCTTCCCGCTAAATCCAGAATATCATTAAATGAATTACACTGTTCAAGTGTTTCAATGCTCACTGTCATATTACAGTACTGTTTAAAAAGGCTTAAAAGTGTTATTACATCCAAAGAATCCCATTGTGTAGTTTTTGTTTGTGTCTCGGGGGTAATACTTTCTTTATCTTCAAGTGCACATCTTGTTATTATCAGATTAAAAAAATCTTCTCTTTTCATTATTTCTCCTCATATTCAAGAACTTTTGAACACCAAACTTTATCAAAAGTAATAACGGCGCTAGCCCAGCTTAATCCTGCGCCGAAGCCGGATATTAGTAATTTTAATTTTGTATCTAAAGTTTTTTCATTAAGTATTTCGGATATTGTACATGGTATTGAAGCACCGCACTGATTTCCGTATTTTGTTATATTTCCCATTGGCATTTTGGCAGTGTCTATGTTTAGAGTTTGCGCAATATTGTTTAAAATAAATTTATTTGCCTGATGCAAAATAAACAGATCAACTGAGCTTTTGTCGGTGTTTGAAAACTCCAACACTTCCGAAATTGATACAGGGATTTTTTCAATAGTAAAATTAAATATCTCGGCTCCTTGCATCTTTGCATTATATTTGTATTCTTTGTTTTCATAAAAATCAAGCGGTGAAGGGGGATGTCTGAATCCTCCGTTTTTGCAAATTAAAGATTCATATTTTGTTCCGTCAGATTTTATATCAAAATATATAGGTTCTGCGGATTCATCATATTCCAAAAGGGTTGCGGATGCGGCGTCTCCAAATACAGGCGCCGAATTATCCCTAAACATATCAGTGAATTTGGAAAAAGTGTCTCCTGCAAGAAGAAGAATTTTTTTGCATCCGGAATTTAGCATCATAGATGATTGATAAAGCCCAAGTACATATCCCGAACAGGCTTGCGGTACATCCATACATATACAATTTTCACTTAAGCCTAATTTTTTATGTAAAACATAAGATGTCGCAGGCATTATATAATCAGGGGTATAACTCGAAAAAATAAGTCCGTCTATGCTTGAAACATCTATATTAAGTTGTTCAATAAGTTTTTTTGCCGCAAATTCACATAAATCAGAAGTAGTTGTGGATTTATCTGCAACTCGTCTTTTTAAAAATCCCGAAGATTCTATTACTCTTTTGATTTTTTTTTCATCACCGTTATATAAGTTTTTATCATCCAATAATGAGACTTCTTTTCTTGGAACTACGGTGGAAATACCCTTTATTTTTGTATTATTCATAACAGCTTTAGGCATTGTTAAGCTCCTTAAGAAATGCATCATAACTTCTTATATATTCGCTTTCATCATAATAATCGGATGCAAGAACCATTAATTTGCAGCCGTATGAAAAGTTTTTCATTTCTCTCCACATATTTTTTCCGATATAAAGTCCTATATCCGGTCTGTTAAGCCATAGAGTTTCTCTTGTTTTGCCGTCGTCTAATACAAATTGGCAGGCTCCGTCCATTGCAACAATGATTTGCTCCATATTTTTATGTGCATGCATTCCTCTGTTAAAATTTGGAACCGTATCAAATATCCAGTAAACTCTTTTAATTTCAAAAGGAACGTTTTTGTTCCCTTCAAGTGAAATTAATTTGCCTCTTTCGTCGCCAAACACTTTCATATTGATGAGTTTATAATTCATAGAGTTCCTCGGAATATATGTTAATAACAAGATACCAGAAAAGAGGCGTATTCACAAGTTTTTTCTGCTGTTAATATTTGATTTTGAGATTTTTTCTTTTGCTTAATTTCTTATATTTAACATTATTTAACAAAAAATATAAAAAAGTAGCATATTTTTTCTTTTCCGCTTATTTATACCTGTGTGATAAAAAAGGAATGTAGTAATGAATGTATCCGCTGTTAAACCGTTTCAAAATGAATATACAATCAGTGCCGGCAGTATAAAAAATAATACGGCTAAAGAAAACTCATTAAAAGAAATTAATGAATTACCGAAAAATTCGTTATCTGAAATATCCGGCAGATATCAGGTATCTTTTTCAGGTACTAACAGATTTTCAGGCCCTGTATTTGAACATGATTGTTCTGAACTCCTTGGCAATAAAGAACATATTGAATATAACAAAGAAGACGGCAGCTTTATTCATATTATAAACGGAAAAGACGGGTTATTAAAAAGGAGTGAAGAGTTTTATCCTCTTGAAGGCAAAGAAGTTATAACAAGAGTTATCGGCAATAATGTTGAAGTAACAACTACAATTAAAGGTGCAGGTGTAAAAAAAGAATTATTTGATGAAAATGACAGACAGATACAATTAAAAATTATTGATGAAAAAAACGGTATTACAAGAATTGTAGATACTGACTATGACAGAAAAAGAAGAGTTACAACGGAAATTAAATCGGGTATTAAACAGGTCAGTGTTGTGGATTTGGCGGCGAACACGAGAGTGTATTCCGGTGAACTTGTAAAAGACAGAAAATATGATGAGAATACGGGTGCATATGTAACAACTAATATTATAACGGGACAGGTGCTGAAAGTTGAAAAATACGGCTCAAACAAAAGACTTTTATCTCAAGAAGAGTATTTTGAAGGTTCTGGCGTACTTTCAAGAAAAATTCGTTATGATGCCCGAAGGGCAAAATATACGGATATTTCTTATTTTGAGTCCGGGGCTAGAAAATCATACAGCACAATATCCAAAAATAATGATGAAGAATTTATTGTGGAATATTATCCTGACGGAAAAACAGAAAAAACAAGAACTCTGAACTTATATGACCGCAGCGGAAATATGACGGGACAGACAATTTATAAACCGGGAACTTCAATTATAAAAGAATGTGTTTATTACAATGAAGAAGATGTTAAAATTTACTTCTATAAAGAAAATCCGAATGTTGCCGTAAAAGCTGAAACAAGAGCAGGAAACAAATTGTTATCGGAAACGTTTTTCTATGAAGGAAATGATGAGAGGATTTCGCGCGAAAGAATTTATAATGAAGACGGGTCCTATGAGGATGTTTGTTATACGACGGAGGGTATAAACAATGAAACATATTTTTATACTGCCCGTGGTGAACTTTCGTCCGCAGTGGAATTTGATGTATTAACGGGTGAAAAAATAAGGTATGTTGAAATAAATCCCCAAACAAAAGAAATAAAAGAAACCGAATATGACAAATATACAGGCAATATATCAAGAATTAATTTCTTTTCAAAAAACAAAAAATTAAGAGAAACAATTACTTTCCATGCCGACGGATATACTCCGAGAATAAGGAAAGAGTATAATAATGACGGATCTTATACAGAAACAAAATATGACGAATTCGGTAATATTGTCAAAAAAGGAGTATTTAATGCGGACGGAACGCCTAAAACAGAAAGGCATGAAAGAAAACGGACGGTTAATAATGAAGACTATGATTTGACTGATGATGAATTTTTGAATAAAATCTCCGGAATTGTTGCTCAATTGCGAGGCCAAGGCGAGTTGACAGATGCTCAATATGCAAGATTTGCCAAAATCATTGACATCAATGATTTTGAAAAAGTCAAACATATGGACAAAACAACATACAGAAATTTAGCTAAAAAATACAGAGAAACGGATAATTTAATTTTCTCAATTATAAATAATATATATCACTCTCCGAAAAATGACAGACAAGGACTGTAATTACTGTTTACCGGCTTGAAAAATAAAAGGTGTTTAATGTAGAATAAATCTTACATTGTGCACGCAGGAGATTGGAAATTATAAATGCTTTTTAATTCCGTAGAATTTTTATTTATTTTCCTTCCGATAGTATTTATTGTTTATTTCTTGATTTGCAGAGGAAAATTAATAAAATTTGCGAATTTGTGGTTGACTGCCGCATCTTTGTATTTTTATGCATATTATAAAATAGAATATCTGCCGATTATTATATCTTCGGTTTTATTTAATTTTATAACCGGTTATTTTATACAAAAAGATTTTTCGTTCAAAATCAAAAAATCACTGTTGATATTCGGTGTTGTCGGTAATCTTTCTCTTCTTTGCTATTATAAATATTTTAATTTTTTGGTGGAAACGTTTAATTCGTTATCATTAACTCATTTTGATACAATGAAGATTCTTCTCCCTCTGGGAATAAGTTTTTTCACATTTCAACAGATTTCTTACCTTTATGATTTATATAAAGGTGAAGCAAAACAAACAAATCTTATTGATTATACTTTATTTGTTTCGTTCTTTCCGCAGCTCATAGCAGGGCCGATATGTACTTTTAAAGAATTGATTCCGCAGTTTGAGGATGTATCAAAAAAAATAATTAACAGAGAAAATATATACAGAGGTATTTTCCTTATTACGGTAGGATTGTTTAAAAAAGTTCTTCTGGCTGATAATTTTACGGATTTTATACGCGACTATATGTTATTGGATTCTTCGGTTGATTTTTGTACTTCCTGGGCATTCGCATTTTCTGTTGCAATTCAGGGTTATTTTGATTTTTCCGGATATTGCGATATGGCAATGGGAATTGCCGCATTGTTTAATATTGTTTTGCCGATTAACTTTGATTCGCCTTATAAATCTCTTGACATATCCGACTATTGGAGAAGATGGCACATAACAATGGGACGTTTCTTAAAATATCATGTATATATTCCTATGGGCGGCAGCCGAAGAGGAACATTGAGAACTTATTTCAATCTGTTTTTTGTTTTTGTTGTTACCGGTATCTGGCATGGGGCAAATTGGACATGCATTTTATACGGTGTGTTAAACGGAATATTTGTCTGTATAAATAAATTATGGAAAAAAACAAATATTCAAATTAACGAGAAGTTAGCAGTTTTAATAACATTTTTAACAATGGTGTTTATTGCACCTCTTGTAATGCTTAAACATGTTCACCAGTACTTTTTTACCGTTAAATCAATGCTCGGAATAAAAGCGGAGTTTTTGCCCGTAGGTTATGATAATTTTAATTTTTTATTTAATAATGCAGATTTTAAATTGAATGCCGTTCTTCTTATTTCAAGTCTTATTATCATCTTTTGCTTTAAAAATTCAAACGAACTGGTGGAAAAATACCTTCAAGCAGATAATAAAATCTATACAATGCTTATAATAACCGTTTTTGTCATATCTGTTTTATCTTTGACAAAAGGTTCGGAATTTATTTATTTCAACTTCTAAATTTGTTCGTTGTCGCTTCCGGGCTTTTTACACATTTTTAAAATTGCGTATAAACTTATAATCATAACTATAAATGCAAGAACTTCCGCTATATTTAAATTTAAATTTAATCCTATTTTTGCATTGAATATAAATGAGAGTGTTATAAATATATAGAATAATCCGGGAATTAATGTCAGTAGGTAATTTTTCTTATTTTTATATAACATTATTGTTGCAATCAAAAATGTGGGAATAACCAGTAACTGGTTGAACAACATAACATATTGCCACAAAGAAGCAAATTGATTTGAGAAAGATTTTGCATAATATAAACATAAAAATACAAAAATCATTGAAGGGATAAGAATTAATAACCTGTTTTTAATCGGTTTCTGATCAAGGTTCAATGCATCCGCAATAACCATTCTTAATGCTCTTAGCGCAGTGTCGCCGGATGTTAAAGGAAGACAAATTACTGCTAAAACCACAATTAATGAAAGATTAAGCGGTGTGAATTGTTTCGCTATGACGTTAACCACATTGACCGTGCCTACCATTTCAGGAGGTACCATTTGGGAATTATATATACATAATGCGCCTGCTGCCCATATCATTACAATAAGACTTTCAAAACACATTGTTTTAAAAAATACTTTCCTGCCTTCGTATTCGTTATTCATTGTTCTTGCTACAATTGCAGTTTGTGTTGCATGAGATCCGGATAAAAGTCCGCAGCTTACTGTCATAAAGAAAAACGGTATAAATGATAAATGTTTGGGATGCCAGTTTAAACGGGTAAAATCTATCTCGGGTATATGGAGCCCATGCAGAATATATCCTGTCAAAAGTAAAGCAGATCCCGTAAGAACAAGCATTCCGATTGCGGGATATACCTTTGCTATTAACTTATTAATGGGAAATAATGCCATTATAAAAAAGTAAAGACCTATAATAATGTATATTATGACCGCATACGGATTATTGAAAGAAAAATCTGTCTGATGCATTATTTTGCCCAGATATAAATCTCCGGCTGCATATATGAATACCGTAACCCACAGAACGGACATTATTGATACTATAACCGTGAACAGATTAAAAAATGCGGTTCCGAAATATTTTTTTGTTATTTGCGTAATTTGTAATCCTTTGTTTCTGATTGAAATCATCCCGCTGAAATAATCATGAACACAGCCCATTAAAATACAACCGACAGGAACTATGATAAAGAAAACAGGTCCGAAGACAATTCCTTGCAGCGCTGACAGTATCGGTCCCATTCCTGCAATATTTAACAGATTTATCAATTGATTTTTTGTTGAAGATAACGGAGTATAGTCAACTCCGTTATACAGACTTTTTGAAGGGACATTTCTTTCGTCGGGAGAAAATTGGCTTTCAATATATTTAGAATATGAAATATATCCTAAAAATAATATTAATATCCCGATGAAAAATGTAATCATATATGCTTTTCCCTTCTGTTTTAACGGGCTGCTGTTATGAACATATTTTATTTAAAAACGGATATTCTTGCAAACTTTTTTATGTTCCGGTGTTTAAACGAATATGAAAGTTTTCTTAAAAAGTCCCAATATTTATTATCCGGATGGTATATCGACACAATCCACGAAAGACGGGAAGAAAAATTGTATCTTTGAAAATGCAGGCATGCTCAGTAATACGGCAGATAGTCTTGCCGCTTTTAATATACCTTTTGTTCATAAAGCGGACAGAATTACAAATCTGGAAAAATATGCAGCAGGTGACTTGAGGACTCCTTCACAGGTTGAAACTATATTAAAACAGTATCCCCAAACCGGCAGATTTATGGGAAGTATTCCGTTTAACTGGACGAAAGATGTTAAAAAAGAAGAAATACCCGAACGGACAAATCAAATATTTGATTTGTTTGCGAATTTTGCCCGTAGCGTGACTTGCGCAAGAAACAATCATCATAGTAATTATAAAAAACAAATGGATGAATGTGCTTTGAATCTTGAGAAATTAACAGGTGAAAGAACGAAAATGGAATACCTCGGAGAGGGAACTATAGGAAGGACATATAAGTTGAGTGTCGGGGAAGAAAATTTTGTAGTTAAAACATTTTTTACAAACCCCGTAGGTCTGGGATATTATACGAGACATGGAAAAGGTGCAGAGATATTGAGTGCGGTTTATGCAAAGTATAATGCTCCAAAAGGGTATTTCGCGGATTTTTATTTCGGTAAGTTTGCAAAAAAAGATGATTTTGACGGATTTATGGTAACTAAATTTATAGATTATGATACGGCAAAAACTTCCTATGTAAAAAATATGATGTTGGATAAAATGACCGAACATCCTGTGGTGTGCGGAAATCTGGTTAATAATAATTCCGTTCTTGATACGGTTGTTGATTATGGAGAGATAACAAAAGGCGGTCTTGCGAATAACCGTCAGTATAAAATACAAAGACTTATTGTAAGCGCTTTATTATCTGAAGATGTTGAAAGGTTTAATAATATTTGTAAGCAGTATGAAGGATCGGATCTGGATAATGTTCTGAACGGATTATCCAAATCATTCAGCCTCGTTTCTCTGTGCTGCTATGATGATGTTACTTCACTCGGAGAAGATGAAATTAAGATAGTTACAAGTGATAAACATAATAGAATGTTTAAAATGATATTTTCAGCACTTTTGGACAATAATAATCAACTTTACGAGGATATAGTGAAGAAAAATCATGGTAAGACTGAATTTGAATATGTAATAAGAATTTTTAACAAAAATATGACTGCGGAAGAACGAGAAATTTTTGCACGCCGGGTTCGTAAGACAGAACTTGAGAAACTTTCCGGTATGTTAAGTAAAACAGGTATTATATAGTGATTATTAAAAATCCCCTTGCTTTTTAAAGCAAGGGGATTTTATATTGTTAAAGCTAATTTTATAAGTTAGCTTTAACTTCTTTTTTGTATTTTTCAACATTTGGCTGCAATACTTCAGGAAGTGCTTCTGTTTTAGGGGTTACTTTACCTTCGTTTCTCCTTAACAGATTACCCGTATAGAGTGTTTCAAAATGTTTAAGTTCAACAAATCTTGCAATGGAATCCGGAGATAAATCATCCAATACAATTTCAGCTACAGGATGCTGGGCACTGTATGCCGTTGTAACACCTTTAACTACTGCGTTGGTTGTCTTATCATCTGTTTTTGGCGAAACAAATGTATAGAATGAACTTACGTTTTCAGGGTCAAGGTCTGCTTCTGCGTTGTAGTGAAGGTACCCCGGTCCTACGTTTGTTTCCGTGGATATTTTTGCTTTTAAAGATTCGTTATTTAATTGTTTATCCCAAAGAGTTGTTCCGGAAAATGCATCAGAGAAGTATTCAACATAATGTTTGTCTCTTCCGTCTTCTTTTGCGGCGACATTAAATGCTGCAAGTTTTAATGCATCATTTTTATTAATATCGTCATTAAGGTATTCTTTTTGTGCTTCAAGTGATGCAATAAGCATTTGTCTTATATCTTCTTTCGGAACACCGGCATATGCCATTGCAAAAATAGTAGCATCGTCAAAAATAGAGAACCTGCCTCCGACATCATCATGAACAAGACCTGAAAGTTCTATTTCTCCTCTGTCAACAGCTTGTCTCAATTTGCTTTTTTCGGATGAAACATCTGTCATTGCAATAAATCTGTCAGATACATCTTCCTTGCCTGTATATTCCTGAACAAGTTTCTTTGCATTTTCATAAGCTGTCGTTGTTTCAAGCGTTCCGCCCGATTTAGAAACGACCATGAATTTTGTTTTATCTAAATTGAGAGAATTTTTGAATCTTTCAAAACTTTCGGGGTCAACAGCAGAATAGAAATGAATCTTCGAATCTTTTCCGAGCATTTTCATCATTGCTTCAGTTGTATGTCTTGAACCTCCGATACCTAAAATTGCAAGTTCATCAAAGCCGCCTTCTTTTGCTTTTTCAGCCATCGCATATAAATTATCCAGATTTTCAAGCTGCGTTTCGGGCAAGATACCTATCCAGTTTAAGAATTGACCTTGTTCTCCTATACGAGAAGTTATGTCTGCAACTGCTTCTTTTGTGTCTTGAATTGTTTCCGCTTCGTTGAATGCGGTTGCATTTACACTTGAATCCGGTGCGCGTTTAATATTTACGGTCGGTCTGCCTTTAAAACTTACGCTCGGTGCATTTAAGTCAAAAATTTTATCTAATTCCTGTCTTAATTCAACAACATTATTTTCGGCAGTTGCTTTATCTTTACTGTATGTTTCAATGTATGCTTTAACTTTTGGTTCTGTTCCCGATTTTCTTACAAGTACGTTTGAACCGTCAGTAAAGTATAATTTAATACCGTCGCCGCCTTTTTTATATTGTTCCATTTCTTCGGCGCATTCTTTTGTTTTTTCTGTGTCTATTTCAAATTTGCCGAATTGGGTTTGTCCTTTTAAAGCAGCATCATAAATATCTTCCATTCTCTTCATGATGATATCTTTATCTTTTTCATTACCGAGTTTTTTACTGAATGAATTGATTTTGAACTCAACACCGATGTCATCTTTTACTTCTTTTAAAATTTGAGAAATAGGTTTTTGTTCTGTTGCCATAAGGTCAAGCATCATAAGAAGAGCGATAATACCGTCTTTTTCCGGAATGTGTCCGTTAATTGTTAATCCGCCGGATTCTTCACCTGCAACTAATATGTCTTTGCCCTTTTCTCTTTCCTGAATTATATCTTCTGCAATATATTTAAAACCGACAGGAGTTTGAACAATGTTTACGCCGTTTCTTTGGGCAAATAAATCTAATTGTGATGTGGTTGCCTGACTTCTTATAATATCACCGTTTAATCCTTTGTTATTTGCAAGATGATGAGCAGTTAAAAGTATAACATCATTAGGTGTAATAAATTCTCCGTTTTCATCAACAATACCAAATCTGTCAGCGTCGCCGTCATTAGCAAGCCCGATTTTAAATTGTGTTGAATCATTTCTTAATGCTTCTTTTAATTCACTCAAATTTTCAGCAGTAGGATTCGGACCTTCTTTTTTTCCTGAATCTATTATTGAAACGGGAATATCATAATCATTGAGCAGCTTGGGAAAAACATTGCTTCCGGTGCCTTTTAAACCGTCATAGTATACCGATGCACCTGAATTTCTGATTTTGTCCCAATTAATGAGATGATATGAATCAATTTTATCTTTGTACATATCATAAGGGTCTGTTTCGATAACACGGCCTACTTTTCTCTTATCTGTTTTGTATTGTCCGTGTGAAGCAATATCAACAACATTTTGTGCTACTTTTTTTGTAACGGAAGGAGGCGCGATTGCCCCGTCATTTGTTACCAGATTATATCCGCCGTCTTCCCACGGGTTGTGGCTTGCAGTTAAAAGAATTGCTATATCAATATCATTTTCTTTTGCCATTAAAGCAAGCAGCGGAGTCGGGACGGGTTCTTTTATGTATGCAACATCAACACCTTGTTTGCTTAAAGTATCTTTTATTAACGGCAGTGAGTTTCTTGTCGCTTTTCTTGTGTCACCACCTATTAAAACGATGGGAGTTTTCCCTCTTTGTGCTGCGATATCTTTTGCATATTCGCCGACGCCTGCGGTTAATAGTTCTACAATTTCGGGATTAAATGTTTTTGAACCGTATACGGCTCTGTGACCCGATGTAGAAGTTGAAAGGCTGTTTGCAACGAATTTTGCAGTATCAACATCAACTTTTACTTCGTTTTTTTCAATATTCCCCGAAAAACTAACACTGTCATAAACAGGATTGAATGCAGCCGGAGCGGATGCTGTAAAATTTTGAATGCTCTTTGGAGCTTGAGTTTTGCCAAGATTTAAACCGGCATCAAATGAAATTCTCATATACTTTCCCTCTTTTCTTTTCTGATTAGTCTGCATCAGAAAAATAACACATATATAAACTGACCATATGTAATAATGACTCTGAAAAAATTACTTGTCATTTTTTATACGGATATTTTACAAAAGTTAATAAAAAATATGTTTTAATATATGATGTTATTCGTTAAAGTTTTATTGTTTTTATGCCGATATATAACAGTGTGCACAACTGATTTTTTGTTATTGGAGTTATTTTGTCCGGCAATATAAGTAGTAATAACGGTAATATAAGTAATCGGTATCAATATACAAATGTTGAACTGCAAAAGTATGACAGCGATAATGACGGCATGCTGTCTGTTTTTGAAATTGAAAATATTACCGATGAAGAGGGTGTAAATCTTTTAAATCAAGAGTTTAAATCCGAAAATGAAGAAGCATATACGCCTTCAGCGGGGCTTTATAGTGTTGAAGATTTGACTTGTGAAGAAAAAGAACTTATTTTTGAAGAACTGTATTCGCAATATGAAGAGTTGAATAATCAACTTGCAGAAGCAAAATCTTCTAACGGCTGGCTGTCAGGTGCGTGGGATTGGATAAAAAATACGACGGGGCTTGGTGCGGGTTCTAATAAATCTGTAAAACAGCTGGAAGAAATGAAAAAACAGCTTGACAGTCTGAAAAATAACCCTGATAATCTTGAATCCGTTTATAAAAATATTACCGGAAGAGAACTATCCGATGAAGAATTAACAAAGTTTTTAAACGGTGAAGTATCATTAAATTCCGCATCAACTGCAGGGGAATCCGTAAATAAATATATTAAGGGTCAAAATATGTGTGTCGACGTGGTCGGTGATATAGTCTCAGGTATTGTATCAGTAGGCGCAGTGGCAATAGGAACGGCAGCGGGTGTTTGTGCTGCACCGTTTACGGCAGGAGCATCTCTGGGGATGATTGCCGCAGGTTTCGGAATTGGTGCGGCAGCCGGTTCTGCTGTTAAGGTAGCCGTAAAAACAACCGATTGTATAGGAAATAAAAAAGAATATGATTTAAAAGATTTAGGATATGACCTTGTTACAGGCGGAATTAACGGTGCGATGGGCCCTGTTACTAATGCTCTTGGCGGTGCTGCAGGTACTGCGGCAATGAAGGCAATGGGCATGGAGGCGCTGGAAACTACCGTAAAAGGGGCAGCTGTTGCAGGTGCAAAAGAAATTGCGGAAGAAGGTGCTGAGGCTGCTGTTAAAACCTCATTAAAAACTTTGTTAAAAACAGGTGCTGCAAAAACTGCGGATATGATGGTTGACGGCGGACTTTCGGGTGCTACTGACGGATTTGCCCGCGCTTTGGCAGAAGGAAGAATTGAAGATATTCCCGATGAAATGTTGACCGGTACAATAGGCGGTTTAATGGCAGCTCCGATTATCGACGGAGGTATGAATCTTGCAGGCAAAGCAGGAAATATATTGAAAAATCAAATAACTAAAGAGGTTTCCGAAAATGTCGGAGAAGAAATATCCTCTCAAACCGCTAAAAGTGCCGCTGATGTCATAGATAATCAATTGCCCGCAGCCGGGGTTTTTCAAGATGCAGTAGCACCTGAAACCGCAATCAGAGCACTTAATGATGATTTACCTGCAGATATAAATGTACAACTTAAGGAACAAACAAAAAATCTTACCGCAACTTATGATGCACATATTAATGAAGCAAAGAAGGAAATAACATCGGATTTTGCAGGACTTTCTTCGGTCGAAACAATTTCGGGACGCGCAAAAAGTGAAAAATCCGTTTTTGAAAAATTGGCTGATAAATTTAAAAAAGGTAAATTAACCGATACAACAACAACTGCTTGTTCGGACGCAATAGGTGATGCATACGGAACAAGAGTTCAAGTGAAGAGTTTATCTGCCGAAAGAGCAAAAGAGATTATTGAAGATTGCCTTGAAGGTTATGATGTAACTTATGAACAATTTACATCATATCTGTTGGGTGATGTATCTTCTCTTGATTATGAAACCTGCAAAATATTAAATGAAATTCAGACACCTGTTTTGGAATTGTTGAAAGAAGAACAGACAAAAGAGGTTGTTGATGTTCTTGTCAATAAAATAGGAACCGGAAAACTTAATATTACCGAATTAAACAACTATGGCGATGACATTTCTTCTTATTTTACGAACGGACAACTTCAGGAAATTGCCGATGCTTATTATGTAGCTACAGGTGAAAAGCTAAAAATTGTTACCGCACATGATTACACACAAGATTCGGGGTCTTTGGTCGACCTTTATTCTTCAAGTGAATATACCGTTAATCTGGAAACAAAAGGTGCAACAAAAGATTCAGGTTACGCTTCTTCTCAGATGAATATCGAACATAAGTTTGCTGACGGAACAACGGGACATGGCGAACTGCAAATCAGAGGTACAAAGTTAAATGAATTTGCAGATGCTGAGCATATTCCGTATGATATCCGCAAAGGAAAAATAAAAGAGGGTGACCCTAAATACGGTGAAATTGTAAATATTATAAAAGATATGGATGATAATACATATGATGCTTATAATCAGTATTTAACCGGAATATATCAGCATTTAAGACTTAATGAACTTGGTATTGAGACTCAAATTCTTGACATAAAAGATGTTTTTAAAGGACTTGATACAAATTTGACTGAGGAACAGCTAAATTTAATTAGCATGGATGGATTAATTAAATTGAGCAGTCAGCACTGACAAAAAAATTATTTATAGTGTTTAGATATGATACAATAAGGAATGTAATATGGATAAAATCGGTAATAACTATTATAAGTACGACCCTAAAGCCCCCGCACCCGAAAGAGGATCTCTTGATATGCTTTCAAAAGAAGAAAAAATGGATATATTAGTTCCTAAATGTTCTGATTTATTAACAAAAAGAGCAGAACGCGAAGTTCCCGAAAACGGAAAATTCCGCAGAATATTTGTTGCTTTTGAAATTCCCGAAACTCAGAATGAAACTTTATTTAGTATTGAACCGGATGCAAAAGACTTTAAAGATATAAGAAGAATGTCAATTGCCGTGCACAGAAAAAATAGTGACAGAATAATATCAAACTATATGTTTAAAGGAACAAAAGAAGAAGTCCTTAACTATTTAAAAGATGAAAAGAACTATGCGGAATTTAAACAAACGGTTAATTCTTTATCAAATTCCGTTGATGAATATTATTCTTCTCTTTAGAAATTAATTTTATAAATCTAAGTTTTTATTTTTATTACAAAACTGATATATGGAATATATACTCATGCTTGTATTTAAAAAAGGTTATATGTACAATGAAGTAAATGAAGCCCTGTTGGTATGAGTCGAAACATGAAAAGGATAGAAAGTATGAGAATTACATCTTTAGGAAGACCGTTTTATCATTATCCTAAGAGTAGTATCTCTGCAAATAATGCATTTGTATCCGCACCGAAATCTTTGTCAGGTGCGGATATTTTTTGCTTCAAAGGCAGTGAGAAGCTCGGTGATAAAATAGGAATTATTCCGTCAACGTCGCAGACAAGTTTGGAAAAAAATATACAAACCAATCTCGGTGTAAAACCGATTCCGACGGAAGTAAAAAAATTTAAAAACGGAGAAACATATGTTAATATTCAAGGCAATGTAAGAGGGAAAGATATTTACCTGATGCCTGCAAGTTCGCCGAATGTTAATGATAATTTGATGGAAACATATTTAAAAGCGGATGCTGCTAAAAGAGGAGGCGCGAAAAAAGTCATTGCTATTCTCCCGGGCTTTGATTACGCCCGTCAGGAAAAAAGAACACAGAAAGGTGAACCTATTGCCGCAAGATTGAATATGGATCTATTAAAAACTTCGGGGGTGGATGAGATTATTACAACTGATTTGCATACTCCCGCTATAGAAGGTTTTGCACCTAATAGTTTGTGTGTGACTCATTTGGATTCATTGGATAGTATAAAAGAATATATAGAGTCTAAACATTTATCTGATTTAACGGTTGTAAGTCCGGATATCGGCGGAACAAAAAGAGCAGACAAACTTGCAAAAGCACTGGGCTGTGAAAAGGCCGTTATCTATAAACAAAGAGCCGTTCATAACGAAGCAATAGCCGAAGATTTAATAGGTGACGTAAAAGATAAAAATTGTATTATTTATGATGACATGATTGATACGGCCGGTACAATAGCTGCTGCAGCTGATTTATTAAAGAAAAACGGAGCTTTGGATATATATGTATGTGCCGCGCACGGACTTTTAAACGGTGATGCAATGAGAAGACTTGAACAAGCACCGGTTAAAGAAGTTGTTGTTACAAACAGCGTTCCTCCTAAGGTAAACGCTATCGGTAAAATTAAACAAGTTGATATTTCTCCTCAATTTGCCGAGGCCATAAGAGAAATATCCGCTTAAAATTAATTGCTGATAACATATCTTTTTTAGAAAATTGTTGCTTTTTATTCAAATTTATTTGCTGTTGACAAATCAAACGATTGTTTGATAGACTTATTTTTAATTGAGGTAAATGTCATGGTGCAAAATAAAGATGAAAATTCAAAAGTAAGAATTCTTGAAGCTGCAACGAGGCTGTTTGCTGTTCAAGGAGTCGAAGGAACAAGCATAAGGCAAATTTGTAAAGAAGCAAATGCAAATTTATGTATGATTTCGTATTATTGGGGCGGTAAACAAGAACTTTATCAAGGTATAATAAACAATTTGATTGAACGCCAAACTCAATACGCAAAGTCTTTTCTGGATTTTAACCGGGATTTTGCGAAAATGACAAAAAAAGAGCAGATTGATCATTTATTTTTTATTTTGAATAAGTTTATTGATTTCTTTTATTCCGGTAATATTTCAAAAGAATTAATACTTTTTTTGATAAAGGAACAACAGAAATCATTCTTTTTCGAGAAATCGCAAGTTTTTAAATATTTGACAAGTCTTATTGCGGCGGTTTTTAATTCGAGTATTGATGACAGAAAGACAATATTTAAAATTTTATTTGTTGTTTCGCAAATAAATTCACCGAGAATATTTTCTTCCGTTATACTTAGCCGTCTCGGGCAAGATGATTTCGCTCAAGAAGATATTAAAATCATAAAAGAAAATATAAAGTTTTATATTAGTGCACTTTTGAAGGAGGCTTGTATTGCTTAAAAAAATAATATTTTTGGTTTTTCCTGTCTTCTTTATTCCAAGTGTATTTGCTCTTGAAAGAGAAAAAATTAATACTGATTTTTTTTCGAAGTTTAACGATTTATATTTATGCTGTTATATAAATGAGGCATTTGAAAATAATCACAGTGCAAAACAAGCCGCGCAAAAGGTTGAACAGTACCGTCAACAGGCTAAAATATCACTTGGAAAAGAATTTCCGTCGTTAAGTGCGGGGGCAAATTATTTAGGTACACATACTCCTAATTTGGGTGATATGGGGAATTTTAATATTGATGAGAGTGCCTTTATTGTTCCTTTTATTGCGAATTGGGAAGCAGATTTGCTGTTAAAAAACCGTGATAAAACAAAAAGTGCCGGGAAATCTTATGAAATATCTCAACAGGAGGAAGAATCTGTTTATTTGGCTTTGCTGACTGATGTAGCTACGGTTTATACAAATATATTACAATATGACGAACTTATAAGAAATCAATCCGAAATAGTTTCTTTGACGCGTGATATTTTAAATGCGGATATAAAAAAATATGACAGAGGAGTCATAGACAATACAGCGTTGAATGATTCCGAAAATCAACTGGAAAATATGAAAAGCAATCTTGAAGAATTAATAAAGCAAAGGGAAGTTTTGCTTATGCAATTGGCAGTATTGCTGGGAAGATCTTCGGAATGCGCATTTGATTTGGAAAGAGGCAGTATTAACAAATTTGAATATCAAGCCGTAATTCCTGATGAAATTCCGTCAGATATAATCTTTGCAAGACCTGATGTCAGAGCTGCGGAAAAACAGCTTGAAAAGGCAAAAATTGATGTTCGTATTGCCAGAAAAGAGCTCTTTCCGCGATTTAATATTGTTGGAATCTGGGCGTTTAATACAATGGCGGGAGGTTCGTTTTTCTCGTGGGATTCTTCAATTGCCGCTTTACTTGGCGGTGCAACTATGGACTTGTTTAAAGGCGGGCAGAAAAAAGCTAATTTGAAATTATATAAATCAAAATATGAAGAACTTTTTGAAAACTATAAGCAGGTTGATTTGGACGCGGTAAAAGAAGTTAACACTGCTCTTTGCCTTATAAAACACGATACAAAAATTGATTATAGTACAAATAAAAAACTTTTAAATGAACAAAATAATTTTATAAATACACAAAAGAAATTTTCGCGAGGGGTTGTTTCAAATCCGGATTTATTGCAGGAGAGGATAAAATTATTGGATGAAAGACAATCTGCAATCCGAACAAAAACCCAAAGATTAGTTAATTATTTTACTTTGTATAAAGCTGTTGGAGGCAGATTATAATTATGAAGAAAAAAATCATAATATTGGTTTTAATATTGTTAATTTCAGGTATTGTGTTATTTTTTATAAAGTCTCAAAAACGTAATACTGATGAGTTGTTATTATACGGCAATATAGAAATAAGACAGGTTGATTTGAGTTTTCAGGTAGCAGGACAGGTCGCTGAGTTATTGAAAGAAGAAGGTGACAGTGTTAAAGCCGGAGAACTTTTAGCGGTTATGGATTCAAAAGATTATGAGGCAAATTATGCGCAGGCAAATGCAAATGTTGCTCAAACACTTGCCGTTCTCAATGATGCAAAATCCAAGTTTGACAGACAAGCACCTTTGGTTAAAGATAACACAATATCGAGACAGGAATATGATACTTTATTAAATAATAAGGACAGAGCAAATGCCGATTATAATGCGGCAGTTGCAAATCAAACTTATGCAAAAAATCAGTTGGATTATACAAAGATTTATGCGCCTGAAGACGGAATTATTATGATACGTGTCCAAGAACCCGGAGCCACGGTGAATAAAGGCCAGACAGTTTATACTATGGCTAAAACAACTCCCGTATGGGTCAGAGCATATGTGAATGAGACTGATTTAGGCAATATAAAATACGGTCAAAAAGTAAAAGTATTGACTGATACCGTAGATGTTAATACAGGCAAAAAAAGAGAATACACGGGTCAGGTGGGTTATATTTCTCCTGTTGCTGAATTTACTCCAAAAACAGTTCAGTCAACAGATATAAGAACAAATCTTGTTTATCGTATAAGAGTTTATATTAATGATACGGATGAGTATTTGAGACAGGGTATGCCTGTAACCGTTAATGTAAATTTGAATTCGGGAACTCAAAATGGATACGGTAAAAATTAAAAACCTGACAAAAAAATTCGGTTCAACCATAGCTTTGAATGATCTATCTTTAAACATCGAAGAGGGCAAAATCACAGGGCTTATTGGTGCTGACGGTTCCGGGAAGACTACTTTGCTTCGAACCGTAATAGGATTATTGTTTCCCGACAGCGGTGAAATTTCTGTTCTGGGTTTTAATCCTTCCACTCAAAAAGAAAAATTAAATTCTTATATCGGATATATGCCGCAAAAGTTCGGATTATATGAGGATTTGACTGTTATTGAAAATTTAAATCTTTATGCGGATTTGAAAAATGTTCCTCATGATTTTGAAAAAATGCTTGAATTTACAAGTCTT
The DNA here is from genome assembly GCA_944323955.1 of Candidatus Gastranaerophilales bacterium. Lineage (GTDB taxonomy): Bacteria > Cyanobacteriota > Vampirovibrionia > Gastranaerophilales > Gastranaerophilaceae > Avigastranaerophilus. The sequence goes on along the minus strand of CALUUK010000010.1, from coordinate 15,770 downwards.
TCTCCTTTTCAGGACAGACTTGCAGGTGCATTATCGGGAGGTATGAAACAAAAATTAGGGCTTGCCTGTACGTTACTTGGTAATCCGAAGTTTTTACTTCTTGATGAACCTTCAGTCGGGGTTGACCCTATTTCCCGCCGTGATTTGATGCAAATGGTGCGCGGCATGATTTCTCCGGAAACTACGGTTTTGTGGTCTACCGCATATCTTGATGAGGCACACAGTTTTGATACGGCTGTTGTTATTGATAAAGGAAAGATTATATATGAGGGAAAGCCGCATGATCTGGCAAAAACACCTCAGGAATTTGAAAATAAAGTCATTGATTTAATGGGGGGATATTCTAAAACATTCTCCGAAATCGCCGAAAATTATGTACCTCATAATATAGAAATGGAATGTACCGTAATTGCCGATAAACTTGAAAAAAAATACGGTAATTTTTATGCTGTTAAGGATAATTCTTTTTGTATTAAAAAAGGTGAAATATTCGGACTTCTCGGGCCTAACGGTGCAGGTAAATCAACTTCTTTTAAAATGATGTGCGGACTTGCTAAACCTACAAATGGTACGGCATCTATTATGGGGATTGATATAAGAAAAGATCCGGAAAAAGCGCGTTCCAACCTGGGGTATATGGCACAAAAGTTCTCTCTTTACGGGAGTTTAACGGTAAGACAAAATTTAGAGTTTTTTGCTGCCGCATACGGAATAAATTATACGCAAAGAAATGATAAAGTTGAAGAGATAATCAGGGTTTTCGGACTTGATGAATATTCGGAACAAAAAAGTGAAAAGCTCCCATTGGGGTTAAAACAAAGACTTTCAATGGCGTGTGCTTTAATTCATAATCCTCCGGTTTTGTTTTTGGATGAGCCTACATCCGGTGTTGATGTTATAACAAGACGTGATTTTTGGAATCATATTACTTCATTATCAAAAAAAGGCGTAACAATTCTTGTGACTACGCACTTTATGGATGAGGCGGAATATTGTGACAGGATAAGCCTTTTCTATCAGGGAAAAACCATTGCAATCGGAACACCGAAACAATTGAAAGAACAGGCAAAAGCTGATGATATGGAAACGGCTTTTATAAATTTGATTAAGGAGAGTGAAAATTGAAAATACTTCTTGCCCTGATTAAAAAAGAAATAAAACAAATATTGCGTGATCCGAGCAGTATTATTATAGCTTTTGTCTTGCCTTTTATATCAATTATGATTTATATGTACGGAATAAATCTTGATTCTGTTAAAGTTACCATCGGAATTAAAAATGATGATAATAATCCGGAAACAGCAACACTTGTAAAATCTTTCGGGCATTCAAAGTACGTTAATTCAATAAATTATGATAATGAAAAGGATATTGAAACAGCTATAGTACGCTCGAAAATTAAAGGAGCTGTCATTATTCCAAATGATTTTTCAACTAAACTTTCCAAAGGCGAAAATGCTGATCTTATGGTCATAACGGACGGATCTGAGGTTAATACGGCAAATTATGTACAAAGTTATGCCATGTCTATTGCTAATCAATGGCTAAGTACAAGCAAATTTGCGAAAAATACGGTAAAACCTTTAATCTCAGTCGAATCACGAACCTGGTATAATCCTGATTTAAACAGTCATTATTTTATTGTTCCGGGTTCTGTTGCCGTCACAATGACGCTTATCGGTATTCTTTTAACGTCGCTTGTTGTTGCAAGGGAATGGGAGAGAGGAACAATGGAGGCTCTATTAAGCACAAGAGTCAGAAAAATACATATAGTTCTCGGTAAGTATATTCCTTATTTCCTTTTAGGAATGTTATCAATGCTTTTTAATGTTTTTCTCTGTACGGGAGTATTTCAAATACCGTTTAGAGGCAGTTATCTTTTGCTGTTTTTAATAAGCGGCATATTTTTGCTTACTTGTCTCGGCATCGGATTGACAATATCTTCAAAATTGAAAAACCAGTTTCTTGCAAGTATGGTAGCAATGAGTCTTGGATTTATGCCTGCTTTAATGTTGTCGGGATTAATGTTTCCGATAAATTCCATGCCGAAATTTTTTCAGTACCTGACAATGTTTCTTCCTCCAAGATATTACATATCGTTTGTAGAGAGTGAATTTATGACAGGAGGAGTATATGAAATCAGGATAGAAAATGCTTTTTACTTGACTTTTTTGGGATTACTGCTGTTTTTTGTTGTTTATAAAAATACATTTTCAAGTTTGGAAAAAAAACCAAAGTCTTCTTTCGTTAACAAACAAGAAAGGGGCGCTTTATGATAAGGGATTTTTTACGCAGGGTAATTGCTTTAATGAAAAAGGAATTTATAACTATCTGGAAGGATCCTAAAACAAAAGGCATTATTATAGGTATGCCGATTATGCAGCTTTTGGTTTTCTCAAATGCGGCTACAATGGAAGTACAAAATATTGATACAGTTGTTTTAAACCGCTCTCAAAGTGTTGAGGCAAGAGAACTTTTATCCCGTTTTGAGAATTCCACGAGGTTCAGGACTTTCTATTACGTCGATAATGAAGAGGATTTCCGTAAAAAAATTGATACTCAGAAAGTGCAAATCGGATTACATATAAACAATGATTTTGCAAGAAATATAAAAAACGGAAATGGCGCAAGTCTTCAGGTTATTTCGGACGGCAGACAAACTAATTCTGCCGCAATTGCATCGGGTTATGCTTTGCAAATCGCGGTAAAATACGGCGGGGAAATTAACGATAAAAAAGGAGCAGGTATTAATATAAGTGTAAGAAACTGGTTTAATCCGAATCTGGAATATAAATGGTATATTCTTACGGTTATAGTGGCGATGCTTTCTCTTGTAACAACGTTAATTTTAACGTCGCTTTCAATAGCCAGAGAACGTGAACTTGGAACATTTGACCAGCTTATAGTCAGTCCTTTATCTTCTTTGGAAATTCTCTTTGGAAAGGCTATTCCTCCGTTATGTATTTCCATGGTCTTAACTCTCATTATGACGGGAATAATAATTGTATTTTTCCATATCCCTTTTGCGGGTTCGATTATTTTGTTCTTATCCTCAATTTTTATATCTCTGCTTGCAATAGTCGGGGTCGGACTTTATATTTCAGCAATTTGTAATACTCAGCAGCAGGCAATATTATCGGTAATGACATTTATGATGCCTGCGGTTTTGCTTTCGGGTTTTATCTCTCCAATAGAAGATATGCCTGTCTTTCTCCAATATTTAACCTGGTTGAATCCTGTCAGATTTTTTATGGTGCTGACAAGAGGTATCTTTTTAAAGGGTATGATATTTGAAGACGTATTTTCAAACTGGATACCTCTTTTAATAATTGCATTTATAACTTTAACTCTTGCAAGCAGAACTTTTAAACGTAAATTGGGTTAAACTATACACGTGCGGCAACTTGATAAATTTCATTTAAGCGAAGCGGAAACTTCTGAATATCGCCAAGTTCGTTGACTCCGCCGATAAATATTGTTTTTACAAATTTAACGCCGTCAAAGCAATCAATCCAGCCCTGAATTTCTTTTTTTGCTCCGTCAACCGAAGAATCGTCATTATCCGCTGCTGCTGCCAATAGGTATATTTCTTTAAAATTGTGTCCTATTGTATAAAGAGGATTTAATCTGTCTAAGAATGTTTTAAGCTGACCTGAGATTGAGTAATAATATATAGGTGTTGCAAAAACCAGTACATCTGCGGTTCTGACTGTATCTAAAATGTCGTTGATTCCGTCATTAATTATGCATTTTTTTAAATTTTGACAAACAAAACATCCTTTGCAAAAATTTAATTCAATATCTTTTAAATTAATTAATTGTACATTATTCCCCGCATCTTTTGCGCCTTTTTCAAATGCTTGAGCCATAACTGATGAGTTGCCGTTTCTTCTAAGGCTCGATGATATAATTACAACGTTTTTCATATTCTCCCCTCTTTAGTTATTATTACTTTAGCATATTTTTTATAATTGCGGCATATTTTATATTATAATTTTTTTATGAAAAAATTTAAAACGCAGGGATATATAAACGGAATACTGGCCGCTATAAGTTACGGAACAAATCCTCTTTTTGCTTTACCTATGTATAAAATGGGGATGAATGTTAATTCAGTACTTTTTTACAGATATCTTTTTGCCGTGATTATATACGGAGCGGGATTGAAATTATTTAAAAAAACAAACTTTAAACTTTCCGGTAAAGAGTTTATAAGTTTATTTTTTACGGCAGTTTTATTTGCGCTTTCTTCGGTAACTTTGTTCTCTTCATTTAAGTATATTGACTCCGGTATAGCCTGCACAATACTTTTTATTTATCCTGTCATTGTTGCATTGATTTCAACCGTGTTTTTTAATGAAAAACTCTCTAAAACTTCCGTTTTTGCAATGATTATAACTCTGTGCGGTATTTTTATATTGAACGGCGGAATAAACGGATACTTAAATCCCCGGGGAATATTTCTTGTTTTGTTATCCGCATTGGTTTATGCAATTTATATTATTCTCGTTAAGAATTTAAATGCCATAAAACATATGAAACATGATAAATTAAGTTTTTATGTAATGTTAATGGGATTAAGTGTTTTTATTGTTAATCTTAAGTTCTGCACTGTATTACAGCCTATAAATGACTGGCGAGTTCTTGCCTGTGCACTTGCTCTTGCTGTTTTCCCTACCATAATTTCTTTGGAAACAATTAATATTGCCATTCGTTTAATCGGACCTACAACTACGGCGATTCTTGGTGCTCTTGAACCTTTGACGGCAATATTTTTCGGAGTGTTATGCTTTGGTGAAATTTTGAAAACTGACAATATAATTGGAATTTCTCTGATAATTTTCGGTGTAATGTTAATTATTTTACGTGACAGATTTAAACATAAGGCATAATATAAAAGGATTGATTTCGTATATTTTTATTCACAAATGAATACATATTTATTTAAGTGTTCTTCCAATTTTTTTAAATATAATCGGATATCGGGTTATTTTGTTAATGCAATCAAAATCTTATAAAAATCCTCAATCTTATCAGGATTTTCCTCCAGTTTTTTATTTATTTGTATAATTAAATTATCCTGGTTATTTTTATGTTCAAAATCAAAAGCATCAACAAACGTGCAGCCGAGAACGCTTAACAAATTTTCCAGATTAATCATTGAAGGATAATTTTTTCCGTTTTCAATATTACTTATTGTTGTAGGATCAACATTAATAAGTTCAGCCAATTTTTCCTGATTAATATTTTTCTTTTTACGTAATTCTCTAAGTCTTTTTCCAAGAAGTTTTTTTGTATCCATATTTTAAATTCCGAATTTCATAATAATTTATAAACTCTTTTATTTGAACTTAATTGAACTCAATAAATTGTTGAAAAATGAGTATAGTTCATATAAGATGAATTTAACTCATTTTTCTGTAAATAATTTGAGGAGAATACAAAGAGGATTGCGGATGAGCAAGAAAATAATGATCATAGGCTTTGATGATAAGGCTAAAGCTATAGCAGCCCTGATTCAAAATAGACCTCAATTAAATATGGAAGTTGTTGATTTTTGGGAATATAATCCGGTAAATAAAGGTTCTTATACAATAAATGAAATTTCCTTTGATTTGCCGAACGAACTTATCCTGATGAAAATAGACATTGTTATTTTTGCAACGGATAGAAATTGTTCCGATATATTTGGATATGATATAATTCCTCCATCAATAAAAAGATATGAAATAAAAGATTTTTATAAAAAAGTATTAAAAGAAGAATATAACGAAAAAAAGAAAATTACTCATGTCTCAAGATATGCAAGTCCTTATGTCGGAGGAATAGAGTCGGTTATAGATCAGATAAATTCAGGACTTCCGGAAGAAAGATTTGACAAAGAAGTTATTTGTTGTTCCAATACGGATAAATCAAGTATCGACAACGGTGTTAAATTTACCCGCTGCAAATTTTTGTTTGAATTTGCAGCAAACACAATATCTCCTTCTTTTTTACTGCAGTTGTCGAGAGTTAAAACAGACATTTTGCATTATCATATGCCGTTTATATTTGCCGTAATTTGTCATTTTATTGCAAGGCCGAAATACAAGAAGTTATATATAAGTTATCACGGTGATATTATCGGTTATGACAGGTATATGAAATATTTTATGGGAATGTATAAATATTTCTTTAAAAAAGCTGATGTAATACATGTTTTATCTCCAAGAGCAATTGAACTGGATAATAAACTGCAAATGAACCGTGATAAATGCAGAATTGTTCCTTTCGGGGTCGAGTTGGAAAATCTTTGCAGTGAAGAGGAGGTTTTAAATTGTAAGAAAAACTACGGAGATAAAAAGATTATTTTTTGTATCGGCAGATTTGTACATCTTAAGGGTTTTATTTATGCAATAGAAGCAATGAAATATGTGGAAGGAGCTATTCTTCTGCTGGCGGGAGACGGAAAACTGAAAGAAGAATATGAAACATATATCCGTGAAAACAATCTGCAAGAAAAGGTTAAATTGCTTGGATTTGTAACTGATAAAAGACAAAAAGAACTTTTTTATAGAATTTGTGATATTTTTATTCTTCCTTCAATAAGGACAGAAGCATTCGGAATTGTACAACTTGAGGCGATGAAACAGGGTAAACCGGTAATAAATACAAATTTGGGAACCGGAGCAAATTATGTGTCTGTAGGTAATGAAACGGGTTTGAGTGTTGAACCTAAAAATCCCATTGAATTAGCCCGGGCTATAAATGAGTTGTTGAATGATGAAAAGTTAAGACTAAGACTCGGGCAAAATGCAAGAAAAAGAGTGGAAGAATTATTTGATATTAAAAAAGTGCAAGAATTATATAATGAAATGTATAATTAATCCGTACTTGATTTTTCGATTATTATAAAGGTTATAAAATAGATGTTGGTCATGTAAATATGCAAGAAAAAAAGAAAAAATTGTTCCTGCATCTTTAATGAGAATAACATTATTATTTTTTTATAATAAAGTCATCTTTCCGTTTGAATATCATTTTGAATTAACTGCTTTGGTGATAATTCTTTTTTATATCTCCTGTACAATTATGTTAACTGAAAGGAGAATATTATGCTTTATAAAGCTGTTGAAATAGATGAATTAATAAATACAAAAGAAAATGACCGTGAAATTATTGATTTGATGGAGAATAACGGCTCGCATTTAAAAATTATTTCATTAAAAAAACATGAGGTCATAGAACCGCATACGGCACATACAAATGTTTGTGTATATGTTATCGAAGGAGAAATAGAATTAATTTTTAATCCCGAAGATAATTGTACATGTGAAAAATGCGAATGTAATATGCCCGATGAAATTGATGAAGAGGGTAAAAAGTATAAAATAAAAAAAGAACAATTGTTTTTATTTGAAAAGAATATAATGCATTCGGTTAAAGCATTAAAAGATTCCGTATTTCTTTTGATAAAAATATAAAAAAGACTGCTTTTATGCAGTCTTTTTAAATCACTGGATTATATTCAACTGAAAAATTTGTTTATAAACATGACCATAAGTCATTGACTTATGGTCATTAATTTGTTATGATTTTTTTATAATAAGGAGTATTTCATGAATAAAAGACAAAAATCAGCCGTTGAAACAAAAAGAAAACTTGTATCGGCAGGCTTGGAACTTATTAAAGAAAAGGGCTTTGATGCAATAAACGTTGAAGATATAACAAAAAAAGCCGGAGTTGCAAAAGGCACATTTTACGTTTATTTCAAACGAAAAGAAGATATTGTTATGGAAATCAGCAGAACTCCGTTTGGAGAAATTGCGGATGAACTTGAACAAATGGGAAATGCAGAGTTGTTTGAAAAACTAAGGCATTACTTTCATCGTTTTATGGAACAGGTTGAATTTTGCGGGATTCAAATCTGCCGTGAATGGATAAGAAATGTTATCGATCCGAACAATGTTCCCGAAAATTTAGACAACAGAAAATGGTTCTATGATTATGAAATGCTTGAAAATATACTAAAAAATTCAAAGGAACTGAAAAAAGATGCTCCTATTGATTTATTAACACATATTATTATCAGTGAACTTTACGGGATGATGCTCAGCTGGTGCATGTCAGACGGCAAATTTGAACCGTTAGATTGGACAGACAGATTTTGCGAGGTTCAACTCAAAGCTGTATTTGAGCCTTACTTGGAAATAAAGGAGAATTAATTATGAAATGCAGAAAACTTAGAGATATTGAAGTTTCGGCCGTAGGTATGGGTTGTATGGGGTTTTCTCACGGATACGGTGCAATCCCGACAGAGGAAGAATCTATAAGGCTTATGCACAAAGCCTTTGACCTCGGATGTACTCTTTTTGATACGGCGGAAGCCTATGGTCCTTTTACAAATGAAATACTTGTAGGTAAAGCAGTTAAACCATTCAGAGATAAAATTATACTTACAACAAAATTTGTACCTGTATTCCAGCCCGGGCAGGAAATTCCTGAGGGCAAATTAAGCAAAAAAGGTATTACGAATGCTTTGAACGATTCTTTAAAAAGATTGCAGACAGACTATATTGATATTTATTACGAACACAGAGTGCCTTTAGATTCTAATGTCGAAGAAGTCGCACAGTGGATGGGCGAACTTATTAAAGAAGGTAAAATCCGTGCATGGGGGCAATCGCAGTCAACGGTTGAACAAATAAAAAAAGCCCACGCAGTAACTCCTTTAACAGCAATTCAAAGCGAGTACTCTATGATGGAGCGGATGTTTGAAAAAGATGTCATTCCTCTCTGCCAAGAATTAAATATCGGATTTGTTGCATTTTCGCCTATGGCAAGCGGTTTTTTATCAGGTAAATATAATAAAAATAATCAATACAAAGGTGATGATGTAAGACGAGTAATAACCAGGTTTGCACCTGAAAATGTTGAGAAAAATCAGCCGCTTTTAGATTTGCTTAATGAGGTTGCAAATAAAAAAGGTATTACACCGGCTCAAATTTCTTTAGCGTGGATGCTTCATAAGTATTCTCATGTTGTACCGATTCCGGGCATGAGAAAAGATGAAAGAGTGGTAGAAAACCTTGGTGCTGCTGATATTGAACTTACTGATGAAGAATTTAATAACATAGAAAAAGAATTAAATAAAATCACAATCTACGGCAACCGGACGGATGAAGATATTCACAAACTCGGAACGGTTAAGGCAATAGATTATAAAGGAGAATAAAATATGCAGACAGTAAAATTAAATAACAATGTCGAAATGCCAATAGAAGGCTACGGAGTTTTTCTTGTTGACCCTAAAGAATGCGAAAGATGCGTTGCTGATGCTATTAATGCAGGTTATCGACTGATTGATACGGCACAGGCATACTATAATGAAGAAGGTGTCGGAGCCGCCATAAAAAAATCAGGGATAAAAAGAGATGAATTTTTTCTTGTTACAAAAGTCTGGATAACAAATTCGGGTGAAGAAAAAGCCGCAAAATCCATTGAAGAATCTCTTAAAAAATTACAAACGGATTATATAGATTTACTTTTAATACATCAGCCGTTTGGAGATTATTACGGAACATACAGAGCAATGGAAAAAGCCTATAAAGAAGGTAAAACAAGAGCTATCGGCGTCAGTAACTTTTTTCCTGACAGATTTGTTGATTTATGTAATTTTGTTGAAATAAAACCGATGGTTAACCAGATGGAAACACACATATTCCAACAGGAAAAAACTTTACGCAAATATATGCATAAATACAATACGCAGCTTATGTCTTGGTCTCCTATGGCAAGAGGCGAAAATAATTTCTTTAATAACGAAGTTTTAAAATCGATAGGTCAAAAATATAATAAAACAACTGCACAGGTTGCACTGAGATTTTTAACTCAGGAGAATGTCATTGTTATTCCAAAATCTACGCACAAAGAAAGAATGAAAGAAAATATTGAAATTTTTGACTTTGAACTTTCCAAAGATGATATGGAAACGTTGAGGAATCTGGACAAAGGCGAAAGTATCTTTGTAAACCACTATGATCCTGAATTTGTGCAGAGTATTATAAACTATTAAATATTCAAAAGAGGAAATTATTTATTAAATAAAAACGGATTTATATAATCCGTTTTTATTGTTAAAGCAATCTTAAAATAATCAAATCGGATTTTATTTACTTCAAGAGTCTAATAATCGTTTTATCCGTGCAAGTTGGTATGTTGGGTTATGGGAACAATACCTTTTTCTCAATATCAAAAATTTTAGAGAAATTAGTCAACTTATAGACTTAATATATGAATTTTTAATGTTAGATTAAAAATCAATCTATAAATGTTTTTTAGCTTGTAGGTTAAGTGTAATTGTGTAATTTATAATAATATATTTGATGAACCTTTTTCTATGCCAATTTGCCCATTAAATCCTCACAATCTTCATAAGCCCGAAGCCAACGGTGAAGTGTGCCGATAGAAATACTTCCGGGGTTTATGTCTGTTTCGTATCAAAATTATTGGGGAAAATTCTCCGTAATTTTTAGGGAAATTTCCCCAACTAAAAAAATCATACTAACTGCTAAAAATCAAACAGGTTGTTAAATACAATTACTCCAAAAAAACTATATAATCACAGTATATTACTTTTTTGGCTTTTAAGGAATATTTTTACAATATTTATTGTGAAAAACTAGGTATGACAAAAGTTTAGTGATGGTAAACCTTGTTCTTTTAATATTGAATCTATTATATCTCTGTATTTATAATAAGCGGTAATATCTGTTTCGCACATTTGCAGAATTCTAGCTTTTTTTGCACTTAGCGATTCTTCGTGTACATTCAAATAATTTGCAACATCTTCCAAGTTATTCTTGTCGTTTAACGATATACTAATATCACGCATATTTTTTTGAAATATCGGATTTGAAATTAACTTATCTTTTAATTTTTCTGGAGTTTTAAGTTTAATATGAGTATAAGGTTCGCGATAAGTACCAACACAATATTCATCTGCTTTATCATAATAATAAGATTTAGCATTTGCATCATTTGGATTGTTCTTGTCACTGTAACCAAGCCTAAATATCCAAGGTTTACTATTGTCTCCTATATGGTTTAAATCTTCACTATGAATACGCATTTCCCACAAAACATCTTCTTTATCATACCATTCTGCAGAAATCGAATAAAGAATGTCAGACGAACATTTACTGGTAGCATAAGGTCTGATATTTAACATAGCATCTTTTGGCATGATTCTAAGTATATCTTCAAATCTAAGTTCATCTGAATCATTAATCAGTTTTAATTCTTTAAAAATATCCCTATATTTTTCTTTTGTTTCTTCTGTATCTAAACTTTTTCCAATAAAGGATTTTCCATTTTTTATTTCTGGAATTCCTTGTGAAATAATACAGCTACCATTTTCCTTTTCTAATATATCAAGCACAAAATGTTTGGCTGCCGTAGGAAGCGCACTATTATCACAATTTGGAATATTAACATGAGGTAATAGTGAATTAGAAAGAGCTGTTTGTTTTTCTTTGTCCAATGTTTCAATAGTTCTATATGGAACGATAGCGCCGTCATATGCTATATATTTTTCACCATCGTCTTTTTCTATTAATAAAACTGTTTTAGAATCTATTTTTAAAGTTTTTAATTTTACCTCGAATGATTTATCACCATCTTCATATTTGAAAATGCCATTTTCATTAAAAGAACAGTTTGGCATATTATCCAATGAGATTGAGCTGGCAGATAATTTCTTTGCATCACTAAAATCTGTTTTTTGTAGAACCTTTTCGAAAATTTCAAATACTGTCTTTGGTTCACCAGTATTTAAACACCACAATACATCTTCATCTAACAAATTAGAATGCGTTGGATCTAAGAAAGAGTATTCTGATTCTGTAGCATAAATTGCAGCTTCTTTTGGAGATAATGGTCTATATGATTTACCAACCATTTCAATATAACGTTTATCCACTGCAATGAGTACAGCATCATTTGGATCGATACCTTTGCTTATTAATGAATAAAATTTCTCCATTTGTTCATTATTAAAGTTTATTATTGTCTCAAATGAACTATCTAAAAAATCACCCAAAGAAAGACCATTATGAGATGTAAATAATTCATCAAATTTTTCCGATTTTGCGACAATAGCGGCTGTATATCTATTAACACTGGGACAAGTTTTTAATAAATTATAAAACTTATTAACCTGTTCTTGTGTTAAATTTTCACGTACCATTGCTTTGATTGCTTCGTTATCGAATGTTTCAAAAGAAATTTCATCATTATTAAAAAATACTTCATTCAAATATTTATATTTTGAAAGGGTTACTGTACGTTCTATCCAATTATCATCAAAATTAGCTATTTTAGACTTAATCTTTTTGTATTTTTGTACTTCATCTTTATTTAAATTTGAATATGCTATTGCAAAAAGCTCTTTATCAGAAAACTTTGCAAAATTATATTTTCCACCTTTTGAAAAGACACTTATAATATTGGGATAGCCAGTAAGAACCATTGCTAATACAAGTGTATCTTTCATATTTGCTTTTCTATCCTTTTTAGAACATAAGGAATGATATATAGAGTTCATTCTACTTTTTAGTTGAGGATTTTTTGATATTTTTCTCTGTATATCATTAATTGCTTGGGCATTATAATTGCCATACTTATTAAATACTTTAAGGAGCGAGGTAGATATCTGGATAAATGGACTAGATAAACCAGCATTAACAATTTCCTGTATGCCTAATGCTTGCTTTCCATAAGTTTCGTAATCATCCACATCTAAAGAACCAGATTTAGACATACTTGAAACATATTTATAACTGCAAGGTACTTTTGTTTGTAGGAATAAAATAAATCTATTATAAGTTTTTTCATCAGCAGCAATTCTTGCTAAAGTATCGACATGTAGATTAGTTCTTTCTAAAATATTTTCGTATCTTTCTAATGCTTTTGGATTTTCAAATGCAAAATTAACCTTGTTTGAAGCTAGATTTACCGATTCGTTGTTAAGCATTCTTTCTTGAACAGCTTCAATTTTTTCTTTTGTTGTTATTTTATTTTTTGCCAAAATTTTGATATCTGAAACAGAAAAACCTCTTTTTTCTTTGGAGTCTGTTTTATCTAATAATTCAACCAATTGGGGAAATTTATAAAGTTCTATTGCATCAATAATTGATATACCTTGTTTTAATAAAATGATTAGATTTCTATCTGCTTGTGATTGTTCAGATGAATTAAAATCTAAAGAATCTAAATTTGAATTTTTTACTATATCATATGCTTCAGTTGCAGTTATTTTTCGTTCTTCTTCTAACATTTTTATTAAAGAAGTATTTCCTGCAATATAGATAGCATCTTTAGCATTTATTCCTTGCTGAATTAATTTATTAAAAGAATCTTTTTGTTCTTGTGTATATTCTGCATATATTTCTTTTTCACTATATTCTAATTTTTCGATGTAATGATAATTTCCATCTTTTTCTATTTCTTTACGAGAAACTAGTTCTTGCATATATTTTTCACGTTTTTCACGGATAAAATTGTTGTAATTTTGAATTAAATTTTCTTCGGAAAAATCTGGATTTTTAATGAGACTTGCAACTATGCCAACATCTAATTTAGGATTATTTTGTGTAATATGTGAGAATTTTGCTAGTTCTTCAATTGTCAAATTATTTTTAGCAATAGCTAAAAGTTTCTTCTTGTTGAAACCATTAAAATCATATTTGTCATCAATTTTAAATACATCATCTAAATATTCATAATTGACTAGTGCCGCAGCTACTTCATCAACAACAGATGTATCTTTAATACTTGCCTTTATTTCTCTAAATAATTTAATTTGCTCCGGAGAAAAATTATTTTTTGAAATTTCAAATACCTCATTAGATGAATAATCACTAAAGTCATATTGATCATTTTTCTTAAAAACTTCATCTAAATACTTATATTTAACCAAGAATGGAATTTCTCTATCATTTGATAATAAAAATTCTCTAAAAAGCATATCTTTGTGTCTTACAGAACATATTTGATAGTGTTTTTCAAGTTGTTCAAATTTGTCATATCCCATCTTGCCCATTAATGCAATTTCTTCTTTTCTCCATGAAACAGATGAATTTTTTATTTTTTCAAATCTTGAATACATATCCGCATCACATGTCAAATCAGCAGCTTGATATGTAGAAAGTCCTTGAGCTAGCAATTCCTGAAATTTAGGATTTGACTCAATATCTTTCATTCCGTATTTCACAATTACAACTGCAATTGATGGTTTTTTCCCTTCGTTGATAAGTTCAGCAATCTGCTCAATTTGTGATTTAGATGTCAAACCAAGTTTTGCGCATTTTACAATTTGTTCTACTGAATATTCTGAATTTTCACTAACTAATAAATTGGTTAAATCTTCATATTCAGAAATAAGCAAAGCATCATCATTTGAAAGCCCATTTTCTAACAATGCATATAAGCGGAATTCTTTTCCAATTTCTTCATCTGTTTTTCCGCTATTAATATAACCTATAATATTATTAGTGTTAAATTTCTCACTTTTATTCCTAGTTCTTACACCTTCTAACTGAATATGTTTATCTCTTAAAGAACAATATCTTCTTATGTTGTCTTCGTTCATTTTTGAATCAAGGCAAAGTATTGCTTCTTGTGCTGATATTGGGAAATTCTTTGATTGTAAATCAAAATACTCATTAATTTGTGATTTGTCAAAATTTTTAGCAGTACATAAAGCAGCTTCATACAAACTTAAAGAATGCGAAGAAGATTGAAAATCAATATTTCTTATAAAATTTTCAATTTGTGATTGTTCATCAAATGAAAATGCTATACAAACAATAGCTTCTTCAGGTGTAATTTGGCGTTTTGAACCATCATCTTTTACAAATTCAAGAGATGATAATTCTCTAAACTTATCAATATCATCATTTTTTACGCCATATTTAATAACATTAATAGCTTCTTCTAATGAATATCCGGCTTTGCTTAATTCTATATATTTCTGAATATCAGAATTTTTTGTAAATCCATTTACTATTAATTCTTTTGCTTCAAGTGGAGTTAGTTCTCTTTCCAAAATTATAATAGAGCCTTTGGCGTTTGGGTCGCTATTGTATGTTAATTTATCTTTCTGACCTATATTTATTAATAATAAAAATGTATTGCAAGCATTTTTATCTTTATCGCTTTGATTTTTTACGGCATCTAAAATTTCAACTATTTCTTCTTCTTTATAATCTTTGCAAAGTGTATCTATGAAATAATTCCATTTTTTTGCATCGTTAAATTGCTTAAAAGAATTTAGGTATATACTTCTAAATTCTGGTTTTACAACTTCTACTTTTTGTCCTTTAAATGAGACATTTTTATAAATTGGTAATAGGTTTGGGTCTACTTTTGCATACTCAGGTTGGATATTGTTATTATTTGAAATATCCTGTTTCTGTTTAATATCTTTTATATTATCCGAATTTAAATGTTTTGTCTTTATATCGAAATTAAAATTGATAGAATCCACTAATTTCTCCACATAGAACACTTATATTTATAGTTCCCTTATTTTTTAAACCAAATTAATTTCTCAATATTTTTTTACAAACATTAATATTACAGAATAGAGAGTATTTAAATTAAGGTATCATTAAAATTAAATGTTTGCTTATAAATACATCTGTAAAAGAACACATGGTTTGATTTCAATTTACAGATGGTTTGATTTTTTTGGTAAACTAACACGCTAATTTTTCTCAAAATTGTTGGCA
>CALUUK010000009.1 GCA_944323955.1 Candidatus Gastranaerophilales bacterium | reverse complement strand
TATTACTATTTTTTTTTAAGTTTGTCTATCTATGCAACTTTGCGCTCTTCTCTTTCTATCAATTCTGTCAAATTAAAGTCCAACCTACGAACTAACCTACGAACTTTATTAGGATTCGACGGATTTGTTCCTTCTTCGCCATATTGCGCATCATATTCCGAATAAAAATCAATACCATCAAAAGCCTCAATAGCAGCAAGGTGTTGTGCATTAATATGAGAACCTCTGGAATTGATTTCTACATCTTCTGCACCTGTCCACTTTAATATTATTTGTTCTAACAAATTCATTCTAACATTGTCATTTGTTTCTGTTGTGAATGACGTTACAAGTGTTTGTAATTCATTATCTCTGAGCATTGCTTGATGCAAAGAATAAACAGTACCGGAATTATCAATATCAGGCAATGCGCTTACGGCTTCTGTTTCTTCAAGTTTATTTAACTCAATTGCATTTTGGGGATTTGTTTGCACCAAATATTCGCCATACTGAAGTTCTTGACCGTTGGTTTTTGTATACGTCGCTATTTTTTTGCATTCGTTACCATTTTCCTCTGTGAAATTAACATTTTGATAATCCAAATTTATTGACGAAATGCCTGCTTCTTCCAATGAATATAGGTTATATTCTTCATCCATTATTTTTAAATTGTTAAAATATTCATCTTGATAGTTAATTTTGCCGTCAAAATTTGTATCGTAAGATGCAAGAGTTAATGAGGTTAAAATATCACCCGAGCCTTGAATTTTACCGTCGTTATTAGTATCTGCCACTAATACTCCGTCGCCATAAGCACTCCAAGAAAGTTTTTCTGCAAATCCGTCATTGTTATAATCATAGTATATTCCTTGATGGGGAGATAAACTTGTTTTTATTCCGTCTCCGTTTAAATCAAATATCAATGGATCGCTTTGTATTCCATCTGCATTAATAGGATTGCTCCATGGTTTTTCTAAAGTTATACACAATGCTCCATTTTCATAATTTTCAATTGTTGTTATACCGGCATCTCCGTCTTTTTGTATAGTCAGTATCTTTGCATCTTCATTCCAAGTATATGTAATATTATCTTTGTGCCATACATTTGAACCTAAATAAAATAAGGCCTCTGCACCTCTAACCCAATATTCATTTAAGTGTACAGTACCTTTATTATCTGTATCATTTATTGTGTTTGTTGTTCCTGTCTTTAAATCATATCTATCATCACCATAACCACCGTTCAAGAAGGAAGAATTTGCATAATTGCAGAGAACATCTCTTCCTGCTCCCCCGTACAGATAGTCCTCTCCTTCACCTGCAACTAAGACATCATTTCCTTTATCTCCGATTAAGAGATCATTACCTTCTCCGCCGTAAAGTTTGTTTATGTTTTTACTATCAGTTTCATATTGAACTACAGAGGTTATATTTGATTTGTTTTCTTGTAGCTGTTGCAAAACACTTATAGTTATATTGTCTGCATTTCCTGCAATTAATACATCATTACCCAAACCGCCATAAAGTGTATCGTCACCCGTTCCGCCTATTAAAATATCGTTGCCGGAAAATCCATTTACTATATCGGAACCACTATTTGCAAATACAATATCATTTCCATTTGTATCAGAATTACTATCACTTCCATTTATTACGTGACTCGCTTCTTTATTATCCAATATATACATTCCATTATCTGTTGTATACGAAAGAAATCTCTTGGGTTCTCCTATCTCCTCTCTTATTATTTCTATTGCAGATTCTAATATTTCAATTGCAAGAACAACATCTAATGAAAAACTGTCTTTTAATGTATTTTTTGTGTCATAATACCATAATGCAATTCCTTCTTCTGTAGTAAAATTATTGTTTAAGGAAATAGGATTATTAAGTTCTTCTTCTTCTAAAGACAAGATTCCATTGTGAGAATCTCTCAATGCATCATTATCAATTGGTATTGGTTCATAGTAATATTCTTCGCCAATATGTTCACGAAAATTAC
Organism: Candidatus Gastranaerophilales bacterium; assembly: GCA_944323955.1. GTDB lineage: Bacteria > Cyanobacteriota > Vampirovibrionia > Gastranaerophilales > Gastranaerophilaceae > Avigastranaerophilus. The sequence goes on along the minus strand of CALUUK010000009.1, from coordinate 91,900 downwards.
CAACATAATCATTCATTGTAATATAGTTCTTTATATTACTATATGAACCTTCTTGATTACAATCTATCTTTGATAATGCGTATTTCATTCCTGGTGCATTAAATGTTATTGCTGATACTCCCGTTTTTGCTGCAACCAATTGTGCTAATCCACCACCTAATGAATGTCCTGTTAATGTAATATTTGCAACCAGACTTACATTATTCATTTTTAATATTTCATTATAAAAATTTAAAGCACCAGTATATTGTCCTGGTACATTCCCTAATACAATTCCTCCAAAATCATCGATTATGATATCTGTAAGAGAATTTGTTCCTGCATAAGAAATTACAATTTCATCATAATATCCATCATTATTAATATCTTTCCCAAATGCAACGGATTGAAAACCGTTAATTCCATTATTTGTTTTTATGATATACCATCCATTAAAATCAAACTGACCAGTTCTTATATATGCAAAAGATGACAAGAAAGCATAATCAGAAATTGTTAAACTCAAAACTAATACTCCTATTCTTTAACAACCAAAAGTTCAGGGGTGTATTTTTTTATCCCGAAACTATTATACGAACCATACAATATATAATTTCCATTACTTAATTTTATTGAACGAATATTATTTCTTCTATATTTCATATTTTTAAAAATTATAAATTTATCTAGCATAGGAATATATAATTCCGTATTCTTAAGAAGTTTAAGTGTTTTTCCAAAACCTGTTTTCCCACCAAGAATAATTATATTTCCATCATCAAGGTTTATTGCAATATGATTATATCTTGGTATATTAAGATTTGAACAAGATTCTATAATATCATTCCTAAAATTAAAAAGTTTGCACATTTTTAATCCTGGTCCAACTCTTTTTTTATTGCCGCCGATTATCATTATATTATCTTTATTAAATTTTACTGGAAAAAAATCATAAGTTAATGAAATATTTGAATTTAATGTTTCTATTGATAAATTAGCCAAATTTAATAATAAAATTAGGTGATTAGATTTTGTCGTATCTCGAAAAAACAAAACTATTTTTTCACCTTTTTCTAGTACAACTTCATTACATTCAAAAGCTGAATTTTCATTTTCTATTACTTTTTCACTTGATAAAAGATTTAATTCTTTGAAAGTATTTGTTTTAAACTCAAATAATTCAATATGATATGGTGAACTTACAATTAATACATTCCCATTTTTGAGTAAAAACATTTTATGATTGCTCATTGGGGCAATCATGTCAGAAATAGAATAAAATTTATTTTCATTCGTTTTAAAAATTTCTGCGCTTTTTAATTCTGTTGCAGAAAAATATTTTGAATATTTTATACCACCTGTTACCAATACATCTCCATTTTTGAGTAAAATTGAAGAATGATTCGCTCTTGATTCTGACATATTTACATTCCTATAAAATTTATTTTCAATAGGATTATATATTTCTGTTGTTTTTGTTGATTCATGTGTATTAACAAGTCCTCCAGTGAAAAGAACATTTCCATTTAATAGAAGAACAGATGATGATGAAACATCTCTATTGATTTTAAAATTCGGTAATCTTCTAAATTTATATTTATCTTTAAAATAATTCATATTTTGTTCCTGATTGTTGAAAAAAATATTCATTAAAAACAATAAAATTAAAAGAACGAACAAAAAAGAACAAATAAATATCAATTGTTTGAAAAATCTTTTGTTCAATTTATACCAAACATTTTTTTCTTTGTTTCTATTTTGATTTTCTTCTTGATTGTTTTCTATATTCTTATTCTCATCACTCATTAATTTTCCCTCAATATATTTCAAGCACAAAAAACTTAGATATAGAAAGAACTCTATATCCTTAACTTATAAACGCCTATACATACCCTGTTTTTCAAAAAACCTCAATTCGTTTTAATTATATAAATTTAGGTCTGTTTTGTAATATATTTTTTGCTGATAATTAATATTACTATTTTTTTATGAATCTGTCTATTAAAGAATTGAAAAAAAATATATAAAATTCTAAAAAGCCTGTGCCCTTTGAAGATAGATATATTTACATTAATCTTTTGCTATTTTTTTTATTTTATTTTTGGTTTTTTCTGTTAGAAGTTGGGTTAAAACCCAACCTACAGACTCATTGTTTTTTCCTATTTGAATTATTTGTAATAGTACCTTATACAAGGTACTATTTTTTATTAAAGTTATTTTAATTTTATCCGATATTATACTTCGAAAATATAGAAGGAGTTAATATGGGAATATCTCTTAACAACGGAAAACAACAGATACAAGTGTACAATTCGCTTGTATCAGGAATACAAAGTGATGCCGAAAGAGCCGCCGCAAGTTTGGGTATTGATCTTTCTATTGATTCGGGCGGAGATGAATTTATAGTTAATAACCAAAATATTGATGAAGAAGATGTATCATCATTTACAGGAAAAAATTATACACATGAAGAAGCTCAGGCATTGATTGAAAATTATAATGCGACTATTGATGCTCTCAAGAAAGCTGTTGAAGAATGTAATGCTGCAATAGAACGATTAAATGCCGAATTGGCAGAAGAGCAAGAAACTTATGACAAATTGGATTCTTCTTACAAAAAGGCCGAAAAAAATTATAAAGAACAAGAAGAAGCATACAACGAAAACAAAGAATTGTATAATGAAATACAAGTGCAGATTGAAGAAGCAACTAAAGATCTTGAAGATGACCTGAAAAAACAGCAGCAGGATGCTATAAATAAGGCTATGGCAAATTATAACGCCGAAAAGGACGGAGATTATAAATCATATTTGGAAAAAAGCCTAAATGGAATTGCGGAAAGTTCTTCTCTTTCCAATTTGATAGACTATCTGTCTTCTTACTCATCCGATTTATTATCCGAAATGAGTAATATTCGGTCAAAAATGAGCTCTTATTCAGAAGAAATGAGTTTTTATGAAACATTAAGAAATGAATCCGCAATGAGAATAAATCTGCTTGAATCTGAAATCTCAACTCAACAAGCAATGAAAGACACCGCTAATTCACAAATAACATCAATGCAAACCCAATTGGCAAATATTGCTCTCGCTTCTATCTCTTCGGAGGAAAAACAGCTGGTTCTTGATAATAATATTGATTTAACGGAAACTTTCCCCGACGGCTCACCCAAATATATTATTGCAATGGGCAGAAGTGATAATAAATATCATATATATGAAATGGACAGCCAAGGTTCCTGCAGTGCCACATCATTGGCAAGAAAATATGGTGCAGGCGGAGGCTATGATATTGTTGCTTCGGGCAACGGATATATGAATAATTTGTCGGAATCAAGTTCAACAAGTATTTGTAATACTGTATTTAATTTTACTTGTATAAGCGATGATTTGTCCACAGGGTCTGCTGATTGCAGAAACATGGATTATTGTACATCCTCTCCGTTGTCTTTTGATATGAATGGAGATGGAGTAAAAACATCCGAAGAACTTGTCGAATTTGATATTGACGGAGACGGCTTCCTGGATCTTATCAATAATTCAGCTGATGCGGTACTTGTCTTTGACTCGGACGGTGACGGTATATCAGGTACAAGCGGTCTTGAATGTTTCGGCGATAATACAGATCTTGACGGTGACGGAATTGCCGACGGATTTGCAAATGGTTTTGATGCGCTTAAGTCACTTGCAAAAAATGCAAACTTAATTAACGGAAAAGATGATAATGTTTTAGATGAAAATGATTTAAAATATATGGAAGAAAATTTCGGACTTAAAATAAAGCTGAATGGTTATAATGATGAAGCGACCTCTTTATCGGATGCCGGCATTTCAGCAATAAATCTGTCTGTTTTTGATGATACACAAATGCAGAAAAATTTTGACGGATTGTATAATGACCTTATGACACAAGAAGGTGCAACATTTATTCTCAACGGAGAAGAAATGGAATATGCCGATATCTGGCATTCCAAAAAAGAATAATTATCCGATAAATTTCAAAAATAAAAACTTAAAAGATAAGACTAATTGAAAATGTTTATATTAATGATTGGTCTTATCTTGTTAATATATAAATTTATTAGTTTTCAGATTACCCTTTAACATATATTCTAAGCGGATAAGAATATTATTTGGCATAAAAAAGATGCAATCGTTCACGGGGAAACAGCCGAAAATAAGCAAAAAACCTCCGAATCTATTTCTTATAAAAATTTTCTATCAAAAAATAAAATAAATATAAATATTCAAATAGTTCTCATTTGGACTACATACAAATATGAACGAATAGTTCACAATTATGTATATGGATACGGAAAAAGAAAAATTAAAATTACTCGGAAGAAATATCGCCAAATACAGGAAAAATCTTGGATATTCACAAAATAAATTCGTAGAAATTATTAATATATCAAGAGAACATTTGGCTAAAATCGAGACGGGCAGAAGAAGATTAAGCCTGAAATTATTATTCAAGATTGCTGATTCGCTTAATGTTTCGGAAAAAGTATTTTTTGAATTTTAGTTCGCAGCAAAATCTTCGAATTGTCATCAGGAACAACTTTAGAAAAAGTCAGAAATATATTAGCAAATATTTAAAGCAGTAAATCTTAAAAATGTTATAATACTCATACTCACAAATCGGATTTCAGTCATGAATATATTAAAAGCATCTTTTTATTTACTGTTCCTCATTATTTTTTTTGTACTATTCTTTATTTTTGCTGATTGGATAATCGCAGCATCTGATCGTTACCGGGTATTCCCGGTAGATATAAAAGATGCTTTCGGAAAACGCGGCGTACCTCAAGAAGGAACAATAATTAATCCGAAAAAGAAATCACTTATTGTTATGGGCTGTTCTTTCGCATTTGGTGTTGATTTACGCGATGAAGATACTCTTGCATACAGGCTTCAGCAATATACCCACAGAAAAACATATAATTACGGATATCCTGCTCATGGTATTCAACATGTTCTATATAAAATACAAAAAAGCGATGATTTCGCATATGACGTAAAAGATGCCGAATATGTAATATATGTTTTCTTCTCTGACCACTTAAGACGCCTGCATCTAAACTTTTTTGATAAGTATGCACAACATAAATATCTAAAATATAAGAAACACGGCATTTCTCTGAAGGAAGAACCTTTTCATGTCATACCAATTGATTATTTTAAAATAACTACCATCGGAAAAAGATCAACTGATTTCTTCTCTGCATTAAAGAACGATGAAGAAAATTTTAACCTGTTCAAATTATATCTTTTGGAATGTAAAAAAAGCCTATATGAAAAAAATCCAAACTGTAAATTCGTTATACTTGTATATAATTCAAATGAAATATTAAAAAGACTCGGGCTTAAACAGTTCCACACAAATAGATGGAAAGAACTTGAAGATGAAGGTTTTATTATAATTAATTTTGATACAAATGAATTCGATTATTTAAATACGGATGATTTCATTGCAAGTGATGAAATCCATCCGTCCGCAGCGGTATGGAAAAAACTTGTTCCTGTTATATCTGACAAATTAGGTTTATAAAGTTACTTCAATCTTAATTTTGTTATATAATCGGACTGTTATATAAAAAGCTAAACAGGTATAGCAAATGCAAAAAAGATACAAATGCCCATACATCGACAGCGGAATTAATTTCTTCTATAACGAAGTAAGGGTATGCTGTAAATCCGCACATAAAGTTGAAGGTATGCCCGTTCTTGCAGAATATGACAACATTAGCATTAAAAATATATTAGAAAAGAAAAAAGAATACAAAAAAAGATTTGAAACCGGTGATATACCTGCAGAATGCGAAGGCTGCATTTTCATAAGTGAAACAGAAAAACCAAATGAAGATTTATCATTCGGATACATAGATATAAATACTTTTATAAACTGCAACTGCCAATGTGTATATTGCAGTTGTAAAGATATTGAAAATTTCAACGAAAAGTCTGTGTATGGCATACTACAAGAACTTTGCAATAAAAAAATGATAAAAAACATCCCTGAAGGATATATGCAGTTTGCGGGCGGTGAACCGACATTGATGAAGGATTTTGAAAAAATAATAAATCTGTTCATCAAAAATGATATAGATAATTACCTTATACATTCAAGCGGAATAAAATATTCAAAAGCAATAGAAAAACTTTTAAAAGAAAAATCAACAAGACTTGTTATATCACCAGATGCAGGAAGTAAAGAAGTTTATGAACGCATAAAAAATGTTCCTGCTTTTGAGCGCGTTATTTCAAATATAAAAAAATATGCAAAAGCCGCAAGCAAAAATCCTAAAAGCTCGGTAATTACAAAATATATTATTATCCCCGGATACAATGATTCAACGGAAGAAATTGTAAAATGGTATGATTTATCTTTATCTTTAGGTATAAAATCAATAATTCTTGATGTTGAAATGAACTGGTATAAACAAAATAATCATTCGATTACCGATTCGATAAAAGATATGGTTATGACAATAAGGGAAAAATGTGTAAAGGATAAAATTGAACTTGATTATTATGAATCTTTAAAAGATTGGTTTTTCAAAAATCCAGTTTAATTAATATTCTTTTTTGATGTAAAATTAATAAAAAAGGAGCCGGACGTGTTGAATATAGCAAAAATTTACGATGCAGCAAAAGTTTTAAATAAAATAGCAAAAAAAACGGATTTAATCCAGTCAAAAACAATAATAGAAGATAAAGAACTTTATTTAAAATCCGAAAACCTGCAAGTAACCGGTTCTTTTAAGCTCAGAGGAGCATATTACAAGATTTCGAAACTTACGGATGAACAAAAAGCAAAGGGGATTATTGCCTGCTCGGCAGGAAACCATGCGCAAGGTGTTGCTCTCGCGGCACAAAAAAGCGGAATAAAAGCAACAATTTTTATACCGGCAACCGCGCCAATATCAAAAGTTGAAGCTACAAGAAAATACGGTGCGGACATAAAATTGATTGACGGTGTATATGATGATGCATATAAAGCGGCTTTAGAGTTTCAAAAAGAAACACAAGGCGAATTCATTCATCCGTTTGATGATGAAGATGTAATTGCGGGGCAAGGAACAATCGGACTTGAAATTCTTGAACAGCTTCCGGATATAGACTCTGTTATAGTCCCGATTGGCGGCGGCGGACTGATTTCAGGTATTGCATATGCTATGAAACAATTAAAACCGTCGTGTAAAATATACGGGGTACAAGCTCAGGGCGCAGGCAGTATGTATCAATCATTTATAAATAAAAAAATTCTTGAACTGCCTGCAGTACATACATTTGCAGATGGTACGGCAGTAAAACGCCCCGGAGATTTAACTTTTGAATTGTGCGAAAAATATGTTGACGATATAGTAACGGTTTCAGATGATGAAGTTGCTTCTGCAATTCTTTCTTTAATGGAAAAACAAAAAATTGTAGCCGAAGGCGCCGGAGCATTAAGCGTCGCGGCCGCTATGTTCGGTAAAGTACCACTTACTGATAAAACCGTTTGTATTGTATCAGGCGGGAATATTGATGTGAATATTCTCTCAAGAGTTATAAACAGAGGTTTATTAACAGCGGGCAGACTTTCTCATTTGACAATAGAGCTTCTGGATAAACCCGGACAACTTAAAGATGTATCAACAACCATAGCACAATACGGAGCCAACGTAATAAGGGTAAGGCACAATCAAGGCGGCGGACACACAGATATAAACGCTTGTTTCCTTCAAATTTCAATGGAAACAAAAAATACACAACACTTTGAAGAAATTAAACAGGCCTTAATAAGCAAAGGCTATAAAATAACATCGGATGTTTAAGCTGCGGATAATTACTCAATTATCCATTTTTCAAGAATATCCTGTGAAATTCCGTCAAGAAATCTCGACGGTTTTGATAATACCATACCCGTAGAATAATCAAACATATCAATGGGATATGTAATAAAAAGATGTGTTTTGGCACGTGTAACAGCCACATACATAAGTCTTAATTCTTCATCCAGCTCCTCAGGAGAATTAAATGAAAATGTCGAAGGAAATCTTCCGTCTACGGCACCTATAATGAATACTGCTTTATATTCAAGCCCTTTTGCACTGTGGATGGTAGAAAGCGTTAAATATTCGTCTTTTGCGGCACCTGCTTCTATATCATCAACAGAACTATCCGGCGGCTCAAGCGCCAAATCGCTAAGAAAATCTTCCAGACTTAAATATTTTTCACTCAAATGAAGAAAATGCTCAAGGTCTTTTTCGCGCTTTGTATAATCATCATACTTATCAGTTAATATCGGATGATAATAATCCAAAACGGCTTTTACAACCTCTGACGGATTAAACATATTCTTTCGTGATTCCGAAAGAAGCGAAGTAAGCCTTAAAACAGCATCAGGATTTTTAACCGGCAGTTTTAAAACATTATCATTATTATATTCGGATGTTAAAACAGGAAGCAGTTTATTCGCACTTTGAGTGCCTATTCCGTCAAGAAGCAGCAGAATTCTTGTATAACTTATAATGTCAGACGGATTTAATATAACCCTTAAATGAGCAATAACGTCTTTAATATGAGCCGTTTCAATAAATTTCATTCCCCCGAATTTTTTATATGGAATTGCTCTTTTGGCCAGCTCAATCTCAAGGTTGTATGTCATTCTTGCACTTCTTGCAAGAACGCATATATCATCAAGCGGAATGTTTTCCTCTTCTGATAGTTCAAGTATTCTTTGCACGATAAATTCAGCCTCGGTTTTTGAATCAACCGCGCTGATTATGGCAGGTTTTATTGGATTTTCTATTAAAGAAAAAAGTGTTTTTGTATATTTTTCCCTGGCTTTCAATAAAATTTCGTTCGCAAGCGCAAGAATATTTTGAGAACTGCGGTAATTCTGTTCAAGTTTTATTATTTTTGTATTTTCAAATATAGAAGGGAAATTCAGGATATTTTTAAAATCAGCACCTCTGAAAGAATAAATGCTTTGAGAATCATCACCGACAGCCATAACATTATTATGCTCTGACGCTAACAACCGCACTATTTGGGCTTGTATTGTATTTGTATCCTGATATTCATCAACCATAATATATTTATATTGTTCTGACAATTTTTTCCTTATCCCGGAATTTGATTCCAAAAGAGTTTTTAAATATAAAAGCAAATCATCATAATCCAAAATAGAATTATTTCTTTTGTAATCGTTATATTGCCTTATTATTTCGTTTATCTTTTCCGTACAATGCTCAAATTGTTTATACTCTTTTACTATTATTCCATCCGAAGGAGTATTTTTATTAACAGCTTTAGAATATATATCTAAAATTGTATGTTTCTTTGGAAAACGTTTTTCCTGTTTATTTATAACCTTTGCCCGTATATGATTTATTATATCCTCGGCATCAGCTCTGTCGGTAATAGTAAAATTATTTTTAAGTTCAAGAAAAGAAGAATATTTTCTCAAAACCAGATTTGCAAAAGAATGGAAAGTCCCGCCTTCAACCTGTTCGCAGCGCGAATCAAGAACAATTACCGCTCTTGAAAGCATCTCTTGTGCCGCTTTTTTTGTAAAAGTTAAAAGCAGAATATTTTTAGGATTAATACCGTCTTCAATAAGCCTTGCAACTCTGTATGTCAGAGTTTTTGTCTTGCCGCTGCCAGCACCTGCAATAACAAGAATTGCACCGTCCTTTTGAACAACTGCTTCCAGTTGACGGGGGTTTAATTCTTTTTCATAATCAACTTTATATTCGGACTTTGTCTCAATACGTTTGAGTGTATATTTTTTTACGGTCAGATTATTCATAAAAATATTATACGATAAGTGTTATCTCAAACAAAGTTTCTTCATCATTTGAATACAAAAGATTAATATTTCCGCCTGACAGCTCAAGCTGTTTTTTACATATTGCAAGCCCCAGTCCGTTTCCTTTTTCCTTTGTCGTAAAATCAGGTTCAAAGATTTTCTGTTTTATATTTTCGGGTATCTTTGTTCCGTTATTTTTAATAAGAACTTTGACTTCTTTATCTTCTTTTTTGCAATATATTTTGACATAACAGCCGTTTGTACAGGCTTCAATTGCGTTATAAATAACATTTAAAAGAGAACATTCAAACTTTATTTTGTCAGCAGCAACAGTAATACTGTTAATTTCTTCATATTGAATTTCAACTCCCGACTGTTTCGCTTTTTGTTCGCACTGGGAAATAACTGAATATATTGATTGAACTATATCGAATTCGCTTTTATATACAGAAGATAAACATCTCAAATCATTAATATGCGCGGAAATATTTTCGGAAGCCTTTGTTATATTAAGCAAAGCACCACCCAAAGAACAGTTTGTTTCTTCATCCGCTTTAACAGACTCAAGCCTTTTTTGCATAATTTTTGAATACAAATTAATTATCGATAAGTTATTCTTTATCTCATGAGCAATAAACTTTGCTTTATCTGCCACAATTGCAGCTGTTTGCATATTATCATCCGATTTTAAAATATGCTCTTTTTCCAGTTCGGAAAATATAATTTCTTCATTTTTCGAATTTAACATTGAAGCGATTGAATTTATTGCGGTGTTTAAAAGCCTGTTTTCACGTCTGTCAGGAAGATTTTTAAACAAAATCTCCCTCAAATCAACAGAAGAATTCGCTGCAATTTTTTTTGCAATTTCCGTTATTATATTTGAATTATATAAAAGACACACCGGGGTATAATCAGCTTTATCAGATAAGGAATAATCCCACATTAAACACGCCGAATATCTCGAGCCGATAACCAGAATAAACTCGGTGCCTTTCCAAATATTATCTTTCTCTGTATTTTTAAAACCGAAGGAATCAAGTAAATCGGAAAAAGAATAAATTTCCGCTTTTGAAAACGCGAGCCTTTTTATTAACGATTGTTTATCGGAAATATCAAACAGGCGGAAAAGTATGCAGGACTCAAATTTTTGATTTGCCGTAACGGGTTCCAAAATCGAACGAAAGAGACCGTTTACGGTCTCTTTATAATATTCATTTCTTGAATTATCAAGAATATATGGATGAAGTGTATTGTAGTTATTTTTCATAAACTGATTATATAGCAATTTTTAATTTTTTTCTATTCATAAACCCGTTGTTTATTGCATATAAAACAGCTTGTGTTCTGTCATTTACCTGAAGTTTTTGGAATATGTTATTAACGTGGGTTTTAACCGTCGTTTCGCTGATAAATAATTGAGAAGCAACACCTTTATAAGTAACACCCTGGGTTAAAAGTCCCAAAACTTCTTCTTCTCTTTGTGTCAAATATTGAAGCAGATTTTCTTTGCCGGTTATATTTGTCTTATCTTCTTTAAATGTTTTTTGGAAGTATTCAAAAAATCTTGAAGACAAGCCTGAAGGAAGATAAACTTTTCCCTGAACAACCTCTTCAATTGCATATATTAATTGCGCGGACGCCATTGTTTTAAGAATATAACCTTTAGCACCTATTTTCATAGCTCTAAAGATTAAATCGGGATCATCATATCCCGTTAAAGCGATGATCTTAGTCCCCAAATTTAAGCGTTCAATTTCGCTTATAGCCGTAAGTCCGTCTTTTTCCGGCATATTAATATCCATAAGTACAACGTCAGGCTGGTATTTTTTTACAAGATTAATTGCAACATTTGCGTTTGTCGCCGTTGCAATAACCTCAAACTTGCCTTCCATACCAACAAGCTCCCTAATCCCCATTAAGTGGTCAAAATTATCATCAACCAGAACCATCTTTATCTTTTTACCGAATTCAATATTTCTTCTCATATACACACGCTCACTCCCTATAAATATGTAGCTCATATATTCATAGTACATGCTCGGGCATGGGCGCTCATCAATATAAGGATTTATATTTGTATAGTAAAAGGTTTATTTTAATATCTAGATAAAAAGATCAATATCAAAGCAAAAATCCTTTTGTTATAAGACTTTACGATTAAAAGAAAATCCAATAATACAATTAAAATGAATTAAGGATTTTTCAAATATTTGTATGATTTATACAATAAAAACCAATCATTTTTTTGATTTTATTTTTTCTTTTAAGAGTTTATATTTATTGATTTTTGAAGAAGGTTTTTTAATTTCCGGAGTATTATCCGCTATAACAGTTGCAGCATTTTCGCTGCAAGATACGTCTTCTTTAGAAGAAGTATCCGCTGTCTCATCTGCAGGAACTTTTTCAAATTCAGAGAATAAATTTTTAAGACAAAGTACATTATCAACTTTCACAACATCATCAATGCTTTTAATACGAAATAATCCGTCATCGTCTTTATCAAAAAATAAAAGAACAGGATTTGCATTCATAATAAGATTATCAGCTCTTTGAACAGACAAATTAGGATAGTTTATTAAAATCAGAGTTTTAAGATTTTCTAAAACATTTTCATATGACTTTAAATCAACCCCCGCAGCAAAACCTTCATAACCGTTTAATGCAGCTTCAAATACTTTTACAAGCCCTTTTATTCCGCCGGATGAAATTATAATTCTTGAATACTTTGAAAAATCTGTATCTTTATCAAGATTATCAAGGCAGCATACGGATTTTTCCGTTATATGATTTTTAATATATGCCGCGATGATTGAATTATCACAATCAATACCGCTTATAAATAAAATATTTTTCGACGAATTAACAATTTGCGTTATAAGTGTATCTGCAGCCTCATTTGAAGAAAAAATTTCATTCACGAAATTATCATTCTTAACTTTAACTGCACGGACAGACTTTCTTTTCGGATTATCCAATCTTTCTTTTATATTCATTTTATACTCTGCTTATAATATATTTTGCCAATTGATTATATTTTCTTGCAATATCACTGTTTGCGTTAATTTCTCTAATTGTTCTTCCCTTAGTTCCCGAGCCAATTGTAACGGAAAGATTTAACGGGATTTTATAGAAGATTTCCCGGCCCAAAATATTTTCGATTTCACCAATTCTGGACTCATCTTTATCTCTATACTTATTAAGAATAATTCTGAATTTTTTCTTATCAAAATTAACATCTATATGATTTTTATTTCGCGAGTTAGCAGCGATATTTGGAGTTATCATATAAAAAATCATATCAGTATTTCCGAATATGGTTTTTGTTGTTCGCTCTATATCATTATTGACATCAATTATAATGTAACGAAAATATCTTTTTACAATATCAAGAAAATTTTGAAAATTATCTGCCGTTAATATTTTATTTTTTTGAGATTTATACATGCAGCTCGACATAATATATAGAGGTAAATCTTTATATTTATATACGCTCGGAAGCATTGTACCGGCATTTTCTTCCGTTATATTATCAATAAAATAATTTGTATCATGTTTTTGATCAATATCAAGAGCAAAAGTTACATTATTCAGATTCTCGTTAAAATCCATAAGAAGAACTCTGTCTTTAATAATATATGCCAATTCCGAAGCAATGTTTATAACAGAAAACGTTTTGCCGCAATTTTTTTCAAGTGAAGTAACAGCAATAATTTTAGCTCCGCGTTTTTTTCCTTTTTCATCCCGAACCATTTCTTCTCTGAAATTATTCTCAATTGCCGCAATAAAATTTTCTTTTGCCAAAGGCTTTCTCAAAAACTCTTTTGCACCTGCACGTAAAACTTTAATATATAAATCAGTAGTCGGTTCCGGACTCATCATGAAAAATATATTCTTGGCATTTGTTGAGCTTATTGAAATATCGTCTAAAATATCCAAATTATGTTTTGTTATATTAATAAAAACGAATTTATAAGATAAATCATCATTTTTTATTTTTGATTTATCAAACCCCGTAAATTTATGTATTACAAACGGGAACTTGACGTCTTTAAGATAATTTTCTATTAAAGTAGCCGAAAGTTCATCCTCATCAAATATAAGAAACTGAATTGCATTCTTAGCCATACATGTATTTTACTACAATTCTTCAATTTTGTTTAATTTTCATGAGATAATTGAGAATAAACAGAGGTTGCAATGAAAAGAGTAAAAATAGCAGGCGGCGGCTTAGCGGGAAGTGAAGCAGCGCTGCAATTGGCAAAAGAAAAGATTCATGTGGATTTATATGAGATGCGCGGCAATAAAATGACAGGCGCCCATAAAACAGATAAATTCGCTGAATTTGTATGTTCAAACAGTCTGGGTTCTTACGATATAACCAATGCCTCAGGGCTGCTAAAACATGAAATGGAAACACTTGGCGGCATTTTAATGTCCGTTGTACACGAAACACAAGTACCCGCAGGCGGAGCTTTAGCCGTTGACCGTGAACTTTTTTCAGAAAGAGTAACCGAATTAATAGAACAAAATCCATATATAAATATTATAAGAGAAGAGGTAACGGAGCTTTTCCCGGAAGAACCCGTCATAATTGCTTCAGGACCTTTAACATCCGACACTTTTGCTCAAAAAATACGTGAATTTATAGGTGAAGATTATTTATACTTTTTTGATGCGATTGCGCCTATTGTAGAAAAAGAATCGATAGATTTTAGTAAAGCATTTTATATGAATCGCTATAACAAAGGCAGTGCTGATTATATTAATTGTCCGATGAACAAAGAAGAATACAAAAGATTTTATAATATCCTTGTAAATTCGGAAAAAACAGAATTGAAATCGTTTGAAAAAAATGCGAAATTTTTTGAATCATGCCTGCCTATTGAAGTTATAGCATCAAGAGGAGAAGACACATTGAGATTCGGTCCTTTAAAACCTGTAGGACTTATTGATGAAAGAACCGGAAAAGAAAATTACGCCGTAATTCAGCTGAGACAGGACAATAAAAGTGCAAGTCTTTATAACCTTGTCGGATTTCAAACGAATCTAAAATGGGGATGTCAAAAAGAACTTATTCACTCTGTTCCCGGTCTTGAAAATGCAAACATCATCAGATACGGTGTGATGCACAGAAATACATTTATAAACAGTCCGAAAACACTTAATCCGACTCTTCAATCAAGAAAAAATCCGAATGTTTTCTTTGCGGGACAAATAACCGGAACGGAAGGATATACAGAATCAATTGCATCAGGACTTTTGGCGGGAATAAATATGGCACGGTATATAAAAGGACTTAATCCGCTGGAATTGCCGCAAGAAACAATGCTGGGAGCACTGACTCATTATATAACATATGACGCCCATACATCGTTTCAGCCTATAAATTCAAACTGGGGAATAATTGCTCCTATAGAACTTGACAAAAAAATACGAAAAAACAAGAAACTCAAAAACGAACTTCTCGCAAAACGTTCAATCGAAATACTGAATAATTTTATGCAGTTACACTGAAAGAAGATGATTGTTCCATAGCAGGAGACGGTGCTGTCAAAAGATACATATTAGCTTTATATGCAAAATCTGAAATATCACCGTTTTCATATAGCTTTTTCAGTTTTTCCATTTCAGACTTTTGGTTTTCTTCATTATTATGAGGTAAACTGTCGGAACTTTTTAAACGTGAATTCTTATGTATATTCTCATTTTTATCCACGCTCACGACTTTTGGTGCTTTTTTTATTGCAGCAACTTGCCTTTCATATTCGGCTTGAGTAATTTCACCTTTATCAAGCAGGTCTTCCAGTCGTTGAATCCAGGCTTCTTTTCTTGAAGGGCTTAATACATATTCTTCGCCGTTGGCATTGGTTTTTGTCTTATAATATATACTTTGTGCCATTCTTTGAGGTATGCCGCCAAATGAAATTAAAGACATTCTGCCTCCTTTGTTTGAACTAAACAAAGGAGCTGAATATAAATAAATGCCTTTTTAGATATAAATTTTAATAAAAATTAATATTATTCCGTTTCCAGAAGTTTTTTATAAAGTTCTTTTTGTTTTGCACTTATTTCGGGAGGAATATTTATTGAAATTTTAACGTTCAAATTACCAAAACCGCCTTCTTTTTTAGGAAGTCCCAGCTCTTTAAGTCTGAGTATTTTTCCGCTTCTTGTTTGCGGCGGAATTTTAATACCAATTATCCCGTGTAAAGTCGAGATGTCCTTTTTACAGCCCAAAACAGCTTCTGCAGGAGTAATTTCAATAGTTTTAGTAAGATTATCACCGTCAATAGAATATTCGCTATCTTTAAATTTGATGGAAAAATACAAATCGCCTTTTCTTCCGTAAGCATCAACTTTTCCTTCACCCTTAAGCCTTATTTTTTGACCTTCTTTTACGCCTTTGGGAATTTTTACGGTTAAAGTTCTGGTCTTATTAACAATGCCGGTTCCGCCGCATTCGGGACAGGAAGAACCAATGCCGGAGCATTTTTTGCATTTTTCTACACTGTTCATTTTAACACTGACAGGTTTATTACTCATCATATCTTTTACGGTAATGTTAAGATCCTGAACAATATCAAGATTTTCCTGCTGTTGATTTGAAGAGCAATTTCCGCCCTGACAGCCTGAAGACTGTCTTTGAGCGGCACCGCCGAACAAATCTTCATAAGAGAAACTCTGTCCCGAAGATCTTCTTGAAGCGCGTCCTCCCGTTCTTCTGACCCCGCCCATTAAGTCACCGAAAATTGAGCTGAAAAAGTCCGAGAAATCACCGCTGTTTGAAAAGCCCTGAGAGAACCCGCCTTGTGAAAAATTATTAAAATTAAATCCTTCAAATCCGGGAGGAGGCGTAAAACTGGCGCCTTGCTGCCAATTCGCACCCAAACTGTCGTATCTGTTTTTCTTTTCTTTATCAGATAAAACTTCATACGCTTCATTTATATCTTTAAATTTTTTACTCGCATCAGGCGCTTTATTTACGTCAGGATGATATTGTCTTGCAAGTTTTCTGTATGCAGACTTTATTTGTGCTTCCGTTGCCGTTCTTTCGACACCCAATATCTTATAATAATCTTTGTATTCCATTTATAGCTTATCTCCTAATAAAATCATAATACAAAAAGCCCTATTATTTTAAATATTTAATTATTTTTTAATTATGTTATTATAAAGCTATGAAAAAATATTTAGGGATACTTCTGGTTATACTTCTTATAACTGACTTTGCACCGGCAGTTAGCGCATTGCCGCTAAAAGATAATATTTCAAATAACACTTCCTTCACGGTAAATAAAAAAGAACCATTGCAGAAGGAGAATAAAAACGACGGTAAAAAGTCCGATAAAACAGACAATATAACAGAATTTGCCTTAAATGACAAAGTCTTAAACCTAATGATAAACAGTAATAAACCATTAAGACCCGACGGTATTATATATAAAGAAACAATAAGAACAATTGATGTCATAGATCCTCAAAAAAATGTTAATGCGAATAATAACTATCCGGGACTCAGAGGCCCTCATCAATTGATTGTTTATACGCCGAAATACGGGCTTCGCACCGGTACAAATGAATTTGGAACCGAAGCCATTGTTGAGAACAATATGGTAACGGGATTAAACGGCGCCGACTCAATTATTCCGCAAAACGGATTTGTAATCTCGGGCCACGGCGGAGCAAAAAACTGGATTGTAAAAAACATTCAAATAGGCTCAAAAGTTTATATTGATTATATGACAGGTGAACTTAGAGTATTTTTAACACCCGAAAGCCTGATATTTGCAGCAAAAGAAAAAATCAAAGAAGTTAATGACCTTGTTGAATATTACAGGCAGATTGATATTTTATATAATGATAAAAAAGCAACCGATTATTTAAACACATCCAAAAACTATTTAAGGAAAGCAGAAAAAAAACCGGAGAAAACCCAGCAATATATAACAAGCGCTATGCAAACGCTTGATTCCGCAATAAAGAATGCAATTCCGTATAAAAAAGAAGAAATGAAAGGGATTTGGCTTCGTCCCGTTGAAAAAAATGAATCTGAAATAGAGAAAACACTGGAAAGACTATCTGATGCGGGAATCACGGATGTTTTTCTGGAGACTTATTTTCACGGAAAAACAATATATCCGAGTGATTATTTAAAAGATTGCGGTGTAATATCGCAAATGGAAGAATTTGTAGGATTTGATCCGCTTGAGATATGGATAAAAGAAGCACATAAGCGTGATATGAAAGTTCATATCTGGTTCGAAACTTTCTATGTCGGAAATAAAAATCCAAACACAAACCCGAATCACGTTTTAAGTGTATATCCTTCATGGGGTAATAAACGTCTATACAACTATGACAGCACAGAACCCGTCCCGTCGTTATCAGAACACAACGGATATTTTCTTGATCCTTCAAACATACAGGTACAAACCTATTTAACAGGTATTCTTAATGAAATAATAACAAAATATAAGCCTGACGGAATTAACCTTGATTATATAAGATACCCGCAGACTGTTGAACCGAGATATTCAAACTATGCCCAGATGAACTGGGGATATACGCAAAATGCAAGAAACGAGTTTAAATCATTATATGGTATAGACCCCGTAGATATTAAATTCGGAACTCCCGAATGGGATAACTGGGCGCTTTACAGACAAAATCAAATAACAAAATTTGTTATAAAAGCAAAAAATCTTACGTCTCAAAATAATATCAAACTGACAACCGTTGTTTTTCCTGATTTAAATAAATGCATTGCAACAAAAATGCAAAATTGGAAGATTTGGTCAATGAACAATTATATTGACGGTTTGACGCCCTTAATATTAACAGGAGATAAAAACACGGCAAATTTACTTTTAAATGATATTATCAAAAATACAAAAGAAAATACTGAAATCTATCCCGGAATTTTTGTAACATTTATGGGCGGAAGTGAAGATGATTTATTATTACAAATCCACAAAGCAAGAGAATTAAAAACAAAAGGCTCAATATTATTTGACTACGGACATTTAAGTGATAATTATATTGAAGCACTTACAACGAGAGTATTTAATAAATCATATGAAAAAGGAATATTGAAGTAAAACCCGAAAAGGAGAAAGAATGCCGAAAATTAATTTCACAAAAATGAACGGTCTTGGCAATGACTTTATTATTTTAGACTATGAAGAATACAAAAAAGCGGGAAAATCAATGGAAGAGCTTGCCGTAAAATTATGCGACCGTCATTTCGGAATAGGAGCCGACGGTTTATTTGTCGTTGACCCAAATACAACAAATACCGATGCAAAATGGATATTTTATAATAATGACGGTTCAATCCCTCAAATGTGCGGCAACGGTATAAGATGTTTTGCAAAATACCTTTATGATAAAAAAATTGTTAATAAAAAAGAATTTTCAATAGAAACTCTGGCAGGAATAATGATACCTAAAATTCTTGATGACGGCAGAATCACGGTTAATATGTCAAAACCGATATTAGAACCGGAAAGAATACCGGTAAAAACACAAAGAAATTTAAATTTTGAAGTTAAAGTATCAGACAGAACATTTATGGCAAATGCCGTCAGTATGGGAAACCCTCATTGTGTAATAATAACAGATGAAGATACAAAAAAACTTGCATTAAAATACGGAAGAGAAATAGAAACACACGGTCTTTTTCCCGAAAAAACAAATGTGGAATTCATAAAAATACTGTCAAGAAATGAAATCAATCTTGATGTTTGGGAAAGAGGCTGCGGAATAACTCTTGCCTGCGGAACAGGTGCGTGTGCAAGCGTAACTGCAGGAATACTAAACGGTCTTTTAGACGATAAAGTAAAAGTAAATCTGCCGGGAGGCCAGCTTGAAATAGAATGGCAGGGAACAAAAGAAAATCCTGATTATAATATTTTCATGTCAGGGCCTGCCGATTATTCTTTTACGGGACAGATAGAAGTATAAGATTTACCGATTGCTTTTAGGAAAAACATAGGCTAAGATTTTTTTATGAATATACTTGAAATAAAAAATCTCAATTTGTCTTTTTTATCCGAAGGCAAAGAATATCAGGCACTTTACGACATAAATCTGTCTTTAAAAGAAGGAGAAATGCTTGCACTCGTTGGAGAATCGGGATGCGGAAAAACAGTAACCGCAATGTCTGTTTTAAGGCTTACTGCTCCAAATGCCAAAATTACTTCCGGCGAAATAATTTACAAGGGGGAAAATCTTTTATCACTGACAGATAAAGAAATGCAAAAAATACGCGGAAAAGAAATTTCGCTCGTTCCGCAAGACCCTATGACGTCTTTAAACCCTTTATATACAATAGGCTCTCAACTGTTGGAAGTTATTGAAATACATCAGGGCTTAAAGGGAGATTCGGCAAAAAAAGTAGCCGTTGACGTATTGGAACAGGTTAAAATTCCCGATGCAAAAAACAGACTAAAAGCATACCCTCATGAATTTTCCGGAGGAATGAGGCAGAGAGTAATTATTGCAATGGCAATAGCCTGTAATTCCAAAATTATAATTGCCGATGAACCGACTACGGCACTTGATGTTACCGTACAGGCTCAGATAATGGCAATATTAAAAGAAATACAAAAAGAACATAAAACATCTTTTATATTTATATCTCACAATTTTTCTCTTGTATATGAGGCAGCGGATACCGTTGCGGTTATGTATGCAGGACATGTTGTTGAAAATTCACGTGCTGATGAATTATTTAGAAATCCGAAACATCCTTATACAAAAGCTCTTTTAAAGGCATTACCCGATTTCAATTCAACACGGTTAAACGCAATAGAAGGACAGCCCCCATCCATAAGGGATGAATTTAAACTGTGCCCGTTTGAACCAAGATGCAGCGAGAAAATCGATATTTGCCTGAAACAGGCTCCCGTTTGCAGGAATATAAATAATTCGTGTGTTTCATGTCTATTGTACAAATAAACACTTAGGAGCTATAATTTGTATTATGAATCAACGCAGCATACAAAATCAAAAAAACATACAAAAAAGAGGGAAAAAAATAAAACTTTCTCTGTTAACAATTGTCCTTTTGATTTGTATTGTAGAGCTTCTTTTTGGTTCTGCGCAAAATATAAATAAACTCGTAAGTTTTAAATCAAAAATAAAAGATCTGGAAAATAAAAGAAATGAAGAACTGAGCAGAAATAAGCAGTTGAAATCGGAAGTTAAAAACTTCAATTCGGATTTGACCCTTGAAGCCATTGCAAGAAACAATTTAAAAATGGCAAAAGATGATGAAGTGTTAATTATAATAAATAAACCGCAAAATGTTAATGAATCGGAAGACAATGAAACAAAAAAAGATATAAAAAACCGCCGTTAACGGCGGTTTTGTTAATTTCTCTCAAATTATTTGGAAGCAACAATTCTTAAGTTTGTTCCAATACTCGTATTTATCTGTCTGACGCTGGCAATAGCCATTGAACGGCGCTTTCTTGCACCTCTTAATAAAAACTCTACACCTTCCGATATATTATTTGACGGTATTAAAATTTGCTTGTTCATTATAAATTCCTTGATTTGTCCGATACTTTATTACTCGGCATTTTTTTTTATTACTTTAGTTTTTTATGTATTTTGTTAACATTCTGTAATACAGGGATTTATATTTTATCTGATTAAGTAAAAACAAATAATTAATTTTTCATTAATATTTAAAGAAAAAAGCAAAATACATTGTATAAATTAATTGAGTTAGTTAATTAGTGTATTAGACTTAAAAGGAGGATATTATGACAATAAGACCGTTAGGTGACAAAATTGTTATTAAAGTTATTGAAGATGCCGAACAAACATCAGGAGGTATTTTTATTCCTGACAGCGCAAAAGAAAAATCACAAAAAGGTGAAGTTATTGCTGTAGGTCAAGGCAAAACAAATGAAAAAGGCGAAAGAGAACCTATGGATGTTAAAACAGGTGAAATCGTTCTTTTTGCAAAATATGCCGGGACTGATGTAAAAGTTGCCGATGAAACATTAAAAATAATGTCAGTTTCTGATGTTTTAGGCGTAATTGAGTAAACTATTAGGAGACAAGAAAATGGCTAAAAGAATAATTTTTGATGAAGAAGCACGTAAAGGGCTTTTGAAAGGTATTGATGCTGTTGCTGATGCAGTTAAAGTTACATTAGGGCCAAAAGGGCGTAATGTAATATTAGAAAAGAAATTCGGTTCACCTCAAATCGTTAATGACGGTGTAACTATTGCGAAAGAAATTGAACTTGAAGATCCGTTGGAAAATTCAGGCGCACAATTATTAAAAGAAGTTTCTTCCAAAACAAATGATGTAGCAGGTGACGGAACAACAACAGCTTCTGTTCTTGCACAAGCTATCGTAAGAGAAGGAGTAAGAAACTTAACGGCAGGCGCAAATCCGATTTTGATGAAACGCGGTATGGATAAAGCCGTTGACCTTGCAATTAACACAATTAAAAAGATGTCACAATCTGTTGACTCTCAAGAAAAATTAGCACAGGTTGCTTCAATATCAGCAGGAAACAATGATGAAGTAGGCAAACTGGTTGCTGAAGCAATGGAAAAAGTAGGCCACGATGGTGTTATTACCGTTGAAGAATCAAAATCAACAGGAACAAACTTAAAGGTTGTTGAAGGTATGCAATTTGATAAAGGATACATATCACCTTACTTTGTTACAGATCCGGAAAGAATGGAAGCTGTATTGGAAGATGCATATGTACTTTGCGTAAATAAAAAAATAAACCTGATTGCAGATTTGGTTCCCGTTCTTGAGCAGGTTGCAAGAGACGGCCGCTCACTTTTAATTATTGCAGAAGACATTGAAGGTGAAGCACTTGCAACATTAGTTGTTAATACTATGAGAAAAGTATTAAGAGCAGTTGCGGTTAAAGCTCCGGGATTTGGCGACAGAAGAAAAGCAATGCTTGAAGATATTGCTATTCTGACAGGCGGACAAATGTTCACCGAAGAACTCGGTATTAAACTTGAAAACGTAACAGTTCAAATGTTAGGTATGGCAAAACGCGTTACCGTAACAAAAGACGACACAACTATTGTTGTCGGAGACGAAACAAAACGTGCTATTGAAGAAAGAGTAAAATTAATCAAACGTCAAATAGAAGTATCTGACAGCGAATATGACAAAGAAAAACTTCAGGAAAGACTTGCAAAACTTTCAGGCGGCGTTGCTGTTATTGAAGTAGGTGCCGCATCCGAAGTTGAATTAAAAGAAAGAAAATTAAGAATTGAAGATGCTTTGAATGCTACAAGAGCTGCTAAAGAAGAAGGTATTGTACCCGGCGGCGGTGTTGCTTTCATAAGAGTTATGCAAGATCTTGAAAAAGCAATGGAAACGACTAAATTTGCAAGTGATGATGAAAAAGTAGGTTTCAGAATTTTACTTGAATCACTTTATATTCCGTTGAAACAAATTGCAGACAATGCAGGCGTTAAAGGTGAAGTTGTGGTAGAAACCGTTAAGAAATTACCGTTAACGGAAGGTTATGATGCCATGGTCAACCAATATGTAGATATGATTAAAACAGGTATTGTAGATCCTGCCAAGGTAACCAGAAGCGCACTACAAAATGCGGTATCCGTTGCGGGAATGTTATTAACAACGGAAGCTGCTGTTGTAGATGTTCCTGCCAAAGCGGCAGCACCAGCTATGCCTGACATGTCCGGCATGGGCGGAATGGGCGGCATGATGTAGCGAAATTCCGGACGGATGAAATCCGGCAAGCGAGCGCGAAACTTGCGGCAACGAAGTGAAGCAAGTGGCAGCTGCGAGCGAAAAGGAATTTTAAGAAGCGAAATTCCGGACGGATGAAAAAAAGAGAGCCCGAAAAGGCTCTCTTTTTTTATTCTCTTACATGGTCTAATGCTTTTTCCAGTATATCTTTAATATGATCATCATCAAGCGCATAATAAACATTTTTTCCGCGCTTCTCGCTGCGTACAAGTTTTGACATTTTTAAAACTTTTAATTGGTGAGATATAGCTGACTTCGTCATATCCAGAAGTACCGCTAAATCGCCGACACACATTTCACTTTCTTCCAGCGCCCAGAGAAGCTGTATTCTTGTTCCGTCTCCCATTACCTTAAAAAAATCCGAAAGCTCATATAAATCTTTGATATTAGGCATAACATCCCTGACTTTATCAACAATTTCGGGATTAATTGCCTCACAATCCGAACGCTTATTTATCATTAAAGGCTCCTTTTTGTTTAATTATAATTGAATGTTTGTTCAATTGTCAAACTTTTGTAAAGATTTTTAATTTTTGGATTGACAATTGAATAATTATTCAACTATACTACTATTATAGTTGAACGGTTATTCAATTGAGGTATATATATGTGCGAACACCATTTAAACCATAAACATAGTCACGGACACGAGCATAACGAAGATGGAAAAAATAATCTAAACAGAGTGTATATATCTGTTGTTATATTAATTGCAGCAATACTATACTCAAACAACGAATTGATAAAGCTGTCATTGTTTATAGCTGCTTACTTAATTGCAGGTTACGATGTGATTTTTTCTGCAGTTAAAAATATTTTATGCGGAAAGGTTTTTGATGAAAACTTTCTGATGAGCATCGCAACAATCGGAGCATTCGGCTTAAAAGAATATCCCGAAGCCGTAAGTGTTATGCTTCTATATCAGGCAGGAGAATATTTTCAACATAAAGCTGTCGATAAATCACGGGAATCAGTTTCTAAACTTATGGATATCAGACCGGAGTATGCAAATATTGAATATGCCGGAGAAATAAAACAAGTTAAACCGGAAACTGTGGATATTAATGATGTAATTATTGTTAAAGCGGGTGAAAGAGTCCCTTTAGACGGTATTATAATAGACGGACACTCTTTTTTAGATACTTCTTCACTGACGGGTGAAAGTATTTTACGGGAAGTAAGCATAAATGATGAAATACTAAGCGGAGCAGTAAATACAAACGGAGTTTTAAAAATTAAGGTTAACAGAAAGTATCAGGATTCAACCGTTTCAAAAATTCTTGAAATGGTAGAAAATGCAAGCAGCAGAAAATCAAGAGCTGAAAATTTCATTACTAAATTTGCAAGATACTATACTCCGATTGTTGTCATATGTGCATTAATGATTATATTAATACCTTTATGCCTGAATGGAAGTTCAAATATCACAACATGGACAGAAAGAGCACTAACTTTTCTGGTAATATCATGCCCGTGCGCGCTGGTAATTTCAGTACCGCTAACTTTTTTCGGCGGTATCGGAGGAGCTTCAAGAAAAGGGATTTTAATAAAAGGAAGCAATTATCTGGAAATGCTTTCAGAACCAGAAATAATAGCATTTGATAAAACAGGAACATTAACAAAAGGAACATTCAATGTTACTGCGTTAAATCCCGCAAAAGATATTGATAAAAATGAATTATTAGAATCAGCAGCATATGCAGAAAATTATTCCAATCACCCGATAGCCGTTTCAATAAAAAACGCATACGGCAAGACTATAGATATCTCTATAATAAACAATTCACAAGAGATAGCGGGAAAAGGGATAAAAGCTGTCATAAATAATGACATAATTCTTGCAGGAAACAGAGCACTTATGAGTGAGAATGCCATAAATTTTATCGATGCAAAACAGCAGGGAACTATTATTTACATATCAAAAAATAACAGGTTTTTAGGCAGTATAGTAATTTCAGACGAAATAAAAGAAAATGCACAATCAGCAATTGATAAAATAAAAGCACTTGATATAAAAACCGTAATATTAACCGGAGATACAAAACAAAATACCGAATTTATTGCAAATAAACTTAAAGCGGATGATTATTATTCTGATTTATTACCGTCAGAAAAAGTTGAAAAACTTGAAATTCTGCTGAAAAATAAAAACCCGAAGAAGAGTGTAATTTTTGCGGGAGACGGAATTAATGATGCACCTGTATTAATGAGAAGCGATATAGGCATTGCAATGGGAGCTTTAGGTTCCGATGCCGCCATTGAAGCTGCCGATGTAGTTATAACAGATGACAATCTGGAAAAAATTTCTCTGGCAGTACAAATCGCAAGAAAAACAATGCTGATTGTTAAACAAAATATTGTATTTGCAATCGGAGTTAAAGTGTTATTTTTAGTGCTCGGAACATTCGGGCTGATGAGTATGTGGGGAGCCGTATTCGCTGATGTCGGAGTAACTTTGCTTGCCGTTTTAAACTCACTGAGAACATTAAAATAAAATGATATCGTTTTTATTTTTCTAATATAATAATTCTATGATAAGACCGTTTCTACCGATAATTTTATTAATAATATCCAATATATTTATGACTTTTGCATGGTACGGGCATCTTAAATATAAGAGCAGCGCACTATGGCTTGTTATAATTGTAAGCTGGTCAATTGCATTTCTTGAGTACTGCTTTCAAGTTCCTGCAAACCGCATAGGACATGAATATTTTTCAGCAGCACAGTTAAAAACAATTCAGGAAGTAATAACGCTTATAGTTTTCAGTATATTTTCGATACTTTATTTAAAAGAAGAATTTAAATGGAACTATCTGGTCGGATTTGCATTGATAATACTTGCCGTATTTTTTATATTTAAAAAATGGTAAAATAAACAAAAAGAGAAAGGGGCTCGTCGCCCCTTTCCATCTTTAATGAACCAAACGCAGCTTTTTTTACTGCTGTTATTTATATTCCCGTTTTCAACCTATTTTAAACAAAATTCTTTTTTAACCATTTTGTTATATGTGATGAAATATTATTCGCAAAAAATACATTATTTTCAGACTGAGATTCAAAATATCTTATTGTATCAATAAGTGATTGAGGAATTTCTTCTTTTTCGTGATTTTTTTCAAGCCAGAAAAATTCAAGTGCAACTTCTATTTTTTCACATCCTGCCTGTAAACATCTTTGAACAAAAGCCTTAGCTTCTTCAACGGTATCATTCACTCCGGGTATAATTACATATTTCAATATAACTTCGGATTGATGGTTATTTTTTTGAGCTTCCATATACCTGTCAATATTTGCCCAGACCTTATCAAACATATCCGACTGTTTTACTTTTGCATAAACCTCTTTTGTTCCGGCATCAACGGAGATTTTAAGCTGCGCTTTTGATGATGCTATAGCATTTTCAATAGCTTTTGAATAGAAAAACCCCGAGCTTAAAAGAATTATATATGAATTTGTCATCATTGAAAAATAAACAAGATATTCAAGCTCACCTTCGGGATATTCGCTGCATTCACCGCCGCCGATAACAAGCTGACAATTATCAGCTATCATATTATTTCTTCTTAACTGTTCAAGAACCGGTTTTACATCATATGTTTTCTGCGTATTTAATCTTCTTTTTGATTCAACATTCCCGCCGCCTGAAATAATACAATATATGCAATTACAGCTGCATTTAGTTCTGTTTGAAACTGATATCGTAGTAAATCCGATAGTTTCATCCCAGTCCTTTTCAACAAAAAACGGACACTGACTGCAAGGCTCCGGATATTTTCCCGATTTACAATCTTTTATGTATTTTGCTCTTATTTTTTTATAATAATCTAAATCCAAAAGACTTCCGTTATATTCAGGTATATATTCCAGTCTTTTATCAAAAGTGGAACAACAAAAATATATGTCCTTTGGATTAATGACAAGATGATGAAGCAAAGATTCACAACATTTAAATATCACAATATTTTTACCTTTTAAACCAAATTATAATATAAACTCATTATTTGTTTCAATCTTTACACTTATGATAGAATACAGATATGTTTAAAAGGTTATTTAACATATTCAGAAAAAAAGACAAATACGATAATTTTGTAATAAATAATAAAGCCGTTATCATTGCGCTTGAAGCCGAAACAAAAAGAAGACTCGGTGATTTTAATACGGCAGCGGAACTTATAAATACAGCCATTCAAATGGAAAATGATAATGATATGTATTATGCAACAAAAAGTCTTATCTTCTTTGACGAAGAGAAATACAATGCCGCTTTGGAAGAAATAAATAAAGCAATTAAGATAAATAATAAAGTTCAAAAATATAAAGAACTCCGGCAAAAAGTAATGCAATTCTTAAATTAGCAAAGATTTCCCGATAATGTATTATATTCTTTAAATTTTTCAGCTATCATCGAATAACAGGGAAGATTAACATTATATTCTTTTGCCAATTCAAGCACAATGAAGAACAAGAAATCTATTTCGGACTTTTGCCCGATTTTAAAATCATTGAGTATTGAAGAGTATACATTTGCATCATCTCTTTCTTTATAAAGTTCAAAATTAGAATAATATTCTTGAAGAAAAGAGTCCCGAATGTTAATGTTCATTGCTTTTGCAAGAATCAGTAATTCTTCACACAATTTTTCAAAAAATTCACGTTTTTCTCCCGTGATTTGATGCGCGTTTATATCATAATAAACACAGCAAGCCTCAAAGGGTGATCGCGTTATTAAACGTTCAAAGGAAATTTCATTAAACTGTTTTGATGACATCAATGAAGTATTCATTCCGGCTTGAATAAAATCGGACTTTATTTTTTCCAAAAGTTTTTTATCAAGAAAATCATCCGCGGAAGAAAGATTAAGTTCGCAGTATTCTCTCAATTGCAGATACTCCCCCGAGTTTCTGTCATACCATCTGCATTTACCTACAAAATTTGCATCAACGACATTTATATAAGGAATTTTTTTTCGAAGAAAATAACCAATGCCAAATCCGTTTGCAATAGAAAAAACAACAGTATTTTTATGCGAAACCCGCTTAATAAAATCAAAAGCGGAAATAATATCCGGCGTTCTGATGCAAAGTATAATTACATCAGCCTTTGTTTTATATTCTTTTTCGGTTTTGATATTTATTTTATATTTTTTATCACCTTTTACTTTAGATTTTAATTTTATGCCGCCGTTTTTTTTTGCAAGTTGAATAACACTCTCATACTTAGAAATAAGAGTAACATTCTTACCCGCGCTGTTCAGGAAACAAGCAAAAGTAGCCCCGGTAGAACCCGCACCTATAACAAGATATTTTAAATTTCGTTTAAAGAAGTTAAACATCATTCGCCTTAGCGCTGAGAATTTGTTGTTCCTCTTCAACCGGTTTTAATTTCAAAGCAACTTCTCTTCTGTTACTTTGATATCCGTATAAAAAGTATATTACAAGTCCCAGAATAATCCAGAGCGGGAATAAAGTAGCCGATGTTTTCACCTCCGTAAATGCGGAAATCATAAATACGGAACAAAATACTATACCCAAAATCGGGAACCAGGGACAACAAGGAACTTTAAACGGACGGGGCCTGTTCGGTTCTGTTTTTCTCAAAATTAAAATTCCTATGCAAACAATTATAAATGAAGTAAACGTACCGAAGATTGCAAGTTCTGCGGCAACATCTCTATTTATAAACAAAGAACCTATCAGCATAAGAACGGTTGATAAAATCGTAATTACCCATGGAGTATTAAATTTTGCGTGTATTTTTTTCATCAGAGGCGGTAAAAACCCGTCACGAGCCATTGCGTATAAAATTCTTGTTGTACCGTATTGAAGAACAAGTAAAACGGAAGTCAACCCTGCGAGTGCGCCAATACAAATAATCCCCTGAATTATATCAAGCCCTTTTGCACCGACTCCGGCATAACTCATAGCATGAGCAATAGGTGCGTGCAAATCAATTTTATCCATAGGAACCATACCTGTCAGAACAATTGTCACCAATGCGTAAAATACAGAACATACGACAAGAGAACCGATTAAACCTATAGGCAAATTCTTTTGCGGATTTTTTGTTTCTTCTGCGGCGGTAGATATGGCATCAAAACCAATATAAGCATAGAACATAACAAAAGCACCCATTAAAACACCTTTGGCACCAAAAGGAACAAAAGGCTGCCAGTTAGAAGGTTCTATATGGTAAAAACCTACGGCAATAAAAAGACCGATAACAAGCAGTTTTACAAAAACCATAATCTTTGCGAAATTGGCAGATTCTTGTATGCCTTTATACAAAACAAAGGCAATTACCGTTATTATAAACATTGCGGGCAAATTCATACAAACAGGAATACCAAGAAAATGAGGTATTGAAGCTCCGGCTTCAACGGCGGTTCTATAGTCATTTACAAGCCATAAAGGCGGATTTTGAAGACTTTCGGGCATAAAAGAGAGTCCTTTAAAGAACTGAATTAAATATCCCGTCCAGCTTGATGCAACGGCAATAGTACCTATTGCATATTCAAGCATTAATATCCAGCCCATCATCCAGGCAGGCAACTCGCCCATCGTTGCGAAAGTATATATATATGCGCTCCCCGACACAGGAATCATAGAAGCAAATTCCGCATAACAAAGAGCAGGGAATATACAAGCAATACCAACGAGAGCAATTGAAATAACAAGTGCAGGTCCCGCCCCGACATGTTCATTTGTACCGATTACGGCAGAGCCTATCATAACAAATATTCCCGCACCGATAATCGCACTTATACCCAGAATCAATAAGTCAAAAGCTCCGAGAGTTTTTCTCAGTCCTCCTTCTTTAGACTGTTCCAAGAATTCATCGGGATTTTTCTTTCTTATTAAATTCGATAATACTGCTCCGAAAATATTCTTTTGTTGAGAATCTGCCATTATTTAATTTCCTTTTCTATACACTCAAAGGCTGCTTCTTTAACAGAGGGAAGCCCATTTCTTTTCTTTGTTCCACATAAAGCTGCGCAACCATAGCAGCCATTTTTCTTACCCGATTTATATAGTTAATTCTTTCATCACGGCTTATTACACCTCTTGCGTCCAGCAAATTAAATGTATGCGAACATTTCAAAACATAATCATAAGCAGGAAGCACAATTTTAGCTTCAATACAAGATTCTACTTCCGCCTGGAACAAATCAAACATTTTAAATAATCTTTCCGCACCGGAATATTCAAAATTATATTTTGATTGTTCCACTTCGTTTTGAAGATAGATTTCACCGTATTTCAATTCTTTATTCCACATAACATCATATACGGAATCAACATTCTGAAGATACATAGCAATACGCTCTAAACCGTATGTTATTTCAAGGGCGACAGGTCTGATTTCAAGCCCTCCTACTTGTTGAAAATAGGTAAACTGGGTAATTTCCATACCGTCAAGCCAAACTTCCCAGCCGACACCTGCCGCGCCAAGAGTAGGAGATTCCCAGTTATCTTCAACAAATCGAACATCATGTTTTGATAAATCTATTCCCATCGCTTCCAAACTTTTCAAATATAATTCCTGAGAGTCTTTTGGCGACGGTTTTAATATAACCTGATATTGAAAATAATGTCCCAGTCTGTTTGGATTTTCACCGTATCTTGCATCCGTCGGTCTGCGGCAGGGCTCAACCATTGCCGTATTCCACGGTTCGGGGCCCAGAGAACGCAAAAAAGTTGCAGGATTCATTGTACTTGCACCTTTTTCAATATCATACGGCTGCTGTATTATACACCCGTAATCCGACCAAAATTTTGATAAATTTAATATTAATTCCTGAAATGTTAAACCCACGATAAAATAATCCTCTTTATCTCAGCTTTAACATTGTATATCAAACATGATTTTTTTTAAAATTTAGATTGTATATCATACACTCTTAGAATTCTTATTTTTGTCTTTTTAGAATTTTTTTAACCTAAAATATAAAATTTTTAATAAAAAAAGAGGCTTTTATGAAAAAAATAATCCAAAAAACCTCTTTTTTATTTAAAAACTTAATAGTAAAGTTTTATTACAATTTGCTTGCAACCATTAATGTAGTTTCAGCTAATCTTGTTGAATAACCCATTTCGTTATCATACCAAGAAACAACTTTAACCATATTGTCGCCCATTGTCATAGTTAATGCAGCGTCAACTGTTGAAGATTGTGATGTACCGATAAAGTCTGAAGATACTAACGGTTGTTCTTCATAAGCTAAAATTTTGCCGTCAGCAGCAGCTTTTAATGCAGCGTTTACAGCTTCAACCGTAACCGGTTTTTCTGTTTCAACTACAACGTCTACAACAGAAACATCCGGAGTAGGAACTCTCATAGCGAAACCGTTTAATTTACCTTTCAATTGAGGTAATACTAATGCAACGGCTTTAGCCGCACCTGTTGTTGTAGGAACAATATTTAAAGCACCTGCTCTTGCACGGCGGGGATCTTTATGACCTGCATCTAAAATTCTCTGGTCACCTGTGTATGAGTGAACTGTTGTCATTAAACCTTTAACGATACCGAATTTTTCATCCAATACTTTTGCCACGGGAGCTAAGCAGTTTGTTGTGCAAGATGCCATAGAAATTACGTTATGTTTTGTTGTATCGTATTCTTTATCGTTTACACCTAAAACAATTGTAATATCTTCATTTTTAGCGGGAGCTGAAATGATAACTTTTTTAGCACCTGCATCAATGTGAGCGTGAGCTTTTGTAGCATCAGTATAGAAACCTGTTGATTCAACAACTACATCTACGTTTAATTCTTTCCACGGAAGTTGTGCGGGATCTTTTTCAGCAAAGAATTTAATTTTTTTGCCGTTGATGATTAAGCCGTCTTCTGCAACTTCAACTGTACCGTCAAATCTGCCCATTACAGAGTCATATTTAAATACATGTGCTGCATTTTGAGGTGTTAAACCCGGGTCATTTATAGCAACATAATTAATTTTATCAAAGATTCCTTCTCTGATTGCTGCTCTTAAAGTGTTTCTTCCGATTCTTCCGAATCCGTTAATTGCAACATTTACCATAGTTTTTTACTCCTTTTTACCTACCATGATTTATTGTTCATGACCTATTTATAAATTAAACATAACTTATAATCAAGTTTTTTGTTTATGATATAATTGAAAAAAGTACGGATAAAATCAGGTATATATGACAACAAGATTTTCAACAAAAACAGCAAAAAGTTTTAATATTTGGAGAAAGATATTTCAATATATTGTGTGTAATATTGCAATAAAAAACTGGGTAAGCCCGAAATATAAATTTATTGTCGAAGGCAGGGAAAATATTGACAAAAAACAAAAATATATTGTTGCAAGCAACCATGTTACAGGACTTGATCCTTTTATGATTGCGGCAAATCTTAATATGACCGTTGCTTTTATGGCAAAAAAACAGTTATTTGAAACTTTCTGGTCCAGTGTGCTTATGGATTGGTGCGGAGCCTTCGCTGTAGACAGGGACAAAGTTGATGTATCAACAATAAAAACAGCACTTAGTGTTCAAAAAACAAACTGGAATCTGGGATTATTTCCGCAAGGTACAAGATGTAATAACGGAAAAATGGAAAATATAATGAAGGGATTTGCATCAATTGCAAAGAAAATGCAAAGAGATGTACTTCCCGTGGCAATTATTGTAAAAACAAATGAAGACTCAAAAAGAAAAGAGTTTATCGTAAAAGCAGGCACACCCATTTCGTTTAATGACAAAGATTTAATTAACAAATGGGCAAATACTGTTTGTGAATTAGCAGGTTTGGAATATATTCCGTCATAAAGAGGGGACGAAATGGCAGAACAGACGAAAAAGAATTACACCAGCAGAAAAGTTTCTGATTTTAACCAAGACAAAATTGATTTCCAAAAATTCGGACGTTGGCTTGTTATAAGAGTATTCGCCGGATTGTTTTACAAAATTGAATATTCGGGAAGAGAAAATATACCGCAAGATAAAAGATTTATTGTTGCACCGAACCATATTTCTTATTTTGACCCTTTCCTTATGGGGGAAGCAACAGACAGACCTATCGCCTTTATGGGCAAAAAAGAATTGTTTGAAGTAAATGAACTTTTATCAAAAACGCTGGACAGGCTGGCTTGTTTTGCCGTAAACAGAGAAAAATTAGAAGTATCTACTATAAAAACAGCTCTCAATATATTCAAAACAGATAAATGGCTTTTGGGTATTTTCCCTCAAGGCGGTATCAGAAGAAATAAAAAAATAGAAAAAATAAATAAAGGTTTTGCCGTTCTTGCAAAGCAAATGAAAACAGATATTTTACCCGTAAGCATAACGGGATGCGAACAATATAACTGGATTCCGTTTGCGGGAAAAATAAAAATTTCCGTCGGAGAAATTATTTCTTACGATCAAGAATATGAAGATATTATCAATGAATGGGG
This sequence comes from Candidatus Gastranaerophilales bacterium, assembly GCA_944323955.1. Classification (GTDB taxonomy): domain Bacteria; phylum Cyanobacteriota; class Vampirovibrionia; order Gastranaerophilales; family Gastranaerophilaceae; genus Avigastranaerophilus. The sequence continues at coordinate 57,930 of CALUUK010000009.1, read as the reverse complement.
ACAAAAAGTAGCTGATTTATCCGGATACGAATATGTTAAAGATAACCCGAAAAAAGAAAACCCCGTCCAAAAAACAATGGTTTAAGATTTAAGTTATTAATCTTAAAGCTCGTTTTTTAATGCTTCCACAAAAGTTTGTTTTTCATAATCCGTTGTTTTTACATATAAATCGGGTTTAAAATGATTTACCATTGTCAAAATTTCCAGAGAAGTTAAATCCGATATAATAACTATTTTAATCTGACTGAAATTTTCATCATTTTTAATATATTGGAGTAACTTCAAAAGATCATTATTTCCGTTATCCAATTTACAAATAAATACATCAACATCATTGTTTTGAATGTAGTCATAAACAGAATAAAGGTTATCAAAAGAAACGATATTATCAAATTCCCGGGTCACATCATTAACAATATAATCAATATTGCCGCAATTATGAAATAATATCTTTTTATTTTTATGTTTTTCTTCTTTGTATTTCTGTTCTATCTGTTCCAGGCAAAAAGAAGACATACTTGTATCCATAACAGTATTTCTTATCAATTCGTAAGGATTAATGATAAGACACATTTCACCCGTAGAGAGCGTGGTAAATCCGCTTATATTTCTTATTCTTACAATAGGTGCAACAAGTTTTTTATGAAATACTTCCTGATCTCCCAAAAGTTTATCTATAATAAAAGCAGCCTGCCGATCTTGATTTTCAATAATAAGAACGGTCAATTCTTCATCCCGGTTAAGAATCAGTTTTTCTCCGAATACTTCGGAAATAGAATAAATCGGAACGGAATGCTCTTCATATATTATGTAATTTAGTCCGTTTCTTGAAAAAATTTCTTCTTTCCTGATTTTTTTAACAAATTTAATTGCACTTACGGGAATTGCATATTTCTGATTGTTTATCAAAATAATAAACGTTTTAAGCGTAGACATTGAAAGAGGGAGCTTAATTGTGACCCTGCAGCCTTTATTTAAAACAGAGTCAATTTGAATATCACCGTTTAAATTATTAATCTTGGTTTTTACAATATCAAGCCCGATTCCGCGCCCCGATATTTCATTGATGGATTCCTGCGTGGAAAAACCGGGCAGGAACAATAATTTCATTAACTGCTCGTTAGACAATGTTTCAAGCTCGTCTTCAAGCAGAATGCCTTTTGCTACGGCAATCTTTTTTACTTTCTCAAGATTTATTCCGTAACCGTCATCTTCAATGACAATAAGTACATTATTATCCTCTTGCCGTGCGCTGAGTCTTACCGTGCCGGTTTCATTTTTACCGTTTTTTAATCTTTCTTCGGGTTTTTCAATTCCGTGAGAAACGGCATTTCTAAGTATATGAATTAACGGCATTTTTATTTCTTCAATTAATTTTTTATCAACGGTTGTATCACTGCCGTTAACTATAAAATCTATTTTTTTATTGTGCTCATTGGCAATATCCCGCATCATACGAGGAAAAGAATGGAAAATAGTCGCAAGCGGCAAAATTCTTATTCCTTTTGCTATATTTTCTATTTCCATAACTGTTTGATGAAGTTTATTATCATCTTCGGAAATAATATTATATAACCTTCCGAAATCATCCTGCAAATCGGTTATTATATCCGTATTACCGGAGAGAAAATTTTGAATTTTTTTATAGAAGGCCGCGGAAGATTCATCAAATTCCGAATTAAAAAATCCTTTTTTTTCAAGATATTTAAGGTAATTTATTATTTTTTTCCCTTCACTGTTCCATTGAATCAACTTGTTGTTAATTCCCGATAATTCCGTTAAATGCTCTCTTGTTTTAATTCCGTTAATAAGTAATTCACCGGTTTGCGAAATCAGATTATCAATCTTTGAAGTATCAACCCTTAAAGTCTTTATCTCCTGCAATTCATACATATTAAGGTTTTTTTTAATGATTTCAAGATCGGGATTAAATGGGGAGGAAATACCGTTATCATTATTTTGCCGCACGGGAGTTTCAATCTTTTTCGTTTCGGTTGATAACATGTCTTTTACAACACTAAGCCTTTGAAGAAGCGAACCGCAATAATCGGATTTTTCCTGTGCGTCATTAATTTCCTGTTTTCTGACGAAATAAATTCCCTGCAGCAATGTCATATAACAGTCATTATCAACCGGTTTTTCCGAAGAAGCATACAGTTCCAATATACTGATTATTTCCGAAAGAATATTCTTTGCTGTTTTATCGGATGTATTTTGTTCTATAAACAAAATTTGAGGACTGATTTCGGCAATAAAACTTTTGTTTTGTTTTATCCTTGCCAGATTTCTCAATACATAATCAAGTTTTTCATCGTTTTTGTCGATTTGTTTATCCTGATTTTCACGCGGTTCTTTATTTTCTTTTACGAATTTTACGGAAGGAATCGATACATTTAATTCTTTATATATCAAATCTTTTAGTGATATTATTTCTTCTTTCAATAACTCCAGAATTTCTTTATTGCCTGCATTTGAAGTTAACTTATTAATAATTTCCTCTATTGATTTTTTTATATTATCAAAGCCGCTGTTTTTAAATATTTCTGCAAGAATATTCAAGTTTTCGGAAATAACAAGTATAACTTCATCGTAATTGTCGGTATTTGAATTTTTATTTAAAACAAACATTAATTCCAATATTGCAGCATTAATATCCGTAATTTGAGAGCCAAAGTTCTTTTTATCGGCTGTCTCATGATTTTCTTTCAAATTTTTATTTTTATTTTGAAGGAACCCGTCCAAACTGTTCAAAAACTTGACAATACTCACATCAAAATAATCAGCCTGATTTTCAACCGATTTCTCAACCGATTCGAGAAGGAAATCACAAACATCATAAATAATTTCAAACGAGTCTGAATCTATTGTAACTCCGTCTTGTTTCCAAAAAGACAAAATATCTTCAAGTTTGTGGGCAATATCCTGAATTCCGTTAAACCCGAGCATTCTTGCCGCACCTTTGATAGAATGGGCGTTTTGAAAGAGCTTTTTTAAAGGTGTTTTATCATTTGGATTTCTCTCTAAAGTGAGGAAACCGTCGTTTAATGACTGGATTATTTCTTCACTTTCCGCCTTAAATATATTGAGTATTTCTTTATATTCTTCGGGATTATATTGCATAAAACATCCTGTTAATTAGCAATGTTATCTTTGATATTCGTGGATATTTCAGAGAAAGTTCTTATGTTTTCAATATTTTCTTCCAATGTATTTATCGATTCAGAGATACCTTTTTGCATATTTTCTACGGCTTCAAACACTTCATTTGTTATTGTTTGTTGTTCTATGGCTCCGGTTAATACATCATTAACAGTAATACTGATTTCTTTGATTTTATTAACAAGTGAAGCAATATTGTTATTAATACTGACCATATATCTTAATGATTTTTCGATTTCTCTTGTTCCGTCTTCAGTTGCCATAATTGTAGAAGAAGTTGTTTGTTCAATTTCAGAAACCAGTGTTGTAATTTTTGTTGTAGCCTGTTTTGATTCATCTGCAAGTTTTCTTATTTCACCCGCAACAACAGCAAAACCCTTACCGTACTCTCCTGCTCTTGCCGCTTCAACTGCCGCATTAAGAGCCAGCATATTGGTCTGCTCCGAAATATTTTCTACTATATTTACGGTAGAACCTATCTGTTTTATATAATCCGTTAATTCTATAATTAATTCCGCAATTGCCTGTACTTTTTGTTTTAAAGTGTTTATTGATGCAATGTTATCTTCAATCGCTCTTGATTCACGTCCCGAATCCTCGTATGTTTCCTGTGCTTTCATTGCAATTGTCTGTGTTTTTTCCTTTGATTTCAGAGCATTATTTTTATAAACTTTAGTAGTTTGAACAATTTCGTTAAGCATTTCCGTATATTTATTTGTTAATTGTCGCTGTTTTTCACTTAGTTGTAATACTTTTACGGATATTTTTTGAAACTCTTTAAGTTCATTATCAACAAGTTTATCAATAGATTTGATTAAATTATTTCTGGAAAATTGATAAAGAATAAAATATAATACCAAAAGTCCGACTACAGAAATAATCATTACTGTCGAATCTTCAATTTTATTTATAACCCATACAATTCCGAGAGTTACGGCTCCTAATATAGCCGAATCTATTATATTTTTTCTTGCCAAACTTTGTATTAAACTTACGCCTTTTCCAGCCATTTTATTTTATACTCCTTTTACAGTTTATATTATAATTCTTTTTCGGGTTTTTAATATCATTAATTTATAGTATACTTATTATATAGGTTTAATTAAAAATGAACAACTACAATTATCCGACTATTCAACAAAACACAGACGGCAATAACATTTTGGAAGAGAATTATATTGTATTTTCTCTTTGTAATAAAAAATATGCAATAAATATTAAAAATGTTATTGAAGTAATGAATTTACCCGTAATAGATATACCTGAGTCAATGCCGGAAGGTGTAACGGGAATATTTAACTATAAAGGTCTTATGATTAAAGCAATTGATTTATGTCCTATGCTTGGTTTTGAACCGCGTAATTTTACGGTAAATAATAAATTGATTATTATCAATCTGGACGGAAGTTTTCTTGCAATTCACACAGATTCAATTATAAACATTTTCTCTTTTGAGAAAACAAATATTCAGCCCATTCCTTATTCTGCAGAAAATTCCATATTAAAAAATATTTATAAAAATGAAACAGAACAAATCTGCATTGTTGATATTGATAATTTAAACAATCTTCTTGCTCTTAATACAAAGAAACAAAATAACATTGATTATTTAAAATTATTTCCCGAAGATGAAAAATCAAAACAAATAATGGAGCAAAGAAGTCTTCAGCCTGTGGACGGACAAAGTATTTATTCCTTTAATTTCAATCTGGTAACGGAAAATCAATATATTTTGTTTTCTCTTAATGATGATTTCTTTTATATAGACTTAAAATTCATAAAAGAGTTTGCCTCCGCAAGGCGATACAAGATTACAAAACTGCCTTATACTCCCGAATATATTAAAGGGATTATAAACCTGAAAGGCGAATTTCTCGTTGTTCTTGATTTAAAATTATTTTTAAACCTTGAAGTATCAGGCTCTTCGAAAAACAGTAAACTTATTATTCTTGAACGTAAAGATTTCAATATTGCTTTATTGGTGGACGATATTAAATACATACAAAATCTGCCCGATATAAAACCGTCCGTTTTCAATAATATATCAAAATATGTTTATTCCGAATTTATTGAAAATGAAAAATTATATACTGTTTTGAATACAGAAAAAATAATAAACGACGAACGGCTTTTTATTGATATAAATTAATTATGCATAACTTTACGGGGAAAGACAAATATGAATAAGTACAAAAGTTGTCATCTTTTAGAACATGGAATTTGTTTTTATCCTAAAAACATATGTTCATGCTGTTATGCACCTTATGAAGCAGACAATTTGGTTCCTCTTATATATTCGAAAGACATTTATAAAGGAGGAAATATAGAAAAAGACTTTTTATATGAAAAAATAAATAAATGGCGAAACGATGCAAAAAACAGCAGATACATAAAAAGCTGCGAAGAATGCTATCACCTGAAACTTGCCGATTGGGAACAAGAGAATTATATAGACCGGGTTTATATAACACATTTTGAAAAGTGCAACTCTAATTGCATATACTGCATAAACAATTTAGATAGCGGAAAAAGAAAAGACTCAACATATAAAATTGTTCCCGTTATAGATAACATGATTGAGCAGGGGATTTTAAAAGAAGGCTGTGAATTTCATATCGGAGGCGGAGAATTTTCCATCTACCCCGAATGCGGCGAAATAATAGAGAAATATATAATATCGGGATTTACAAAATTTATAGCAATTGCCACAAACGGAATTGTATTTTCTGATGCAATATTTAAGGCAATAAATATGAACAAAGCCTGCATTATAATATCCGTTGATTCAGGGTCAAAAAAATTGTACAAAAGAATAAAACGGGTCGACGCTTTTAACAGTTTAAAAAAAAGTTTAAAAATGTATACTTCCACTCAAAGAGGCAAAGAAAATACTTTTTTAAAATACATTGTGCTGCCCGGTATTAATGTAAGCAAATGGGAGTTTAAAAAATTTCTTTCACTTTCGAAAAAATACGGAATAAACGGTATAAAACTCGACATTGACGGAAGATACTGCAGGGCGAATAATTTTACACCCGAAAAAAAAGTAACTGATTTTATGAAGTGGTGTATTGGATATGCTCAAAAAAAAGGTTTTAATGTTGAAACTTTTCAGTTTTATAACCTCTGTTTAAAAAATTTATCTTGATGAAAAACCTTTATCCAGAACACTTTGTGTATACGGCGGAATACCTAAATCCATGTTATTGTTTGCACATACATTCTTTGCATAATCAATAATTTCATAATATACATCAGGGATTTTAAAAGGTTTATCTATAATATCTCTGTAATCTATATCAATTACTATTATTTTTACTTTAAGTTCAAGCATTAAATCAATAAATTTTTTAAATTCCGCCATATTATCGTTATAACCATTCACAATAATATACTTTATAATAACAGAATCATTTCCTGCGGAATTAATATATCTTCTTATATTTTCAACGGATTTATCAAATTTATCAACCTGTTTAATTTTAAAGTAAGTTTCTCTTGTTCCGCTGTCAAGCGCGGTGCAAAATTCACCTTTTTTCATTTTTAAAAGTTTTTCTATAGCGGGCATATAAACTATATTATTTGTAGGAATATAAATAGTTCCGACTCCTCTTTGAAGGAATGTATCAATTATTTCTTCGTAGTTTTTTAAACAGGAAATGTTACCGCCCTGAAAATCGATATATAATTTTTCTTTATCTATAAAATCATTGTCATACAGTTCATTTATAAATTTAAGAACATCAAATAAAACGGGTTTATTTGCATCCTCTTTAATTTTATCTAAAGTTCTGTTACCCTGAGTACAATAGATACAAGCACAATTACACTGCGTATAATGATTAAGTGTAATCTTATTTATTTTTAAATCATTATCAGACTTATATTCCGACAGATGAACACAATTAAGGCAGCCTTGAGGAATTTTCCCTGATTTAAGCATTTTAATATATTTTTCTTTTTCCGCAGCAAAACCCTTTATTGAATTTCTTTCAGAAAGATTTGCCGCAAAAACGGGCCCTATATTAGCACTGCAGCATGGTTCAAGCGTATTTCGGCTTGTAAAGTGCAAATTAGTATTCATTAACGAACACATATATGACTTTTTAGGTTTAAATAACTGTAAGAAATTCATATTATATATAATATCAGAAATTTAGTATAATAAAATTATGACAAAAAGATATTACTGTAAAAGACTCAATGAAACACTTGACTTTGACGCATTAAAAGTTTTTTATTGCTGCGGCACAAGAACAGGCCCTGCTTGTGATATTCCGAAACCAAAAGAAATAAAAAATATAATAAAAAAAAGAAATTCACTTATAAAACAACTGGATAGGGGCAATATTCCAATCGAATGTGAAGGATGTTTTGACCTGAAAGAACAAACAAAGCCAAAGCCTCTGTTACTAAGTTTTTTTTGTAAGCCGCCGAAAGCAAAAATGATTATTGTTAAACATTTTAAACAGTGTGATTGCAGCTGTGTATATTGCTGTGAACAATATTTATCAGGCAGGAAAATCGTTTTAAAATCAAAAAAAAGTGATTATTATGACTTGCTGCCCGTTATCAAAGAATTGTACAAACAGAAGATGATTGATAAAAAAGAACTTGATGTACATTTTCAGGGCGGGAATGTATCTGTTCTTGATGAATTTGAAGATCTCGTAAATATATTTATAGAAAACGGCGTAAAACGTATAGAAATAGCAACTAACGGAATTAAATACCTGCCGGTTATTGATGATATAGCAAAAAAAACCTTTGTGGATTTAAATATTTCGATAGATTCAGGATGCAGAGAAACTTTTCAAAAAATAAAAACCGTCGATAAATTTGAAGAGGTTAAAGAAAATCTGAAAAAATATGTAAAACTGCCTGTTTTATTGAGATTAAAGTATATATTAGTCAGAGGATATAATGACAATAAAGAAGAAATTGAAAAATATATAAATCTTATGAAGGAAATCGGAATAACAAACTCTGAGCTTATGATTGACCAGTGTGACAAAGATTTCATACAAAACGGAGAATTTAAAATACCCGACTACTATTATGAACTTTTTTCTTTTTATAAAGAAAAATGCATACAATCAGGAATAAATCCTACTATTTGGGAGTATATTGAGGAAATATTAAAAAAAGGTTCATTTTTTAAATAGAGAGAATATATTTTTTTTTATCGGTTTTAGATTTTTTAAATAATCATTTACAATGCAGCATTCATCTTTGAAAATATCATCTTTCAATATTTTTACAAGCTCATTATATTTAGGGTGGTCTTTTCTTGAAATATCAAGTTTTTTTTCAAGTTCATCAGAATCAATTTGCCTGTGATAGTTAATGAAAAAGGCTTTGGCGTTTAATTTTTTTACAAATTTTGCAAACGATTTCATTTCTTTATAATTTAAAGATGTAACAACAAAATTCAGCTGCAATTCTTTTAAAAGTCCTTGTTTTTTCAATTCGGACAAATATTTAATATTTTCCGTTACGGCATCAAAATTGCCTCTTTCTACCAGTTTTTTATATGTTTTTTCAGTTGCTGCATGAATTGAAATCGTAACAGAGTCTAATCTATCTTGAAGTCCCATTTCTTCAACAGCTTCTTTCGTAAATAAAATACCGTTTGAAATAATCCTGAACTTGATATCAGGATTTATTTTTATTATTTTTTTAACAATCTCAACGGAATGCGGACTTGAAAAAAGTTCTCCTGCCGAATTAAGTTCAACAATCTCAGCTTTTTTTAAAACGGGAGCAAATATCCTGTCAAAATTTTTTTCTATTCTTTGTTCTTTTTCTCTGTTATATCGTTCTTCTTCAGCATTTATTTCAAGCCTGCAAAAAATACATCTTACATTACATCTTCTGTCATAACTGAACTCTATAAGTTTAGGGTATTCACAGGTTAAATCAGCATTATATCCATCCGGCGCTATATACGGATCACACACATCGGTTTTGCAGTATTTATATTGTTTATCAATGAACTGACGCCGGAATTCCTTCGCCTTATCACCGTTCCATATTTCATCAAAAGATTGTTCAAATATATTGCCGAAAGAATAAAAATCTGTCCAATAGCAGCAGCAGCAATATATATCGCCCGTGTTTTGCACCTGTATGCTGTTAAAAGGATGTTTACATATTTTGTCCATAAAAAAATTTTAGTATAAGTGTGTTATTTATGCAAAAAGTCAAATATTCTTTGCCTTAAAGATATTTTTTCAAGACCCGTAAAATAATCATATCCCTGTTCAATAACATCTTTAGCGTTTATAAATTCTTTTGAATGCACTATCCTGACAAGGTCATTATATTTCGGATGATTTTTGTCTTGAATATTGAGCTTTTTATACAATTCTTCTAAATTGCGTGAACAATCAAGACCGAGAAATCTTATTTTTGCACCCGTCTGCCTTGCGAAGCGAATCATATCCGGCATTTCTTTATAATTAAGTGCAGTAACGGTAAAATGCAGTTCAAACCGTTCAATTTTTCCGTCTTTCTTAAGTTCGGACAGATACTTTAAGTTTTCAATTACCTGTTTGTAGTTTCCGCCTTTTACAAGTTTGTTATAAGTTTTTTCTTTAATTGCATGCAAAGATACCGTCATCATTGATATTTTATCAGTGATATTCAGCTTTTCAATGTTTTCTCGCGTACACTGTATTCCGTTTGTAATAATCTCAAATTTTATATGAGGGAATCTGCCGGCAATTTGTTTTATTAAATCGCGTGATATTTTACTTGCGAATACTTCACCGACGGCATTTGTTTTAACATATTTAGCATTCTTAAGCCAGGGAGATAATATATCAATAAGTTTATCTTTTTTATCTTCGGGAATGAGATTATTATCAATTTTATAATCTTCACTGCGGCAAAAAATACATTTTACATCGCAATACTCATCAAGTCCCAGAAGTATACGCTCAGGCGGTTCAGATACCAACTTTGCCTTTTCATCTTTTATTTCTTGAAGTATTTCAAGATTCTGGCACCCCGGGCACAGAGAAAAATCATTTTCATACAGTTTTTTTCTAAACTCCCGAGCCCTTTCGCCGTTCCATATTTCATCAAACGACTGTTCAAATATGTTACCGAAAAAATATCCTTTTATCCAGCCGCAGCTGCAAGGATATACGTACCCATAGGGCATAATTTCTGCAAGTATATACGGATTAGGGCAATAAATATGTTTTTCCATCAGTTATGATTATACCATAATCCGTTATCTATATAGTGGATTTCATCTCTGTAGCCGTAATGCACAAGATGTTCTCTGTATGACAAATTACATTTATTTTTATGAACATAATCTTTTACAACTTCAATAAACTCTTTTATATAATCAGGAACATATCTGTTTTTAACATACCATTCGTGTTCAATTTCAAGTTTTAAATTGGTCACACCTAAATCTCCGGTTAAATTTAGCCAGTTTTGAAGTTCTGTAATATTATCGTTTACTCCGGGAATAAAAATATACTTTAAAGATAATAAACTGTTATTAACACTATCTAAATCTTTTTTATATTTTTGAATATTCCTGATAACTTTATTAAAACAATCAACTCTCTTTATTTTTTTATAAGTTTCTCTTGTACCCGAATCCAATGATATAGTGGGAGATACACGTCCCATTTCAAGCCCTTTTCTTATCCATTTTGAATAATTTAATCCGGCAGTATTTACAAGTGCGATTGCCGTTGTATTTTCAAGAATAAACTTCATCAAATCGGGAAATTCTTTTAATAAAGCAGGCTCGCCGCCTGTTATATCAATCCAGCAATCAGGTGTAAGCAGCTTATTTTTAACTGCATCTTTTAGAGCAGGTATGATTTTATACGGTTTTTCTTTTTTAAATTCTTTTTTTCTGTCCCTTGTATAACAATATATACATTTAAGATTACAGTTATTCCAATGGTTTATAAGGATATAATTAAATTTATCGCTGTTTTTCCAATCTTTGACTTTAAGTCTGGGGCACTCTGAACATCCTTTAGGAATATCATTACGGGAAAATTTGTCACGGAATTTCTGTTTTATTTCAATAACCTTTTCCCAGTCAATTTCCTGTCCGAAATAGTGATCACTGATACAGAGCCCGTCATAACCGATACTTAAGGCATAACAGCATATCATAACGGAATCTTGCAAAAAACATACGGCATTTTCAACATATTCACAGGATAAATAAGCCATCAATAAATTCCCGCCATAGTTATCTGCCGTTATCTATGTATCTTATCACTTCCGTGTAACCGCAGGTCGTAAGGATTTCACGGTATGACAAGTTACATTTATGTTCATGAACATATTTAACAACCAAATCAATATATTCTTTTATGTTATCAGGTAAATATTTATTTTTTTCATACCAGTGATGTTCAAGTTCCAGCTGAAGATTTGTCATACCCAAATCTTCCACTATTTTAAGCCAGCTTTGAATTTCTTCCAAATTATCATTATATCCGGGTATAAAGATATACTTCATTCCTATAAGACTGTTCTGTATGGGATCCAGACCTTTTTTATATTTTTTTATGTTATTGATAACTTTTTTAAAGCAGTCTACATTCTTTATTTTTTTATAAGTTTCTCTTGTGCCTGCATCTAAAGATATGGTAGGTGCAGCGCGCCTGAGTTCAATCGCTTTTCTTATCCATTTTGAATAATCAACTGCCGCAGTATTTATCATTATGAATATATTTGTTTTATTAAGAAAAAACTTCATTAAATCGGGAAATTCTTTTAATATCGTAGGCTCACCGCCTGTTATATTAACGTTTCCTTCGTTGCTGAGCATATTATTTTTCAAAGCATCTTTTAGCACGGGAAGAATTTTCCACGGTTTCATTTTATTTAGTTCTTTTTTTCTTTCGTGAGTATGGCAATAAATACAATCAAGCTGGCAATTCTCCCAATGATTGATAAGGATATATTTAAGCTGCATATCCCCGTTCCAATCTTTAACTTTAAGGCTGGGACAGCCCTGACATATAGGAGGAATATCATTTTTGGCAAATCTGTCGCGATACTCTTGTTTTATTTGTTTTACTTTTTCCCAATCAAAAAGTTCGCCTTTATAATCTTCAATGATTTTAATGGCTTCAAACTTCATGCACATTGAATAGCTGCACAAAACTGCAGCATCATATATAAAACACATCCCGTTTTCGACAAATTCGCATGATAAATAAGCCATCTTATACCTCGTAATTCTTATTTCATTTTACTTGAAAAATCTGTATTTTAAAACTTTGAAAATTGATATGGGCTTTAAGTTAAGCATTTCTTCATTTATTGTGCATTTTCCGCTTTTAAAAACCGGATTTTTCATTATCTTAACAAAATCATTATATTTTGGATGTTTTTCATTACATATATTCAATTCATCAAAAACATTCTCGTTTGTTTCCAGTTTTAAAAGTTCCAAAAAACCTACGGAGGCACCGTATAAGTCTGCTATTTTAATATACTCCGCCATTTCACGGTAGTTATAAGCATTTACTACAAAATTCAAAATAAATTTTTCAAGTTTACCCTGTTTTTTTAACTCCGATAAAAACCTGAGATTTTTAATTACCGCTTCAAAATCGCCGTTTTTGACAAGTTTATCATAAGTTTGCTTTTTAACTGCGTGCAAGGAAACCGTTACGGATAAAAGTTTATCTGTTATATCGAGTTCATCAAGATTTTTCTTATCACATAAAATACCGTTCGTTATTAATGAGAACTTAATTTGAGGAAATAACCGAGAAATTCTTTTAATAAGTTTTCTTGAATGAAGACTGAACAGAGCTTCACCGACACCTGAGAGCACAACATTTTTAGCATTTTCAAGCATATTTAAAATAATAGAATCCATATTCTCATCAAAATACGATAAATCCTGCTTTTCATGGCAGCTGCGGCAGAATATGCATTTTACGTTACATACGGAATCATAACAAAAAATAAATGTTTCGGGCTTATCTGCCGTTTCGGAAGAAATTATATTTTTAGAACAATCTTTAACACACAAATTCAAATTACAATATTTATAATCATTATTAATAAACTGTCTTCTGAATTCTCTTGCTCTTTCTCCGTTCCATATTTCATCAAAAGACTGCTCGAATATATTGCCGAAAGAATAAGAACGGCACCAGGGCGGACAACACACATATACATCACCGCACATATTAATCTGCGCAGCATTAAACGGGAATGTACATATAGCATAATTTTGTGTCATAATCGAACCCACTAAACAAGTATAACATGTTATAATACTTTTACCAAAGGGAGTATTTTATGGAGTACAAATGCTGCAGCCATATTTTAGGCAGTATAGACCTTAGTTTTTCGGGATTTAAATACTGTAATGAAGTATGGGAAGGGCCTGAATATATCTCATATAAAGAAGATAATGCCTTTCAGAAAAATGAAGACAGACGGCTTAAACTTATTGAAGAAATGAAAAACGGAATTATTCCCGAGCGCTGCCGGCAGTGCCCTATGCTCGAATTAAAAGAATGGAAAGAATTTGACGGCAGTATATATAAAATTACCGTATTTAATTGGAAACATTGTAATGCAGCTTGTTTTTACTGTTCGGTTCACTCCGATTTTAATGAACAAGTTAAAAAAAGCGATGATTACGATGCCCTGCCCGTAATTAAACAATTAATAGAACAAGGAAGACTGAATTCCGACAGTTTTGTTGCATTTATGGGCGGTGAACCTACAATGCTTGAAGAATTTCCGTCAATTCTTGAATTACTTTTAGAGAAAAACTGCAGACTTGAAGTATTATCAAACGGGATTAAGTACGAAAAATTAATTTCCGATATGTTAAATGCCCCGAAAAACAACTCTTTATGCGTTTCTCTTGACTGCGGTACAAAAGAAACTTATAAAAAAATTAAAAGAGCCGACAAATTTAATGAGGTTGTAAATACCCTCAAACAATACGTCTATGATACAAAAGAAAACTCTCATAAAATAAAACTAAAATATATTGTTTTACCTAATGTAAATGATAACAAGTACGAAATTGACAATTTTTTTAATATTGCAAAAGAGATAGGGATTACAACTGTTTCGAGAGCTGTCAATCATCTTGAAAGCAAGATGAATACAAAAAACGAAGCAATAGAAACATCGGTTATAAAAGCATATGAATATTTTGCCCGTCAGGCTAAAAATTATAACATAAGATTAATGGAAGAACCCTGGGCTGATGCAATTATTGAAAATAAAGTATACAACTGCAGAAAAATATCACCGCTAACAAGATTAAAAGCAAATTTACATTTCTTTTTCGGGAAAAATTAATTAAATAAAAATACAGAGCATTAAATATTTAAGCCCTGTATTCGTTTTTAAATTTAAATTCTGATTTAATCTTCGTCTTTTAATTTTAATATTTCTTCTGTCTCTTCCCATCCGTCTTTATAGAATTGTTTTTCATCGGGACAAATAAGTTTCAACAGGCGAAGTAGATTACCGACATGTTCTTTTTCATCACCGGCAATTTCATTCAATAATGTTTTTACCTGTTTATTATCCGTAGAATCCGCAAGCTGTTCATAAAGTTGTATTGCTTCAAATTCTCCCGCAATAGAAAATCTTACGGCACGGACCAATTCTCTTTCATTTAATATTTTATCGCTGTTATTTCCCGCAAAAGGGTTTGAAAATTCAGGCATGTTATGTTCCTCCTTGTTTTTTGATATAATATTATAATCGGCAATAAAACATAAAGTAATAACCGTTTGAAGGTAAAAAAGGAGAATTTTTATTTTATAATAAATATAACGGGAGATTATCCTATTATTATGAAAAACAAATACACGGAATCATTTATCAATGAACTTCACAACGGAATTTATAACAGCACTCTGGCAGAAATTCCTTCACAGGAAGATTATGCCATAATTGATGAAGTTACAAGAAAATATTACCCTTCAATTTTCAATACTTTTTATAACAAAGGCAGTAAATATACAAAATTTATACACAACCCCGAATTAGCATATGATTTTAACATAATGCTGATAAATCTCATTATTGAAGCCGTAAGATTGCTGTTTTATAAAGATGCGCCTTATACATCTTTTCAAAAAGCTCTTTTCTTTGAAGCACTTATAAAAACAATCGATAAAGAAATAAACAAACTTGAGCAGCAACAATTTAACAATCTTGAGATAATTGAAAATATAATCGGAGAGATTGATAAAGAATATAAAAAGATTACGGATAATCATTCTTTCAATATGACCGATTATTCTCTTTCCATAATTAACATTGTCAGAGAATACATGAAACAGAAAATCACATATATAGACAACAAACGTTATGACTCTTTCGTATTTTTTAAAGATAATTTTCGTTCTTTTTCAAATTTTGTTATTATTTTTTCAATAGCAGCTCTTTTGTTGGCAATATTTTTAAACCCTGAAAATATTTATTTTCAAATAACAAATAAAATAATACTGATATTAATAATACTGATATCCTTTGTCTTTCCGGGATTAATAATACACATACAAAAAACTTTTGTAAAAATGAATTTATTTTATAAACCATACAATTATTATTATCGAAGACTCGGAACCGATACAATTTCAATACATGTATGCGGAGATGAAGTAATATATGCCGACCCGGAGCAAAAGAATTTGGTTATACCCGCACTTGCGGATGTAAGATTAAACTTAACAGACAAATACGGGTTTGTACTTCCGTTGATTCGAGTTTTGGACTCTTCTGCATTTAAAACGGGATATAAAATATTTTTACATAGCAATGAAATTCTTTATCTTGATATAAGTATGGAAGATTTAATAATTACCGATGAAAAAGTAAAAGAATACAACATAATAATCAATGAAAATTATATAAAAAAGGAAACCGAATTCGGCACTTTTTATACAATTAATAAAAAATATGAAAAAGATATTGATAAAAATATCTTTTATTCCGGAGTGGAATATTTAAAAGAAATAATGAAAAAAACAGCATTAAAATATATAAATCTTATTTTTACAATAGAAGAAACATTTTCGCTTCTGGAACTGTATAGAGGCTACTTCCCCGCAGGATACAAGATAATATCACAACAATTAAATATATATGAATTAAAAGAGATATTAATTAAGCTGCTTCAAAAGCATTGTTCATTAAAAGACATTGTATATGTTATGGAGAAAATAATTAAATATTCAAAAACATCAAAAGATACTGATTATATAGCCTTTCAAATATATGATGATATGATAAAAGACAAATTTATAGTAGAATAAGATTTATGGAAAAGAAATTAAAACGACCCGAATTATTGCTGCCGGCAGGAAGCAAAGAAAAATTGGATTATGCTTTGCACTACGGCGCAGATGCTGTTTACCTCGGAATGGTCGATTTTAGCCTGCGTGCTATGAGGAAAGGGGAATTAATCACTGTTGATAACCTTAAAGAATGCATTAATCTCGCTCATTCAATGAACAAAAAGGTATATTTGACTCTGAATATATTTGCCTATAATAACGATATTAAGAAAATGGCGGAAAGCGCCGAAAAAATTAATGAAGCAAAACCCGATGCCATATTATTTTCGGATTTTGGAGTATATAACATAATAAAAAAATACATGCCGGAAATTCCGCTGCATGTAAGCACGCAGACAAACATTTTAAACTATGAAGCAGTTAAATTCTGGCAGGATTTAGGCGCCGAAAGAGTTGTTTTATCAAGAGATTTATCTTTGGAACAAATTGCGGAAATAAAGAATAAAGTTCCTGATATAGAATATGAAGTTTTTGTACATGGGGCACAATGCGTATCCTTTTCGGGCAGATGTTTAATCAGTGATTATATGACAAAGGGCGAAAGGAAGGCAAATCACGGGAATTGTTCCCAATCTTGCCGCTGGAGCTATAAGTTAGTAGAAGAAACAAGAGAAGGCGAATACTTTGACATTGAAGAAAACGCTCAGGGCACCCACATATTAAGCCCGAAAGACCTTGCTTTAATAAATTATCTTCCTGAACTTATAGACCTTGGCATAGACTCATTTAAAATAGAAGGCCGAACAAAAAGTCTTTACTATGTATCTGCTGTTGCAAAAGCATACAGAAAAGCTATTGATGATTATATGAAAACAGGAACTATAAATAAAGAAGAAAATTACAATGAAATAATAAAAATAGGCAACAGAGGCTATACAACAGGATTTTATCTGCATAAACCCGATAGTGAAGGCTACAGCTATGATATTTCAAAAGGACTTGCGGGGGCCGACTGTCTTTGCGTATTTTTAGACAAAACAGAAGGAAAATACAAAGTATTAACGAAAAATAAATTTCTTTTAAATGACGAAATTGAAATAATTACACCTGAAGAATGTTTCAGGACGAAAGTTCTGAGAATTATTGACGAGAAATCAGGCGAAGATAAAGAGCTTTCAAATACAAATGATATCTCACTTTTAGAGCTTTCAAATACACCGAAAGACTATAAGTATGCACTGGCAAGAACAATTGGAGTAAAAAATTTAAGATGATTTTAAAACCTGATTACAACGTAGTTTCACTATTCGATATAAACTACAACGAACTCGGACAAAACGGAGTAAAAATATTTTTATTTGATTTGGACAGCACCGTAATGCCGTCAAAATCAGGGAAATATCCGGATAACGTTTTATCTTTATTTGAATCTTTAAGTAAAAGTTTCAAAATTGCCATTATAAGCAATAATAAAAATAAAAATTATATTGAAAAGGTTCAGGCGATATCAAATTTTCCCGTAATAGGAAGTGCAAACAAACCCTCGCCAAAAGTTATGAAAGAATTTATTACTTCGCTGGAAATAAAGCCGCAAGAAACAGTAGTTGTCGGCGACCGCCCTTTAACCGATATACTGGCGGGCAAACTCCTCGGAGCAAAAACTGTACTGGTCGATTCAATTACAAAAGACATTGAAAATAAACCGACAAGATTTGTAAGAAAACTGGAAAGACTTACAATAAGAAAATAATACACCCTATTTGAGCCGAAAGGGGAATGGAATATAATTTCAGCTGTCATAATCTGTTATTTATAAAAAGGAGAGATTATGATACAAGAGTTAAACGAAAAAAATTTTGACGAAAATATAAAAGAAGGTGTTAAATTCGTTGCATTTACAGCTCCCTGGTGCGGATATTGCCAGAAACAAAAACCGATTTTAAAAGAAATTGCTGAAAATAATATCTGGGTCGGTGAAATAAATCCTGATGATAATCCAAATATAACCCAACGTTACGACATTCACGCATTTCCAAGTTTTATTCTTTTCAAAGACGGCAAAATACTGGGACAATTTTCAGGTTACAGACCAAAATTTGAACTGATGAATACATTACTTTCATATTTAAAGTAAATTATTTCAGATAATCGTCAAATTTTTTATCGGGTTCAAAGTAATACCCGCAGCCGTCAAGCGGTTTTCCGCCGTTTATAAGAAATTTTGTATTCTTCTTCGGATACTGCCTGCAGCCAAAACCGCGCAGTAAATATATTTTGCAGCGATTATTATCATCAAGTGCTCTGCATGTAAATAACAAAGCACCCGTTTCGTTTTTACCCGATATATAAAAATTTTCAAAATGCCTGTCCCATTTTTTTATTTGTTCAAATTGTGCCGGAGTTTTAACAGGAATATCTTTATCCGAATATAAAAGTATATTCCGGCAGCACGCTCCGCATTTTTTACACTGTCCTTTTCTTATATATTTTGACGACTGCAGCTTTTGGATTAAAAATTTTATATAAGTAAACATTACAGAACCATAAATTCCTTATGTACAAAAGGATATCTTTTATTGTTCAAATAAAAGAATTGAATAATATAACGCCCCGGCGTCTGTAAAATTATATAATCTCTATATTCACTGTCACCTTTTACGACATATATATCATTGGTTGCAATAATTGAAAAGCCCCAATTTGAAGTTTTATCATCCTGTTTGGAAAGCTGCATTCTTATACCCGAATATTTAAATCCGTTTTCGGAAAGCAAAGAATAATATATTCGTTGTCCCGGGGAAAAAATTCTTTCGGCTCTGTTTACGCTTTGCTGTGTCACGGGCGCAGCAGACAGTATGACATACGGATTTTCCTTCTTCTTAAATCCGCAAAAGAACAAAAGAGGAAATATCAATAGTAAAATAATTGTTTTTTTCATTATTCTTCAGTTAATACCTCATCGGGAAGCTGTTTTTTAAGATTATTAATTTTGTTTTGAACATTATTTCTCAAACTCTTATCTTGAGTATATTGAACAAATTTCTCGTAATTATCTATACTTTTTTCTAAATTTTCTTCCTTTTCATATGCCAAACCTAAAGCATAATAAGCATAGGCATAATCGGATTTTAACTCTATAACTTTTTCAAAATTTTCTTTAGCGGCAGACAAATTATTGAGTTCTGCCTCACAAAGCCCTATATTAAAATATGCATCAGGATTTGAAGGATTAATGGCAATTGTTTTTCTATAAGCACTTATTGCCTCATCAAGTTTAGCCAATCCTTTATATGAATTACCTATCTTAACATATAAATATTCATCGGTACTATTTATAACTTCGGCTTTATTATAATTTTCAAGCGCATTTTGATAATCTTTGCTTTTATAATATGTATCAGCAATATCAGTGTAATATAGATATTTATCTTCAACGGTAACTGAAGGTGCCGAAATAGCTCTTTCATAAACAAGCCTTGCATCATCATTTTTATCATATTTAGCAAGCGTTTTTGCATATGAAGATAAAACATCCGGATTATCAGGTGCAATTTCTATTGCTCTTTCATAGTATTCAATTACCTTTGATTTTGAACCCAATTTATCATAAGCATTGGCAATACTTAAATATAAAGCAGGATTTTCACTATCCAGCTTTAAAGCAGATTCATAGCTTGATACTGCTTTTCTGTAGTTTGTTTCCGCCAAATAAGCATCACCCTGTGCAATATATGCTTTTATCATATAATCAACAGCTTTGGCATTTCCGGTATCTTTTTCAAGAACTGATTTATATATATCAATTGCCTCCTGATATTTTTTCTGTGCGTGAAATGCAACTGCTTTATTCAGCAATAAATCCGTATTATCAGGTTCAACAGCAAGCAGAGAATCATATATGCTGATTGCATTATCATATTTTTTATCCAGATGATATGCCTTGGCAAGTTCTTTTTGAATTTCTTTGTTCTTAGGAAATTGCTGCATACCAAGTTCCAACACTCTTTGAGCATTGGGGTAATCAGCTTTTTGCGAATATAATATTCCGGCATTTAAATATGCCGCTTCGTTATCTTTATTTGTTTTCAAATACTCTTCATATTGAACCAGTGCTTCATCCGTATTGTTGTTGTCCGCAAGCAGATTAGCATAATCAAATCTTATGGATTTCATTTCGGGATTAATTTCAAGTACTTTTGAAAACATATCCATGGCTTCTTTATCTTTGTGTTGTGCCATATAAACATATGACAGATTAGCCATTGCGACATAATCTTCTTTGTCTTTTGATATAGCTTTCAGAAGAATTTTTTCCGCATTATCATAATCTGATATTCTATATAAAGCAAGTCCGTAGTTTGAATAATTTTTGAAAGAAGACGGATCTTTAAGATAAATGTCATTATATATCTCAACGGCATTTTTAGGTTTATTCATTCTCAGATATAGAGAAGCCATATTTTCACGGGCATCCAGAGCTTCAGGATAATAATTCAAAAACATTTGATAATACTTGATTGCTTCTTCATCTTCTCTCAAATATGCTTTAACACTTGCAAGATTCAAATAGTTATATTTATATTCGGGGAACATTTTATAAGCCTGATTATATGCAGTATAAGCATTTTTATAATCCTGCATCTGCTCATAAATATTACCGAGGCTTATATATATAAAAGCGTCATTGGGATTAAGTTTTGATGCTTTTTTATAAGCCTCAACAGCATTACCCCACTGACCGAGTTCGGAATACATTCCCGCAAGTTTTGTATATAAAAGAGCATCATTATCTGATAACTCAATTGCTTTGTTGAGTTGTTCAACCGCTTCGGAATAATTTCCTTTATCTCCTAAACTGCAGGCATTTCTGTAATACTTATTTGCCTCGGGGCTCATTGCATATACAGAAGATGTCAAAAAGGCTAAAACCGATAAAACCGATATAAAAGATTTAATATTAATGATAAGTACCTCCGATATACATATAAAATTATCTTATCTTTGGACAAAAAAATCAATCCTGTTTATATATTTTGAACAACAGCCTCCAGAATAAATGTATTTGATGTTCTGTCATAATTTGCTTTTTGATATCTGAACAATTTTGGTTTGTTATTTAATATAAACTCACATTGCATAGTTGATCCGGAACAAAAAACACCTTCAGTTCCTTTTTTTATTGTAATTTTTTCTTTTACCGTAGCGGTATTTTTGCCGTTAAAAACTTTTTTCCAATAATCAGCAAACGATTCGGAAAAACTTGCGGATTTAAAGCGGCAGTCTTTAATTGAACAGCTTTCTATTTGAGCCAGAACATCTCTTTCAAAATCTTCATCCGCATATTTTACCATTAACATTGCATCTGAAAGATTTAATTCAGATTTTGAGTTTATATAATCATATAAAGATACCGTATCAAGTTCATGTTTACGGTATGTAAATGAGTTTGGCGTAACTTTTTCCTTTGATGTAACTGTTTTATTTGCTTCATTTATTTCGCGAATACGACTTTCAATTTCGCTGCCCTTTAAGGGTACATTTTCAAACATGCCCGTATCTCTTTCACTTCTGTAAACGGTAATATCTCCATCTGTTTTAAATTCTGAGAGGTAATCACTCAGTTCATCGCCATAGCGGAAAAAATCACTGTCAATAACATACATTTTAACATAGCTGTTTGATGAAGTATTTGCAATACAGGCTTTTTCAATTTCTTTTAATTCATTAAGCCCCAAGTTTTTTGATGCCGGAAACGCAGCACTTTGCAAAAAACAGCTGCAAAGAACCGGAGAATTAACAGCATAATTATATGCAGACTTATCGGACAAATACAAATCAGTTAATCCTGCAAAATTATTTTCAAAAGCATTATTCAAAGATACAAATCCGCAGGCTTCTTCAAGTTTAGGTAAAAAAGAAGCATCCGAAGTAAAAATCAAATTATTTTGATTTTGATTTGCAAAAGAATTACAAAGATATCTCATCAAATATTGTGACTTTACCAAAAAATAATATTTTTCGGGATTTTCCTTTTTTAATGTTTCTAAAACGGATAAAATATCTGCTGTCAATTTCTCGTCACTTTTTTCAATTATCTCAACTGCCGTATCCGTGACACCGTCTTCTCCCAATCTAAAAAGCAGATCCGTAATTTCTGCACAGGTATACAAGTTCTTTCCCCCGGTTTGTTTCAAAAGTGCCGCTTTTGCAAATTTTACATCAGCCGCTGTTTTTATATGCGAAAGGAACATTTTTATATCCCAATCTATATCTTTTTGAGGTATATCATAATAATTATCATCTAAATAATACCTCTCCGTAATTATACCGGCAATGGAGTTTTTATCTGCTTCACTAACCGTTTGAGAAGTTTTTGCACCGGTTAAATTATTTTTTTGTTTAAATGATATTTGCGCAAAGGCTGTATTTTTTATAGCTTCACTGTTTTGATACATTATAGGGTTATTAGAATGAAAACTGCCGGAATATATTTTTTGGGATTTTTCAAGTTCTTTTTGACTATATTTTTTAGTATTATAAAAACGGTTTCCGTCGTTAATAATAATCACTGCTTAATAACCTCCTTTTAACCAATACGGGAAAAAGAAAATTTTTGACAATATAATAAAATATTTTAATCTATTGTAATAATAAGAAATTATTTGTCTTTTTTAGCAGTAAGTCTTGCATAACATCTTGAATTTATTTCACCGCCTATCAGCATAATTAAAGATGTATAATAAAGCCATACCATTAATATTGCGAATGCTCCGATTGTACCGTAAACTTTATTGTACGCATTCAAATTGCTTAAATACAATGAAAAGCCCCAGGAACCGACTATCCAGAACAGACTGAAAAAGAAAGTACCGGAAAGTACACTTTTAAATTTCAGTTTATCATTTCCGTCTATCGCGGGAAGAGTATAATAATTACAAATTGTTAAACACGCAAGTGCTATATAAGAAACAGGCCACCTTGATATCGAAATAATATCAACCGATAACTGGGAAAGTATCGTATAATCGAGCATAAAATCAAGAAAAACTTTACCGAGAACTATTAAATTAACCGTAAGAAACAGTACAAGCGAATTTATGAATACCATGACTATTGCAAGAGATCTTGTATGTATAAAACTTCTGTTTTCTTCAATAGCATAAGCTCTGTTTAATCCCTTGATAATTGCCGCAATAGCATTTGATGCAAGAAAAATGGTAATACAAATACCAAATACGGCTATAAAAGTACCCTGTTTAAATATCATTGCCTCTTCAAGCGTATTCAAAATCAAACTTGCAACATCCTTAGGCGCAATATTTGTAATAAAAGAAATTATCGGTGTAAATAATGCCTTTTTACCGAGCCAGGCAAAAAGTGAAGCAAGAAACAACAGGAAAGGAAATAACCCCAAAATAAACCAGAATGCCATTTCTGCAGCAACGCCGCAAAAATCCTGATCTATGATTTTTTTTATTAAAGTTTCTATATACTTTCTCATTTTATTTCACTTTGAACACGTTTTAACAATTTATCAAAAGCAATAGCTATAGGCTTTTTTATGGTGCAGCCGGCAGAGTATTTGTGTCCGCCGCCGCCAAAATCCATTACAACAGGTGTCAAATCAAGACTTTTACTTCTCAAACTGACTTTGGTATAACCTTCTTTTGTCTCTTTCAATATTGCCGCAACTTCAACATTTTTAGAGCTTCTCAATACTTCAACAATACCTTCTGTATAATCATCTTCCGCATTAAATTTGCTCATATCATTTCTTGTAACCTTAGAAAAGGCTATTTTTCCGTCATTATAAAAAACGGTATTACAAACTATATAAGCCTGAAATTGAACCATTGATTGAGGTTTAGTTTCATAACAAGCCCTGTATTCTTTGTTCGGAGAAACTCCGCAGCCAACTAATTCTGCACCCATAAGAAAAGCCTCGGGAGATGTATTATCATATTTAAAGCATCCTGTATCCGTCATTAAAGAAGTATAAAGACATCTTGCAATATCAAGATTAAGAGGCATATCCCATTTTTTAAACATTCTGTTCAGAATCATTCCGACACAAGCGGCATTACCGTCTATTATATTTAAATCACCATAACCTATATTTGTAACATGATGGTCTATATTAGCCTTAAATCCGGCATTATCAAACAACTGTACAGCTGTGACCATTCTGTCTTTTGATGCAACATCAACAGCTATTGCAAGATCATACTTTTTACTTTTATCAATATCATCAATATTTTGAAATCTTGAAAATTCAGGCAGATATGAATATAAATTAGGCAAGGTTCCGACAAAAACACTGTCTGCTTTCTTCCCGAAATATTTTTCTATCATTAAGTTTAAAGCAAGATTTGACCCCAGAGTATCTCCATCAGGATTAACATGGGAAAAAATAATGATACTTTCTGCTTCAGTTATTTTATTTTTAAGTTCTAAAAAAAGATTTTCCATAACATAATTCCGTCAGATATAGTCATTATACTATAAAAATTAAGGTTTTATTAAAACTTTAACGGCACGCCCGTTCATATGTTTTATTAAGCCTTCTTCCGTTCTTTCAAGAGGCAATGTTTCGGTAATTAATTTTTCAACCGGAACTTCATTCTGCGCAATAAGACTGAGAGCCTCTCTAAAGTACTGGGGGGTATGATGAAAAATGCTTAAAACTTTTATTTCATCATAATGAAGCCTTCTCGTATCTATAGAAATAGCCGTCCCCTGCTTGCATCCTCCAAAAAGATGGACGGTTCCGCCTCTTCTTACAAACGTAAACATTCTCTCCCATATTTCGGGCAATCCGACACATTCAACAGCAACATCCAGACCCTTTTTTTCATCGGAAAAATTAAGAAATATTTTTTCGGGATTTTTATATTTATTTAAATCAATCACCTCATCAGCACCGCCAAAATCTCTTGCCAGTTGAAGTTTAAGAGGATTTCTGCCTGCCGCAATAACTCTTGCGCCTTTTAACTTTGCAAGTTTAACAAACATTAAACCTATAGGACCTATACCGACAACACCTACCGTTTGCCCCGGTTTTATACCTGTTTTAGCAACTCCGTGCACAACATTTGCCAATGGCTCTGCAAATGCCGCTTTTTCAAAACTTAAATTATCCGGCAGATGAAGCAGATTTCTTTTTACAATAGATTTGGGAATATTTATATATTCGGCATACGCTCCGTTTAAGAACTCAAGATTCTCACACAAATTATAATCTCCCCTGCGGCAGAAAAAACACTCTCCGCAAGGTGCTGAATTTGCGGCAACAACCCTGTCTCCGACATTAAAGCCCATAACATTTTTACCTACTTTGGTTATTATTCCGGAAAATTCATGCCCGAATCCTGACGGAACTTTTTTTATCAAAACAGGATGTCCTCTCCGGTAGGTTTTAACATCAGTGCCGCAGGTAAGGGCTGCCATTACTTTTACCTGCACTTCTCCTTCTTTCGGATCTTTTATTTCCACCTCTTCAAATTCTACATTTAAAGGTGAATAGTAGCGTAACGCTTTCATCTTCATATTTTAATAAATGCCTTCATTATTTTATTTGACAGTGTATCTTCGACGGCTTCATTTAATTGTTCAAGATTATATACTTTTGATAAGCCCGAAACTTTAACTTTTTTCTGTTCAATTAAATGTATGGAATCTTCCAAATCCATAGGTGAAGGAGAATAACTTCCCATCACTGTAAGTTCTCTGTAATATATTTCATTGTTTTGAAAACCGGAAGAATCCCTAACACTGGAGAAAACAACGATTTTTGCTCCGTCTCTGGCAGCTTTAACCGCAAAATCCAAAGTTTTAGCCGCTCCCGCAGTAAGAAAAATCACATCAAATCCGCATGAAGTATACTTTCTCATAGCAGATAAAGTTTCTTCTTCATTTTTAGAAATAAAAGTATTTTCAAACCCGTATTCTTTTGCGAATATACAACGTTCTTCCAGAATATCACAACCGGAAGGTTTATGTCCGAAGGCTTTTAACGCTTCGCCCATTACTATTCCTATAGAGCCCAGACCGATTACAAGACATTTTGCTTCATCTTTAATTCCTGCACGTTTTACTGCTCTTATACAGCAAGCAAGGGGTTCCGTGAAAGATGCTTCAACATCAGTAAGATTTAAATTAACATTAAAAACCGTATTTTGAAGATGTTCTTCAGACACATAAATATATTGGGCAAACCCGCCGGGACGGATATTAGTTGATTTAAAATGACGACACATTGAATAGTTTTCACCCCAGCAATATACACAATTAAAACATGGAACATGGTGTCCTAGTACTATCTTTGAACCGACGGCAAAATTTGTGCCTGAATTTATTTCAACAATTTCCCCTACAACTTCATGCCCGAGAACGTCACCTGTTTTCGCTTGCCCGTTTCGAATTTTAACTATATCGCTGCCGCATAATCCGCAGCCTGCAACCTTAACTATTGCACCGATTCTTTCCCCGGAAAGAGAGGGTTTTTCAACATCTTTTATTATAAATTTATTATTTTCTAATACGGCTGCTTTCATAATAGTAATAATTATAAATTAAAGATAATTTAAATACAAAAATATGATTTTTTATTTTTAATGCTGCATATCTTCATATTCTTTTAACAGCTTCTTATCAAAATCACTCAATTCGGAGTTTATAAAACGCGCGAACATATCGGGTCTTCTTTTCTGTGTCATTTTAAACTGTTCTAACCTGCGCCATATGGCTATTTTTTCATGATTACCGGACAAAAGCACTTCAGGAACAGCCAGTCCGCCATACTCTCTGGGTTTTGTATAGTGAGGATGTTCCAATAATCCGTCATAGTGAGAATCATATTCAAAAGACTCCTCATCACCCAGAACACCTTTAATCAAACGGGTAACACTATCAATTATGCATAATGCCGGAAACTCTCCGCCTGTCATTACAAAATCTCCCAAAGAAACTTCTTGTGCTCCTGAAAGTTCTATTATTCTCTCATCAAAACCTTCGTAATGTCCGCAAATTATTATAAGCTGGTCCAAACACGCATACTCTTTAGCCATTTGCTGATTAAAGACCGTTCCTCGGGGAGACATAATAATTGTCTTTGTTTTTGCGCATTTATCAACAGATTTCAATGCGTCCAGATAAGGCTGGCATGACAAAAGCATTCCCGCTCCGCCGCCATAAGGTGTATCATCAACTTTTCTGTGTTTATCAAGTGTATAATCACGAGGATTGACTGCATTAACCTCAATATAATTTTCGTCAGAAGCACGTTTTATTATACTGTAATTACAAGCATCAATGAGTGTTTGCGGAAAAAGAGTTAAAACATCAAACCTCAAATTATAAGCCCCTCAATATTATTTATTACTATTTTTTTATTGGTCATATCTACGACCGGAACAAGTTCTTTTACAAAAGGAACCAGATGTTCACGTCCGTTATTATCTTTTACTGATAACAAATCATTGGCAAGATTTTCACCGATAGCAGTAACAACACCGACGCAGCATCCGTCTTCATCATATACATCCATACCGATTAAATCATTTATAAGATATTCATCATCATCAAGATGTTCTTCTACTATTTCTTTCTGCAGAAAAATATCACAGCCTTTATACTCTTCAACATCATTTACCGTTAAAAATTCTTTAAATTTAATAATTGCAAAATGTTTATGGAATCTGACGGATGATACATTTAACTCGGTATATTCACCGTTTTTAAGCACAAAAACCTTTTTCAAAGACTCTATTTGCTTTTCTCTTCCTTTTGTAAATCCGAGTTTGGCTTCGCCTTTAATCCCGTGAAAATTCAGTATTTTCGCAACAGATAATAAATTATCGCCCATTGTTATTTAGTCTTTTTATATTCGGCAGGAGCATCTTCACGTTCCTGATTCCATCTGTCAAGCCCCATCTGTTTTCTGATAAGGCCGATGCCTACGTGAACTCTCCATTCGTCCATTCTTAACTGAGCCGCTATTATTTTATGGCAGCCTATAGGAGGAAGAGGCAGCAAAGGTTCATAAAGATTTTTTATCGCAAACAATTGATCCGGAGAAACTGCCAGTTTTCTTTTCGGGAAAGGCAGTTTAGGAAGCATTAGTTTTTGTCTTATAAGGTTAATACCGAAGAAAACTTTTCTCGGTTCCAAACCTATTGCCTGTCCGATAATTTCATGAATATCCGGATTAGGCAGCGGGAGCGCTTTTTTATAAAGAATTTCTATTTGTTCAATTTGCTCTTTGCTGACTAATAATTGTTTTTGTCTTTGCGGTTTTGGTTTATTTCCGCCGGGTCTGGGTCTTGAAAATCCGCCTGCTCTGTTATTGTTAAAACGTCTTGTCTGGTTACCGTCATTTCGGTTAAATCTGTTATTATTGTTTCCGTATGGTCTTTGATAGCCGTTTCTGTTATCTCTGTTATTATAACGTTGTCCCTGACTGCGGTTATATTGGGGTCTTTCCCCCCTGTCATTTCTGCTGTATCCCTGACGGTCATTTCTGTTAAAGTTTCTTGGGGGTCTTTCTTCTCCGTTGTCATATGAATAGGAATTCATTTTTGGAACTGATTCTTGTTGTTCACCGGCGGATGAAGTTTGATTTTGAGCCTCCTGCGACAACTCTTCGGTATATTTTTTATCCGAATACAAACAATTAGGACAAATTACACGTTTTGGATTTTTTGTCTCAAATTCGGCTCCGCATTTAATACACTTATTTACATACATATGATGTGCCCCTTTTTTCTAAAGCAAAACAGTATCTCTCTCCAATTAGGGTATTTGCTCTTGTTAAACAAAAATATAATGTTGATTAGATAAATTAATTCTACCTTGACAAAATAATTTTACTCTAAAAATTTAAATAATACAAGTGATTTGATTAAAAATTTTTACGTGGTTCATTTTGTGTTCATCTTTGAGCTCAGTTGACCGCACGCGGCATCAATATCAGCGCCTCTTTCAAGCCTTATGGTAACTTTTTTCCCGGAGGCCTCCAAAATATATTTGAATTTCATAATGTTCTCTTTTGAAGGTTTTTTATAATCACTTTTTTCATGAGTATTATAAACAATAAGATTTACATTACTTTTTAACTTCGCTATAGCAAAAGCTAATTTTTTTGCATCCTCCAGTGAGTCATTAATTCCGCCTATCAGTACATATTCAACCGTTACACGTCTTCCTGTTTTTTGGGTGTATGATTTAAGAGCCTTAATAAGTTCGTCAAACGGGTATTTCTTTGAAACCGGCATTATTTTTTTTCTTATGTCATTATCGGGTGCATGCAAAGATATCGCAAGTGTTGATTGAAAGTTCATTTCTGCAAGTTTATTAATTTGAGGAATTATACCGCACGTTGAAACCGTAATTCTTCTTGCACCTATCTGAAATTGTTCCCTGAAAATTTTTATTGAAGAAATCAAATTATCAAAATTTAAAAGCGGCTCACCCTGCCCCATATAAACAATATTAGTAACTTTTAATCCCGTATTTGCCTGTATCAGAAATATTTGCTGTATTATCTCGGACACTGTCAAATTTCTTTTAAAACCTAATTTTGCCGTGGCACAGAAACTGCATCCCATAGGACATCCAACCTGGGTGCTGATACATGCGGTAAGATTTGCTCTGTTATCAAAGCGCATTAAAACAGCCTCAACATAATTACCGTCCTCAAGCTCAAAAAGAAATTTCATCGTAGAATCTTTACTGACTTGTTTTTCTTTCAACACAACTGAGCAGATTCTTGTTTTTTCTTTTAAAAGTTCCCTTACAGAGACAGAAAGGTCGCTCATCTTATCAAAATTATCGGCAGATTTTAAATAAAGCCAATTATAAAGCTGCTTTGCCCTGAATTTAGATTGATTATTTTCAATCATAAATTTTTCAATATCTTCGAGATTTTTTCCGATTAATAAAAATTTTTCCATCGCACAACAAATTTTAACATAAAAACTTTCAATGATTGTATTTAAAAATGTTCATGATATATTAATTTTTGAATAGATATATAAGTCAAGGAGAATAAAATTGAGAAAATACGAATTATTATCAATAATTAAACCGAATATTGATTCGGAAGAATATGATAAACTTGTTGCAAAAATTGAAGAAGCTATTACCGCATTAGACGGTAAAGTTCTTTCAACAGATAAAATGGGAAGAAAGAAATTATCATACGACATACAAAAATACAGAGACGGTTACTTTGCAGTTCAAACATTTGAAATGGAACCGAATCAGGTAGAAAAAATCAGAAGACAGTTAAGACTTAACGAAAATGTATTAAGAGTTATGCTTCTTGAAACTTCTGAAGTTAAAGCGTAAGAATCGGAGAAAATAATGTCGATAGCAAAAGCGGTAATTTCAGGTACGGTTTACAGAAATCCGGAAAAAAGATTTACAGGCAACAATATACCTGTCACTTCTTTTACCCTGAATATTGACGAAAAAGAACAATCATTGGTAAGGGTTGTTGCAAGAGGCAATCTTGCAGAAACAGTTGAAAATTCAGTTTCCAAAAACGATAAAATTGTTGCGGAAGGAAGACTTCAAATCTCAAGTTTTCAATCAGAAGACGGCAGCGAAAAAAAAGTTATGGAAATAGATTTATCAAGTTTTGAAGTTATTTCGTCAACATCAGAAGCAAGACCGCAAACAGAAAAAGCAAAATCTCAGGATGTAGTTAAATTTTCAGAAGTTGAATCTGAAGACATCTTAATCGGAGAAGAAGAAATTCCGTTTTAAACATAAAAGCAATAGAAAGAAAAGGGAAATATAATGGCAAGAGAACAATTAGACAAGAAAAAACGTAAAAATTGCAGTTTTTGTGCTGATAAAATCGAAGAAATCGATTACAAAGACGCCCAAAAATTAAGAAAATACTTAACAGAAGCAGGCAAAATTCTTCCCAGAAGAATAACGGGTACTTGCGCAGAACACCAGAGAATGCTTGCAAAAGCTGTTAAAAAAGCAAGAGAAGCATCTCTTCTTTGTTATGTATTTGAATCATAATTAAATAATAATTGAAATGATAAAGAGAACCATTAAGGTTCTCTTTTTTATTTTATAAAATCAGTCACGCATAATATGCACGGTTGACCTGGTTGCGACATTTCTTACAACATCCGTAGGAACATACGGCTGTATATTATTGTTATAATTCGGACGATAATGCGGTCTGTAATAAGGACGATGATTAAACCCGTTATTATTTGGCCTGAATCCCATTACGGGATAATGCTTATATCTTCCGCCACTGTTATAATTGTAACCGTAATTATTAGGGAAATACCGATTGTTAAAAGAATAATTATTCCTTCCGTTATTGAAGAAATTCATATATCCGTTTCCCGAAAAATTACCCGAATAACCGTATCCGCCCAGATCATTTATAGACGGGGTATATCCCGTAACATAGGGATCTGAAAATGTAGATGTTACATTGTCAAAAAATCTTCTTAGTATTCCTTTTTTCTTCGGAACATATGAATCATTATATTGCCGGAATCCTTGATTATAAGGATTATTTAATGTCAGCTTTGCAAGATTATTTATTCTGTCATCAACATTTCCTGATTGAGACATTCCAAAAACATCCGTTTCCAGTCGTCTTAATCTGCTGCCCAATTCTTCACCGGCATATGACGTTCCGTATCTTGAAACTTCAATACCGTCCAGCGTATTTTCCGAAAAAGCAAAAACCGTAGAATACACATTAACAAGAATGATTCCTATAATAAATATTTTTTTTAACATCAACTGAATCTCTCCTTTTTAAAATATAGGAGAAATTATTACTACAAATAAACGGACAACAAGCTAATATTTAGTATAATTACTCTAAATTCTTAAGTACGAAAAGAGTCTCATTCACGTTATTCAGAAGAGTCTGCATCTTAGCATCCAAATTTTCTTTGGTATGAATATTACCTTTAGAAGTATAAGGCAGGTAATTTTCCGATAAATTCCCCTGCATTCTGAAATTAGCTGTTTCTCTCGCCTCATGTGACAATGTTATTAATCTCGAATATGATAAATAATTACTTTCAGGTTTATCTTTATATTCTTCCTGAATATAATACACATTATCAATAAGATTACTGACTATTGCATTAAACTTTTGTATATCTCCGTCAGTATTAAGGCACTTCCTGAGCTTTTCCAATATTAAAATAACCGAATTTACATCTTTTATATAAGCGGAAGTCTTATCCTTTTTAATAATAATATCAACGTACTGTTCATTTTCTCTTGGAATATTTTTTAATTCATTTTCATTTTGTTTATCCAATTCTTCAATAGAATAAACAGGCATAGCCTTTTCGGTTTTTTCTTTACGTAAATAACTGAATTCCGCTTCTACATCCGGCAAAGTGCCCATATATCCCGCACCCGTCGTTGTAAGAACTATACAAATTAATAATGCCGATATTAAAATCTTTTTCATAATTCTATTATACTTATATTTTTGGGAAAGTGAATGTTATAATAATAATATAAAATGAAAAAGAGGTTGTTATGAAAAAGGTTTTACTGTCATTTTTGTGTTTATCCGCACTTTTTTTAACGGGATGCACCGATAAAAAGGAAGTTAAAACCCATTTGCAAGAGATTATTGAACGCGGATATATAATTGCCGCCGTTAAAACTGATTCCAAGCCTTTCGGCTTTATTAACAAAAAAACGGGAGAAAACGAAGGTTTTGATATAGATATAGCAAAAATAATAGCCAATGATATTTTAGGCAGCGAAAGAAAAATAAAATTCGTGCCCGTTACAACCTCTCAAAAAATAGAAGCAATTACATCAGGACAAGTTGATATAGTTATTGCAACATTTACAATAACCCCTCAAAGACAATATCTGGTTGATTTCTCAAAGCCATACTACATCGCCGGTCAAAGTGTCGTAGTAAAAAATAACAGCGATATATATAATTTTTCAGACTTGAAAAATAAAAAAACAATAGTCGTTCTCGGTTCCACGGCGGAGCAAAACATACGAAGAATACTCCCAATGGCAAGACTAAGCGGATATAAAAATTATGAAGAAGCATTTGCAGCATTAAAATCAGGACAAGCTGATGCTTTGAGCACCGATAACACAATAATTTCAGGATTTTTAATGGACAACAAAGGCTATCGTATGATTAAAAACAGAATTACACAAGAACCTTATGCCGTCGGAATGAAACGGAATGAAAACGATGAATCCTTAAAAAAAGCGGTTAACATAACAATAAACAAAATACAAAAAGACGGAACATTAATAAAGTTAAGAAAAAAATGGCACGTTAACTAGCAAGCAGCCTTTATATTATTATAATTTTGCTGAGCATAAATGTTCATTAACTTCCATAATTCTTTGGAAGATTCCGTTTCTTGATTTTCTTCTGCAATGCACGGATTAAAATAATAAATTTCTTTCATCTTTGTATTTATTAAATTTTCTTGCATAATCTCTGCCCGCGTGTTTACCGTTCTTATATATATAAAGTATATATAAACAACATAATTGCGCCGGCAAAATTTTTTGTTTACATTTCGCAACAACTTTATTTTACTTTTTTTATTATTTTAAGCTGCACCGCACTGGGCAATTACATCGGCAAAATCAGAACACAGAATCTGAGCGAAGTCTTCAGGCTTAATTTGCGTTGCGATTAAAGCCAATACCTCTTGCGGAAGTTCTTCCATCATCGGCATAAAATCTTTTGGTTCAAGAACCGTAAGTGCTTTTAAAACATCTTCTTTCTGCATTTTTTGGAACGGAAAAACCATTGCTTCGGGTGAGAATTCTTCAAATAACTCGGGTTTAATAGATAAAACATTTCCTATTAGCTGCTGTTTTCCTTCTATATCCATGCTGAAAACCGTTTTTAGAAATTCATCATCATCTAATGAACCAACTTTTTGAAGTATATTATCTTTATCATCATAGCAGGGTTGTCCTGTCATTCGTTCCATCATTTTTTGGAGATGCTCTTCATCAACATCTTCCATTGCTTTCATCATGACATTCCTGTCTATTTTATCGGAAGCGAGAAATTCATTAAGATAATCTTCGGGAAGCATTTTAATAAACTTATCCGCATCCATATTCTTCAATACCAAAGTAGCAAGTGTCTCAGGTTCCAGAAGCATCATAACCTGGCAAAGAGCTTCCTGTGTAAAAATGCTGAGTCCCAAAACTATTTGATCGGTATCAAGTTTTTCAATAACCTTACAAAGATCTTCTTTATTCATATTTCTTAGGATTAAATAACGGTTTTTAGGGTTAATAAGCTGAAATACGTTAGCAAGTTCTTTTGGGTCGGAAACCGCACGCAGAAGAAATTCAGCCGCCTTTGCATTGCCTTTGGCAGCTTCAATTTCCATAATTTGGGTAATACTCTTATTTTTATATTGATCAAGAGCATTGGTGCCAATATGATAGTAACTGCTTAAATATGCTAAATCTAAGTCTAAAGTAATCATATTTCTTCCGTCGTGTTTAACCCTATAATATATTAAAGTATTTTTTTTTAATAAAATTTTTAAAAAATACTTTAATGTTAAAAAAGTTTACAATATTTTAAAATGGAAACATTTAAAGATTTAAACTATAATAAAAACAGGTAGATTATGAAAAAAATATTTTTAATTTTACTATTGATATTTTTATCGGGCAGCGGGCAGATATATTGTGCCGCACAAAGCAATATTGAAGAGCAGAAAAAAGAAATAATTGCATTATATAATTCAAATAATGTTGAAGAAGCATATAAAAGAATTTCAAAAATTATGGAAAAAGACAGGGACTATGAAATATGGTACCTGCTTGCAAATCTTTCGCAGGATATAAGCACGGATGAGAATGCGGTATTTTTCCTGAAAAAATCTTTATTATTAAATCCGGAGTTTGATAAAGCCCATTATAATCTCGGCAATATATATTTAAAACAATACAAATACAACAGCGCCGTAAATGAGTATAAACTGGCAATAAAATACAAAAAAGACTACCCTTTTTACTATTATAATTTAGGATGCGCGTACCTGGGATTAAAAGAGTATAACGGTGCTAAAGCAGCATTTAAAAAAGCCGTATCATTAAAGAATGATGAACCGTCATTTTATTACAATCTTGCACTCACATATAAACAACTTAATAAACAAAAAGATGCGAAAAAAGCATTAGCAAAATATAATGAATTAAATAAAGAAGAGTAAACCATGTACGATTACTTTAAAGGGACATTAATTTCAAAACAAATAAATTCATACAGGGGCTCACATATTGTTCTTGATGTCAACAACACCGGATATCTCATTAATGCCGGAAGAAATACGATTGAAAGACTTCCTGCTGAAGACAGCGAAATAAAAGTATATGTATCTTTAACCCACAGAGAAGATACAATGTCGCTTACGGGATTTATAACAAGAGAAGAGCGCGATATATTTAATATTCTTCAAAGTGTTTCAGGCATCGGTGCCAAATCCGCTCTTTTAATATTAGATGAATTTTCCGTATCAGAGCTTATAGACATAATGATAAGAGAAGATTCAAAAGAGCTTTCAAAAGCAAAAGGGGTCGGATTGAAGTCGGCACAAAAAATAATACTTGAGTTGAAAGATAAACTGATAAACTGGTCAAATGCAACACCTCCGGATGTATCAGATATTGAAATAAAAGAAACAGACTCAAATACAATTATTGAAGTCCAAAGTGTACTTATTTCACTTGGATACTCTGCAAATGAAGCAAAAGATGCCATAAAAGAAATTTTGAATTCCAAGAAAAATTGCACAAAAACAGAGGATATACTAAAAGCCGCTCTCAGTTATCTTTCAAGACTGTCATAAAAGAGGTAGGTTATGAAAATACTATATGCAACATTTGAACTTGCACCGTTTACAAAAGTCGGAGGACTCGCCGATGTTATGGGAAGCCTTCCGAAATTTATTGAAGGCGAAGGCAGAGAAATTGCTATTTTTACACCGTTAATAGGCAGCATTGATAAAGAAAAATACGAAATAAAAGAGCTCCCCAATTCCAGATTAAGCATGAATTTCGGCTGGGCGCAATATTCTTTTACTCTTAGTATGTGTAAACTTCCGAATACAAATATAAATGTATTTTTTATAGACAACCCAAAGTTTTATTCTTGTTTTAACTGTGTATACCCGTCAGGAATTGACAGCTGGTATGAACAGGAAAGATTCATTGTTTTTTCAAAAGCACTTTTGGAATATGCAAGACTTTTAAATTTTAAACCCGATATTATTCACTGCAATGATTGGCATACCGCAATGATTCCCGTATGGATGAAAACATCATATAAAAATGATGAATTCTTCAAAAATGCAAAGACAGTATTTTCAATCCATAATCTGGCATATCAGGGCAAATATTTTCCTGAAATACTTGATTTTGCAGGAATAAACAGAGATGAAGTTTATCATCAATACGGACTTGAACACTACGGAAATCTGGTGTGGATGAAAGGTGCCTTAAATTATTCCGATAAAATAATTGCCGTATCTCCGAATTATGCAAAAGAAATTCTCACATACGATTACGGGGAAGGAATGGACTGGACACTCAGGAATAATCAAAGTAAACTGCAAGGAATTTTAAACGGTATAGACTACAGCGAGTTTAATCCGGAAACAGATAAACTTATAAGTTATAATTACAGTGCCGAAAACTTTAAAAACAAAGAAAAATGCAAAAAAGATATTTTAAAAGATTATTGGCTGGAATACAAAAAAGACCGCCCTTTGATTGCAATTATATCAAGACTTGTAGAACAAAAAGGGATTGATCTCATAAAATTTGCCGAAAATGAAATAAGAGAGATTGATGCGGATTTTATAATACTCGGAACGGGTGAAAAAAGATACGAAGACTTCTTTACATGGCTAAGTTATAACTCAAAAAATGTACGGTCAAGAATTGAATACAGAGCGGATCTTTGTAACAAAATATATGCGGGTGCAGACATGTTTCTTATGCCTTCAAGATTTGAACCCTGCGGATTATCGCAGATGATTGCACTAAAATACGGGACAATACCTATTGTAAGAGCAACGGGCGGACTTGAAGATTCAATAAAAGGATATCCGCTTGACGGCGCGGACGGGTTTAAATTTTTTAACTACAACGCACAGGATATGCTTGGTGCAATTAACTATGCAATAGAGACATATAAAAACAAAAGGATTTGGAATAAACTGATAAAAAATGCAATGAATGCTGATTTTTCATGGACATTAAGCGCTAAAGAATATTTGAAAATATACGAATCGTTATTAGCCTAATTCGTCATATGCGCGTTTAACTTCTTTTATATCCTGCCATGTCAGCCATTTGGGACTGCCTTTTTCGCGCGAATCATTTCTCAAAAGATATGAAGGATGAAATATAGGCATCATTTTAGAACCGTAAGGCCCATCAAACCACTGTCCGCGTACTTTAGTGATTCCTCCTTTATCGGGAAGCAGAGAATTTAGAGCAACTCCGCCGCAGATAAGAATAATTTTAGGTTTCAAAAGTTCAATTTGAGCATCTAAATACTCACGGCAGGCAGCCTTTTCTTCAGGCAGCGGATTTCTGTTTTCCGGCGGCCTGCACTTAATAGTATTACATATATAAACATCCTTATCACGCGATAATCCTACACATTCAAATATCTTATCCAAAAGCTGTCCTGCTTTCCCGACAAACGGCTCTCCTTTTTGATCTTCCCAATAGCCGGGAGCTTCTCCTACAAGCATAAGTTTACTGTTTGGTGCACCGGATGAAAAAACAATATTGGTTCTTGTTTTACAGAGAGCACATTTTTGACAGCTCAAGCATTTATTTTTTATTTCATCTAAAGATTTAAACATGACCTTTTAATTGTATACTAAAAAGTAAAAGCATAAAAGTTACAATATTACTCTTATATATAAGGTTGTTTTTTTTCTTTGCGTTATAATTAAATTAACAGAAAAGGATAAGGTAGATTGTTATGTGGAACTACTCTGATAAAGTTATTGACCATTATAAGAATCCGAGGAATGTGGGTTCTATTGAAGATGCGGATGCAATAGGCGAAGCGGGTTCTCTGTCATGCGGAGACATGCTTAAATTATATTTAAAAGTTAATAAAGACGGAATCATAACCGATGCAAAATTTCAAACTTTCGGTTGCGGAAGCGCAGTCGCAAGTTCCAGTATATTAACCGAAATGGTTATAGGAAAACATATTGATGAAGCAAAAAAAATCACAAATAAACAAATTGTAGATGCACTCGGAGGACTGCCGCCCGAAAAAATGCACTGTTCAGTTATGGGGCATGAAGCACTTGAAGCTGCCATTGCAAATTACTACAATGAAGAAATAACAGTTAACCCTGATGAAGAACTTATTTGCAACTGTTTTGATATCTCAAAATCCTTTTTAGTTAATGAAATAAAAAACAATAACCTTAAGACAATTGAAGATGTAATAAATTATACTAAAGCGGGTGGTGCTTGCGGAAGATGTCACGGTAAAATAAAAGCAGTTCTTGAAGAAGTAAATGCATCAAAGGAAAAAGAAGAACCGAAACTTACAAAGACTCAAATGATAATTAAAATAAATAATATCATTGAAAAATACATCTCGCCTGAACTCAGAAAAGATGGCGGAGACATTGAACTTATTGATGTTGAAGATAATCAAATCAAAGTAAAACTCTCGGGCAGATGCCAGTCTTGCAACCGTTCAAAACTTACACTTACTCACTTTGTTGAAGCAACACTAAAAGAACATATTAACGATAAAATAGAAATTATTCAGGTGTAAAAATGGCTAATTCAAAACTAATATATTTAGATAATAACGCAACAACAAAAGTTGATGAAAAAGTTGTTGAAGCAATGCTTCCTTATTTTTCACAAAATTACGGTAATCCGTCAAGCATGTATGAACTGGGCGGACATAATGCAAAAGCAATAGAAGAAGCACGGGAAACAATCCGTGACTTTTTCGGTGCAAAAAATACAAGGGAAATAATTTTTACCGCATCAGGTTCTGAAAGTGCAAATATGGCAATAAGAGGTATTTTGTCTGCTGATCATTCAAAGAATCATCTTATAACAACAAAAGTAGAACATCCTTGTGTTTTAAATCTGCACAAGCAGCTTGAAAAAGAAGGATACAATATTACTTATATAGGAGTTAACTCAATTGGCGAGATAAATGAAGAAGAATTATACGAAGCGGTAAATGAAAAAACCGCTCTGGTTTCTTGTATGTATGCTAATAATGAAACAGGAACAATCTTTCCGGTAGAAAAAATAGCTCAAAAGGTAAAATCTATTAACAAAAATACAAAAGTTTTTGTTGATGCCGTTCAGGCTGCGGGCAAAATAAAACTGGATGTTCAAAATACAGAAATAGACTTTATGGGAATATCAGGACATAAATTCCACGCACCGAAAGGTATAGGCGCTCTTTATATAAAATCTCCAAACCTGATAACACCTCTTGTTATAGGCGGTCATCAGGAAAACGGAAAAAGAGCCGGAACAGAAAATGTACCTTATATTGTCGGAATGGCAAAAGCGGCACAAATGGCGCAAGACAGTTTAGAATATGAAAATACTACTGTTAAAAGATTAAGAGACAAACTTGAAACAGGTATTTTATCAAGAATCTATAATGCAAGATTAAATTCTTCCTCTCAAAACAGAGTGCCGAATACAACAAATATCGGTTTTGAATACGTTGAAGGAGAACTTATCCTCTTAAGCATGAACGATTATGGCATATGCGCAAGTTCAGGCAGTGCTTGTACTTCAGGCAGCTTAGATCCGAGCCATGTATTAAAAGCTATGGGAATTCCTTTTACGGCGCTTCACGGCAGCATCAGATTCAGTCTAAGCCGTTATACAACCGAAGATGAAATTGATTTTACCATAGCTAAAATGCCTGAAATTATGGATAAATTGACAAAAATATCTCCGTTCCAAAAAGAACTGGCAGAATTAAAACAAAGAAAAGGTATTAATTAAAGTATAAATATCCGACCAAATTCAAGTCAATAGTACCGTATATAAGCCTTATTCTGTTGTGGTCAATGATTTCCGCATTACCGAAAGAAAGGGTTTCCTGTCCCAAATCATTGTTTGTTTGCATTGCATTTACGGACAGAACTTTGTTTGTTCCTTGCGATAATTCAAGAATATATAAATCCTTGGCAAGTTTTCTGCAAGAAAGTTTATAATATCCGGGTTGAATATATTTTCCTTCCGCAGAATATGCCTTTATCGGAATCATTACCGTATGAGAATTTGCAGTTCCGTCTTCTTGTGTTTGTTCCTGAACAAATGTTTTTAAATACTCTTCATCAGACATAGGAGAAAACGGCTGCACCTCCTGTCTCATTTTTTTTTGTTTATTGGTAAGAGAACGCTCTTTTATCATTTTCAAAGTTTTTTGAAAACTATTATCCGTAACGGGTTTTTGACCTTCAAATCCGGAACTGAACACCGACGAATTTTCGCCCCATGAGGATTCGTTATTTTCATCTTCACAATATGCGGGCATTAAAAAACACATACAAATAAATACGGATATAAATAAATAAAGATGTTTCATACCTAATATAATACTTATTTTTATTTTTATGTAAAGTTTTTTCGATTTTTTATATATTCTTTTTTAATTAAATATGATATATTAATACAGTACTTATCAAGGAAGGCTTAATCAGATGAAGAACAAGAATTTATTTTTAATTTTACTGGCTCTTGTACTTTTCGCATATGCAATAGCAATAGGTGTTGTACCGTCAGTAATGACAAAAAGTTTCAACAAACAAGCATTCGAAGAGAAGCTGACGGAAGCCATAGGTCTGAATGTTGCAATAGGCACATATACAGTAAGAGTTCAGCCGAATTTTAAAACAATAATTACAATAACCGAATTAAAAGTTGATTTTCCGGATGAACAGCCTGTGTTTAAAGCAAAATTTGCAGAGTTAACAACAAACTTTTCAAGTTTGTTCACAAAAAATTACACTATAAAAAATCTCGAGTTGAGATTTGTTAAATATGATGATTTAATTTTGCCTGACGGTACAAATAAAATTGCATTTTTACCAAGCAGAATAACCCCAAAACCTTTTGGCCCCAGAACAATAACAATAACAGCCGGGCCGGTATTTGCAAGAGATATTGATGTTTCTTATACAACAACTCAACGTTATTCCTATAAAACAGAAAGTTTCAGACAATTAAGCTATTCAAGAGCCGAAGTAAAAGATTTCTTAAGCTCGCTTAATTTCAGTAACATAAAAATAAAATAAAAAGTAAGGAGCAAAACATGAAAAAAACATTTTTGACATTATTTTTAACCGGGTTTATAACTGTTTCCTGCAATATCGCAGCAAATGCAGCTGACATCACATTTACAAAACCAACCTTAAAATTGGATACATCAAAAGAACAAAATGCTTTAGAAAAAGCAAAATCCGATGTAAAAGCAAAACAAGCTGAAAATGAAAAAGCATTAAAAGCAAAACAGGCAGAAATTGAAAAAGCAAAAGCTGATGCAAAAGCGAAACAAGCTCAAAGAGAAAAAGAAGCGAAAGAAAAACAAGCTGCCAGAGAAAAAGCCGCTAACCAGGTAAAACAAGATGCTAAAAATACCGTTGACGGTGTGAAAAATCTTTT
Organism: Candidatus Gastranaerophilales bacterium; assembly: GCA_944323955.1. Classification (GTDB taxonomy): domain Bacteria; phylum Cyanobacteriota; class Vampirovibrionia; order Gastranaerophilales; family Gastranaerophilaceae; genus Avigastranaerophilus. Next base: position 15,778 of record CALUUK010000009.1, on the reverse strand, counting down.
CAAATAAACAATTACAATAAAAAAAGAGACCTCAAAAGAGGTCTCTTTTTTTATTGACAGAAATATAAAATCCAAGGTAAATTATAAATATAGATATATAAGAAGGAGAAGACATGAAAAAGATATTAACATCATTAACTGCTGTTTTACTTTTATCAGGCTGCAGCATTACTTTTGCTGATGAAGCTGCCGCAACCCAGCCCGTTGTAACAATTGAAATTCCGGCAAGCCAGATTGAAACTATTGATGTTAAGTATAAAAATCAAAAGCCTTCAAACACTTCGTCAAAATTAAAAGAATCAACAAATAAAACTGTTGAAGCCACAAAAAAAGGCTATGAAAAAACAAAAGATGCAACAATAAAAACCTGGGAATCAACAAAAGAATTTACGAATAATGCAGTTGATAATACAAAAGATTTTATTGATGATTTAAATCCCAATAAGCCCGTAACTTTGGAAAGTCTTGAGAAATCAGCCGCAATAAAAAAACTTAAAGTTGAAAGAGATACGAAAAAAGCGGCATATAATTCAAAAATACGAGATATAAAAGCTCAAATTAAAGCGGCAGAATATTCCACTACTTTGACAGAAACACAAAGACAAAACAAAATATATACATTAAATAAAGAAAAGACTTCACTTACAGAACAAAGAGATACTACGGTAAAAGAATATAATGACAAAATCAAAGAAATAAGAAAAACAAAATAAAAAGAGCTGTTATGCTCTTTTTTTCTTTGGCCGTATGTTTATAGTAAAATTATTTCATTAGTATAATTTAGGAATTTTTTATGCATATTTTATTAGGAATTCTCGGAATCGCGGCAATGTTACTCATTGCATTTTTGATGTCCGGCAACAGAAAAGCAATAAACTATAAAACAATAACGGTAGGTCTTATATTGCAATTTTCACTTGCTGCATTTATCTTAAAATTTGAACCCGGGAAATTAATTTTTGAGTATATAGGTAATTTTGTAGAAAAAATTCTTGATTTTGCAACGGAAGGTTCTAATTTCGTATTCGGCCCATTGTCCAACAGCCCTGAAGTGTTAAGAGATTTGTTCGGAGATAAATCATTTATATTCGCGCTAAACTTAATCCCTGCTTTAATATTTATGATGATACTTGTAAATATACTGTATTATTACGGGATTATGCAGCGCGTTGTAGCTTTTTTAGGGAAAATAGTTAATAAACTAATGGATGTATCGGGCGCCGAAGCCTTATCAAATGTAGCAAGTTCTTTTGTAGGGCAGGTTGTCGCACAAATTATGATAAAACCGTATCTTCCTAATTTAACAAGGTCTGAAATTCTTGCATCAATGACAGGAAGTATGGCATGTCTTTCAGGAGGACTTATTGCCGTATATGCAGGATTGGGTGTTCCGGCTCAATATATGCTTGCAGCTTGTATTATGGCGGCACCCGGTGCTCTTGTTGTTTCAAAAATAATTTATCCTGAAACATTGGAACCCCAAACAAAACATGATTTTAAAATCAAGCAAAGAAGAACAGATGTTAATGTTCTTGATTCGATTTCAAAAGGTGCTTCGGACGGTATGAAAGTAGGGCTCAACGTAATTGCAATGCTGATAGCATTAATTGCATTAATTGCACTGATTGATTATTTTCTCGGTAAAATCGGCGTCCTTGCACATAACTATTTGCATTGGAATTTAACCTTTATCGGTCTTGATATAGAACATTTATCCGTTAAAGCTATTTTTGGCAGAATATTTTCGGTTTTTGCACTTTTAATAGGTATTCCTTTAAATGAAATAACAAACGTAGGTTCGCTATTGGGTACTAAGTTTGTTCTTAATGAAGCAATTGCATTCACCGATTTAATGTCAATAAAAAGTGCAATATCAGAAAGAAGTTTTATAATTGCAACATTTGCACTGTCAGGCTTTGCGAATTTTTCCTCCGTTGCCATTCAAATTTCAGGTATAGGCGAAATTGCTCCCAATCAAAGAAAAAATCTGGCAAGAATGGGAATAAGAGCCCTTATTGCAGGGACTCTCACATCATACATTTCTGCCTGTATGGCATCAATCTTAATATAAAATCAGACTAACCTTCTAAATCAAATCTTTTTTTCTTTGGAAGCAGCGGATCAAAAATACGGTTTACGGCAGAAATTTGCTGTCCTTCTTCCAGATTTTTATACAAATCGGATGATCTGGATAAATATGTATGAATTTTGGTATTTTCGGGAGTGTCTATACATGTTTGTGCTTTATCGTACAATTCTAACGCTTGAAGAGAAAACGGCAGCACGGTACAAACCTTGCATGCATTTACTACATATACGCTCTGATCTCCCGACTCATCCATATAGGCTTTGTTATATTTATTAACAACTTCATCAATTTGTTCTTGGGTTTCATCCGCACATGGATAATAGTAATATGTTTCATAGTGAGCGGGAACCCTCAATACAGGATCTCTGTCAATATTTTTTGATGTTTTTCCCCATAAACCTTTAAAACTCTGTGCTTCATTTAAATTTGCATAATTAGATGTTATTGCCGAGATTTTCATATTCCAACCTATTTTCTATCACCTGATGGTTTAAAGAACCTGAATAATTTTTTTTGCTATTAGGTTAAGAAATATTTATCATTTATTAATAGAAAAATATATATCTTTAAGTCTCTTTTTACTTATATGAGTATAAAGCTGGGTTGTAGATACATTGCTGTGCCCTAAAAGTTCCTGAACAACTCTTAAATCAGCACCGTTTTCAAGCAAATGAGTAGCAAAAGAATGCCTGATTGTATGAGGAGAAATATCTTTATCAATACTCTTGCCTATTGAATGAATAAATAAATAAACATCCTGACGGGTTAATTTTTTACCGTTCTCTTTTATAAAACAGTATTTTGATGTCGTATTATATTTTTTTAGAATATATTCCCGTTCTTTTAAATATTTCTTTATAGCAGAGCAGGCCATATCACCAACAGGTACAATTCTTTCTTTTGAACCTTTTCCAAGGCATCTTACATATTTCGCCTGCAAATCAATGTTTTTCAACAACATATCTGAAAGTTCCGAAACTCTTAACCCCGAAGCATACAATAGTTCAAAAATAGCTTTATGCAAAATACTCATATTTTCAGACAAGAGCTCTCTTATTTCACTTATTGAAAGCACCTTAGGAAGCCTTTTCGGCAATTTTGGCTGTTCAATCGCCAGTGCCGGATTATTTTGTATTAAGGAACAAACACAGAGCCATTTAAAAAACCCTTTTATAGAGGCTATTTGTCTTGCAATACTAAACGGAGTATAATTTTTATCATGTAAATTTTTTATATACATATTCAGATGAACACGATTTACAGCATCAGATTGTGTTACATCGAGGGTTTGAAGAAACGCACATAAAGAATACAAATCACCTCTGTAAGATTCAACTGTATTCTTTGCCAAACCTCTTTCAACTTCGAGATACTCTAAATATAAAGATACATTTTGAAGAAGCATAAAAGAATTTTAGCACTGATTTATAAATTTGTTAAACTAATTTGTTTTATATTGTGCCAATTCTTTATCTTTTTGTGCTATAAATGCATCAGCCTGTTTTTCAAGTTCTGCTTCTCTTGTGTTTGCGTCTGCAAAATCCACTTCTATAGAAGGAATATAGCCTGTTTCTTTGGATTTATTTTTATTGAATATATTTAAAGCGGGAATCTCTTCTTCGGTCTTTTGCGGTTTTACGGGTTGAGCCGGAACCGCATTTTGCATAGGAGTTGTTTGTTGTGAAGATACTTGTTTATCCGTTTTTTTATCAAAGATTTTTAATAAATTAGTTTCACTTTTGTCTGTTTTATCGGAAGAAACAGATTCGGGGTTCTCTTTCGGCTGTTCTGCGGAAGAATTATCTTCTGCCTGTTTTTGCTTTGCAAGATATGTTTTCGGTTCTCCGAAGATTTTATGGAACAATTTTGTAACGGGTTTTTGAAGAAGCGGCTGTAACACCATTAAAATTACAAGGAAACGTCCCAACCCGCCCGTAAAGCCTTTTAACTTTCCGGTAATTTTGCCTAATTTTGATGAAGCAGGTTTTTTAATGGAATCTAAACCCATTGTAAGGATATTTCCTGCTGCCTTTAACGGTTTTTCCCAGAATTTTAATTTAGCTCCGCTATTTTTTAACGAAGAAAATAACGTTTTTGCCTCAGTTAAACTTTTACCTGCAAGTTCTGCCACTTTATCCTTATCAACACCTTTGAGCAAAAGTTTTTTCTGCATTTGTGCTATCTTGTATGCTTCTTTTGTTAAATTTCCGTTTGAATTTGTTTTTTGAATTAAATCCTTAAGAGCGTTTCTTGCTTCCACGCTCATTCCTCTATATTTATTACCGCCCGCTTTATAAAGGAGATTTATACTCGGAGTAAATAGTAACAGTCCTATATAATTTTCAGAAAGTACATGCATAAATGTAGCTTTCTTTTCTCCTTTAGGTGCCTCTTTTGCAGCTTTAATCGCCTGAATAAATGCATTGGCGGTAAAACCAAGACCCATTAATCCTCCGCCAAAGGTTATTAATTCTTTTGATTTCAACAAACCTTTTGAAAAAGCCTGTCCCAAACCTGTTTTTCCCATTTGCATATCGGCTGCTTTTAATTTATTTCTCAGTCCGGACAGATTTATATTTTTAGATGTTAATAATCCTTTTTCTGATATGCTTGTAACACCATTTGCAATTAAATCGTCTACAACTCCGACTAATTTATCTACGGGAACGGATGAGGCACTTTTACCGTCTTTTGCTGCATTTGTAAGAAATTCAACTGTTTCTTTAGACAATTTATTCAGTGTTTCCGCATTGCTTTCATTTGTCACAAATCCTTTTAACGTACTGATTATTTCTTGTGAAAATTTATCAGCAAGAGTCTGGCTTTTTGCAAAAGAAGACTTTGGAATTGCTTTATAATTTTGTGTGAAATATTTCGTAAATCTGTTATTTGATAAGAAACCGGAAATTTTTGAACCTGTTTCTTTAGAAATAATATTATCTAAATGTAATAAATTAGAGAGTTTATCTCCTAATTTTCCGGCTTTTGCAAGCAGAGAAGATGTTTCATTCCCCGCAATTTTTGATTCAATAAACTTATCTGCGAGAAGTAATGGCGGTAACAAAAGTAGCGTATTTCTCATTACAGTAGGGTCGGAAGCATTTCCGGAAACGGCTTTTACTGCAGAACTGCTTTCAATATTATCAGTTACTACCTGTTTTGACTTTGAAATAGTATTTTGAACATTATCGGAACTAATTCCTGAGTTTGAAGTCAAATATTCTTGTGCTGATCCTATACCTGTAACCATGTCCACCCCTTTTATATAATTATTAAAACAAATAAATAATTTAATTGCGCAAAAGAATTTATGTTTTTTAATTTATTAACAATTTGTAATAAAAAGAGACCGGATATCCGGTCTCTTTTTTATTCTATTCAGCCTATCATTAACCGTTCTGGAATAAATTAAAGGTTCTTTCTATATTACTGTCTATCGCTTTTGTTGTTGATTCATATTCTTTAGACAATGCGGTATGTTCCGTTTCAAGTTTTTCCATTTCAATATCGTAAGTATTATCCTGTTTTGATATTTTAGCTAATTCATACTGATATTTTGTCTCAGCTGCAGCATCATCAGATGTATCAAGAACCCATTCCATTTCAGACTGAGAAGCAATTCCGATTGAAGATATCTTTGCACTGCCGGGATTTTGAGTATCAATCATATACAAAGCACCGTTTTCAAATGCTTTTGTGATACTCTCGCCGTTAGCAAGATATTTAGTTCCGTCTTTTATTTTATACTCGGTTTTTTCCGTATCATTTAATATAATTGCTTTTCCGTTTTTAATGCTTACAAGCTCTTCTCCGTCCTTTGTCGTAGGAATAATCCAATTTCCGTCTTTATCTTTTTTAAGCAAAACTTCATTTCTTGCCGTAACTGCAACTAAGCCTTCCGAAGACATTGTTTCGTAGTCAACATCTTTTTTCTCATATTCAAAAGTATCGGAATCTTTTTCGACTTTAATTACAAGTTTTTTATTGTTCAATGCATCATTATAGTCCTGAGCTACCTGCATTTGTGTCATAGCCAAACGATTTTGCATTTCGGAAATATCCATTTGCTGCAATTCGACATCACTTTGTCTTCCGACAAGCATTAACAATCTTCCCTGTAGTGATGATAAGCCCATTTGCTTTTCTCCCGTATTATAGTACTTGTATAATATATATCGGTATATTTTTTAAGAACTTTAATCGGGTATTAATAATTCTTTATATTTTGTTACATTTATCTGTTTTTAATATAATCTGCTATATCAATTACTTTATTTACCTCTTCGGGAATATAATATTCGCAGGAAGACCAGAGCAAGGTTTCGGGTAAGTCACTGCAGTTGGAATCTTGAACTGCCTTTTGATTACAATAACCTTTAATCATATTATTTGTGCCGTCTATTTTTGGTGAAAAATATGCGCATGATTGACATATCTTTATTCTGAAACCATGTTGTTCTAATATATCGGAAATATTTTTGACTGCATCACACATTCTGACATAACTTTGCGCGGTCTCTTGTCTTTTATTTTTATATCTGAATACCGCTTTCTTAAATCCGCCTTCCGAGATAAGGTCAATTGAACATGGGAAAACACTTCTTCCGTTTGTAACACTGACGGGAACGGTAATTTTTTCAATATTCATCTTCTGTTCTTTTTTGGGGAATTTAAATATTTTTTTAACAAAAGCAGCATCCGATAATGCTTCCGCCAAAGTAAGAAAAGGACATGAAGCCAGATAAATCAACGGTTTTATATAAAGATGCGACTTATATATTGAAACTCCGAAAGTCACTGCAAGCACAATCGCAAGAGCTGCAACCCAAAACATATCAAAAGTGAAAGAATAGTTGCAGGAATATATTCCGACAAGAAGCAGCATCGCAATTAAAATTATCGGATTGGGTTTTAACAGTGAAAATAAGAATTCAGAGAATTCAATATTAGAAAGCATTCTAAAATTAAAACAATGTGCAAACAGAGACATTTTAAACGAGAATGAGGGTCTTCTTACTTCATAATCAGCGGAAGAAACATACGTTTTTATCTTCGGAGCAAACATAGGAGGATAATTAACCTTTGTAAGAAGGAAAGAATATTTCAATTCGCTGTTTGCATCTTTAAAATCAATACATTTAACTTTTTCAAGAACCTCATGGCGCATAGCCATAACATCCGAATCAACAGGAACAGCAAGACCGAGTTTTGAACGTCCAAGTTTCATAATATCCGAATTATATTCGTTTACACTTGCCCAGACGCTTTCATAAAAATCAGCATCTTCAAGATAAACTTCGCTTGATCCGACAACAACACTGTTGTGTTGAAGTGCTTCATTCACATTATATAAAAAATCATTTTTAACTATTCTGTTTGCATTTAAAAAAACATAACCGTCAACTTTTTTAAACGACATTAAATTTTCAAGAAGCCATGAAATTGCTTTATCTTTTCCGAAAGGAGCTTCATCTGTCAGACGCCATAGTTTTGCACCGCCGACAAATTCAAGTTTATTGGAGGAATTATCACTGCAATTATCCAAAATTATATGTATTTGATAATTTCCTTTCGGATAATTCTGTTTATTAAGCTGTTCCAGCAGGTTTACAATAGTTTTTTCATTATTGTGAGAATAAATTATCACAATAAGATTTTTATATGCGGCAGGCTCATTCGGGTTTTCTTCTTTTTTAATATTTGACACGCTTGCAAAAACAATTATCAAAAAATATATAGTAAATACCGCAATATACAAGAATAAAAATATAAATATATATAATAACAAACTGTTCAACATGTTCCTCCTCTTAACATGATTTTATGAAAAAAAATAAAATTTTTCCAATTAATTAAATTAAATCAATAGATTGTAAATTTTTATTAAATTTATGTTTAAAATTATAAACATTTTTCCAAAAGTGAATTATTATAGTTGTAACAAATCCCCAAATCTCCTCCCAAGATTATTAAGTATTAGCTGCGAGGCAGCTTTTTTTTTGCAATAATTCCGGTTGAGCAACCTAAACTCTGTATTATACAGTTTAATTATAGAAAAAAAATCCCCCATTGCAAAGATTGCCCGAGAATATTAAAGGAAAAAATTTTAATTTTATTTAACATATATTTAATTTTTCTTGCAAGAAAAAAATTTTTTTATAATATAGTACTTATTCAAGTTCACGGAAAGAAAAAGAATGAAGTTTAAAAAGGCCGATTATATAAGAATATCAGAACTGATAAAAATAAAAATTGAAACTGCAAAAGTTAAATTTTTATTATTATTCGAATCTTGTTTGGTAATGATATATTGGCTGTTGACACAAAAAATGTATTGAACGGAGGGCAAATGAATTGACAGAGATACTATCGCAGCAAAATGCTCCTATATATGAAGCATTGGAAAAATTCAGAAGAATGAGAATTGTTCCTTTTGATGTCCCGGGGCATAAACGCGGAAGAGGAAATCCCGAACTTGTTGAATTATTGGGGAATAAATGCGTAGGAATTGATGTTAATTCAATGAAACCCTTAGATAATCTCTGTCATCCCGTATCTATAATTAAAGAAGCTGAAAGACTTGCAGCAAATGCATTTGGTGCTGCGCACGCATTTTTAATGGTTGGCGGAACAACATCCGCAGTTCAAAGTATGATTTTATCCTGCTGCAAAAAGGGGGATAAGATTATTATGCCGAGGAATGTACACAGAAGTGTAATTAACGCTCTGGTATTGTGCGGTGCAAAGCCTGTTTATGTCAATCCGGATGTAGATAATCATCTTGGAATTTCTCTCGGAATGAAAGTCGAACAGATAAAAAATGCTATTTATGATAACCCTGATGCTGTTGCAATTCTCGTAAATAATCCTACTTATTACGGAATTTGTTCTGATTTAAGGACTATTACGGAAATTGCACATAAATACGGAATGAAAGTACTTGTAGATGAAGCCCACGGAACACATTTTTATTTCGGAGATTCTCTGCCCGTATCAGCAATGGCGGCAGGTGCAGATATGTCATCTGTCAGCATGCATAAATCAGGCGGGAGTTTAACTCAAAGCTCACTTTTATTAACGGGGCCGAATGTAAATCCGGGTTATGTCCGCCAAATTATTAACCTTACTCAGACAACAAGCGGTTCATATCTTTTACTATCCAGTCTTGATATTTCCCGAAGAAATCTGGCTTTATACGGCAAGAAATCTTTTGCAAAATTAACGGAACTGGCTGAGTATGCAAGGGGTGAAATTAATAAGATTGGCGGATATTATGCTTTCTCAAAAGAGATGATTAATTCAAGCAGTATTTTTGATTTCGATACGACTAAATTATCCGTTCATACTTTGGATATAGGACTTGCCGGAATAGAAGTTTATGATATTCTGCGTGATGAATATGATATTCAAATTGAATTCGGTGATTTGGGAAATATCCTTGCATATCTTTCTATCGGCGACAGAAAACAAGACGTTGAAAGACTTGTAAGCGCTCTTGCGGATATTAAAAGAAGATACCGGAAAGATAAAACCGGCATGCTGTCGCAGGAGTATATTTCTCCCACAATAGTTATGACTCCTCAAGAATCATTTTATTCGGAAAAAGAATCATTGCCGATTAAAGAAACTAAAGGCCGCATATGCAGCGAGTTCGTTATGTGTTACCCGCCCGGAATACCGATTTTAGCTCCGGGAGAAGAAATTACGGATAAAATTATCGACTATATATTATATGCAAAAGAAAAAGGTTGTTCACTAACCGGTCCTGAAGATGAAAAAATAGAAAGATTAAATGTATTGAAGGAAAGGAAGATGAATGGAAATATGGTATTCGGATAATCATACCGATAATGTGAATTTTTCTCTCAGAATAAACAAACAGCTTTATAGTGTAGAGAGTGAATTTCAAAGAATTGATATACTGGAATCCGTGGATTTAGGAAAAGTTCTTGTTGCAGACGGAGATTTAATGCTTGCAGAAAAGGATGAATTTATCTATCACGAAATGATAAGTCATATTCCTATGGCTGTTCATCCGAATGTAAAAAAGATTCTTGTAATTGGCGGAGGAGATGGCGGCGTTGTCAGAGAATTAATTAAATATGATACTGTTGAGAAGATTGATGTTGTAGAAATTGACCAGCTTTTAGTTGAAGTATGCAGAAAATATTTACCGCAAATTGCAGGCAGCTTAAATGATAAAAGAGTTTCAATATACAATGAAGACGGGTTAAGATTTATTCGTTCAAAAACCGATGAATACGACCTTATAATAATAGACTCTCCAAATCCGTTCGGTCCGGGCGAGGGGTTGTTCACAAAAGAATTTTACGGAAACTGTTATAATGCACTGCACTTTGACGGTATAATGATTAATCAGAATGAAAGTCCGTTTTATGAAGAAGAAGCCTTCCAATGCCAGAGAATGCATAAACGAATACTTGAGACTTTTCCCATAAGCAAAGTTTATCAGGCACATATCCCTTCTTATCCTTCCGGACACTGGTTATTTGGTTTTGCATCAAAGAAATATCATCCGGTAAGAGACTTAAATGCCGAAAAATGGCTGGAGAAGAAAATTAATACAAAATATTATCAGCCGAGTCTTCATAAAGGTGTTTTTGCTCTGCCTGTTTATGTGGAGGAATTATTGAAAGATGTTGAGTAAAAATATTGTAAATTTTCTGGGATGTGACAGTGAATATAAAAATGCAGAAATTGTTTTATACGGAGCACCTTTTGATTCCACCGTATCTTTTCGTCCCGGAACAAGATTTGCACCTCAGGCAATAAGAAATGATTCTTACGGACTGGAAACATACAGTCCTTATCAGGACAAAGATTTATCAGACATTAATGTATTTGACAGCGGAGATTTAGAGCTGCCGACAGGTGATACACAAAATGTTTTAAAAACAATTGAAAAACGAACAGAAATAATATTTGAAGATAATAAAATACCTTTTCTAATAGGCGGCGAACATCTTGTGACACTTGGCAGCGTCCGTGCGGCAATAAAGAAATACAAAAGCCTTAATATAATTCATCTTGATGCACATACCGATTTAAGAGAAGATTATCTCGGAGTTAAATTGTCTCATGCCTGTGTGATAAGAAGATGCTGGGAACTAACGGGAGATAACAGGATATATCAATTCGGCATAAGATCCGGTGATAAATCCGAATTTGAATGGGCAAAACAAGGACATACATATCTAAAACGGTTTTGTTTAGAAGGTCTTGATACAACAATAGAAAAATTAAAAGGAGAACCCATATATTTAACTGTCGATCTGGATGTTCTTGACACTTCTTATTTTCCCGGAACGGGAACACCTGAACCGGGCGGCGTCTCATTTTTAGAGCTTATGAACGCCGTAATAGAAATTTGTTCAAAATTAAGAATTATAGGCTGCGACGTTACAGAGCTTTGTCCTATTTATGATCAAAGCGGAGTTTCAACGGCTATAGCCTGTAAAATAATAAGAGAAATGTTATTGGCACTTTGTAAGACAGAAGGAGATAATAATGGCTAAATTGTTAATTATAGGCTGCGGCGGCGTTGCGAGTGTTGCAATACACAAATGCTGCCAAAATTCGGATGTATTTGAAGAAATTTGTATAGCAAGCAGAACAATAGAAAAGTGTAATGCACTAAAAAATAAACTTGAATCAACAACAAAAACAAAAATTACAACAGCAAAAGTTGACGCAAATGATGTTCAAGCATTAGTAAAGTTGATTAAAGAAGTGAAGCCCGATGCTGTGCTTAATCTTGCTCTTCCGTATCAGGACCTTACAATTATGGATGCGTGTCTTGAAACAAAAGTGCATTATATTGATACGGCGAATTATGAACCCGAAGATACCGCCAAATTTGAATACAAATGGCAATGGGCATACCGGGAGAAATATGAAAAAGCCGGAATTACCGCCCTTTTAGGCAGCGGATTCGACCCTGGTGTTACAAGTGTATTTTCTGCTTATGCATTAAAGCATTATTTTGATGAGATTAATTATATTGATATTTTAGATTGCAACGCGGGAGATCACGGCTATCCGTTCGCTACCAATTTTAATCCGGAAATTAATATTCGCGAAGTCAGTGCAAAAGGCTCATATTGGGAAAACGGCAAATGGGTTGAAACTGAACCAATGGAAATAAAAAGAGTTTATAATTTCCCCGAAATCGGTAAAAAAGATATGTATCTTTTGCATCATGAGGAAATTGAATCTCTGGCATTAAATATTCCGGGAATAAAACGTATAAGATTTTTTATGACATTCGGACAAAGTTATCTGACACATTTAAAATGTCTTGAAAATGTCGGAATGACATCAATAGAACCGATTATGTATGAAGGAAGAGAAATAATCCCGCTTCAGTTTCTAAAAGCAGTACTTCCCGATCCTTCCTCTCTCGGAGAGAGAACAAAAGGAAAAACAAATATAGGATGTATTTTCACCGGAAAAAAAGACGGAAAAGAAAAAAATCTTTATATATATAATACCTGTGACCATCAGGAATGCTATAAAGAAGTCGGCTCTCAGGCAGTCGCATACACAACCGGAGTTCCTGCAATGATAGGTGCAATGATGATAGTAAACGGAATATGGAATAAACCCGGTGTGTATAATATTGAAGAATTTGATCCCGATCCGTTTATGGAAGCACTAAACAAATGGGGGCTCCCATGGAAAATAAGCGAAAATCCGGAGCTTGTTGATTAATGAGCAAACAAAACCTCAAAACTCCTTGTTATATAATTCAAAAATCTAAAATTGAAGAAAATCTGGAGAAATTAAAAGCAATCAGCGATGATACAGGCTGCAAAATTTTGCTTGCCCAGAAAGCGTTTTCAATGTTTTCATTATATCCTTTTATCGGGGGATATATTTCAGGCACGGCCGCAAGCGGTTTATATGAGGCAAAACTGGGCCGGGAAGAGATGGGTAAAGAAACTCATATTTATTCTCCGGCATACAGAGAAGATGAGATTGATGAAATTATAAATATCTGTGACCATATCGTATTTAACTCACCTCAGCAGCTGAGAAAATATAAAAATAAAGTTGTTGGGAAAGGAAAAAGTATAGGACTCAGAATAAACCCCGAATGTTCCACTCAAAAAGATCACGCAATATACGATCCTTGCAGACCCGGTTCAAGACTCGGAACAAAAATATCACAAATAACGGATGAAATATTTGAAGGTGTTGAAGGAATTCACTTTCATACGTTATGTGAACAAAATTCAGATGCACTTGATATAACGCTAAAGGCTGTTGAAGAGAAATTTGATAAGTATTTAAAAAAAATAAAATGGATAAATTTTGGCGGCGGACATCATATAACAAGATGTGATTATGATACAAATACATTAAAAAATTGTATTAACAGAATTCAAGATAAATACGGAGCGGAAGTTTATCTGGAACCCGGTGAGGCAATTGCATTAGATGCGGGTATTTTATTGACAGAAGTATTGGAAATAGTTGAAAACGACATACTAATAGCTATCTTAGATACATCAGCCGCTTGTCATATGCCGGATGTATTGGAAATGCCGTATCGCCCGACATTAAAAAATTCAGGAAAACCTCATGAAAAATCTTATACTTACAGGCTTGCAGGCCCTACCTGTCTGGCGGGGGATATTATCGGTGATTATTCCTTTGATTCACCTTTAACTGCAGGTAAAAGACTTGAATTTCAGGATATGGCCATTTATACAATGGTTAAAAATAATACATTTAACGGAATGAAATTGCCGGATATAATACTGGAAGATAACGGCGAATACAAACTTATTCGTTCATTCGGATATAATGACTTCAAGATGAGATTATAATTTACAACGATTTACTTTAATACAAAACAGCGCAAAGATATACAAATCTTTAAGCAAAATCCACCATACGTATGTTATTAACTCGATTAAAAATTTATAAAATATTCTCATATAGGAGAATAGTATGATAATTACTACAATTGAAACAATTCCGGGAATGAGAGTAAAAGAACATTGCGGAATTGTATCCGGAAGTACGGTTCGAGCAAAAAATATGTTTTTAGACTTTGGAGCAGGATTAAAAAATACCATCGGCGGAGAATTAAAAAGCTATACTCACCTTTTATCCGAAGCCAGAGAAGAAGCGGTAAAACGTATGATAGAACAAGCGAGAAAGCTCCGTGCAAATGCCATAGTCAATGTAAGATTTGCTACTTCTTCAATTACCGCAGGTGCAGCGGAAGTATATGCATACGGAACGGCTGTTGAAGTCGAAAAAGCCGAAGGATAGATTCATGCTTGACTTGATAATAATTATAACTTTTTTGGCTATAACATACTTAACAGGCCGTTATATCGAAAAAAACCATTACAAAAAAATAAAGCAGCGTGAAATAGCGCTTATTCGAAAACCCATTATATCCTTTGGCGCAAAAAGATGGACAACCGAAAGAAAAATAAAAGATATAAAAATGGTAACAGGTGAAGCTGTAATTGCAGGTGATTATTTTAAAGCGTTTACTGCCGGAATAAAACAAAAATTTGGAGGAAATCTCAGTACATACGAATCCGTTATTGACAGAGCAAGACGCGAAGCCCTTATCAGAATGAGAGAAAAAGCAACGAAGGCAGATATTATTGTAAATGTAAGATTAGAATCAATTTTGTTAAATCAAGCCTATATACAATATAATATTCCGCCGCAATGTGCAATTATAGCTTACGGAACGGCAGTAACCTATGAAAACGAATAACAGATATAAAGAACAATATGCTCTGATAACCGAAGAAAATGTAAATGTCAAGTCGAATAACGATTTAAAAGACTTTCTGGTTCTTATATGCTGGGTTGTATGTGCAGTTCTGTTATTTTTTTCCGCATTTAAGTTTATATCGGCAATATTTATAAATACTATGTCGGTTGAGACACAACTAAAAATCGAAAAATTACTAAGCAATAACAATCAGCGCTACTTTGTAAATAAAAAATATCAAAAAGAAATTGATATGCTATATAACGCGCAAAAACAAATAATAGCAAATGATTCCAAAATAGCACATAAAAAAAGATTTGAATTATACGTAAAACCCTCAAAAGAGATTAATGCCTGGATACATCCCAACGGAACAATTGTATTTACATCGGGATTATTAGACGGTAAATTAGAAGAACAAGAACTTGCCTTTATTCTTGCGCACGAAATAGGGCATTATTCAAACAAAGACCATTTTAGAGCAATCAGCAACAAGATAGCTGTAATATCTGCCTGCATATTAACCGGAAACAGTACAGAATTAAGTACAATTATATCGGGCATTGCAAATCTGGAAAGCATGCGTCATACAAGGGCTCAAGAAAAAAAAGCCGATGAATATGCCAGCCGGATGATGTTCAAAATATACGGTTCCAATCAAGGCGGAATTGATATAATGAAAAGATTACAAAGAGCGGAAAAAACACCGGAATTTATGCAATACATATCCGACCATCCGAGAACAATAACAAGAATTTATTGGTTAGAAAAACAACAAATAAAAAATAACTAACAAAAAACATCCTATAAAGAAACTTATGTTTAAAGATTAAATGCACAAAAAGATGAGATTAATTAAATAATTTAGAACATTTCTCTTGAATATCTGATGCAATATCTTTTGCGAATTTTTCCTTGAGTCC
>CALUUK010000008.1 GCA_944323955.1 Candidatus Gastranaerophilales bacterium | reverse complement strand
ACGCGGGCTTAAATTTCGTCTTACGACCTATCTTCCTATTTTTGACGGGCTTAAAAACAAAAGTGAGCGCGATAAGTTAAAACTTGAAATAATCCGCCTTGAAATAGAAAAGGAACAAAAACTTGCCGATTTGAAGAGAAATTTTCAAAAAATAAAAACAGATGCGGATTATTCCAAACGTCAGCTTATAAATAACAAAAAAATGCTTGATTTGGTTGAATCAAATATTTCCATGCTTGACAGGCTTGATGAAAATAAATTGATAGATAAAGAATCTTACTTAAACGAAAAAATAAAATTATTAACTCAAAAATTTGAAGTTCAATCCGCTCATATTTCTGACTATACGGCGGCATATAAAATGAATGTGATAAATAAATATGAAAATGAAATAGGGAATATATAATGCAAACAGGACTAATGTGTTTTGATGCGGTTGCCAAGATTAATCAAGCATCTGTGGATATAAGAAAAATAGTTAAAGAGTATGCTGTTTCGGAAAGTGAATTGTCAAAAGAAGAGCTTTTAAGAATTATTAAAAACTCTGAATTTAAAGCAAAAATAAAAATATTGCGGCCCGATGAAATAGAAGGAAAATATCCCGTTCCTGCAATTATTGTTCAAAAAGACGGAAGATACAGCTGTCTTTTAAAGGTAAATGTAAAAGATAAGAAAGTCCTTATATATTCTCCATTGGAAAAACAGCCCGAAGAATTAACTTTTGATGCTTTATTTGAGCTTTGCGGCAATGAGTTTATTATTTTATCGCATAAAATGTTTAATTCGCAGATAAAATTCGGATTTGAATGGTTTTTTTCCGAAATTATGACATATAAACAGGTTATTTTGGAAGTACTTCTCGGTTCTTTTATTGTGCAGTTATTCGGGCTTGTAACACCTTTATTTACACAGGTAATACTTGATAAAGTTATAGTGCACAGAACGCTTACAACACTTGATGTTTTGGCATTTGGCTTTATTGCCGTTATGATATTTGAATTTCTACTTAATATTTCCCGAAAATATATTTTTGTTCATACAGCGAGCAAGATTGATGCTAAACTTGGTGCTAAACTGTTTAAACATCTGTTTGCGCTGCCTTTTACTTATTTTGAAAACAGAAAAGTCGGTAATATTATTGCAAGGGTCAGAGAATTAGACCAAATAAGAGATTTTATTACAAATAAATCGGTGTCTGTAGTTATTGATTTGTTCTTTTCTGTTGTATTTGTAGTAATGATGTTTTTATACAGCATAAAATTGACTTTTGTAGTTCTCGGATTTGTTTCGCTCATTGCTGTTTTATATCTGCTTGTAACTCCGGAACTTAGAGTCAGGCTGGAGAATAAATTCCAAATGGGTGCACAGTCCAATTCCTACTTGGTAGAATCTGTTACGGGAATTCAGACTGTTAAGTCTCTTGCTATTGAAGGTTCCATGCAAAAAAAATGGGAGAATTATCTTGGAAACTATGTCAAATCAGGATTTCAATTGTCGAATATGGGAAATATATCAGGTGCAATATCCGGGTTATTTCAAAAAGCAATGACAATAGCAATTTTATATATTGGAGTTAAATTGGTTATTGAAAATAAGCTGACAATCGGACAGTTAATTGCTTTTCAAATGTTCGCTAATCAGTTTACGGCACCTGTTCTAAGGCTGGTTAGTTTATGGAATGAACTGCAGCAGGCTTTGTTGGGGGTAGACAGGCTCGGAGATATTTTAAATACGCCCGTTGAAGTTCAATCATCAAAATCAATTACATTGCCGAAAATTCAAGGGGAAGTGACCTTTGATAATGTTTCATTTAAATATAATATTAATACCCCGTATGTTATAAACGGATTTTCACTCCGGATAAAATCCGGCATGAGTGTTGGACTGGTGGGCAGAAGCGGCAGCGGCAAAAGTACAATCACAAAATTAATCCAAAGATTATACATTGCAAATGAAGGTGCGATTTATATAGACGGAGTTGATATTAAGCATATGAATCCCGCGTGGTTAAGACAAAATATCGGGGTTGTGCTGCAGGAGAATTATCTTTTCTCGGGAACAATAAGAGATAATATTGCACTTCCGATGCAAAATGCTCCAATTGAACTTATTATAGATATGGCAAAAATCGCAGGTGCAGATGAATTTATATCTCAATTGCCTGAAGGTTATGACACAATGGTCGGAGAACGCGGGTCAACTCTATCGGGAGGTCAAAAACAAAGAATTGCAATAGCTAGAGCTTTAATTACAAATCCTAAGATATTAATTATGGATGAGGCAACCTCGGCTTTAGATTATGAATCAGAAAGCATAATAATGCGTAATATGAAAGAAATAACAAAAGGAAGAACCACATTTATCATAGCTCACAGGCTTTCTGCTGTCAGACACTGTGATTTAATTGTGGTTACGGATAAAGGGCGGATTATTGAGATGGGCTCACACTCAGAGTTGATGCAGGTTAACGGATATTATAAATTCTTAAATGAACGGCAAAATTTAAATGTATAGGAAAAACTATGATAGAAAAGATAAATAATGTTATAAAAACAATAATAAATAAAGATGACCACCATGAGTTTAAACCTGTACTTTCGGAAATTGAAGATTCTCCTGTTAGTCCCTTAGGCAGATTTACATTTTGGGTTATTGTTTTCATTATTATGGTGACGATATTGTGGCTTACGCTGGGAAAGGTTGATATTGTAGTAAGTGCAAGAGGTCTTGTTATTCCTGACGGAGAAGCAAAAATAATTCAGCCATTGGATACAGGTGTTATTTCTAAAATTCCGGTAAAAGAAGGTGATTTTGTGAAACAAGGGCAGGTATTAATGGAAATAGATCCTGCAGTGACCGAGCCGGAGCTTGAATCTGTCAGGAAGAATTTAGAAGATACTCTGCTTGAAATAAAGAGATTAAATGCATCGGCTGAGGGTAATGCTTTTGATACCGCAAATGAAACAAGCGAAACGGCAGCGATTCAGCAGAATTTGTATAACGCAAGTATGTCTGCGATTAGAAATAAGATAGAAGCTAAAAGAATAGATTTGTCAAAGACGCAAGACAATCTAAATGCCGTGAAAGCAGAATTATCAGCAAAAAAGCAAATTCTTGGGGCAAAGAAAGACCAGGAAGAGCGAATGAAAAACGTACTTGATGTTATTGCTTATGATGATTATCAAAATATTCTTAATGAGATAAAAATCTTAAATGCGGAAATTACTAAATTAAATTATCAAATAAAAGAGTTGAACTCAAAAAAAGTGCAAACCTTGAAAGAAATAAATGCGATTGAAGATGAGTTTAAGGCGCAGAGCTTGGAAAAACTTGCGGATAAAACAAAAACGGCAAATGAATTGAAATCAAATGCAGAACAGATAATATTCCGAAACACTAAACAAACAATAGTATCTCCGTGTGACGGTTATGTTGATAAACTTTTTATTCATACAATAGGCGGTGTTGTTACACCTGCCCAGCAACTGCTTGCGCTTACTCCTGTTAATACTCCTCTTTTAATAAAAACAACAGTTTTAAATCAGGATATAGGTTTTGTAAAAGAAGGAATGAGAGTAAGTGTAAAAATTGATACATTTAACTTTCAAAAATACGGAATGATAGAAGGTAAAGTAAAAACCGTATCTAAAAACAGTATAGAAGATGAAAAGCTCGGTCCTGTTTATGAGGTATATATAATTCCGTTAACGCATACATTGAAGGTCGAAGGAAAGAACGAAAATATCAGAACGGGAATGAGTCTTACCGCCGAAATAAACGTAGGAAAACGCAGGATAATAGAATTTTTTATTTATCCTTTGATTAAATATCTGGATGAAGGTATGAGCGTGAGGTAAAGTATGTTAATTTCTTAAAATGAACAAAAAAAAATACGCCCGGAGCGATTCGAACGCTCGACCCACTGCTTAGAAGGCAGTTGCTCTATCCAGCTGAGCTACGGACGCGTATGTCTTTATTAAAGCATATAAATTTATAAATACAAGTTATTTTTTTCTTTAATATTTGTAAAGAAAATTAAAATACGGGCAAATTTTAATTTAAAAATGTTTTTACATAAATATATAGGAGAACTATGTTTATGTCTGATTTCTTAATACAGGGAATTAATGCACAACGATATAATCCGTTTATTACGGGGCAAAACAAAGGAACAGCAGGATTTTCGCAAGGAAATCCTTCGGTAAATCAACCTGCGGGACAATCATTAACAGAAATTCAAAAGTTTAAGGAAGATATGAAAACTTTCTCATCGGGAGAAAGGGCTGTTAATTCGCGTCCCAATACGCCTGTTAGTGATAATGCTTTTGTTCAAAATCAGGCACTGTACAATGCCGTTTCTTCTGTCGGAACCGGAGAATTAAGTCCTAAATCCGATAGTAAATTTGACATGTACATGTAATGTTTGCTTAAAAAGTTTTTTTAAATATAATATTTAGTATGAAAAATCTCTATAACATTGACGATTGGTCAGATGTTTCCTGCTACAGACTCGGCGAGATACTTTTGGAAGCGGGAAAAATTAATTTGTTTCATCTCTCTATGGTCTTGGATATTCAGAGATTTAAAAGAATGCCTATGGGTGAAATCCTTCTTGCTATGAATGTTTTGGATAAGAATGATTTAAAACAGGCACTTTTGGTACAAGAAGCAATTCAAAGAAGATGCAACAATGCGTAAAAATATTATATTTTCAATCTTGATATCATTGGTTTTTATATTTAATTCCAATGCAATGGCAAATACAAAAGAGCTTTCTTTTGCACAGGTAAGTGATGTACATTTTTCTTTATCCGATTCATATCTTGCAAAGTATTTGTACTTCCTGAAAGGTTCTATTTCAAAAAGAAATCCTGATTTTGTTATATTTCTCGGTGATAATGTTGATAAATCGAGAGAAGAAAATATTATAGGCTTTATGCAATCCGTATATTCATTACGGCTTCCTTATTATATTGTGCTCGGGAATAATGATGCACATCAGATGTTTGGAGTTGAAAAAGAAATATATCTTGATATAGTTACGACATTTAATCATAATCAAAAAGAAAACCAAAGAAATTATTATTTCTTTCCGAATAAAGATGTTGTTTGTGCTGTTATCGACGCAACTCCGGATTTTGCTCCGTCAAAGCATGGCGAAATATCTGATGAGCAAATTGAATGGCTTGATAAATTACTTGAAAAATATCCTAAGAAAATCTTTTTGATATTCCAGCACTGTCCTTTAGTGCCTCCAAGAGTCGAGTATCAGCTTTCCATGCTTAATGCGGAAAAATATCGTGACATGCTTAACAAGCATGAAAATATAGTATTGATATGTTCGGGGCATTATCATCAGGAATCGGTGTTTAAAGATGAAAAAGGAATAAGACACATATCCGCGCCTGCGTTTATTGATGTGCCTCATTCCTATCAGTTTATTAAACTTATATATAGTAAAAAATTATTTAAGATTCCGAAGAATGTTGAAGTTATTGTGGAAAATGTTAAAGTTTAGTCTGTACATAGTTTCTGCAGCAGCTGAATATTGCATTTAACATACCCTGATTATTTTCAATATTAAATCCTGAACTTTGAAGAAGCTGTTTTAATCTTGCTTCCCAAAATTCGTATATTTCTTCTTTATCAATACCGAGCACCTGAGCAATAACGCTTACTTCTTCCCAGTCAAGAGGAATAGGTCTTGCACCCCTTAAGATATCTACCATTTCAAGTCGTTGTTTCCTTGGAAAAGATTTTAAAAACTGAACGGTTGAAAGATTATTTTCTTTTTGTTTACTGCGGATGAATTCGGTTGCCTCATCAATTAAAACGGGATCTTGAGGTATTTTATATTCCGCAAATTCTTCAGGGGATATATCCATTACCGTAGCAATACGCTCTATTGTTGTACTTCTTGTTGAAAACGGGATAGCTTCATCTATAAGATTGTATACATAAGAAAGCGTGACTCCTATCATCTGGGCAAAATCTTTTTTGTGAAGATTATTTTTTTCCAGAAAATTATATAGCATTTCACTGCTTTTAACCGTAACTATTGAATCTTTTTTATTAACCATATCAAAATCTCCTGTTTTTTAGTATAATTAAATTTCCGAACGGGAAATAAAACGGTAAGATGAATATCTGTATAGGATAATTTTTATAAAAGAAAAGGCAGGCAGACATGAAACTTGTTATATGTTTGGGCAATCCGGGGGAAAAATATTCAAAAACAAGGCATAATGCAGGATTTATGTTTGCGGATTTGCTGGCGGATAAACTGGGATGCAGTTTTTCTGTTGAATCCAAATTTAAATCACATATTGCAAAAGGCGTATATAATAACGAAGCTGTTTGGATTGTTAAACCTCAAACATATATGAACCTGTCAGGTGAAGCACTTAATGCTTTGTCAACTTTTTATAAAATAGATTTGGACACTCTTTTTGTCGTGTATGATGATATATCTCTGGATTTGGGCAAATTAAGATTTCGTGCAAAAGGTTCTGATGGTGGACATAATGGAATTAAATCAATAATAAAGTATGCAGGCAGAGATGTTTTTGACAGAATGAAAATAGGGATAGGACCTCAGCCTCCGTTTTTAAAATCGGAAGATTATGTGCTGCAGAATTTTTCATCTTCGGATGAAGATATGCTTGAAGAAGCCTTAAACAGGGCAGTTGAAGCATTTATATATTATTTGGAAAATAGTATCGAAAAAGCTCAAAATAAGTATAATTGTTAGTTATTATTATATTTACAGCGCAAAAAAAAAGAGGGCATTTTGTGCCCTACTGTCTGGAATTAAGAATAGTTGGAAGTATGAAAAAGATAATTATATATAACGAAAGAAATACTTTTTTAACAATTCGCCACTTGGACTAAAAAAAATAGTCCTTATGGCTAGTATTCAAAACGGCAAATAAGTGCTAAAAATACACTTAATGGCAAATCGCTTTATTTTATTGGGTTTTTAAAAACTTAACAAATGTAAAAAATAACTATTGACAAAATAATTTTTCTATTTAATAATGAATATGTAAGATAAAGTGTAATGCAAACACTTTAACAAGAGGTAACAAATATGAAAATTAATTCGATTAACAACTTAAATACTTCTTATCAGGCTTTTAAAACACCGGCTTTTAAACACACTGCCGTTCCGTATCCTGAATATAAAGATGCTTATGTTATATATCCTAATAAGAACAGAAGTGTTATTGATATTTTATCCGATAAAATATCCGATTTGTTTCATCCCGAAATATCAAAAGAAGCTAAGAACATTAAATCTCAAATAAATCTTGTTTTTGATGACAGAAATACTCAAAAACCTGTTCTTAATACCGTTGCATAAACGATGATATTATTCATTCGTTTATGACCCATTTCTTTCTGCTTTTCCATTGAATGAGAGTTAAAATTAAAATAAAACCGAATAAAATGTATGCAATGGCTGAGGCTTTCCCTATATTAAAAAATTCAAAAGCATTTTTATATAACCAGTATACCAGTACATTTGTTGAATTTTCAGGACCGCCTTGTGTCATAAGGTATATTAAATCAAATACCTGAAATGAGCTTATTGTTGTTATAAGCATTATAAATAGAATAGTCGGGGACAGTAAAGGTATTGTCAATTTAAAAAAGGTGTTTATCTTTCCTGCTCCGTCTATTTTTGCTGCTTCATATATTTGTGTATTGATTGAAGAAAATCCCGATAAACAAATTATCATGTTATATCCGATAAGTTTCCAGACCGATATCATTATTAATACAGGCATTGCCAGATTTGAATCGTACAGCCACTGCAGATTAGATTTACATAGTGAATTAATAAGACCTATGTTTGGATCAAAAATCCATTGCCATATCATTGCAATTACTATCATTGGCGTTATAAACGGCAAAAAATAAGTTGTTTTGAAAAAATTCCGGCATATTACTTTTGCATGAATAACGGCTGCAAGAATTATCGGAATTATTGTTCCCAGAATTGTTACGCTCAGAGCATAAATTATCGTATTTTTCAATATCAGCCAAAATTCTTTTGATAACATAAGTTCGCTATAATTATCAAGTCCTTTAAAGCTGATGTTGTTTATCAGATTCCAATCGCAAAAACTGAGTATTAAAGAAACCGCAGAAGGTAAAAAAATGAATATAATGCAGCCCAATACAGACGGCAATATAAACAACAATGCTGTTTTTAGATTATCATTATGGTGTTTTTTATCTGTAATGATGTTTTTCAATTTTAATTTACATATATACTTTTTATAATGTAAAAAGTATAATATTTTTTAGAGATGCAGACAAGGAAATTAATAAAATGATTAATACACAAGATTTAAGCGCATTCGGAAAGAACGATATCAGAGGCATATACGGCGAAAATGTAAATGAAGAGCTTTTTTATTATGCGGGTAAAGGTTTTATTAAATATATAAGAGAAAAATCAGGATTAAATGCATCTGATATCTGGGTAACTGTTTCAAGAGACGCGAGATTGCATTCTGAATCTCTGGTTAAAGTTTTAATCAAAGGGATTGTTCATACAGGTGCAAATGTTGTAAATTTGGATTTGGTACCGACCCCGCTCGGATATTATTCTGAGTTTGCGTCATATCCCGAAAATATATCCGATGAAATAAAAATTTCAGGTGCATTGATTGTTACGGCAAGTCATAATCCTCCCGAATATAACGGACTTAAGATGACTTATGATAAATCCTCACTTAATGAAGAAGAGATAAAACTCGTAAAAAAATACACTCAGGAGGAAATGTTGAGTGATATATCAGCTGTTAAACATGGTGAATCAAGACTTTATAATATAATTCCTCAATATATTGATTCTGTATCTTCCAAATTTCCTTCTGTAGGAAGAGGAATAAAAGTTGTTACCGATAGTGCGAACGGTACGGCCGGTGTTGTTGCCCCCGAATTATACAGAGAAATAGGATGTGATGTTGTGGAGTTGTTTTCGGAGCCTGACGGTAATTTCCCGAACCATCATCCCAACCCGAGCGACTTTTCAACTCTTAAAGAGATAAGAGAAAAAGTATTGGAAACCAAAGCTGATGTGGGCATTGCTTTTGACGGCGACTCTGACAGGCTTGGTGTTATAACATCAGAGGGTGAAATATTAACAGGTGATAAACTCCTTTACATTTATGCGCGTGATATTATAAATGATCTGGCAAAAAGAGGAGAAACCCCCGTTATTGTATCGGAAGTTAAATGTTCACAGGTTTTATATGATGAAATAAATGCCCTTGGCGGAAAAGCGGTTATGGCAAAAACCGGTCACGGCTATATAAAATCAAAAATGAAAGAAACAGGTGCAATATTGGCCGGGGAAATGTCAGGTCATATGTTCTTTAAAGACAGATTTTACGGGTTTGATGATGCGGTTTACTCTGGATGCAGGATAATTGAAATTATTGCGAAAAACAAAAGAATTAATCCCGATTTTAAATTGTCCGATTTACTTGCGCCTTTTAATAAAGTATATACAATGAACGAAGTAAGACACAATTGTAAAAATGAACTGAAAAAACGCGTGTTGGAAAAAATAACCGAGAAAATAGAATCAAATGATTATATTTTTGGGACAAAAATAAATGACATAGTAAAAATAGACGGCTTGAGGATTATATTCCCCAACGGTTTTGCTTTAATCAGACAGAGTAATACGGAGCCTGTATTTACTTTAAGGTTTGAAGCAGATAATAAAGAAAATGCTGAACATTATTGTAATGTGATGATTTCTTTACTTGACGAATGTATTAGTAATATAGCTGAAAGCGAGGAAAAATGAAGCCTGCAATAGCTGCAAAAATTGTAATAGTTTTGTGTTTGCTATCTTTATTTGTCGGATTTTTCTGTATAGATAAAGATACAATATACGGTATTTCAGAAAAAAATATAAATTCCAAACAATTAATAAGTAATTCTAATAAGATTGCCGTTATGGAAATGGAAGGAACAATTGCATCTTCCTATGAAACAAGTTTCTTTTCAAGCCAAACGGATGCCCCGTCTCTTCTTAAATCTTTAAAATCGGCTCTGTCGGATAATACTGTAAGGGGAGTTATAATAAAAATTAATTCTCCCGGCGGTACCGTTGCAATGTCGCAGAACATATATGCGCAAATTATGGAATTGAAAAAGAAAAAACCCGTTGTTGTTGTTTTTGATGATGTTGCGGCATCAGGCGGTTACTACATTGCTTCGGCAGCAGACAGAATTATTGCTCAAAGCGGTACTTTGACCGGCAGCATAGGTGTCATCTTTTCCTTTATGGACTACCATAACTTACTTTCGGAAAAACTTAATATAAATCCGGTTGTTATCAAAAGCGGGAAACATAAAGATATCGGATCCGGAATGAGAGAAATGACCGCAGAAGAAAGAAAACTTATGCAAACTATAGTTGATGATTCATATGAACAGTTTATAGATGCTATTACCGCAGGCAGAATAAACAGAGGTGATTCCTACAGTGTTGCAAAGCGCGATCTTTCCCCCGATGTTTTAAAAGCAAATGCAGACGGACGTGTTTTTACCGGAAGACAGGCAGAAAAGCTCGGTTTTGTTGATGCTGTCGGAGGAATGGAGCTTGCGCAAAAAATGATTGAAAAAATGGCGCAGGAAAAATTTAAAAACTCTTTAAGTGCTAAACTCGTTAATTATAATAAGAAGAATTACCTATCTGAATATTTAACGGGAATAAGCGAATACGGCGCGCAAGATACCGTGAAATTAACTGATTTTATACCAAAAAGCATGATATTAAACAGAAAGCCTTTATACTTATGGGAATAACTACAGATCAATTTTTTGAAAATATATACAGCATCATATTTTCACCTAAAGCATTTTTTGAGAATAAAGAAATAAAAATTTCGCTCAGAGTTGCTATTGGCAATGTGGTGTTTGTTGCATTTATATCAAAACTGGCAATGGGTGTTTTTGACGGGTCGATTCTTTCTGTCCGTTTTGTACCTTCTTTTATATGGACTGTGCTGTCAATAGTTGTAGTCTGGTTTTTAACGGCCTTGTTTTTTGAGTATACGGCAAAAATATATTCTAAGAATGCCGGCATGGAAAAAATACTTTTTTATACTTCTTATGCTCCTGTTCCGTATATTTTATTTGCACCGTTAAATCTCTTTAAACATGCGGGAGAACCGGGTTATGTTTTTGCTTCGTTAACCGAGTTGATATTGTATTTTTGGATTATAACTTTGTATGCATATTCTCTGAAAGCAGTATATTCAATTAGTTTGTCCAGAGCCTTTATGGTGATATTTTTACCGTTCGTATCGGTGTTTTTTGTTATATATTGGTTGGTATGTTTTTCCTCAAAACTTGGGTATATATTTTCAATATAGAAAAGATTATTATGAAAAAATTTATATTGTTAATATTATGTATAGTTTTTTTCCCTCTGATTTCGTCGGCGGAAATTTCTGCTCTTTCGGCCTTGGAAAACTCTCTGCTTGGCAGTGAATATAAAAATGATTCGGATGTTCAAAGGGTAGAAAGGCTGGAACAACATTTGTACGGTTCTAAAAAAAGCGGAAATTTACAGACAAGAATTAAAAATATAAAAAACGATACGGGTTATTCTGACCCTGTTAAAGAAGTTCCAAAACAGGTTCCGGGACAAAATAATTTAAAAAGCAATATTAATCCCGCATTGAATAATGAATTGTTAAATATGAAAGAAGATGCTTCCGTTGATTATCCTATTGTCGATAAAATGGAAGAAGAGGTTTTCAAAACAACGTATAAAAATGAAAATATATACAAGCGTCTGGACAGGCTCGAAGGAAAGGTTTTTAATAAAACATCAAAGGCTTCTTTGAATGAAAGAGTCGATAAATTATCAGCTGTTATTTTACCAATGAAAAGGACAGCCAAGATGCCCGATTATAATTATGATTCCGCTGATATGGACAGTTATTATGCTCAAAGCGGATTGACACCGATTACCGACCAGAATGTTGTTTTTCAGCTTGCTGTATTGGAACAGGATTTATTAAAAGGAAATTATACAAACGATAATATTTCCAACAGATTAAGCCGGCTGGAAAATGCTCTTTTTAACAGAACATTTCCTACGGATAATGATATAAGCCGCCTGCAGCGAGTTATGGTTGCTTATGATGCTAAAAAGAACAGTTATAAGTATGAGAATAACCGTAAAATGCAAAATGTGGCAACATTCTCCCAGATAGGAGGAATTCTGCTTATGATACTTGCTATATTACTTTAAAATACAGATTCTATTTCATTGAAGATTTCAGGTTCCATATTGTATTGATTATTTTCTTCTTCAGAAATAAACATATTTTCCGTTTGCTCTTTGAGTTCTTTTCCTGCTTTAAAATTACGGATGACATCAACGCTATTTTCCGCTATTTTATTACCGGTGTTGTACCCGAGAAGGGACGAGGCTGCATATATACCGCCTCTTAGAATGTACCAGGCGATTTTTGACGGAAGACTTTTTTGTCCGCTTTGATTTTTGCTCAAACTTTTATCTATTGTATTAAGTGTTTTTTCCGCTATTTTTTCAAAGGTATACATTAGTCCTATTCCCGCGGCCTGTCCTGTTCCTGTTTTGATTTTGTCCTCGGATTTTGCGGTATTATAAATGCCTGAGGCAATTATACAAGGATATAGCAGTTTCTTTAAAAAAGCCGCGGCATTTTTTATTGCACCAAGTACAGGGTTTTTTGTTACTGCGCATGCCGCCGTATTTATACCTGACGATACAGAAGAAACTGCAGCTTCAGTGCTTGAAGTACCCGCTGCTGCAGCACTGTTTTGAAGATTTGCTGATGCCAAAAAGTCGGCTGTCCTTACGCTTTGAATGACACCGATTCCTTCTTTGAATACATTCTTTTCTTTATTGCCGTATACCAGATTTTTTCCGGCAAAGAATAAGCATGATACACCGTTTGGCATATTTTACCTTCAATTCATTACTTACCTTATATATGTAAAAACATTTTTGTTGTGCTGATTTACCCAAAACAGTTATTTCTTTACAAATTTAACAAATGGTTAATATGTATTATGTTTTGTGCGAGAATAGTAGTTGATATTTTTTGAGGAGATGTGAAAAATGAAAGATAAGACATTTTTAATGATACCCGGACCCACTCCGGTTCCTGAGAGAGTTTTGCTTGAAATTGCCAAACATCCTATGGGACATAGAAGCAGTGAATTTTCAAAAATTTTGGAATCGGTATATTCAGATTTAAAATATGTTTTTCAGACGAAAAATGATGTGCTGGTTTATACCGCAAGCGGTACAGGTGCAATGGATGCCGCGCTTTCAAATTTGATAAATCCCGGAGATAAAGTTTTATCTTTAGTTATAGGTAATTTCGGTCAGAGATGGGCAAAAATAGCAAAAGCATTAGGTGCTGATGTTGAAACTATTGAAGTTGAACCGGGTAAGGCTATTAATCCGGCAGTTTTAAAAGAAAGATTGGATAAAGATACAAATAAGGAAATTAAAATTGTAACTTTAACTCAAAATGAAACTTCAACAGGGGTTACAAATGATGTTAAAACTCTTGTTTCTTATATTAAAGAACATGGTGCACTTTCCGTTGTTGACGGTGTTACAAGCATTGGTGCAATGGAATGTAAAATGGATGAATGGGGCATAGATGTTCTTATTTCAGGCTCACAAAAAGGATTTATGATACCTCCGGGATTATCTTTCCTTGCGGCAAGTGAAAAAGCATGGGAAGTTCATAAAAATTGCATAAGACCGGATTTTTATTTTAACTGGTCAACAAACAGGAAATCCGTTCTTGATAATTCAACGGCTTTTACTCCGGCTGTAAGCCTTATTGCCGGCTTAAAAGTTGCACTTGAGATGATGAAAGAAGAAGGTCTTGAAAACATTATTGAAAGACATACAAAAATTGCAAAAGCCTTGAGAAAAGCAATCAAAGCAATTAATTTAAAACTTTTTGTGGAAGATGAAAGTATTGCAAGCACCTCAATTACCGCTATACTTCCTCCTGACGGAGTGAGTGTTCCCGATATAAGAAAGGTGCTTAAAAATGATTATGATATAGTTGTTGCAAACGGACAAAATGCACTGAAAGATAAAATTTTCAGAATGGGAACACTCGGTTTTGTTTCACAGAGAGATGCAATAACCGCAATCGGTGCATTGGAGGCAACTCTTTATAAATTGGGACACAAGTTTGAACCGGGTAAAGGTGTTGCAACTTTAATAGAAAATTTAAATAAATAGGGGAAACTGATGAAAGTATTAATAACTGATAAAATAAATGAAGCTGCCGGAAAAGTTTTGGACGGAGTCGCTGATGTCGAGTATATTCCCACGTTGACTGAAGATGAACTTGCCGAAAAAATTAAAGGCTATGATGCATTAATGGTAAGAAGCCAGACAAAAGTGACAAAGAAAATTCTTGACAGTGCAGATAAATTGAAAATTGTGGGCAGAGCCGGAGTCGGTGTTGATAATATTGATATTGAATCCGCTACTCAAAACGGAGTTATTGTTGTTAACTCGCCTGATGGTAATACTAATGCCGCTGCAGAACATACAATTGCCATGATGCTTGCAATGTCAAGAAATATACCGGCAGCTTGTTCTTCAACAAAAGAAGGTAAATGGGAACGTTCAAAATTTACCGGTGTTGAAGTTTTTGGCAAAACACTCGGAATTATAGGTTTCGGAAAAATAGGCCATCATGTTGCGAATGTTGCAATTGCTTTGGGAATGAATGTCGTTGTGTCTGATCCTTATACTACAAAAGAAGCGGTAGAAAAAATCGGAGCTAAATATGTCACAAGTCTTGATGAATTCTGGGGACAATGTGATTATATTACAATTCATACGCCTAAAACGAAAGAAACAACCGCTTTAATTAACAGAAATACTTTAAACAGAATGAAAAAAGGCGTAAGAATAGTTAACTGTGCGCGCGGCGGAATTATAGATGAAGCTGCATTAAAAGAAGCATTGGAGTCGGGACAGGTACAAGCAGCTGCAATTGACGTTTTTGAAACAGAACCGGATATAACCGCATCACCTTTATACGGCTGCAAAGGAAATATAACAATGACTCCTCATCTGGGTGCAAGTACGGCCGAAGCTCAGTTTAATGTTGCCATAGATGTAGCCGAGCAGATAAGAGAAGTCCTTTCCGGCGGAAGTGCCAAGGCTGCAATAAATATACCCGCTTTGAAGTCTGCCGTTATTGAGCCGGTTAGAGATTATATGCAGCTTGCCGAAAATATAGGTGAACTTGTTAAACAATTATCAAAAGGCAATTTGAAGAATATTAATATTACCGTTAACGGAAATTTGTCAGAGCTTAATGTCGCTCCGCTCGAGGTTGCGGTACAAAAAGGTATATTCTCTTCGTTTATTGAAGGTGTAAACTTTGTAAATGCTCCGTTAATTGCAAAAACAAGAGGAATTAATGTTGTAACTTCAAAATCACAAAAAGATTGTACTTTTATCGGCTCAATATCCGTTACTTTAACTACGGATGTTGAGGAAAATACTGTTACCGGTGCATTGATAGCAAAAAATATGCCCAGAATCGTAAGAATAAATGATTATAATATGAGTATTGAAGCAGAAGAACATATGTTAATGGTTCCTCACGAAAATAAGCCTTCTATGGTTGCAAAAGTTGCCGTTGTTATAAGCGAACATAATATTAATATTAACAGAATGCAGGTTGCTCAAAAATCAAATAAATCCGATAACGTATCAATCATGATAATCACTACTGACAGGGATGTTGATGATGCAACCATGAAAACCATAAATGAAATTAATGGTGTTCAAAATGCTCAATACATAAAATTAAATGCATAAAAATAAATAAAATAAAAAGACCTCTCTTTTGAGAGGTCTTTTTATGTATTATAACTACCCAATAACAGGTGCAACAAAGGTTCTTGCAGCAAGTTCTTTATCAAACATATAAATGCACTGGGGCGCATCGCAAATTTGTTTTAATGTTTTTAATACATTACTTACATTTGCTTCTTCTTCAACCTGTTCTTTTAAGTACCAGTCAAGGAAAGAAATTGCGGCGCGGTCATTTGCTTCTTCAGCTACATCCATTAATGCATTAATCTTTGATGTAACAAGTTTTTCATGCTTAAGTACTTCTTCAAATACTTCAACAACGGAAGCCCAATCAGCAGGCGGTGTATCTATTTGTTTAAGTGTAACTTTTCCGCCTCTTTCATGTACATAATTGAACATTCCCATTGCATGAGCATGTTCTTCTTGCATTTGTACATTCATCCAATTTGAAAATCCTTTAAGATTTGCTCTTTCAAAATATGCAAACATTGAAAGATATAAGTATTCCGAATAAAATTCGGCATTAATCTGGTCGTTAAATGCTTTTTCTAATTTTTCATTCATAATTAACATGTCTCCTTTTCTTACTTTATTTTACTATATATTAATTGTAAATAAATAGCCCTGAGCGTCAATACATAATATTCTATAAATAAGGGTATATATTAATGAAAAAATTGTTAGTAATTGTTATATGTTTATTAATAATAAGTATTCTCTTTTTTGTGTCCGGAAATAAAAAAGATGATAATACTGTTGTCTTTTGGACACTGCAGCTATCTTCGTTTGATAAATATATAAATAATATTATAGATGAATTTGAAAAAGAAAATCCCGGAGTGAAAATACAATGGATAGATGTGCCTTATTCTGAAGGAGAAAAAAGAACTCTTGCCGCTATACTTACGGATAATCCGCCGGATTTGGTTAACCTTACGCCCGATTTTTCACTTTTGTTGGCGCAAAAAAATGCTCTTTATAATATTGAAGAAGATGATTTAAAAGACTTTTTGCCTTCTTTAATTAAAACATTAAAATATAATGATAAATATTTTGGAATTCCTTTTTATGCAACTTCTGCAGTTACTTTGTATAATAAAAATTTAACTAAAAAAATTCAATTAAAAGAATTGCCGAAAACATACGATGAATTATTTGCAATATCTTTTAAAACCAAGCAGCCTTTTTATCTTACAATGATTAATTTTGCAGAGAATGATACTCTTTTAAAATTATTAAATAAGTATAATATTAACAGTCCCGAAACAATAAATAATGAAAAAAGTCTGTTTCTTTTTAAAGAGTTTAAATATTTATATGATAATGCTCTTGTTCCAAGAGAAAGCATAACACAGACCCACAGAGATGCACTTGAAAAATACATGGCGGGCCAGCTGGTGTTTCTTGTAACCGGCGGTAACTTTTTAAATATGATAAAAGAAAATGCCCCTTCTGTTTATAATAGTACGGGAATATTGCCGCAATTTACAGGTGATACAAATGCTTTTGATTACTCGCTTATGAATTTTATAATTCCTAAAAAAGCGAAAAATCCTGAACTTGCAGTTAAATTTGCAAAATTTTTTACAAGTAAACAAAATCAGTTAGATTTTGCCAAAATGACACCAATTCTTCCCGTTAATAAAGAAGCGCTTGAAGATGAATATTTTAAAACTGCAGCGGATTCGGACATTCAGGCTCTTGCGCGGATAATCAGCGCGAAACAGCTGAACTATCTTCAACCGCCGCCAGAAAATATAAAAAATAAAAAAGAACTTAATACTTTAAGTGCAAATTATATACAAGAAATTCTTATAAAGAATGTTCCAGTTGGACAATCTCTTGATAAATTCGCTTCCGATTGGAAAAAACTCTGATTGGAAAAAGTAAGTTTTTGTTTTAAAATCTAAGTATGAAATCTTTTCTCGATATAAAAACTCTTGATAAATATATACTAAAGCAAATCATAGAAGTCTTTATTCTTGGTGTTGTTGTTTTTACTTCAATTATTTTTGCATCTGATACTTTCATTTCATTGATAAAACAGATTTCTATGTACGGAATGCCCGTTAAAATTGCATTTATGATAATACTTTTAAATCTGCCTTACGTTATTGTTATGACAATTCCTATGAGCGTTTTATTTTCTACCGTAATGACAATTAATAAAATGTGCCTTCAGTCGGAAATCACCATATTAAAAGCATGTTCTGTCAGTATAAAAAGAATATCCCGTCCGGTATTTCTATTTGCTGTCTTGATGGCGCTCGTTACGTTTTTTATTAACGAAACGATTGTTCCTATAACTACTTCACAATCAAAAACACTTGCTCTATACGCAATCGTTCAGCGTAATATTCCTGAAGGAAAACGCAATTTTACAATGAAGGAGCTGAAAGAAGGAAATTATCTGAAAAGACTTTTCTATGTAGAAAAGTGCGAAGATAAGATGTTTTCAAACGTTTCTATTCTTGATTTGTCCGATAAGGATAAAATTCAGATTCTGCAGGCAAAGACCGGTACTTCCGTGATTGAAGGCTGGCAATTTGATGATGCTTCAGTCTATACTATTTCAAGAACAGGAAAAACTCTTAATACTTCATGGATAGAAAAAACAATTATTGATTTCGGAAGTGATATTCAAAAACAATTAGATAAAAAAAATGACGGTTCGGATTTCAACTTTATTAATCTTATGCCTTATTTAAAGGGCAGTGACACACTCTCTCCCGAGGTACTTGCAAAATATAAGGTTCGTTTCTGGGATAAAATTGCTCTGCCAATAACGACGGTTGTTTTTGTAATTTTGGGTGTGCCTCTTGCAATAACTCCTCCAAGGGTCAGACACAACAGAGGATTTGTTTTTTGTATCGGAATTATTTTCTGTTACTATATTATAAGAGCTTTTTCAATGTCTCTCGGTTATAATTTAACTATTCCTGCCTTCTTTGCGGCTAATCTTCCTAACATTGTTCTTGGTATTATTGGATTTTTGCTATATAAACAAAAGTGTGAAAAGATATAATTTTCTAAAATGTTACGAAAACTTAACATTATAAAAAGAAAAATTTATATAAGTAATATATATGTTAAATATATTTAATATTTCGTATGTAATTCGCCAATATATAAAGAATTCCGGTTAAAAATTGCCAAAATACCTGTCTTTATTGGTGTTTATCAATATTTTTCTCTGAAAATAAAATTATTACAATGTTTGAGCAATTCACGTTTTACAAATGTTTTTATATAAGTGTGGGTTAGTTAAAATATTTAGAAAAGGGTAGGTTAGTTATGGCATACGGACTTTTTTGCAGGAAAAAGATTTATTTAACAAATCTTGTTTTTACACTCCAGTCCCAATTGGACAATATTATGGAGCAAAAACAAAAAATGCTGAACTTCTCGGCAAATATTGCGGACGGGAAAGTTACGGCGGAGGAACTGGCAAGTGATCCGACAAACTTTAACAATTACGGCGAGTTCTTAACAAGTTATGATGCTTTCATTAATACATCAGATGATGAAGGCGGTGCTGCAAGCACTATCGGAAGTATAGGTTCTGTGGCAATGGAAGAAAATAACAGTGAAGCATATGCCGCTGCTATAGCGGAAATGTTAAATCAGTCAGTTGGTACAGAATATGCCCAGCAATATTCAAAGAAAATTGATGCAATGGAAAATCAATTGGATATGCAGCAAAAAAGAATAGAAACAAAACTATCTGCGGCAGAAAAACAACTTGAAGCAACCGAGCAGGCAGAGGCAAAAGCAATAGAAAGATCAACACCAAAATACGACGGTGTAGCATAATTAAAAACAATGTAACTAACCGAATTATAACTAACAAATACCACAAACACAGAAATAGGCGGTCTTTAAAAGACCGCTTTTCTTTTTATTTTACCGTAACAACTCTGGCGCTATATCCTTTTGAATTCATTCTTTCTGCAAGCGCAACGGCCTTTTCTTTATCTGAAAAGGATCCTATTTGTACAACGTATTTACCGTTAATTAATTTTATAAAAGGTACCGTATCAGGCTCATGTGCCGCAATTTTGTTTTGTGTGGCTATTGCTTCTTCAACATTTGAAAATTTTCCGACATATACTTTTGAAATTAATGTCTCTTTAGGCATAGAAGGTACTGACGGTATATTTTGAATATTTTTAATTCTAAAATCCAATCTTTGTTTATTTGTTTCTTCATTTTGCTGCTGTATATTTTTTCTTACAACATCATCTTCTTGTTTATTTTTAAAGAAAGATTCCATTCTGTTTTGCTCTGCAGATTCTTGTTTTTTTGAACTTGTGCTGTCATATTTTTTATCATCTTCTTTTGATGATTTTATTGATACAGTGGGAAGTTCATCTTCCATTTTTATCCATTTAAGTCTTTCATCAACTGTTTTTATTTCCGTATCGGTTTCATTCAGCATTAAAGATTCATTATTTCCGATTTCAACATCTACATCGGGAGAGTATGATTGTACAATGTATGAAAGCCCCCAAAGTGCAAACAGGAATACTACGGTAAATAGCAGAATATAGCCTAAACCGTTTTTCTGTTTTTTTCTTTTTCTTCTTATTGGGGATTTTTTTCCTTCAGGCATTTATATTACTCCTCTTA
Organism: Candidatus Gastranaerophilales bacterium; assembly: GCA_944323955.1. Taxonomy (GTDB): domain Bacteria; phylum Cyanobacteriota; class Vampirovibrionia; order Gastranaerophilales; family Gastranaerophilaceae; genus Avigastranaerophilus. The sequence goes on along the minus strand of CALUUK010000008.1, from coordinate 77,042 downwards.
CTTTGGATGCTGCAAGAATTATGTCCGATGTTTCATTACTGTACATTGTCATGAGTTCTTTTGCAAATTCTTCAATGTTATTTATCTTCGCATCTGCTGTTAGGTCTGCAGCATTGACAGGAGCGCCTTTTGCATCAATATTCAACCCGAAATGAATCAGGCAGGATGTTATAGATTTCGTTGCTATTGATACTGACAGCTTCTTATTATTTATATATAGATCATCACCGTTTCTTATCACTTTTATATCGGGTGATTTTTTTTCTATAAGTTCTTTTGTCAATGTGACAAGAAGCCTTTGTTTGTATACCATTTCTTCAAGTGATGTATTAAAGTTTTCTTCAATAAAACTGAGCATGCATTTACTGTATATGGGTTCATTGTTTATGACATCTTCAATGTCGACCATATGATTCAGATTGACTTCACACTCACCTATAAAAGATACTATAGCATTACCCATTATGTGAAAATTTTTATATATCCAATGAGGAGCAAGTTCCTTGCCCGTATATTTTATTTCTTTATCAATAAATAGTGTTTCCAATATACTAACCCCCGTTAAAATATATTTGAAATTATATCATACCTGTTATTTAATTCCAGTGCTCGTTTTAATCTCAAGCAAGATTCGCATTCTCCGCACTGTTTTTCGCCGTTTGAATAACAGCTGTATAAATATTGAAAAGGTATTTTATGTTCTATTCCCTTTTTTACAATTTGTACTTTGTCAAAATCCGCTAAAGGTGCAATTACACTGGGAACATTGTTTGTTGAATATTTAAGTGATTGATTTATTGCTTCAATAAATTCATTTGAATTATCTTTGAATGTCCTTGCTTCTTCTTTATTAGCTCCTATTACTATATGTGTATAGTTTTTACTGTCGGCAAAACATGCCGCAATATTTATGAAAAGAGCATTTCTGTTTGGAACCCATACCGAATTGGCACTTTTTTTTGTTTCTTTAATATTATCAAGGTCTTCTTGTTTGACTGTAGGCAGTTTTGAATTTGTTGTCAGTGAGGATGATGAAATTTTATATAACCAGTCAAGATTAATAACCTCATGTTCCAAATTATAAAAGTCTGCAATTCTTTTTGATGCGGCAAGTTCATTTTCAAATGACTTTTGTCCGTAATTAAATGTAAGTGCAAGTTTAATATTTATTTCTTCCTTTAAAACGGCAAGACTTACAACAGAATCCAATCCTCCCGAAAGAAGTATTATTCCTTTTTTTTGCAAATTACTCATATTCATCTTCTTCATATTCGTTTAAATCTTCCTGCAGTTTTAATGCTTCTATTTTTGCGAAATCCGTTGCCGTTTCATCTCTTAAAATCTCGTTAAGAATGCTGTCTCCAATCATATTATAAAGGGCAATAACCGCGTTTTGTACAACTTCCCGGTTATTATCTTCAAGCATACCTCTTATAAGTTTTTCTGCTTGTGGATCTTCTGAATTCATTAGTACTTCAATTGCATTAATTCTTACCTGCGGTGATTCATCCCTTAATGATTTTATAAGTGCCGAGCGAACTTTCTCTGCTTTAAAATTAAGTTTATTCAGTGCCTCGAGTGCTCTTTCTTTTAAAAATGTAAATTTATCAAGAAAGCCCTTTTTGCTTTCAAGAATAGAAACAAGAGAATCTACCGCTTTTTCATCTCCTATCATACCCAAAGCTGATACTGCCGATTCTTTTACATATACCGATTGTTCGGAATCATCTTCCAATATATTCATTAAAGGAAGAACGGCATATTTGTCTCCGATTTTTCCTAATGCTTCAGCGCAGGATAATTTTATTTTGTAATTTTCATCTTTATTATTCAGGCAGTACAATAAAGGATAAACTGCCTGCGCATCTTTTGTGTTTGCAAGTACTTTTGTTATGTTGACCCGTAATCTGGTCAAATTATCACTATCAGTAATTCTCTGCGCCAGCTTGCTTTTCATCAAAAGCGAATCAATCAGGATTGTTCTGCTTGATTTGTCTTTGTATTTATCAATTTTGTTTAATAAAAACATTAAAATTTCATAAGAATTTGAAATCTCAAAAAAATAATTATAGATTAAAACCAGATATTCACTCGGATAATCTTTGCTCAGTGCCGAAATATTATCTATCGAACTTTTTGGATTATCGGAATTTACTATGTCACATCTTTCTGCCAGATGCTCAAATGGTATGTTTTGATTTTCTTCCATAGCGGGCATGTATTAGTATACATATTCAGAATATAAAAAAAATGAAATCTTATCAAGATTAAAGTGCTAAATTATCTATATTTAGTAATATTTCAAGGTTTTTGTTAACGATTGCCTCTTCAATTTTCTTTTTTATATCAAATTCAAAATTTGCATTTTTTAATTTATCGGGAAGAATAATATCATTTGTCTTTTTTGTGTTAACAAAACCATTATTCAATTTTAAAAATTCACTGTATATACTTAAAATATTCTTCCATAAATCGGGAATAAGAATCTTTTTCCCCGTATAATACAGCATATCTCTTTCATAACTTTCGAAATAATTCTCAAGAAAATTTACTTGCATCATATAATCATAACTTTGAATTTGCTCTTGGGAAAGTTCGGAGAAAATATTTCCTTCAATTTCTTTAGGATTGTCAATATTATCCTTTACTAATAAATATGCCCAGAGCAGACATCCCAGATAAAAAGCTATGTTATTTTTTATGTAACTTGTAATTTTAGATGAACAGAGTTTAAATCTTGCTCTTTTTTGATGAATAGTTTGAAAAGACATTAATCGGGAATATATTTCATTTATAGAATCTGCAAGGTTAATAGCCAAACCACCTATTCCCGGGTCAAATTGTACAGTATTTTTCACAGCCTTACCTCAATATCATTTTGTCTTAACGATTTTTTTAATGACGGAACAGGAAGTGTATTAAAGTGAAAAATTGAAGCGGCAAGTGCTGCATCCGCGCCCGAAAGTTTAAATACATCAACGAAGTGTGTTATATTTGCGCCTGCTCCGCCGGAGGCAATAACGGGTATATTTAAATTTAATGCTGCAAGTTTTGTCATTTCTATATCAAACCCGTTTTGTGTACCATCTGCATCCATAGATGTTAATAGGATTTCTCCCGCACCTCTTTTTTCGGCTTCTTTAATCCAGTCTAAAAGTTTTATTCCCGTATTAAGTTTGCCGGCATTAATATGAACATAAAAATCATTATCTGCCCGCTTTGCGTCAACTGCAACAACAATACACTGTGAACCGAAATATTTTGAAGAGCTGTTTATTAAGTCAGGATTTTTAACCGCAGCAGAATTGATTGCAATTTTATCGGCTCCTGCGGAAAGCAAAACTTTCATATCTTCAATTGATTTTATTCCGCCCCCTACCGTAAAAGGGATAAAAACTTGCTGTGCCACTTTTTCAACCATTTTTACGGTTGTTTTCCTTCCCTCGTTTGTAGCGGTTATATCAAGAAATACAAGTTCATCTGCTCCTTCATCAGAATATTTCTTTGCCAAACTGACAGGATCTCCTGCATATCGGAGATTTTCAAAATTTATTCCTTTTACTGTTTGTCCGTCTTTTACATCAAGACAGGGTATTATTCTTTTTGCGAGCATAGTTTAAAATTGGTTTAAAAATCTGATATCGTTATTAAAGAAAAGTCTTATATCGTTAATTGCATATTTAAGCATTGTAAGTCTTTCAACACCCATACCGAAGGCAAAACCCGAATAAACTTCAGGATCAATACCGACATTTTTTAGTACGTTGGCATGCACCATGCCTGAACCTAAAACTTCCAGCCAGCCGGTACCGCTGCATGTTCTGCAGCCTTTCCCTCCGCACATAATACATTGTACATCCACTTCCGCACTGGGTTCCGTGAACGGAAAATAACTTGCCCTAAAACGAGTGGGACGATTTGCGCCGAAGTATATTCTTACAAATTCATTAAGAATACCTTTTAAATCGCCAAATGTTATATTTGTATCAACAAGAAGACCTTCTATCTGGTGAAAAAGGTTATTTTTTCTTGCGCTTACTGATTCACATCTGTATACACGGCCGGGAGATATAACTCTTACCGGAGGTTTTTGGTTTAGCATTTGTCTTATTTGTGCACCGGAAGTCTGACTTCTTAAAATGACATTTGGTGCAACTTTTGTATAAAACGTATCTTGCATATCTTTTGCAGGATGATCCGGCGGAAAATTGAGCATATCAAAATTTATATATTCTGTTTCAACTTCGGGACTAAATTCTGACGGCATAACAGAAAAACCCATTCCCTGAAATATTTCGACGATTTCATTGATTGTATTTGTAAGAGGATGAACTTTTCCTTGCGGTCTAAAATCAGAAGGAAGCGTTATATCTATTTTTTCTTTTTCAAGTTTTCTGTTTAATTCAACTCTGTAAAGTTCTTCATTCTTTTTTGATATTAATTCATAAAGTTGATTTGATACAGTATTGGCAAGAGCGCCTACTATTCTTTTATCTTCGTCTGATAAATCTTTTAAATTCTTTTTTATGGAATTAAGTTCGCCTTTTCTGCTCAGGTAATTAAGTTTTACATTTTCCAAATCCTGTATTGATAATGCTTTATTTATTTCTGCTGATGCATCTTCCAATATACGTTCAAGTTTTTCTTTCATAAAAGCCTCTTAATGTAAATCCTTCGTATAAAAAAATTATAAGACAAAGATAATAATATGTCATATAATATATTTGACGGGAGGGAAGTTTATGTTTTCGAAAAAACTGTTTATTGCTTTGTTTGTACTCCTGATGTTTACCGGTTCCGTTACGGCAAAGACTCACAACACAAATAAAACTGATTTAAGAGAACTGTTCCAAAATAACAATGCCGTAATTTATGCTCTTAACATAAGGACGTTTAACGCTAACGATATTAACGGAAATGATATTATAGACTTCTATGACGGCGAGACATCAGGCACTTTTATAAATGCTATAGAAAGACTGGATGAATTAAAGGACTTGGGAATTAATACGGTTCATCTTTTGCCTGTAACACCGGTGGGAAAAATAAAAGCACTGGGAACAGCCGGTTCTTTATATGCAATTTCTGATTTTCACAGCATTAATCTTCAATTGGTTGATGAAAAAAGTGATTTATCCCCCAGAGAGCAGGCAAAGAAATTTATTGATGAGTGTCATAAACGTAATATAAGAGTTATTGTTGATCTTCCGAGCTGCGGTTCTTATGATTTATTTATTAATAATCCTGATTTATTTGTTTTGGATGAAGACGGAAATACTTTTGTTCCGGCAGATTGGCTTGATGTAAGACTTTTTAATGTTGCGGCAAATGAAAAAGAAATAGTTCATTCAGATATATTTATACTTCATAAACTTTTTGTTGATTACATGATAAGTCTTGGCGCGGACGGTATAAGAGCTGATGTGGCAACAATAAAACCGTATGACTTTTGGAGGGCATTAATAAGATATGCAAGAAGTAAAAAGTCAGGTTTCCTGTTTTTGGCCGAAGCCTCGGAGTGCTGGACAAAACCTGCTTCGGAAAAAGCATATTTTACCGATTATAAAAAACTTTTAGATGCCGGCTTCGACGGGTATTACGGTGATTATTTTAATTTTAAGAACTGGCACACTATGGAAGATTTAACTTCTTCTGTTAAAGACAGACAAAAAGTATTAAAAAAATATAATGAAAAAAAATCCGTAATTGGAAGTTTTGCAACTCATGATGAAGTAAGTCCTCTCTTGATAGGAGGAGAAATTTTTTCGAAAATGATAATTTGGCTTAATGCCACATTGCCTTTAAATCCCTATTATGTGGATGGTTTTCTTCAAGCGGATGATTATATGTATGATTATTCAAATAAACTTGCACATGAAACCTATACCGATGATGAGTACTATTATGTACATCAGGGACAGATTGATATATTTAATTTTTCACGCCGTCCCGGCAGTGATTCTTCAATTTTATCTGATGAACATAAAACAGCAATGAAATTCAGGCATGCTCATAATGATATTATTACAAAAGGGAAATTTATTCCTCTGGAAACTAATAATGAAAAGATTTTTGCTTATCAAAGAGAGCTTAATGGCTCTTCTGTAGTGGTAATTTTTAACAGAAATCTTATAAACAGTGAAAATGTTAAGGTTAATATACAAAAAATCAGAAAAAAATCCCAAATAACTTTTGTAAGGACGGCTAACTCCGGAACCCTTATGAAATCAAAATATACGGCTGTTTTGAAACCCGGTGAAATTGTCGTTTTTTCAGTAAAATAATGAAATTATAGGATTTTTTTTATAAAATTTCTTAAAACTATTGCCAAAACTTGAAATATCAGTATAATAATTTTTGTAATACAAGAGGAGGTTCTTATGAACAAAGAAGAATTAGTAAAAGAAGTTGCTAAAAAAGCGAAAGTTTCACAAAAAGCAGCAGCAGATGTATTAAGTGCTACAATTGACACAGTACAAAAAACAGTTGCTAAAGGTAAAAAAGTTACTTTAGTTGGTTTTGGTACTTTTGAAGCACGTAAAAGAAAAGCAAGAACAGGTCGTAACCCTCAAACAGGCGCAGCTATTAAAATTGCTGCAAAAACAGTTCCCGCTTTCTCTGCAGGTAAAAAATTCAAAGATGCTGTTAAATAGTTGAAATCTTATATATTTAAAGAAACCGCTTAAGAAATTAAGCGGTTTTCTTTTTTAAACTTTTATTAATTAATTCAATCCATGTTTACAAACGGGGCATTTCCCTGCATTTGCCTTTACCTCTGTACCGCAGTATGGGCATACTTTATATACTTCACCCATTTCAGGCGTATAATTTGCTTCTTTTTCGGCTTTTTTATTTGCAATTGTTTGATATATTAAATTTGCATAATAAGCAACGATTGCAATTATAATTATGCCGACTATAAGCCACCATAATTGTTTTATAACAAATCCGATTAACAATAGAAAAATTATTGTTGTCAGGCAGCCTGATGTCATATCTATTCTATACATTTATTGACTCCTTTGGTTTTGTTATTGAGGGTTGTTGAATATATAAAGGTTTTACTTTTGCCCAGTTAAAATCAGAGTTATTATCTTTTAGTTTTTTATAGCAAAGTTCGGATAAATATAACCCGAAATTATTATCATTTTCTTCGTATAAAATAGAATCAATATTGTTTTCTTTTAAATATTCCCCGATAGATTTATCAGTTATTATACAGATTGGTTTTTTTATATATTCAAAAATTTTCTCTTTTTCTTCCAATTTTGGATTAATTACGGCATCGCCTTTTTCATTATACAAAGATATATAAACCTTATTTTTACGTGCATCTGTTATAACAAGTGTTTTTGTTTCCGATTTGTTTATTTTTGCAAGAATTTCAGCAGATGGTATGCCTATTAATTTTATATTTGCCTGTTGGGCGAACACACGCGCTATAGTTATTCCTGCTCTGATACCGGTAAAACTTCCCGGCCCTATATTTACACCTATGGCATCAATATCTTTTATCAAAAGTTTTTTATCTTTTAATATGTTTATTATCTCAGGAATCAAATATGCACTGTGATAATTTTCTTCATTGCTTTCAATTGTTTTATGTGCAATAACTTCATTATCTTTTCTGAGTACTATATACGTTTTATTAAAACATGTATCAAAAACAAGTAATTTCATTGGTTCAATCCGTAAAGAATTTTTTTGTTATTTTCACCTGTTGCAGTGAAAGTAAATTTTCTTTTATTTTCATCCACATATTCAATATTAACATCAATTCTTTCAAAAGGAAGCGCATTTTCTGAAAATTCCGCCCATTCAACAAAAGTTAATATTTTTCCGTAAGAGTATTCTTCCAATTCATTTACAATTGTTGAAATTCCTTCTTTTTCCAGTCGATATAAATCAAAATGATAAACAGGCAGATATCCTGATTTATATTCATTTAAAATAACAAAACTCGGGCTTGTTACTTTTTCCGTTACACCGAGAAAGCTGCAGACAAATTTAACAAAGGCGGTTTTTCCGGCACCAACTTCTCCGAATAAACAGACAAAAGCTCCGGTATCTTTAACTGTTTGTGAAAATTTTTGTGCCAGTTTCTCCGTATCTTTCAGACTGTTACAGGTAATTGTTATTGTCATCAGAAAATATCTCCGACTCCGAATGAGAATGCACCTCGTCTGTTTCCTGCGCCCACATTTGTTAACGGATAACCGTAATCAATTGACAGAGGACCTACACCGGGTATAAATAATTTAACACCTACACCCGCAGAAATACCGTATTCCGGTCTGTTATACAATTTGTTTGTTATACCTCCGCCAAATAACTGACCTGCATCTAAGAACATTGAAAACTTGATATTATCCAAAAATTTAGCTTTTGGGATTCTGTCAAGGAAAAAGAACGGTGTTGTAAGTTCTGCAGATGCCATCATATAGCCTTCACCGGTACCTATTGTACTCATTCTGTAACCTCTTACCGTATAAGGACCACCCAGACTGTATGCCATTACTTCAGGCATGTCGCCATGAATCTTTCCTCCGGCGCGTGCTAACAAAGAGAATGATGATTTTGTCATAACAGGGAAGTATTTTTTGATACCTGCCGTTAATGTTCCATGCGTGAAATCAAAGTCTGTTATATTTACGTTTTCGTTAAATCGTAATGTTGCCAATACCCCGCTTCTCGGATTTAGAGTATTATCTCTTGTGTCATATATTAAGCTCGGACCAAGCGTAAAATATGTACCGCCCTGTAATTGTTTGGAACGTTCGGAAATCGGTATATTGTGCGCTGAATATAAACTTGCAATTTTATCGTAATTACCTTCTTTAACCTTGATATATTCTCCGCCGAATTTTATTGAACCTATGAGATTTTTATAGGTTTTAAACGGACGGGATAAAACAACTTCTGCTCCATATCTTCTTTCTACTGCAAGAGGAACCTGATAGCTGCCGAAGTCACGACCGAAGGCTTTTACGAGAAGTGAATTTTCACTGCCTCTGAATCTGGGTTCAAAGAAACTTACTTCCGCCTGCAAGTTGGCATGGTCTAAGGTTGAACTGTCAGACATAATTACACCGGTACCTGCCATAAAGTTAATGCCGACTCTTTGTCCGTTACCGAGGAAGTTATTTTCAACAAATCCCGCCTGTCCGAATAACCCCGTTGCCGTATCCAGACCGCCGCCTAATGATATTGTACCTGTTCTTTGTTCTTCCAGGATAATTGTAATGTCATATTTATTAGGGTCTTCATCGCTTCTTTCTATTGTACGATTTACATCTTTAAATGCTTGTGTTGCATATAATCTCATTAAATCTTCTTTTAGTGTATTTTCATTGTATACACTTCCCGGGGTTGATAAGATATTTCTTTCAATAACAAAATCTTTTGTTTTCTTATTCCCTTCAAATGCAATTGAATTGATTATTCCTTCATCAATTGTTATGTTTACGCATCCGTCAGGATCATCTTGTACATCTTCAATATTTGCAAGTACGTATCCTTTTGAAGCATACAGTTCTGAAACTTCGTTAACCGCTTCAGCAAGTGTTCTTAAGTTTTGAGGCTGTCCTTCCAGTTTATTAAGAATATCAAGAATTTCTCCTGTTGATATAACGCTGTTTCCTGATATGGCAAAACCCGTAATTGGAATATTTTCTTCAAGATAAATTCTTAATGTAACAGAATCAGGCGATGTCGGGATTGGAATAGCTTTCATCTTTTCGGAGAAATAACCCGTTTTATAAATTGCCTTAAGATTTTGCTGGACATTATCTTTGTTATACACATCACCGACTTGCAGATTCATAACTTTTATAATGTCTGCTTCATTAATAAGGTGATTTCCCTGAAATTCAATCTTTGATATTTTTGAATCATCAGAAAGTGCGGGAATACTATATTCATCTGCAGCAAAAGAATTATTAACCGATAAAGTTAATATTGCAACAATTATTAAAAGATACTTATATAAACGTTTATATTTGTTTTTCATTTCCCACTGCCAAGACTATCTTAGTTGAATTATAGCATATCTGCAAATTTTTTACAGTAATTTAACTGCACCATTTTATTCTATTCTTACTCCTTGTTTAAGAAATGCTTCGATAAAGCCGTCAATATTACCATCCATTACCGTATCAACATTGCCTACTTCATAATTTGTTCTGTGGTCTTTTACCATTTTATAAGGATGAAATACATAAGAACGTATTTGAGAACCGAAATTTATATCAACATTCTGCCCTTTTAATTTCATAAGTTTTTCTTCATGTTCGGCCTGTTTTATAGCAAGCAGTTTTGATGCAAGAATCTGCATAGCTGTTTCTTTATTTTGTAATTGAGAGCGCTGCTGCTGGCATCTTACCACAATACCTGAAGGTTTATGCAATATTCTTACTGCCGTTTCTACCTTGTTTACATTTTGACCGCCCGCTCCGCCTGAACGCATTGTATCTACGACAATATCTTCCGGATTAATTACAATTTTCTTTGAAAAATCCTCAATAACCGGACTGACCTCAAGACTTGCAAAACTTGTTTGTCTTTTTCCGTTTGCATTAAATGGCGAAATTCTTACGAGTCGGTGTACTCCTTTTTCGGCTTTTGCAAGCCCGTAGGCATATTTTCCTGAAATCTTCATTGTTGCTGATTTAATTCCGGCTTCTTCTCCGTCTGAGCGTTCTATTAAATCTACTTTCCAATGTTTTGACTCTGCCCATCTGGTGTACATCCTAAACAGCATTTGAGCCCAATCTTGTGCATCAGTGCCGCCGGCTCCTGCATTTACGGTTATAATTGCATCGGATTTATCATATTCGCCGCTTAATGTTGATTCAATTTCCCATTTCTCAAGTTCGGATTTTAAAGTTTTAACGGTATTTTCAATTTCCTGAATAACTAAATCATCTTTTGTTTCGTCATAAAGTTCAAATAAGGTTTCAATATCACTTACAAGATTTTTCCAGTTTGAAATTTTTTCCAAATTATCTTTATCTTCTTTTATTTCCTGTGATATTTTTGAAGATATTTCAGGGTTTGACCATACGGCAGAATCTTGAAGTTTTATTTCATTTTCTTTTATTGATTTTGTTAAAGAGTCTGTGTCAAAAACCTTCAATGCTTTATTAAACATTGTTTTTACAGGATTATATAATTGTTTAATCTCTTCATATAGCAATTTTTAAACTTTCTTTTTATCGGTTGCGAATTCTGAATCCAATCTTAAAAATACGGGTTTTATTTTATCTTTTTCCGTAATTTTCCCTTCTTTTATATTTCCCCATGTTAATTTATCATATTTGAAATTAACATCTTCATTTAATTGTAAAAGTATGTCAGCAGAAATATTCGGACAATATGGATGTATCAATATTGCTATATAGCGCATTGCTTCAAGGGTGTTATACAAAACCTGTCCGCATTCAATCATTTTTCCTTCTTTTGCAAGTGTCCACGGCGCATTATCCGTAACATATTTATTAACCGCATCAGCAAAAGCTACAATTACATTTGATGCTTCTGCTATTTCAAAATGATTAAAATGTTCAATAACCTGTTTTTTTGCATTTTCGGCTAAAACTGCTATTTTGGAATTTTTATCCGAAATAAATTCGGATTTTATTTCACCGTCAAAGTATTTGACAAGCATATTAAGTGTTCTGTTTAGAAGGTTGCCTATATTATTTGCCAAATCGGCATTAACTTTTTCTTTAAAGTCTTCATCGGAGTAGTTTCCGTCTTTTCCCGAAAGAGCAGCTGATGCCATATAGTATCTGAAAGCATCGGGTTTTTCAAGTTTGAACGCTTGAAGTACATCATGAGGTGCTATAACATTTCCCAATGATTTGCTCATTTTTGACTGGTCAATTGTAATCCATCCGTGTGCAAATATTGAATTTGCAAGGTCAAGACCTAATGACATCAAAATTGCACTCCAGTATATTGAATGGAATTTTATAATATCTTTGCCTATAACATGTACGTTGCACGGCCAAAGATTTTTAAATTGTTCTGACGGATTATCGATATCATATCCGATTGCCGTAATGTAGTTAGATAAAGCATCAATCCATACATAAATTGTTTGTGTGTCATCGCCTTCAACACCTATACCCCACTGTACGGAGGCTTTTGTCCTCGAAACTGAAATATCTTCTATGCTTTCCAGCTGATTAAGAATTTCATTTACTCTGACTGAAGGCTGAATAAAATCAGGGTGGGATTTTATATAATCGGCAATTTTCTCTTTATATTTTGAAAGTCTGAAAAAGTAGTTTTCTTCTTTCACTTCTTCGGGTTTTTTCATATGAACGGGGCAAAGACCGTCTTGGGTTAAATCTTTAGGATTTAAAAAGGTCTCGCAGCCTGCGCAGTAAAGTCCGGTATATGAATTTTTGTATATATCGCCGTTTTCATACAGTTTTTTAAATATTTGTTTAACAACTTTTTTGTGTTTTTCGTCTGTTGTTCTTATTATCTGGTCATAACTTATTTCAAGTTCTTTCCAGGCTTGTTCAAATTTTGCAAAATTTTCATCACACAATTCCTGAGGTGTCATTCCTTTTTGTGCTGCGGTTTTTTGTATTTTTATACCGTGCTCGTCCGTTCCCGTAAGCATATACGCATTATCGGTTAATTGTCTTTTGTGTCTTATGATTACGTCTGCAAGTATCTTTTCATATGCATGTCCGATGTGCGGTGCACCGTTGACATAATCTATTGCCGTTGTTAAGTAAAATTTTTCCTGCATAATAAATACACCTTAAAAATCTGTGCTAGAATTAATTTAACACAAATGTATTTTATAAAAAAGGGTTTTTAAATGAGTGAGCGTTTTAACGGAAGAAAAAATAACGAATTGCGTAATATTAAAATTACAAAGGATTATACAAAACATGCTTTGGGTTCGGTTTTAATTGAATTCGGAGATACCAGGGTAATTGTTACAGCTTCCGTGGAGGAAGGCAAACCGAAATGGATGGATAAAACAGACCCGAGAGGATGGATAACGGCGGAATATTCTCTTCTTCCATCCGCAACACATACGAGATGCCAGAGAGAACGTTCGAAGATTTCCGGCAGGACTCAGGAAATACAAAGACTTATAGGAAGAAGTTTACGTTCTTGTGTTGATTTAACAAAACTCGGGGACAGAACTGTAACGGTGGATGCGGATGTTATTCAGGCAGACGGAGGAACAAGATGTGCTTCCATATGCGGCGGTTTTATTGCAATGGATATTGCGTTTAAAAAACTTTCAGAACAAGGTTTGCTTGCAGAAAATCCTATAATTGAACCCATTGCCGCTGTTTCTGTCGGATTAATAGACGGTGAAGTAAAACTCGATTTGGATTATAGCGAAGATTCACATGCTCAGGTGGACAGTAATATTGTTATGACAAAATCATCAAAGATAATTGAGTTTCAAACAACTGCCGAAGGTGCACCTTTTACAAAATCTCAACTTGACGAAATCTATGATACGGCAAATACGGCTATTCAAAAGATTATTTCTTTATATTAATTCTCAAATTTCTTGAATATATCGGGCGTTTCCGATTGTTTGAATGCATATTGCGTATTTAGAACCGCTTTGAGATTTTCCTTTTGCTGATGATTATATCTGTATTGCGTCCAGAGTCTTGTTATCGCAGATAAGCTGATGCCCATAAATAAAAGGCTGAAAGCATACGGTACACCTTGTATAAAGGCTTTTTGTTTTGTTAATTTAGATAATTCTTTAGCGGGTTCGGTTTTATTTAGTTTTGCCAGTTTTTCCGCAATTTCGGGAAGCTGCGCTCTTGTTGGTGTTATTAACCTGCCTTCGGCATTCTTTTTAACGAGCTCGGGAAATTTATTCTTTTTCTCCAATATTTTTGTAAATCCTTTCTCAAAAAGCTCACTTCCGAAAATTGTATAGAAAACAACGAGAGGAACTCTGGTCCAGACTTCTGCCACATCCAGTCTGCCTCTGTCTTCTGCCGCTTTTGAATATCCGAATAATCCAAGTATTGCTGTCAGTGCAAGTTGTCCTTTGCCAAGTGCAAGTTTACCGTTATCGTTTGCAAAATCAAGAGAAAACTTTGAAAGCGTATTTGTGATTTTTTGATTTTTTATGCCGAGTTTGTTCAGTCCTTTTGCTGCTGCGCGGCCCGGATTTATTATTGCTTTTGATACTTTCTGAAGAGCTTCCGTTTTATGTCCCGTCAGCGCAAGTGCTGTTCCCGCCGCTACACCTGCCAGCGAAATTACAGCTGCCTTTTTTAGTTGCCTTTTTGAATTTTTTTCTACTTTCTCCTGTTGTGTTTTATCTTCTTTTTCTTTTCCGCCTTTATCAAGGTTTGCAATATTGTTGAAGTTGCTTTTTTTAAAGGTTTTTAATGTAAAAAGATTTTTTGCAAAACTCAGAGTATATTCTGCAACCGGTATTGCTGCACAAGCAAGAATAATTCCGGCTTTTGTTGATATTGCACGTTTTTTTACTTCATCCGTAATTGCCGTATTTTTGGTTATTTCTTCGATTGTTTTCGGAATTTGTTCATTTATTTTGTCTTTAATATTTTTTGGCGAAAAATGTTTGAAGATATGATTTCGGAATAATTTTTCTCCCAGCAGAGGAGATGCAAAATAAAAAATACCCGATTCTAAAAACTCAAGAAAGCTCATTTCCGCAAAATCTGCTTTACTTCTCGAAAATATTGCTTTAGGCGCCCAATTTGTTACCGTGTCTTGTATAAATCTTGTTGATGATAAATTTTCCTGAGATTTAATAAATACATCTGCAATTTTTGCCGCACCGGTTAATGTGCCGCTTTTAAATGAAATATTTTTGTTATTTTTATTTGTGTTTATTCGTGCTTCGTTAAGTGTTATCATTTTATACCTCATTAAAAATTTTAAACTATGCATTAAAAAAGCCGCCCAATTCAGGCAGCTTTTAAATTATTTTTAGCGAGGTCTCACATTCGCAACAAATAATGACTGCCTGACTTAAAGTCTTGCATGCACATCATCATATTCATCATCATTTGTACGTTTGTAAACATTAACTTTCTCTTTTCTTTTTTAGATTAACGCTGACAAAATTATTTGTCAACATTCCCGTCTTTGTTACGTTTAAATTTTGAAATAAAACGCTTAAATTTGCCTTCTTTTTTTTCTTGTACCGTTTTATCCGTATTATTATCGCAGCTTTTTATGTTTTGCTCTTCTTCTAATGTTTCTTTTTTTATTATCTGCCCTGATTTTTGTTCTATTTCTTTATTTTTATAAACGGCCGGTTTTTTCTTTATTACGGATGATTTTTTCTTTATTACTGCAGTTTTTTTCTTTTTTGCGGGTTGATTGATTATAAGCTCAGTTTCTTTTATAAATGCAGGCATGAATGTTTCTGTTACTGCGGGTTTTAAACTGCTGTCTTTACTGTGGTTTTCCTGTTTGTTTATATTTATATCGGTTAATTCCGTAATATCAATAACGATAAAGCCTTCCTTTTTCAGCTTTTGCCACATATTATATTCAATTTCGGCAATTTTATTATTAGTCTTATACTGTTCTAATTTTTCCAGTGTTTCCCAGTCGGCAGGTAGTCTTAAAATTATGAATTTTTTAAGATTCGGGTATTTTTCCTGCGCGAGTTTTTTTGATTCTTCAAAAATTGTTTGTATAAGATCAAAGTTCTTTTGTTGTATTTTTGCATTTTTGGAGGCAGCTTTTCTCCAGCCTAAAAATCTTTCTATATTTCTAACGGCATAAGACCTGTAAACAGGTATGGAAACAGGTTTATCTTCAGTTAATTTACCGTTTTTAAGTTTGTATTTTAAATTTAAATATGAATGATGCGGGTAGAATGAGAATGAAGTTAATCTGTTTTTCATATCATTATGATAGAAAAATATTATTGTTTCAGGGTTAAATTTTTCAAGGTCTTTCTCGTTTTGAAGCAAGAAGTACATTTGAGAAATGCCCCATCCTGATTCTCCTAAGTTTATAACGGGACGTTTTGCCGCTTTTGAAAGTTGATGGGCAAATGTATTATCACTGTTATCATAACTGTTTGCATAAACATCTCCGAATAGTAATATTGAAGGAGATTTATGATTTTCTCCCGTGATATTTTGCACAATTCGTTCTTTGTCAAGGTGTTTAAAATAATTTTCCGAAAAGGAAATCATTGTTGTGGGATAAGGAGGTTTTTTTGCATTATTTGCAAATCGATATCCTTGATCAACAAGTCTTTTTGACTGCCATAAATAAGAGCCTGCTTCAATTATCAATCCAAGACAGAATATAACAATGATAACCGCTAAAATTCTCTTAAAATTTTTCATTTTTATTCTCCGTTAATTATTTAATGTCTTTATATGAACCGGTAAATTTATTTGTATATGTTGTATGAAGAAGACGATGAGCTTCACTGCTGCCGGGTTTGCCTCCGAGACACTCCGCATACAGTTTCTTTATATCCGGATTTTGATGTGATTTTCTGCACTCAAGATTTTTGTCTTCGGTATACAAGCATTTTGCTCTTTTTTCTTTTATTTCTGCATCCAGACAACTTGTCGGCTGTCCTCCGCCGTTTACGCATCCGCCGGGACATGCCATTACCTCAAGCATATGAAAATCAGCTGTTCCGTTTTTGATTTCTTTTATGGATTTTTCCGCTTCTTTTAATGTTGAAACTACTCTGATTTTTATTTTTTTGCCTTTTATATCAACTATTGCATCTTTTGTTCTTGAGTTTGCATCAACTCCTCTTATTTCTGTCATATCAATATTTGAGAGTTCTTCTCCTGTTGCCATATAATATGCCGTTCTGACGGCTGCTTCGGCAACTCCTCCGGATGCTCCGAATATTGTGCCCGCACCGGAATATTGTCCGAACGGAGAGTCTGCTTTTTCTTCTTTTAGCTTATTAAAGTTAATACCTGCACTTTTGAGCATTTTTGCAAACTCTTGTGTTGTAATAACGATATCAGTTTGTCCTATTAATTGTTCTCTTATGCTTTCGTATTTTTTTGCCGTGCAGGGCATTATTGAGATTACGATGATATTTTCTTTCGTATAGCCTTCATAATATTTGGGGAGGAATTCTTTTACTGTTGCGGAGAACATTCCTTGAGGCGATTTGCAGCTTGATAAATGATTAAGCATATCAGGGTGCTGAGTTTCCATATATCTTACCCACGCAGGACAGCAAGAAGTGAATAAAGGCAGTGTGCCTCCTTTTGATAACCTTTCGACAAACTCGTTGGCTTCTTCCATAATTGTTAAATCCGCAGAGAAGTTTGTATCAAATACTAAATCGACACCAATTCTTCTGAGTGCGGCATAGATTTTTCCTATTGTATTTTGACCGTATTCAAGATTAAATTCTTCGCCCAATGCGGTTCTGACTGCCGGTGCAATTTGAACCACAACTTTTTTTTCTTTGTTGTTTATTGCTTCCCACGCTCTTTCTATATCAGATTTTATTGATAAAGCTCCTGTCGGGCAAACAGCCTGGCATTGTCCGCAAAAAACACAGTCCACCTGGCTTAAATATCTTCCGTTCATAGGTCCGACTATGGTATTTGACCCTCTGTTTACAAAACCTAAAACACCGTGGCCTTGAAACTCGCTGCAAGCTCTCACACAGGCACCGCAAAGAATACATTTTGAAGGATCGCGGACAATTGACGGATTGTAATTGTCAATCGGTAAATAATCCTTTTCTTCAAGTTTCGGAAATCTTATATCTTCAATTCCGTATTCTGCTGCATATTTTTGAAGCTCGCAGTTGCCTGATTTATCACAGGTTAAACATTCTCTTTTATGATTTGCCAGAAGAAGTTCAAGAATTGTTTTTCTTATTTTTCTTACTTTTTCTGAGTTTGTTTGAATTCTGATACCTTCTTTCGGCGGCATTGTACAAGATGCCTGTATCCATTTTCCGTCTTGTTCAATTATGCACATTCTGCAAGCTCCAAATTGTGTTAAATCCGGTCTGTGACAGAATGTCGGAACATCAAAGCCGTTTTTTCTTATAACTTCAAGAACGGTAGCTTCATTTGTGAATTCCACTTCCGTATTATTTATAAATAAAGTTTTCTTATCGCTCATTTTATTAAATCCTTTGATTAACTATTTTGTAATGATTGCCTTAAACGGACAATTGTCAATGCAGGCTCCGCATTTTATACATTTTGACTGGTCTATTTTATGAGGTTCTTTTAAACTGCCGGAAATAGCGTTAACAGGGCAATTTCTGGCGCATTTTGTACAACCCTTGCATAAGTCTTCACGTATTTCAAAATGTTTCATTGCTTTACATACTCCTGCAGGGCATTTTTTGTCTTTTATGTGAGCAATATATTCATCTCTGAAATATTTAAGTGTTGATAAAACAGGATTAGGCGCGGATTTTCCAAGACCGCATAGTGAACCTTGCTTTATAACTGTCCCGAGTTCCTCCAGCATATCCAGATCTTCCATCTTTCCCTGACCCTTAACAATTCTTTCAAGAATTGCAAGCATCTGCTTTGTTCCTTCACGGCAAGGAGTACATTTTCCGCAGCTTTCGTGCTGTGTAAAGTTCATAAAGAATCTTGCAACTTCAACAATGCAGGTATCTTCGTTCATTACAACAAGACCGCCCGAACCGACCATTGCACCTGCTTTTGTTAATTGGTCATAATCCATCGGCATATCAAGATGTTCTTCCGTTAAACATCCGCCGGAAGGCCCGCCGAGCTGTACGGCTTTAAATTTCTTGCCGCCTCTTATTCCTCCTCCGATGTCAAAAATAATTTGACGCAGGGTTGTATCCATCGGTACTTCAACCAGTCCGGTATTATTAACTTCGCCTGTAAGTGCAAAGGTTTTTGTTCCTTTTGAACCTTCCGTTCCCATTGATGCAAACCATTTTGACCCGTTTAATATTATTAACGGTACATTCGCAAATGTTTCAACATTGTTTAGCAATGTCGGACGTTTGAATAATCCTTTTTCTGCCATGTGTATATTTTTTGGACGCGGCATTCCTCTTTCGCCTTCAATTGAAGCAATAAGGGCTGAAGATTCCCCGCATACAAATGCACCGGCTCCTTCTTTTATATGTATTTCGAAACTGAAATCACTTCCCATTATATTTTTACCGAGCAGGTTTCTTGCTTCTGCAGCTTGAATAGCCATTTTTAATCGTTTAATAGCAAGCGGATATTCGGCGCGAACGTATATATAACCTTCGTCTGCACCTACAGCAAATGCAGCAATAGCCATCCCTTCAAGAAGTTTATTGGGATCGTCTTCCATAACGCTTCTGTCCATGAATGCACCCGGATCACCTTCATCACCGTTACATATAACATATGATTTTCCGCCTCTGTTTCGGTGTACGCTTCTCCATTTTCTTCCCGTAGCAAATCCGCCGCCGCCTCTTCCTCTGAGTCCGGAGTCTTCAATTTCTTTTATTACATATTCGGGGTCATTTATTTCAAGAACTTTTGCAAGTGCGCTGTATGCTCCTGCTGCTATTGCTTCATCAAGACTTTCAGGGTTTATTAAACCGCAGTTTTTCATTGCTGTTCTTGTTTGTTTTGCATAAAAGTTCATTTCTTCATTGTTTACAATTTTTTTATTTAATGCAGGATCAACATATAATAAACGTTCAACAACTGTATTGTTTTTGAGTGATTCGTATATTTCATCGACATCTTCTTTTTTTACGTGTACATATGTAAGTTTCCTGTCAGGAATAACAACTAAACAGCCTTGTTCACAAAACCCTATACATCCGGTTGGAATAACGCTCATTTTATCTTCTTTTGTAAGTATATCAGCATCAGCGCCTAAATCTTTGAATCTTTGAATTAAATCAAGTGCTCCGTTAGCCAAACAACCGGTACTTGCGCAAACAAGAATTCTTCTTCCCTGTGCTTTTATTATTTCACGAGCTTTTTCCTGCTCTTTTTTTATATCAATAGTTAAATTTACCATATTAATTATTCTCTTTCATTAATGTGTCTATAATAACCGTTACCGCATCCGGAGTCATTTTCGGGTATATTTTTTCATTAATAACAATTGCCGGTGCCAAACTGCAGGCGCCCAGGCAGCTTACCGTTTCAAGAGAAAACATCCCGTTTTCGGTTGTCATTTTACCGTCCGTTAGGTTTATTTTTTTCTTTACCGCTTCAAGTACGGGCATTGAACCTCTTACGTGGCAGGCTGTTCCGTCACATACCTTTATTTCATATCTGCCTTTCGGTTCAAGCGAAAATTGTGCATAAAAAGTTGCCACCCCAAAAACCGTTGCGGGTGACAATCCTTCTACATGCGAACCTATGTATATCATTGCTTCTTCAGGTAAATATTTGTAATATTCCTGGACTTTTTGCAGCATAGCTATTAAATGAGACTTTTCTCCGCCATGGCTTTGAATAATTTCATCAAGCTGTTTTGTGTTTATTCCTTTACACTCCACGCTCATATATCACTCCTGTTAAACTATTAAATATCCACAGTACAAATTATATCATGGAAATACTTTGCCGCAGTATCTCTTTTTATCTTTTTATTTATTCAGTTTAAATTCGCTCCGTTTACTATATGCAGATTCTTATTGTTGATATAAAATATATTTGTTACAACGGAGTGTATTATGAAAAAAATATCTTTTTTATTAGCTGTTTTATTTTCGGTTACATCTTTTGCTTATTCGCAAACCGTGTATGATGATAATTATCGCGAAAATCCTAATTATCTTAAAGGTAATCAGTATCTGCAGTCATCTCAATATTCCAGTGCGATTAATGAGTTCAAAAAAGCATTGAGAACCAATTCCGCGGACGGAGCTGCTTTAATCGGTGTTATGAATGCTTATAATATGCGTGCTCAATATTATAACAATACCCTCAAGGATACAAAAAAAGCGATATCTGATATAAAATCTTCACTGTTTTTTGTTAAATATTTTTCTGCGGGTTCTTCAAATACAATTTCTCCGCAAAACCTTGCGGCAATAGAAAACAATTTGAAATTGCTGGAATCTTCAATAAAAAGCTCAATCACTCCCGACGACAGATTTTCGTGGGCTAAAAATTCAAGAGTAAATGGTGAATTTGCCGCTGCTGCTTTTGATTATTTGCAAATTGCTTCTGATTCCAAATATGCGGAAGAAGCTAATATAGCTCTGGGGGATATTTATAAGATTTTTAATAAAAATGATAAAGCAATTGAATATTATAAAAATGCTGCTTTAAAAGCTCCCGATAACAGTGATATTCATTTAAAACTTGCAAGAGCCTATGAACAGGCGGGCGATTATAATTCTTCTCTAAAGGAATACGATACTGCACTTGCTAGTTCATCGGAAAGTGCCGAAATTCTGAGTTCTTTAGAGAGAATCTGGCAGAAAAAAGTTGATGAATTTCCAAAAGATGCCGAAGCTCATGCAAATTTGGGCGTTGTTTTTCAAAAACAGTTAAGATATAACGAAGCACTTAGCGAATATCAAAAAGCGGAAGCTCTTAATCCCTCAAATATTAATACCAAGATTAATATAGGTACACTTTATCAGGAACAAAAAAAGTATGAACAGGCAATAAATATTTATAACGGTATTTTGTCTATGCAGCCTTATAATGTAAAAGTTCTTGTTTATAAAGCAGAGTGTTTAAAAGCCTTGAAAAAAAATGAAGATGCCATAAATGCGTATAAAACCGCATTAAATGTTGAGCCTAAAAATGCACAAATAAAAGCTCAGCTTTATGAGCTTCTTAAAACAGAAATGTCAACGGAAGATGTTTTGGATTTCTTGTACAAAAACGTTCAAAACAGTCCTATGGATGCGGCGTCTTATTATGAATTTGCTTATGAGCTGCATAAAGCAAATAAAATTGACGATGCAATTAATTTTTATCTTGAAACTATAAAACTTGATAATAAAAAAATTGACGCTTATGTTAATTTGTCTCAGGCTTACAGGCAGAAAAAAAATTATAAAGATGCTTATGATGTAATAAAAAAAGCCAAAACAATCGCTCCTGACAATAAACAGGTGCTTGAACAATATAAAGTTGTTTCTCAGGAGTATTCGGCAAATAAATATATGGCTGCAACAAATGCATATCAAAGCGGTAATTATCAAAAAGCAATTGAAGCATATAAACTTATTGAACCTGCAACCGCAGATTCTTTAATCGGTATTGCCGCTTCTTATCAGGCTCTGTCAAACAGCAAAGAAGCTATAAATTATTATAAAAAAGCAATGGAATTGGCACCTGAAAATGAAGAAATTCCTGTTTACATTGCTTCTTTATATGTAAATGACGGTGATGATGTAAGTGCAAAAATATATATAGACGCGGCTTTGGGTATTAACCCCGAAAACAAACAGGCAAAAGAACTCCGTCAATATTTAAATACAAAAACTTCTCAAACACTTATGCAAAATGCAGTTGATTTATACAATGCAAAGCAGTATTCCGATGCAATTCAGGCTCTTGATAAGTTAATTGCTTCCGATCCTAAAAATTCTACGGGGTATTATTACAGAGCTCTTTCTTATGATGCTTTGAATAATTATCAAAAAGCAATTCAGGATTATAAATCCACGCTTAAGTACGCTCCTGATATGGAAATTGCATATTACTCAATGGCGGTTGATTATGATGCATTGGGTAATTATAAAGCTGCAAAAGAAAATTATATTAAATATGTTGACTTAAGCAGTGAAGATAATGAATATAGACAATATGCACAGGCAAGAATTAATGAGATTAAATAATGCAGATAAAAGATAGTCTTCAAACCTTAAAAATCGGTGATGTCGAAATAAAAAGCAAGGTTTCTCTGGCACCTTTAGCCGGTATTACGGATTTTGTTCTTAGAAAATTAATCAGAGACTATTCTTGTGACTGTCTTTTGACTACCGAAATGATAAGTTCCGAAGCACTGATGCAGAAAAATGATACTATGATTACATATAGTGATGATTTTCAGTCTCCCGTTGCGTTTCAAATAGAAGGCCACAAGCCTGATTTAATGGCAAAATCAGCCCGAATACTTGAGACTAAAGCAAATATTATTGATATAAATATGGGATGTCCGATAAATAAAATCGTAAAAGGCAATGACGGTTGTGCCTTAATGAAAAATTCCAATCTTGCTTATGATATAGTTACTGCAGTTAAAGAAGCCGTAAATATTCCTGTTACGTGTAAATTTCGTTTGGGTTGGAGCCAGGATTCTAAAAATTTCATTGAATTTGCACAATTGATGCAAAAAGCCGGTGCCGATGCTATTACAGTGCATGCCAGAACACGGGCGCAAATGTATTCCGGTACTGCGGATTGGGCTGAACTTTCAAAATTGAAAGGAGAAATTGATATTCCTTATTTCGCTAACGGTGATGTTATAAGTCCCGAAACTGCAAAAAAATGTCTTGAAATTTCAAAGGCCGATGGTGTTGCAATCGGGCGTGCCGCTATGGGAGATTTATCTTTAATCTACAGAACGGAAAAATATTTAAATGAAGGAATACTTTTACCTGAACCTTGTTTGGAAGAAAAAGTTTCCATGCTTAAGAAACATCTGGACCTTCAAATTGCATTCAGAGGAGAAGAACATGGAATTAAATTTTTTCGTAAATTTTATCCTGCTTATATTAAAAATATCAGAGGCGGTGCCGAATACCGTCATAAACTTGTGACGGAATTGAATTATGAAAAAATAATTTCAATTTTAAAAGAGATTTTACAAAATGCCCGAACTTTCTAAAAAATATTATGTATATATGATTTTAACCGTAACAAATAAATTGTATTGCGGATATACGGATGATATTGAAAGACGTTACAGTTTGCATTGTTCCGGTAAAGGGGCGAAATTTACAAGGGCAAATAAACCTTTAAAGCTCGTATATACGCAAGAATTTGATTCTAAACAGGCTGCTCAAAAAGAAGAATACAGAATAAAGCATCTTTCCAGATTGGAAAAAGAAAAACTTATTGAATTATAATTTATAACAGACTTTTTGCTGTATTTTCAATATTTCATAGTCCTCTATAAAAACAAAAGCAAAAAGCGGTTTTTTAATTAAACATACTGAACTCACATCCGCAGTAACTCTGGCGATAAAAATTTTCTTCTTTCGCAATTTTCATTGTTTTTAAAAAACCGTCTTCTTTTTTAAAATCAATATCTAAAAATGTAAGTTCGTATTTAGCTGCAAGTTCTTTTGCAATTTCAAATATGACCTTTGACTGTTTATGCGGACTTACTGTAAGAGTTGTAGTAAAATAATTGATTTCAAGTTTAAATGCTTTTAATGCGGTAAATAATAGTCTGTATTCAAAACACCTTGAACAGCGTTTGCCTCTTTCAGGTTCATTTTCAAGCCCTGCTATACAATTATACCAGTCTTGTGAATCTTGTTTTTCTACTATTAATTCGACTTCTTTCTTTTTTGCATATCTTACTAATTCATTTAATCTTTTATCAAATTCTTCCGGCGGAAAAATATTGGGATTGAAAAAATATAATACAGGCTCATACCCCGTTTCTCTGAGTTTTTCAATCGGATATCCGCTGCATGTTGCACAGCAGGCATGTAAAAGAACTTTATTCATCTTGTATTTTTTCTTTTCCGCCCTGTTCTATGATTATCTGTTTGAATTCAGGATATGAATTAACTCCCAGTATCCTTCTTACTCCTATGAAAATTGTCGGTGTTCCGTTTATGTTTCTTGAATCGGCAAACTTTATAGAATCTGTTATTTCTTGTTTTACTTCATCACTATGCGCATCTTCTTTTAATTTTTTTATATCCAAATCAAGAAATCTTGCTTTTTCAATGAGTTCTTTTTCATCTTCGGGGTTTTCTCCGAAAATAATATCTGACATCTGCCAGTATTTATTTTGTTTTGCGGCTGCAAGGGCATATTTAGCTTTTATGCAAGAGTTTTTATATCCTTCATGCTGCATGTTGTGATTGCAGGATTTTTCAAGCGGCAGAAGATATTGTTCAACTTTTACATTTTCAAATTCATTTATAATTCTGTGCAAATATAAGTTTGCCAGAAAACAACCTCCGCAGTTAAAGTCTATGAATTCCTGAACAACGATATCAGCATTAGGATTTCCCATCGTTTTTCCGTCAGTGATGTCTTTATATTCATTCATAAACAACATCATCTCATTCCTTTTTGCCACTTGCGGCGTTAATATGTTTGAAACATAAGTGTATGATACAATTGAAAAGCCGAGCGCAACAAGCAAAAAGAACCAAAGGGCATATCGTTTTACTTTTATTGCTTCAATAAAATCATTTATACTTGTTTTTATTTCGTATACAAGATTTTGTTCCCAATCTTTTGCAATGAGCGCGATTATTAAATCAATTATATATGTCATAAAACAGAATATACATATTGAATTTATTTTTTTTACCGATATAAATCCAAGCCACATTGAAATAATAAAAGATAATAATGCGACACAAAAGATGTATGCCTGAGGATTTTTAAAAACATTTAGAAAAGATAAGAATTTAATTTTCTTTATCTTGTCAACTAATGTCATGAATAAAAGAAATAAGTATAAGCAAACTCCCCATAAAGACAGCGGAATTCCCAAAAATTGAGAGTAAACCGTTTTTGCAACTCCGTCACAGTCCATTGCTTCATTAATAGCACATATACTGGGCTGTGCATCAATTAAAAAGTTTGCATTGTAATAAACAATACATAACTCTATTGAAAGAGCCAATCCCAGCAGGGATAATAATATTATTGGTATTCTTTTTCCTTTATTCATATTTTTTTCCTACTTAAATTGTTTCATTACATCTTCTATCGAATAGTTTTCACCTGACAGATGTTTTGCTTTTGAAATAATATCTGCATATCTTTCTTCATATGTGGGTCTTTGAACTTTATAGAACAGTCCCGTATAAGGCCCGTTGGGGGCAAAGGCGTACGCCATTGCGTTTACTCTGTCTTCAATATTATGATTTTCAGGTAATGGTTTTATTATTTCTTTCATTTTTTCAAAAGAAGATACTTTATTGTATTGGACACAAGGTGAAATAATATGGATAAAGGCGAACCCGTGATGTTCAAGCCCTCCTTGTATGAGCTCTTCTAGCTGTTTTATATCACCCGCATAACCTCTTGCAACATATGAAGCGTTGAAGGAAAGAGCCATTAAAACCGGATTTATTCTGTCTGCAGTCCATGCATACGGATTACATTTTGTTGTTGTACCTATTCTTGATGTCGGTGAACATTGCCCTTTTGTCAATGCATATATTTCATTGTCCATCATTATATATGTTATGTTCGGATTTTTTCTTGCGGCATGTATAAAGTGGTTGCCGCCAATACTTAATCCGTCTCCGTCGCCGCCTACCGCAATAACATTTATTTCGGGATTTGCTTCTTTTAATCCTATTGCGACGGGAAGTGCTCTTCCGTGTATGGAGTGAAAACCATATGTTGACATAAAGAAAGGAAATCTGCTTGAACAACCTATCCCTGATACAATTGTTGTATTATGGGTTTGATATTCAAGATTTGCCATAGCCTTTTTTAATGCCGCTAAAACCCCGTGATTTCCGCATCCCGGACACCATGACGGTTTTACTTTCCCTTTGTAATCAGATATTTCCATTTTTTTCATAATTCACCTTTTAGAAATGTGTATGTTTGTTAGTTTGTAAATCATTTTTTGCGGTTTGAACGGATGCAACTTTTTCTATTTCTTCTAAAATTTCGTCCGGAGTAAAAGGCGTTCCGTCATATTTTAAAAACTCCAGAACCTCTGCTCCCCTGTTTATATGTGTGCATCTTTCAACAATGGTAGATTTAAATTGTGCATTATAATTAGCTTCTATAACGATTACAACCTCTTTTCCCTTCACAAAACTTTTTATCCAGTCAGTCGGAAGCGGATACAAAGTTCTGGGATATAATGCCTGAACATCTATACCTTTTTCTTTTGCTTTATCAATGGCTTCAAATACAGCACCGGATGTTGAACCCCAGCTGATGATACCGATTGATGCATTTTCACTTCCGTAGGTTTTTGCTTTTGAAAATTGACCTGCGGCAGTTTCAAGTTTTCTGAATCTTTTCTCGGTCATTTGTCTGTGTATGTCATTTGCAGGTGTCGGAGCGTTTGCCTGTGTGTGTTCAAGTCCTGTTACTACGTGTTCTCCGTATAAATCTCCCGGGCATGATATAGGGGAAATTCCCGTTTTTGTATCTTCATATCTTTTATAGTCATCGCCTTCTTTTAAATCGGGCTTTTGTCTGTTTAGAATTTTCAAATTATTTGTGTCTATAAGGTCAACACATTCTCTTCTCGGACCGAGAGAGGCATCCGATAAAACAATAACGGGAACCTGATATTGTTCCGCAAAATTAAATGCATTTACGGTTTGATAAAAACAATCCGCAACATTCATAGGTGCCAGAACTATTTTCGGGCAGTCGCCATGAGTGCCGTACATTGCGGCAAACAAGTCGCTTTGCTCTGTTTTTGTCGGAACACCCGTACTTGGGCCGCAGCGTTGAACATCAACAACAACTACAGGCAATTCTGCCATTGATGCAAGTCCTATTGTTTCCTGCATTAGTGAAAATCCGGGACCGGATGTTGCCGTCATTGATTTGACACCTGCATATGAGGCGCCGAGGGCGTAATTAATCGCGGCAATTTCATCTTCGCATTGAACCATTTTCCCGCCGAATTTAGGAAGTTCTTTTGCAAGCCATTCCATAATTTCTGTCGCAGGTGTTATAGGGTATCCCGAGAAAAATCTGCATCCTGAAACAAGAGCGGCAAGTCCTATTGCTTCATTACCGGACATAATTAATTTTGCTCCCGTGGATTTTATTTCCGCTTTTTCAAAATTGTCTTTACGTGTTAATTTATTTACCGCATAATCATATCCGGCTTTTAAAGCCTTTTTGTTTGAATCTATAACAACTTGAGGCTTATTTTTATATCTTAGTTCTATATCTTTTAAAATTTGTTCTTCTAGATGAAGGTTTTTAAGCAGCCCTACAACGATGCCAAGTGCCGCCATATTTCGTGAACGCTCGTCTTGTATTTCTTTTGCAATTGTTGTTAAGGGAAGTCCGTAAGTTATAATATCTTTTTTTACTTCTTTTAATTCCCCAGCTTTATCTTTGTCATAAATCAATACACCGTTAGGTTTTATTTTATCTTGCATTTCATATATTGTATCTTCGTCAAGACAGATTTGTATATCTGTCTGCCCCGTTGCCGTCAAAGTTTTTTCTTCGCTTATTCTTAATATGTAATAACACTTGCCGTCTCCTCTGATTTCAGAGGGAAAAGCTCTGTATGTCGTAACATAATATCCTTTGCGCGCAGTTGCGTATGATAATATATCTCCTGCACTGATAATACCTTGTCCTGATGTTCCTGATATTTTTATTATTAAATCTTTCATGTGAATTATTTCCTTCTATTTTCAATTTTATAACTAATTTACATAATGATAGTAATATTAATTTTTGTAAATAAAGCCCTTCACAATAACAAAAAAAAGTATTAATATACTTTATACCATCCGAGAGTTAGTATTTAAAGGGAGTTTATTATGAAAGTACCTTATATTAAAGCATCATTTCAGGAAGCTGCATACAATCTTGAAAATAAAATTAAAACCATTCCTCAAACAAACAAGGAAAATTATATAATAGACAGACTTTTTGCAGCAAATGAAAAAATTCGTGATACTTTTACGGGAGAGAAAGCATCGAAAATTTTCAAAAAGGTTGAAGATAAAGCATCAAAGGATTGGGCTTCAATGCATAAAATACAGAATTTTCTGTTAAAAAATGCCGGCAAAATTTCAAAAGCTGCCGTATTCGGAGCTGTAGCAGCAACCGGAGCCGCAGCCGTTTCACTGCTTTCGAAAATTACGGGCTCTGCAAAATCTAATGACTGATTAAACAATTAATTAAATTATAAGAAAAGACCGCATTATATGTAATGCGGTCTTTTTATCTATATTTCCTTTATTGCTTCCGAAAGTCTTTTTATACCTTCTTTTATTGTTTCGGAATCCGCATTTGTATAATTTAATCTTAATGTATTTACATTCTTTGGATTGACGTAGAACGGGTGGCCGGGAACAAATGCAACTTTCTTTTCAATGGCTTTATCAAAAAGTTTTATTACATCCATTCCTTCACGAAGTGTCACCCAGGTGAACATTCCTCCTTTTGGCTGTGTGAATTTAACTTCGGGAGGGAAAAATTCTTTCATCGCACTTACCATTGCTGCTGCTTGTTCTTTATATAATTTTTTTATCTTTTCGATGTGTGCATCCAAATCATTATTTAATAAATAGTCGGCAATCAGATATTGCCCGAATATATTAGAGTGCAAATCCGCTGCTTGTTTTGCTGTTTCAAGCAGTCTTATTACTTCTTTGTCGGCAATAACATAACCTAATCGCATACCGGGAGTTACAATTTTTGAAAATGAACCCAGATATATGTTTTTTTTACTTTGATTTACCCCTATGTAGGGAAGTTTTTCATCGTCTTCAAATTTTAATTCTCCATACGGGTCGTCCTGAATTAAAATCATATCTTCATCTTTAATACATTCAAAAACTTTTGCTCTGTTTTCTTTTGTATAAGTAAGCCCGGTTGGATTTTGAAAATTAGGTATCAAATAAGCGACTTTTGGCTTATGTTCTTTTAATGTTTTTTTCAATTCTTCAATGTTTAAACCGTCATCGTCAAGTTTTGTTTGGACAAAATCCGCTCCGTATACGCAAAAGGCTTGTAATAGTCCGAGATAAGAAGGGTTTTCAACCATAACTTTATCCCCTTCATTTACAAAAACTTTTCCTATTAAATCAAGTGCCTGCTGTGAGCCTGTCGTAATAATTATATTATCTATGGAAATATCCATATTATGATTTTTTTTGTATCTGTCTGCGATAAACTGTCTTAAGCTCTCCAGCCCTTCGGTTGTTGAATATTGATAAATTTTTGCTCCGAACGTATCTGCAATTCTGTTCATTGAAACTTTTAATTCTTCCTGCGGAAATGATATAGGATTGGGAAGTCCGCCGGCGAATGAGATAATATCATGATTTTGAGTGACTTTTAAAATTTCTCTTATAAAAGAAGAGGGGGTTTTTTTTATTCTTTCCGAACAGAATTTTTCAAACATTTGATTTTCCAATCTTATTCTTAGTTATCTACAGATTTCATTATATCAAAAATTGCATAAATTGATATCAAGATTATATTAATTTATTTTGAATATATAATAATATTTTCAGCAAACTATTCTTCTTATTTTCATTCGGCTGCTTTTTATAGATAAAATCAATATCAATTTTGTTTTCAGGTTCAATTAAATTATATCTTTTTATAAGGTCTTCAATGTGTGCCCAAATCTGCCAATCTATGCCGATTAGAGAACAAATATTTATAAAATATTTTGTGAGATTAATTGTTTTTAGCATTGTTTTTTTATCATCGGGATTATGCAAAATCCAATGTAAGTCTGTGCTGCATATTACTCCTTGAACGCCGGATTTTTTTGCTTTTAATATAAATTTTCGTATTTGTGCTTTATTATCATTTACGTCAGGAATAATGATATATTTTGCTTTTACCGAGTTTGAATTTTCAATTTTCTTTGCCTGTGCATATTTTTGTAAATTCTTCCATACCACTGAATATAAATCAGCTTTTTTTATATATTTAAAATATCTTGAACTTCCCGCATCAACGGAAGTAATTATTGATATAAATCCTTTTTCTATTCCGTTTTTAACCTCTTCAATATAGTTTGTGGCATTTGTATTAAGATTGATGTTTTTTATTCCGTTTTGAATTAACAGATTTATAAGTTCATGAAAATTACAATCTAATGTCGATTCTCCGCCGGCTATATCTATTTTTGTATTTTGTGTTATATAGCCTTTTTCTATCATATCTTTTAATACGGGGACTATATTATAAGGTTTTGTATTTTCTGATACATACGTATCTTTATGGTTTGAACAATAAATACACTTTAAATTGCATTTTACCCAGATGTTGAGCAAAATATATTTAAATTCTTTTTTCCTTTCATCCCAATCATTTTCTCTTATCCAGAGACAATCTCTGCAAGATTCGGGTTCAGAGCCGTTTTTCATTAAATCAATATCTTTGTCTCTTCTTCTAAAAAATTCTTCCCAATCTATTAATTCACCCGTATAATTCTCATATAATACGGGCTGACCTCCTTGAGGTGTCAGCATTGAACAGTATCCTATTTTGTTAAGGTGGTTAAAAAATAACTCACCTTCGATGCTGTGACAGCTTCTGTATTTTGGCATTGTATAAAAATTCCTTTTTTCTATTTTACTACTAAATTTTCTTTTCTGTTAGTATGAATATATGATAAAGAATTTTGAAAAAATTATTAACGAAATCAAGCGTATGAATCTTCCTCAAACAGAGTTTGTGAGATTTATGGAAGATATCCATGATCCTTTTATTGTTTTAATTGCGTGCATTTTATCTTTAAGAACGAATGACAGAACTACATATCCGGCAACAATGAGAATGCTTAAACTGGGCAGAACACCGGGAGATTTCCTGAATGTGAGCCTTGGGGATATGGAAAAAGCAATATATCCCGTGGGCTTTTATAAAAATAAAGCTAAGCAGATTCTTGATATTGCATACGAGCTTTATCATAATCATAATAGTATTGTCCCTAAAGAAATTGATGAGTTGATTAAATTTAAAGGTGTAGGCAGAAAAACCGCAAACCTTGTTCAATCCAAGGGTTATGATTTACCGAGCATATGTGTTGATGTACATGTTCACAGAATTTCAAACAGACTCGGGCTTGTTGATACAAAAGAACCCGAGGAAACCGAATTTGCATTAAAATCAAAACTTGCGAAAAAGTACTGGTCTGAAATAAATACTCTTTTTGTAACGCTGGGGCAGAATGTTTGCAAACCTACAAAACCCGTATGCGAAAAATGCAGTTTAACAAAATATTGCAAAACATACAATAAAAAGAATGATTAGATATTGTTCATACAGCAGTTTTTGAATTTTTTACCGCTTCCGCATGGGCATTTATCGTTTCTGCCGACATTTGAGTAATCAATTCCTTCTTTTGGTTTATTTTCCTCTTTTGTACTTACTTGGGTCATGATTTGCTCAAATACTTTTGATGCATATAGTACGCTTGCGGATGAAAAAATCTTTTTTTGAACGGAGTCAGCTTTATAATAGTCTAATAAAGAATCAAGATTATATTGTGTTTCAAGAATTTCATTTACTCTTTCCATAAAATTAGGGTATTTCCCCGCAATATTTTTTATTATATCTGCGGGTACCTTATCATTTTCAAGGAAGTTTTTTATGCAGTCTTTATATCCCTGAACACTCTTATAGTCTTCAACTTCAAAAATTTTACAAAATGTCTGGTAAAACGGAAGAACAAAAAGTCCCAGATTCTTATCATATATTATACCGATATCATATGTTGAAGAGTGAGAAGCAAATCCCTCAAGCGATTTTTCCATAAAATTAGAATATGAATTTTTAAAATCGGATACGGTAAAATATCTGTTATTTTCAATTTGTTTTATATTCGCTTCTATATCTTCTTTATTTGGTAATGTTCCTTCATCGCAATATGCATTGAATAAATTAATAATGTTATCTGCATATTGATTTGTTGTAATAATTTCATTTGAATCAAAACATTCGATAAATTTTTTGCCGAAATCCATAACAAGGTCTTCAATCTGTTTTAGTTTTTTAGGGTTATTTTCATATGCATCTTCAGGTTTTTCTATTATTTTTGCAATTGCATATTTGAAAACTTCTTCTCTGTTTAAACTTGAAATTACATTTGATATTTCAAGCAGATAATATTCATTTTTGAACGGAAAAATTCTGCAAACGGCATATTGTCCCGGGGTTATTCCTCTATAATTGTTCATTTTTACAAGAGAAAGGACTTTATACAGCATTTCATCTACAAGTCCGTATAATTCAAAACCGCTGCTTAGTACTCTTCTTATTTCAAAAACGCTTGAAAAAGATTTGCTTAAGCCTTCAAGTATTTCTTTTTCGATATCTGTGATGTTTTTTGTGTTATCAAGAAAAAGTTCTATTACGGTTTTTCTGTCTTTTGTAAGTCTTCTTTCGGCGATATAAGGGATTAAAAGGGCTTGAATTCTGCTTGTATCAGCATTTTTTGCGGATAATGCCGCAATATATTCATCAAAATCAGGTTTTATAATATCACTTGTCAGAACAAAGTTCATTACTTTTGTTATTGTGTCTGAAATTACAGATAATTTTTCTATTACCGACATTATTTATCCCCTTTTATTTTAACAATGGCACTGTGCCTTGCCGTTATTCCTTTTTCTTTTCTATATGAAAAAAATATATCAGACATACAGCATGTGCAATAGTCGGATATATCAATATTGTGTATATCTTTTTCAAGAAGCTGATATTTATTAATCATTTTTAAATCAATAAAGAATTTGTTGCCTTTTTTTGTATATAATTCCGTATTTGATTTATCTTTTATAAGTTTTAAAAATACATCTTCATCGGTTTCAAAACAGCATTTACCGATGGAAGGACCTATTAGTGCCGTTATATTTTCAGGGTGTATGTTAAGTTCTTTTATCATTCTGTCTGCGGTTTTGGCGGTAATTTCCGCGGCACATCCTCTCCAGCCGGCATGTATTATACCTCCCGTATTATCTTTTTTACTGTATAGAATAATCGGTACGCAATCCGCATAGTTTAAAAGCATTAAAGAAGAAGGAATATTTGAAATTAATGCGTCCGTATTATCATAAAAATATGTATTTTTATTGATTATTTCAATATTACATCCGTGAACCTGTTTTGCTGTTGTTATATTTTGTACTCCCAATTGTTTTTTCAGTGATAACCTGTTTATACTGCATTCGGGTTCAATATTTTCAAGTGCTCCTGCGGTTAAAGGAAAATCACGTGTTGTAAAAAAACAATCATAGTCTTGAAGCAGACTTGATTTTAATATTTTTTTACCGTTAAAATTATCAAAATAAAACATTAATTTTCTACCGTGTTAAATATTCTGTCGCCTGCATCGCCCAATCCCGGACGGATGTAGCCGTGTTCATTAAGGCAATTGTCTATACTTGCGGTGATTATTTTCACTTCACCAAAGTTATTTGTAACTTTTTCGAGCCCTTCGGGTGCGCTTATCAGGCTCACAAATCTTATATTATTTTGCGGCACGTTTTTTGCCGTGAAAAGTTTAATTGCATCAACTGCAGAGTTCCCTGTCGCAAGCATGGGATCAAGAATAAGTATTATTTTATCTTCAGGATTTTCAAATTCTATTGGAATTTTATTGTAATACCATACGGGAGTGAGTGTATCTTCATCTCTGTACATCCCGATATGTCTTACTGTCGCAAAGGGCATAATTTCATTTGCCACATCAGAGAATATTAAACCGGCTCTTAAAATCGGTGCTATTATTATTTCTTTTCCGCTTCTTAACATTTTTACTTCGCATTTTTCAAGCGGTGTATCAATATTTACCGTTTCCAATTCCAAATCTTCGGTTGCTTTATAAAAAAGTAAATAAGTAATTCTTCTTATTGCATTTCTGAACACTTCCGCATTCGTTTCTTTATTTCTTATTATGCTGAGATTATGACAGCATAAAGGATGATTTACTACATATACATTTTTAAATTTATTCATCATTGTCCTCAATCAATTTATCTTTTTCTTTCTTTTTCGAATATTCTTTTGTAAGTTCGGACATTTTATGTATAATAACCGATTCTTCTTCATTTATTTGATTTGTTAGTGTTGCAAAGTCTTTTATAACTGCGCTTTGTTTTATCCAATCTTTATGATTCAGTATATTTGTTGAATGTATTGTTCTTCCTATTGAGCCGTAAATATCTATCATTACATTTGCACTTAATGTTGCTCCGCTCCAATAGTCTTGTATTCTGTATGTATCTGAAGGAATAATGGTGTCTTCATTTTCTTCATCGGCGGATGTTTTTTGAGACAATTCCAGAGAGGTTGATCCTCCGAGTCCGTAAAACTCAATTGTAGCGGTTGCTCTGTTCGGAACTTTTACATTTTCTTTTGTTACAAGAAATGATACAAAAACCTTATTTTCAAAGATTTTTACATCGCGTACATATCCTATATTCATTCCCATGAGTCTGACAGGTGAACCTTTTACCAGTCCGCCCGCATCATCAAAAAACAGATAATAACTGTTATTTGTATTATCTTTTAATGTTGTTTTGTACAAAAAGAAATAAAATCCGCCTGATAAAATAAGCAGCCATATAATAAGTTCTGTTATTATGATATATTTTTTCTTCATATATTTGATTATAGAACAAATTATGCTTTTTTTGAATGTATGTAATATAAGCCCG
Source organism: Candidatus Gastranaerophilales bacterium (assembly GCA_944323955.1). Lineage (GTDB taxonomy): Bacteria > Cyanobacteriota > Vampirovibrionia > Gastranaerophilales > Gastranaerophilaceae > Avigastranaerophilus. The sequence continues at coordinate 41,548 of CALUUK010000008.1, read as the reverse complement.
CAAAACCGAATATTATAAACACCAATGATGCTATGTTCGCAAAATGTACGCCGTTTAAAAGATTCAGCACGCTGTCAATTCTTATATTTTCAATTAAATTCCTTATTATTCCGTATAAAATTATATATAAAAAGAAAATTGTTCCTGTTTTTCTGTTGGGTTTTTTTATCAGTATATAAAGCATTATTCCAAGCAAAAGTGTATTTGCCAGTGATTCATATAAAAATGCAGGATGAAAATATTGATATCCTTTATAAAATGCGGGTCTGAATTCGTAAGGTATATAAAGTTTCCACGGTAAGTCACAAGGCAGACCGTATGCTTCCGAATTAAAAAAATTCCCCCATCTTCCTATTATTTGTCCTGTAACTATTCCGAATGAAAATAAATCGGCGTATTTTAAAAAGTTCACTTTTTTCTTTTTTATATATAAATATGATACTATAATTCCGCCTATTATTGCGCCGTGGATTGAAATTCCGCCATTCCATATGCACGGAATTAATGAAGGATGAGATGAAAAATACTGCCAGTCTAATATGACATAATATATTCTTGCGCATATTATTCCAGAAATAATAAGAAGCAAGGATATATCAAAAATATTATCCTCCGGAATATCGCTATAATACTTTTTTCTTATTGTAAGAATTACAATAAGACTAACAAACATAGCAAAAGCAATTATAATACCGTACCAGTATATATCAAATGATAAAAAACGAAATGCTATACTGCCCGGAGAAGTGAACATTTATGTTATTCTTCCGCAGCTTCTTCTTTACTTGCACCTTGAGCGGATTCCAATTTATAAGAAAATTCTTTTATATAGCTGTTTAGTTCTTCGATTTTTGCATTTACCTGTTCTGCATCTTCCGCATTGACTTTTTTAACAAGATACTTATTGTATAACTCAACGGCTTCACCTGCTTTATTGTTAAATTCAGACATTTCATCAATTGTTAATTCTGCTGTTTTGCCCTCTTCGTCCTGCTCTTTGTCTAATATTTGCATAGCCAGTTCACTTTTTGCAAGTGCTAATACATACACGGCATCATGAAAATCAGGTTCCAACTCAAGTACGCGAGCCGCTTCTTCTGCAGCACCTTCAAAATTGCCGAGTGCATTATATGCAAGTGCCAGATTATAGTGTGTTTGATAGAATTCTTCGTCTAAATCAAGACTTGATTTTAATCTGCAAACAGCTGTTTCACTGTCTCCGTTATCCATATATTTTACCGCTTTGTTATTCAATTCTTCAACTGCAAATTTATTAATACAAGCGGTTGTTATTACTGATACCAATAAAAGTGTAAATAATAAAAGAGTTTTTTTCATAATCCTCCCCCGTATGACTTTACAATATACATTCAAATTGAATATTTTGCAATATTTTTAAAATAGTATACAATATTTGGAGTATATAATGTAAAAGAGATTAATGATGTCAGATTCAGAAAAAATTGTTTCACTTAAAAGTGCAAGACAAAAACCTAAAGAACAACAAAAAGAAGAAAAAATACAAGGGAAAGAACCCGTATATTGCAGCTTCTGCGGAAGACCAAATACACAGGTTGTTAAAATGGTGCAAGGTCCCGGGGTTAACATTTGCTCGGAGTGTACAATGATTGCGGTGCAATACCTTATTTTAGAAGACAAACTTCCTTCAAGTGAAGCGCAGAAAATTCTGGATATATTCTGGAGCAAAATAAAATAATGGCGGAACTTTCAAAACTCCAAATAAGAGCAAGAGTCCTTTCCGTTGTTTCCCGTATTAAAACTGTCTGGGAATATAATGAAGATTTGTTAAAAAAACTTTATTCCGAACTTGAAGACATTGAGGACAGGCATTGTGTTTTTGATGTATTTTTAAAAGAATATATTAAAATGAATGAAAGAGAGTTCGTTTTTGCAGGTTGCCTGTTGAAAGAACTTGTTGATGTTGATTATATTCAAAATAGTGTTTTTGAACTTTTAAAATCTTCAAATTATTCAGATGAGGCAAAATATAAACTTGTTCAGTTGTTAAGAATAACTGAATGTGAATTTGACTATGATTCTGTCCCTGAATATTTTGAAAATCCCTCGGATGTTATTGACTCTGATACGAAAAAACTTCTTGAAAAAGCCGTTTTTAATCCCGAAGCAATGCTTGATTTTCTTGATTTTGTCTCGGCGGTTAATAAAAATGACAGGAATCTTCTGCTTCAATCATTGCAGTTGGACTACCATGGTGATTCACTTGCCAATATTGTATATCCTATTTTATATTCGGATTTTGATGATGATTTTAAATTAAAAGCATCGGAAATATTAATAGAGGCAAAATCTTCACTTGCTATTGAGCCTTTCAAGTATATCATTGAAACTTCTTCTAACGAAGAACTTATAAATACCTGCAGAGTCGGATTAAAAAAACTTAAACTTTCAGGTGCAACGGAGCAAAAGGCTAAAGAGTATTTTGCGGATATTGTAAAATCATTTTCTCTTTCCTGCTGTTATACGACGATGCCTGACGGCAGCGGAAATCAGGCATTTATAATATCAAGAGAAAACGTTGAAAATAAAAAATTTATGCTTATTGCTGTCGTGGTTAACGATATATACGGGGTTGAGGATTGTTTTGGATTCTATAACATTTCAAAGCAAGAACTTTCTAAAATCGTTGATAAATTCTATAACTCCGAAGGGCAGTATAAAATAACTCCCGCGTACATAAGAACAAGACTTAATGAAGCATATAATCTTACAATAAAAAACAAAAATACTTTTCCGTATGAATTTGTATGCTGGGATGCACTTCTGAAAGATATAGCTCCTCTGCCGTCAGGAGTGGAAAAAGAGGTAGAAAAATCAGCGGATTTAATTAATATTAAAAAGAATGATTTGCTTATGCTTTTAACAAAAGAATATTCATTCAGATGGTATTTAAAACCCGGTGAAAATGCGGCTCTGGGAAATATTTTGGATGAGATAAATAATGCAAATGATTTGGAAATTTCTTATATTAATAATTTAATTTTAGAGCGCGAACAAAATGTTTTTGACGAAAAAACGCTGGAGTTTTGGAAACAGAGAATATTGCAGTGTGTTTATTTACTTTGTTTAAATGACAAAAAGGAGGATGCGGATGCGTTTTATTCGATGCTAAAATCTGAAGACGGTATGCACATATTTAAAATGGTTCTTATGCAAAGAAGCATTTTTAACTATTTTTTCTCGGTAAGAGAAGCTGCAAAAGAAATGGCATATACAACAAATATATTTAAGAAGAAAAAAATTGAAAAAGAGAAAATTGATGTTAAAAAGATAGAAAGTATACTTAATTTATTAAGTATAAATTGGATTGATGGTTAGAATTTTAGGTCTTGATATAGGTAAAAAGAGAATAGGAATTGCAATGAGTGATGCTTTGGGAATAATTGCGCAGCCTGTCGAAACGATTATGAGAGAGCCTGAAAATATTGCCATACAAAAAATTAAGAGCATTTGCGAGAAAAACGGTGTTAAATTAATTGTTGCCGGACTTCCCAAACACATGAATAATACAATCGGAGAACAGGCTGAAGATTGTATCAAATTTACAGAAAATTTTAAACCCGACTATGATATTATATTTGAAGATGAAAGGCTTACAAGCCGTCAGGCGGAATTTATTCTTTCCCAAACCGGAAGAAAGTATACCAGAGATAAGCAGCTTGTTGATCTCAAAAGTGCGTGTATAATATTACAACAATATTTGGATAGAAAGTGAGTTATTATGACAAACAAAAATGAAAAAATTGAAACCGTTGATGAAAACGGAAATAAGGTCTGTTTTGATGTATTGGATATTGTAACGGTTGATGATGTTGATTATGCGATTTTACTTCCCGAGGACGGTGAAGACGAAGAAAGTGAACTTCTTATTATGAGATTAAAGCAAGACGGTGAAGAATATTTGTTTGAAACAATTGATGACGATGAAGAATTTGAAAAAGTTGCGGCTTACATAGAAGAAATTGAAGATGAAACCGAAGAATAAAAAAAGAGATGCTTTTTAAGCATCTCTTTTTTTATTGGTTTTAATTTATATGATACCCTGAGCAATCATTGCTTCAGCTATTTTCTTAAATGCTGCTATATTTGCACCTGCTACATAATTAGCACCCAAATTATATTCTTCATCTGCATGTTTACATTGATTGAAGATGTTTATCATAATTGATTCAAGTTTTTTATCAACTTCTTCAAATGTCCAGGACATACGCATTGAATTTTGGCTCATCTCTAATGCTGAAGTTGCAACACCGCCTGCATTTGCAGCTTTGCCCGGAGCAAGAAGCACGTTATTTCTGATAAAGAATTCTACGGCTTCATTTGTACAAGGCATGTTGGCCCCTTCTCCCACTGCAATGGCTCCGTTTGAAACTATTATTTCAGCGGTTTCAAGATTAATATCGTTTTGTGTCGCACAAGGAAGTATAATATCTGCTTTAATCTTGTATATTGCGGGAATATCACCGGTATTTTCCGTATATTTTGCTTTCGGAACAATATTCAAATATTCTTTTATTCTTCCTCTTTTTACTTCTTTAATTTCTTTTATTACATTGATATTAATTCCGTTTTCATCATATATGCAGCCCGAAGAATCGCTCATTGCAAGAACTTTTACGCCCATTTGCTGAGCTTTTTCACAAGCATATATAGCTACGTTTCCGGAACCGGAAATAATTGCCGTTTTACCTGAAACGGTTATATTATTTGCTTTAAGCATTTCCCGCATAAAGTACATAAGTCCGTATCCCGTAGCTTCCGTTCTTGCAAGCGAACCGCCGTATGAAAGACCTTTTCCCGTTAATACACCTGCTTCATATGTATTTCTTATTTTTCTGTACTGTCCGAACAGATAACCTATTTCTCTTCCGCCGACTCCGATATCACCTGCAGGTACATCGACATCCTGTCCGATATGTTTTTGAAGTTCATTCATAAAACTTTGGCAAAACTTCATTATTTCCATATCGGATTTACCTTTCGGGTCAAAATCGCTTCCGCCTTTACCTCCGCCTATCGGGCGTGTTGTAAGAGCATTTTTAAAAATCTGTTCAAACCCTAAAAATTTCATAATGCTTTGATTTACACTCGGATGGAATCTTAATCCGCCTTTATAAGGACCTATTGCTCCGTTAAATTGTACTCTGTATCCTCTGTTTACATGGATTTTTCCCTCATCATCAATCCACGGAACCCTGAAAGAGATGATTCTTTCCGGTTCTACCAGCCTTTCCAGCAAAGACAATTTTTTAAATTTCTCTTCGTTTTTTATAATGACGGGTTCTATTGTAGTTAAAACCTCTTTAACTGCCTGTAAGAATTCAGGTTCGTTTGCATTCTTTTCTTCCAGATTTGTCAACACATCTTCAAGATACTGCGATTTCAAATCCATCTCACAACAATTTTTCATATTTATCTCCAAATTTTTCGGCTGGCAAAAATTATATCACAATGTTTGTTATCTTTTCAATAATATCATAAATTGTCCTAAACTTTTTTTAACGGATTGGGCTATTTCTTCCTGAAATTTTTCATTTCTGAGTTTTTTATATTCATCAGGATTTATCATATAAGCTGTTTCTATCAAAACAGAAATCGGATTTGTTGAACGGTTCAGCGCAAAACTTGATTTCCGTAATCCGTTGTTTTTGAGCCCTGTATCTTCTGACAGATTTTTTTGTATTATGAATGCTAAAACTTTTGCATTATCATTGTAATAGTGAGTTTCAACTCCGTGCGTGATGTAAGGATTTCTTCCGTGCGGCAGAGAATTTGCATGCAGGCTTAATGAAATAAATGCATTATTTTCTTTTGCCATATTTACTCTGTCATACAGTTTTACCTGTTTATCATCAAGTCTTGAATATGATACAATTGCTCCTTCTTCTTTAAGCAGTTTTACGAGCTTTTTTGCAATTGCAAGATTTATATCTTTTTCGTATACCCTAGTAGGTCCTACAGCTCCTTTTTCATTACCTCCGTGACCTGCATCTATAAATATTCTAACACCGTATAACGGAGTATAGGGATTAATTTTGTCGGCAACCCGGGCCCGTCTGAGAATTAATTTGTCTTCTTCATATAAGACGTCATAGCCTAAAACCTGATTTTCATCTTCAAACGTAAATTCGACATTTTCGTGTAGCTTTTCTTTTTTGTTCGAATCAGAAGTATTATATAGCGTAAGTTTGAGTTTTTTCCCGTGCTGGGTCATTGTATATAGCACCGGATATGTTATCGCCATCTTTGTATAGTTGTAATATTTATCTGAGTAGTGTTCGGGCTTTGATATTTTTGCAATAAATTTTTTTGTTACTTTTACAGGCGGTTCTATATTTGATTTATGTATCCAAAATTCACTGTCGGCATGTGCTTCGATTTTATAATAATCCCCCTTCTTCCCTGCAAGATATAAAACAACGCCTTTGGGAAGATCAATAACTCTTTTTGACGAGCCTGACGGTTTCTCCCTAACTGTTGAGCTGTTATTTATTGTTTTTGTATAGAGGAAGATATCTTTTTCTTTTGGTTCGTAAGGAATGTTAATTACTTTTCCTGCAGAAGGTTTATTTCTTTTTATAGTGTAGATACTTTTTTGTGTTTTTCCGTTTAGTGTTTCTTCAAGGGTTATCGTATTTGTTCCGTAAAACAGGGGTACAATATGAACAAAAATCCCGTCGTCCCATATTTTCACACCTTCATTATTTATTTTTAAAGTTGCTTTCGGGTTAACATTTCCTGCAAAAAAAGTTGAATTTGCATTGATTATTGAGTCAACTCCACCCGGGTGCACTACATCAAGGGCTTGAGAAATACCCGAATTTAAGAAAAGACATAAAATTATCAAAAATAAAATACGTATCATAGTTTTAGTTTATTGTATATTTTCTAAATAAGCAATTTATTTTACAATATGTACATAGTGTAAAAAATCGTTATAATATTAGTATTATGGATAAATTTGAAGTAGCAGTTATAGGTGCGGGACCTTCGGGTGTAAGTGCGGCAATAACTCTTGCAAGAGCAGGAAAAAAAGTATTGCTTGTCGAAAGAGGAGACGGTGCCGGTGATAAAAATGTTTTCGGCGGAACGATATATGCCGTGCAAACAGCTGATATATTCCCCGAATTTTGGAATTCCGCTCCTGTGGAAAGATCAATTACCGAACAGAAAATATTTATGTTGACGGACGAAGATTCGTCTCAATTTTCATATAAATACAAACTTCGTGAACATAAAGCATTTACGGTTAACCGTGCGAAATGGGACAGGTGGGCTGTTTGTCAGGCAGTAGATGCAGGTGCTTATTATGCTCCAAAAACGCTGGTTAAGCAAATTATTGTCGAAAACGGTAAAATACTCGGAATTGAAACAGAATTTGAAAAAATATATTGTGAAATAGTTATTATTGCAGATGGTATTAATTCTATTTTTGCAAAACAATTAGGGTTAAGAAATGATATAAAAGATAAAGACGTTTCGGTAAGCGTAAAAGAAACAATTGAGCTTCCCAAAGAAAAAATTGAAGACAGATTTAATTTGGATGAAGAAACAGGATGTGCCTGTAAAATTCTTGGCGGACCGTTAAAAAACAAGATGGCATTAGGATTTATGTATACAAATAAAAATACGGTGTCTCTTGGTTTTTCAATAGGTATTGATGAATTAAAAAAGCATCATTTAAAACCTTATGAAATAATGGATGAATTAAAATCACATCCGACAATTTCATCATATATAAAAGGCGGTAAAGTAATTGAATATTCTTCACATTTGATTCCCGAAGGCGGGTACAATTGTATCCCCAAGGTTTATGACAATAGGGTTATGGTTGTTGGCGATGCTGCAATGCTTGTTAATAATATTCACTTTGAAGGAACAAATCTTGCAATGCTCAGCGGAAAACTTGCTGCCGAGACGGCAATTGATGCTCTTAACAGACAGGATTGTTCCGCTTCGGTTCTTTCTGAGTATTATAAAAAACTTGAAAACAGTATTGTTATAAAAGATTTAAGAACGCATAAAAATACAATTGATGTAATAAGAAAAAATATATCTACGCTTACATCTTTGTATCCCGAACTTGCCTGTCAGTTTTTTGACATTATGTCAAGTGCCGACTATATACCAAAAAGAGCAAAATACAGAAAGTTTTTATCAACTGTCATAAAAAAAGGTATGCTTCCTTCCGTACCTCTTGCAATTCTGGCAATGGAGAAATGTTTCAAAAAATGAATATTAATGAAAAATTAGCAACTTTAAAATATAATAAAGACAGCGAAAGTCATTTATCTGTTGATAATGATGTTTGTATGCGCTGTACAGACAAATGCTGCACATTTATTTGTCCGGCGAATGTATATGAATGGAATGAACAGAAATGTACTTTAACTATCAGATATGAAAATTGTCTGGAATGCGGTGCTTGCAAAATAGCCTGCGATAAAAAGAATATATTTTGGAGATATCCCAATTCGGGGTTTGGTGTAAAATTTAAGAACGGCTAGGTGAAAAGAGAGGTTTATATGAAAGAAGAATACAGCAACCACCACAGAAGATGGTATGATAAGGATCCTATCTTATCGCGTTCCATGAAAACGCTCGAAGCATCCGATGACGAAACACAAATAAAGGTTGCACTTAACCTTATTAAAATTATTGTTGAGCATAATATTGCATTCAGTGAATATACTGATGTTAACGAGATAATTGAAGCGGTTGAAGAAGGAATGGACGAAAGAGCCAATTCAAGATGGTATGATATAGACAGAACCGTCCGCACCGCAATTAATATGCTTCAGAGTTCGCCTCCCGAAATGCAAAAAATTCTCGCTAAAGAAATGGCAAAAATTGTTATAGACAAAATAAAAGAGGACAAAGATGTTCAGGCTCTTAAAGAAGAACTTGAACAACAAGAACTCTCAGATGATGAAAATGAATAATTATGCGTGTTAAAAGAACATGGCTTGCTAAAAATTCAGAACCTGACAAAGATTTTATTGATTTTTGTTCTTCTGACAGGATACTTGCTGTTTTATTGAAAAACCGCGGTATAGATACAAAAGAAAAAGCTCAGGCTTTTTTAAATCCGTTAAAAGTAAAATTGGTTTCTCCCGATGTTTTTACGGATATGGAAAAGGCGGCAGAGAGAATAAAGAGTGCCGTAGACTTGCAGGAAAACATTACTGTATACGGTGATTTTGATGCTGACGGAATTACTTCAACCGCGATTTTATATTTAACTCTGCTAAAAATAGGTGCAAAAGTCGATTATTATCTTCCGGACAGAGCAATCGAAAGCCACGGTCTTAATACTAAAGCTCTTGTTAATATCATTGCAAAAAGAAAATCAAAACTTATTATAACCGTAGACTGCGGTATTTCAAATTTGCAGGAGGTAAAATTTGCAAACGGATTTAAATCTGATGTTATAATTACGGATCACCATGAAGCGCCGGAAGTTTTACCCGAGGCTTATGCAATACTTAATCCCAAAGCTCGGAATTCTTTGATCTCCGATTTGACAGTGGAAGAACTCCAAAGTTTGAGTTATTTGGCAGGAGTCGGTGTGGCATTTAAGTTATGCTGTAAATTGCTTGAAATGTATAATTTGGAAAGTTTTGTGCATGAAATTCTTCCTCTTGCTGCCATTGGTACGGTAGGTGATGTTGTTGAACTTATCGGTGAGAACAGAAGTCTTGTTGCAATGGGTCTTGAACTTATCAAAAACGGCAGGCATAATGGTGTTCAAAAGTTAATTGAGTCTGCAGGATATACGGATAAAGTTAATTTAACGTCGGAGACTGTAGCTTTCGGTATTGTTCCCAGAATAAATGCAGCCGGCAGACTTGATGCACCTCATACTGCTTTGAATGTTTTAATTTCTCAGGATGAGTGTGAAATTGAAACGGGAGTTAAAAATTTAAATGATTTAAATTCTTTAAGACAGCAATTATGTGATGAAACCTTTAAACAGGCAAAAGAAATGTATGAAGAGGATAAATCGTCTAATGAAAAAAGTATTATACTTTTAAATGACAATTGGCATGTCGGAATAATCGGTATAGTTGCCTCTAAATTAGCGGAAACTTATAATAAACCCGTTTTTTTAATGACTAAAGATTCAATAAATGATAATATTATACGCTGTTCTTGCCGAAGTATTCCGCAGATAAATATATTTGATGTTCTTTCCCATCATAAAGACTTATTTGCGGGGTTTGGCGGACACAAGATGGCTGCAGGATTTTCTTTTGATGAAAATAAAATTAAATTTGCCGTGTTCAAATCTTTATTGGTTAAGACAATAGATGAAGTGACGGAAGAAATTGATTTTTCAAATATTAATTTATATGCTGATATGATTGTCGAGCCCGAAGAAATAAGCGAGAAAACAATAGAGAATATTGCCCGATTGCAGCCTTTTGGCTCGGGAAATGAAGCCCCCTTATTTATAGCTGAACATCTTTCTTTAAAAGATTATAAATTAATGGGGCAGCAAAATAATCATCTTAAAATATCCGCGGAGAAAAACGGGGTTAATGTTGAATGTATAAAATGGAATACTCCCGACTTTAATCTGCCTCAAAACAGTGAATTCGATATTTTATTTTATCCGCAATTAAATGAATTTAACGGAAACAAAAAAATTCAGTATGTGGTTTCAGATATACATTCGGAATTATTAAGAGATGATGGTATACAAATTAAAATACTCGATCATAGAAATAAATTTAATATTCTGCCGCAGGTATTGGATTTCGTTGCTTCAAGTCGAAAAAGAACGGGTATTTATGCATATAACACAAAACTTATAAAACAGCTGGAGCAAAATGAAACAGCATTGAAAATATGTTTTTCATGTTCTGATATTCCATTTGGAATTGAGCAGTTAATGTTTTTTGAGCCGCCTGTTAATAAAACGGATTTTGTTAATATAATCAAAAAAACAGGTGCAAAGATAATTCATCTTATGAATTTTTTTTCTGCGGAGATTTCTCTGAAAACTTTAATATCGACGCTTTCCGGAATGTTGAAATATTCGCTGAATAACCTTAACGGTAACATCGAAACCGAAAAGTTAGCAAAAGCATTATGTATAGATATTGAAACTATTGCAAACCTTTTATCCATGTTTGAAGAAGCCGGAATGACACAATTTGTTCAAACCTCTGAAAACAGTTATAAAATAAAGTCATTACATCCTATTGAGTATTCAAAAATAATGCAAAGTTCCTCATATTCAATAATAGAAGATCAGATCCGTGAAATTAACGAGTTTAAGGGATTTTATTTAAATTCAACGGTTGATGAAATAAAAGAGTTTTTATTGAGGGAGATATAATGTTTTTTTTCGGTAAAAAAAAGAAATATTTAAGTTGTAATTTAATAGAGCATGGTATAGATTTTTTTACTGACAGTATAAATTTTTGCTGCAGGATACCGCCTACGGATAAAGGATATAAAAAACTTATAGAAAATTATTCAGGAGAAATTCCAAACTGGAGAGAATTCTTTAAAATTAAACGGGAATACAGAAAACAGATGCGCAAAGGGAATATAATACCCGAGTGCAGGAATTGTATTTATCTGGAAGAAAAAGAATGGGATAATGACGATTATATTTCTTATATCAATTTTAATAATTGGACGGTTTGTAATGAACACTGTATATATTGCTGGCTTAACGACGAAGATAAACCTCATCAAACACAGTATAATGTGTATCCGGCCGTGAAAGATTTAGCTGCCGGGGGATATTTAAGAAAAGGAGGGCATATTACAATTGCGGGGGGCGAGCCTTGCATGGCTCCGGAATTTGATGATTTAATTAAATTGTTTCTTGATAATGGGCTTTCGAGTATACGTGTATTAACCAATGCTACAAAATACAGTGATGTTGTTGAAAAAGGAATAAAAGAGGGAAAGGTAAATATCGTTGTTTCTGTTGATTCAGGAACGAAGGATATGTTTATTAAAGTTAAACGGTTTGATTTCTATGATAAGGTTTGGGAAAATATTGAAAAATATGCCCGTGTACAGCCTGTTAATGATTGTGTGAAAACAAAGTTTATTTTGATTCCGGAGGTAAACGATACAAAAGAAGAAATTAATGCTTGGATTGAAAAATCGATTTCAGCAGGCGTCAAATATCTTGCTTTTGATATTGAAATGATGTGGTATAACAAGAACTCAGAACATTTGCCCGATAGTTTGTTTGAAATTGTTCAATTTACCTTTGATAAAATAAAAGAGTATGGATTGAATGTTGAACTCATAGACAGAGGCGTTATTGTTTCCGATATATTAAAATCACGCTAATGGTGATAGACTCAAGGGCATATTATTTTTGCATCCATTTAATTCATAATAAAAATAAAAGAAAGGAAATATTATGAATGTTATTATAAGGTGGGTGTTATCTGCCCTTTTGATTATGTTTATTGCATGGTTAATACCCGGAATAACAGTATCAAACTTTGTATCCGCACTGATTGTGGTTGTTGTCATTGCTTTAATCAATACATTTATAAGACCTCTGGTTGATTTTATTTCCATGCCTGTAAATTTTTTAACACTCGGTTTATTCAGCCTTGTTGTTAATGCTCTTTTATTTCTTCTTGCGGGAAAGATTGCTCCCGGAATTGAAATAGAAGGCTTTTGGAGTGCACTTTTAGGCTCATTATTATTGGCAATATTTGCTCCTATGATAAGTAACCTCGGACAAAAGGACAAAATTAAATAAATAAAAAGACCGCTAATATGGCGGTCTTTTTGTTATGATTTGATATCTTCCAGTATACTGTCTATTTCATTTTCGATAAAATTGAAGTCACTGTATTCGTTACCTGATAATCCGTTACCGGATATTCCGTTTCCTGAAATGCCTATTTTGATTGTGATTTTATCATTTGTTAAATTGTTGTTCATATGGTCCTCTTTTTTAATTAAGCTGCTTTTTGTTGTTTTTCTTCTTCTTTTTTCTTCTGTTCTTCAATTTCTTCCAAATATGTTCCTGTATATGTCATATCTGAAACATCTAAGTCGAGTTCTGCAATTGTTGTAGCTGTGAAGATAGAAGCGCCTGCCTTTAGATTTTTTTCAACTTCTTTATTAAATTTATCCTGACTGACCTGATTTTTTATTTCTTCTTCTTTTTCGCTTTCCATATTATTTGTGTATTCTGTTTCGGAAACACTGTTTGAAACAGCATTTGAAGCAGAATTTGAAGCTTGTGCATTATTTGCAGCGGGTGCGCTTGTGATTTCGTGCGTAATATCACCTAAAATCTGATTCATAAAAATTTCTTCTACTTCAAGAGCGCCGTTACCGTTTGCATCTGCGATTTTTATTTCGCCGCCTTTGCTGTCTGCAATTGTGTAAATTGCTATAGCACCGTTACCTGCTGCTCCTGATGTATTTCCTGCTTTGTAATCTGAAATGTAGCTTGTTTCCTGATATGAAACATTTACATTTAATCCCATATTTTTTAATGAGTTAATAAAGTCTCCGCTGTTAATTACACTTTTATTGCTGTTATATAAACTTGCAATTTGTGATTGAAGCTGATAGTCCTGTTCACAGTCAAAACTATCCATTAATTGCTTTTTTAAATTCCCTGAAAGTGCATTTCCGTATTGTTCAAAATTTGTTTCATTTGCACCTAAACTTGTTGTTCTATATCCGTTTTGCTGTAATTCCTGTACAAATTCATTATATGTTATTTGTCCTGCTGCGTTGACTGTCATTTTTTCTCTCCTAATAAATAAAAATTCCCCGCTTGTATAAATAAAGTTTTTTTTTGTATATAAAAATGCTATATTTTTTAATAAAGTATACATTTCTTAATATGTTGAATATTAAAAATGGTTGTCAAATACTTGTAAATATGAGATATTATGTAAATGCCAGATATCAAAGACAAAAAAATGCTTCTGATTTTTCCGCCTCAGTGGACGCCTATAAGTCCTCATTTTGCGCTTCCTCAGTTGGTCGGTCAGCTGAAATCTAACGGGTTTAATGCACAGGCTTTAGATTTAAACATTGAATTTTTTAATGAAATTTTGACATTTGATAATTTGCAAAAGTCTATAACTAAGGCTAAGCGCGAGCTTGAATTAATGCAAAAAAATCTGCTTAGCGTTTTTTCTGTAGATAAAAAAGCAAGCGACTACACATTTGAAGAACAGATATTTTTATTCAGATATAATAAAATTAAAAAATTTCTGCAAGCAAACGAGCAATCTTTGGCGGCTGTTCCTTTGCTTATTGAGAATGCTAAAAAATCCATAAAAAACGATGACTTTTACATCCCGTCAAACCTTATTGAATCGATAAATTTGATAGATAGGGCATTAGAGATTGTTTCTCTTCCCTATTCTCCGACTAAAATAGAGTTTGAAGGTATTTCCAATCCGTTTTTTAAGTTTAATTATAATAATATAAAATATTTTGTTGAAGATAGTACTTCAAATATATTTAATGAATTTTATGAGCGACACATTTATGAAATTATAGAGAAACAAGCTGATTTTATTGCAATATCGCTCAATTCTTCAAGCCAGATTGTTCCGGGGTTAACTTTAACTTATATGTTGAAAAAAAGAACAAATGCGCATATTAATATCGGCGGAAACTTTTTTGGCAGAATAGCAGATGAACTAAAAAAACATAAAGAGTTTTTCCGCTTGTTTGCAGATTCCGTTTCTGTTGAAGAAGGTGAAGGTCCGATTGTGGAGGTTGCAAAATATGTTAACGGAATAATTCCTATACAAAGCGTGCCAAACCTTTTATATTTTGATAATGGATGTGTTTATCAAAATGAGAAAATGAAGCCTGTAAAACTTGATGATATGGCGAATATGGACTTATCCGATTATGACTTTTCTAAATATTATGCGCCTAAAGTTGTTGTTCCTTATCAATCTTCAAGAGGATGTTATTGGGGTAAATGCAGTTTCTGCGATCAGGATTTCGGTCAGAATTTTAATGTGAAAAAAACTGATAAAGTTATATCTGAATTTAAAGAATTTAAAGATAAGTATAATATCACTAACTTTGAGTTTATTGATGAATCTGTTTCTCCTTCATATTTAAAAGAACTGTCTTTAAAATTAGAAGAAAACAATTTAAAGGTTAATTTCTTTATTGATGCCAGATTGGAAACTGATTTTTCAAAAGAAATACTCTTTAATGCACATAAAAACGGGCTTCAAATGATATTATGGGGATTGGAATCCGGTTCTGACGATGTTTTAAAACTTATAAATAAAGGTATAGATTTAAATAAAAGATTTGAAATATTAAAAAATTCAAAAGATTCGGGTATTTGGAATTTTGCATTTATATTTTTTGGATTCCCGACAGAAACAAAAGAAGATGCATTGAAGACGATTAAAATGCTTACTGAAAATAATGATATTATACATTCATACGGCAGAAGCGTATTTACTATGGGCAGGCATGCAAAACTTTCAAAAGAGCCTGAAAAGTACGGTATTACAAAAATTTATCCCGCAGAAGATGAATTTTCTCCGAATATAAAATTTGATTCCATAGGTATGAACAGCAGTGAAATGAAAGAAGTTTTGGAACACTGTTTAAAAGAGTGTTCCAAAGCATACAATAATCCTCTTTGGATGTATCTTCGCTATAGAGAATGGTTATTTCTGTATATTGCAAAATACGGAAGTGAGTGGGTTAAAAATTGTGCTATAATTTCCGAGAAGGAGTCTTTATAATGGGTATTATAAAAAAAATAGGTAAAAAACTCGGTATTTTACCTGATAATAAAACTGAAGAAATTAATGAAGAGCGTTCAAAAATAAAGAAAAATATGGCTCAGAGTTTGCAAAGCATAGGGTTTTCGGAAGATGAAATAAATGAAGTTTTATCTGTTTTGACCAAGTGTGAACAAGATGTTCAAAAAGTTAAAGACGAAATGATCGGGACTAATATAAATAATGATTTTGCAGTTGAAATAACTCAGGAAAAACTAAATGAGGTCAGAAGAATAGAGTTAAAGGCTGCCGATGATATCAGAGCAAAAATTGCAGAAATAAAGCAGCGTAAAAATTTATAGTGTATATTGCATAAAAATTATTATATGTTATCTTAAAATTACCAATAAAGGAAAAGGATTAAAATTATAGTTGATATCCTGCTGATCCACAGCCGTTTAGCCGGAATGCTTTTTTGGTATGTGATACCTAGGGAAGGGTGAAGTTATGAAAAAGAGAAAATTGTTAACGGTATGTATGCTGCTTTTTGCAGTTAATAGTGCATTTGCCGTGGAAGAAATTGATGAGGATTATTCAAAACAGGAACAAGAGAATTATACTGTTTTTGGAGAAGCCAAAAAGAATCAGGTTAATACTCTGGATAATTACATTGATTCTTTGGAAAACAGCAGTATCAGTATTGATAAATTTACCCGTGAAGACATACAAAGACAAAATAATCCGGCATTATCGGATATTCTAAGGCAGGCAACGGGTGTTGTTGTTAATACAAATAACGGTTCAGAAGGTAACATAACCAATGTTCGTATCAGAGGAACGGACAGAGTCCGTATGACTATTGACGGATTAAGGGCGGATAGAACAACGGGCATCGGATATACTGCCGAAACACAGTTTATAAATACAGATGATTTGGAAACGATTGAGGTCATTAAAGGTGCGCAGGGAAATATACTCGGAACAAATGCGCTCGGCGGTGCTATAAATATGCAAACAAGACGAGGACGGGGTCCGTTTAAGTTTGAGCTGGGTTCTGATATGGGGCAGTTTGGTACTTTTAAACAACGTGCCGCCGTTATGGGTGAATATAAAAATTTAGACTATTATTTATCAACGACTTATTATAAGACCTCCGGCGGGATGAGAACTTCAGATTTGGGCAGGCTTTATAATGACGGATATCGAAATTTTCATTTCGTTTCAAATATGGGCTATAAAATGCTTGAAGGTAAAGCTGAATTAAGAAATATTTTCAGATTTTCAAATGCAAAAAAAGGCTTGGGATATGGCTATGGTGATTCCTGGCGCGGTATTCCCGTATATAATGATCCTAATAACTATGTCAGAAATCTTGATATAATGGAAAATATATCATTTAAACATACCGTAAATGATTACTATGATTATAGTTTAAGATTTGGTATATATCAAAACAACAATTATAACTATGATATGGTCCCTGATAATATAGATCCGACCGCTTGGGATTGGGCAAAATACAGAGGCAACAGAATGAATTTTATGACCCAGCATAATTTTAATCTTGCCGATTGGAATAAATTGTCTGTTGGTTATAATTTAGAAAGAGAATCCGCTCATTTCTTGTCACAAGGTGATACGGGATGGGGCTATAATTCATATGATATAAAAGATTCAACGCTTCAAAATGATGTTTATATTAATGATTCAATTAATATTAAAGATAAACTTTTTATAAGGGGCGGTGTGAGATATATTCATAATAATACATATGGGGACTATGTAACTCCAAACGGCTCTGTTGCACTTGTTCTTCCTACATTTAAAATAGCGGGTGCAAAAACAAAATTCCGCGGTTCATGGGGACAAAGCGTTAATAATCCTTCTTTGTATCAAAGATTTGTTAATATTCCTTCCTGGGGATATATTCCTAATCCCGGACTTGATGCGGAAACTCTTACCGGTTGGGATGCGGGTATTGAACAGAGTTTCTTTGACGGAAAAGTTAAGTTTGATTTCGGATATTTTAACAGTGACTACAAAGATTATATTGTGAATGCGCAGGTACCCGGAACATGGAATTATCAATATCAAAATGTTGACAGAGCACAAATATACGGATATGAAGGTAAATTTACTTTTGCACCCAACGAAATCATAAAATTTGTGTTAAACTACACATATACTGATACCGAAGATAAATCTACCGGTTTGGATTTACCTCAGGCGCCTAATAATACCTACAGTGCAATGATTTATTATACTCCGTTTGAAGAAAGATGGGATTTATATGCGGGTTTGACTGCAACTTCATCAAGAAGAGCTTCGGGAGGTTTAGATCCGAATAACAGGGTAAAAGGTGTTCTTGATGCTAAAATAGGTACTAAAATAAGATTGTTTTCGGTAAAAGGAGTGCATGTATATTTAAGAGCTGATATATTAAATCTTTTTGACCAGGACAATTGTGTATACAGACAGGGTAATGTTTTTTATTACAGTCCAAGAATACATTCAAGGTTTGGTATATTTGTAGAATATGATACTGAAAAACAACAAAAACTTGACGAACAAAAACTTGTAAGAGCAAAATTAAAAGAAGAAAAAAGGATGAAAGCTCTGCAGCAAACGGAAAATTTGTAAAGTTATGGCATATAAAAAAGGCATAGTATTCACAACTCTTATAACGGGATTTATCCTTAGTTTGTTTCTGTGCCTTT
The DNA here is from genome assembly GCA_944323955.1 of Candidatus Gastranaerophilales bacterium. GTDB lineage: Bacteria > Cyanobacteriota > Vampirovibrionia > Gastranaerophilales > Gastranaerophilaceae > Avigastranaerophilus. The sequence continues at coordinate 23,073 of CALUUK010000008.1, read as the reverse complement.
TTTACCGTCTTGATTTGTCAAATGGTGAAATTATTTTATCATATATCAGAGTTCCTGCCGTGATAAAGGCAATAATATCGGGTTCTTGTCTTTCTCTGGCTGGAATGTTTCTTCAAACTATATCAAAAAATCCGCTTGCAGACCCTTATTTAACGGGGTTATCCTCGGGTGCCGGCTTTGGAATTGTGATTTCTCTTTTGTTTTTTAACAGTGTTAATTATTCTTTATTCGGTTTTTTCGGTGCTTTATTTGCTGCAGCTCTTGTTATTATTCTGAGCGGATTTTCAAAATTTTCCATAACTAAACTTATTTTGATAGGATTATCCGTAAACCTTTTTACGGGTGCTTTAATATCTTTTCTTATTTTGTTAAATCCTTTAAAATCATACGCTATGACTCTTATTTTAACAGGAGGATTTTCGAGTGCGGATGTTTCAAGTAAGGTTTTGGTGTCATTGTTTATATCGGCAATTATTCTGTGTGGATTATTTGTTCCGAAATTAAATGCAATGAGACTTGATAACAGGCTTATTTTTAATTCCGGTACCAAAGTTAACTTATATAATATTGTATTCATTATTCTTGCTGCATTTTTAACATCTATAAGTGTTTATTGCGCAGGAATTTTAGGTTTTGCGGGAATTATTTGCCCGTTGTTAACTAAATTGCTTTTGGGTAATGACTCCAGAGTTTTGTTTTTTGCAAATATTCTTACGGGTTCAACTCTTTTATTATTTTCAAATTTTCTTGCGGCGAACATAATATATCCGCTTGAAGTTCCGCTTGGAGTTGTTGTTGCAATAGTCGGTGTACCGTTTTTTGTTTATTTCCTTTTAAAGAAGGGAGGGATTTTAAATAATCAGGATTGATAATCTTAATTTTTCTTTTAATGAAAAAATTATATTTCAAGACACTTGCATTGAGGTGCATGATAATAAACTTTCCGTTATTCTCGGACTGAACGGGGCGGGAAAATCTACTCTCATAAAAATAATTACAGGAAATATAAAAACAGAAATACACACAAAAAATACATTCAAGAAAGTATTCTATCTCCCGCAAAATCCTTATTATCCTAAAGGTATAACGAGTTTTGATTATCTTTCTTCCGTGTTTTTCAAAAATAATTGGAAGTGGTTTCTATCAAAAGAAGAAAAACAAAAAATTATTGACGTACTTGAAAAAATCGGACTTTCGGATAAGAAAAATATAAATATAGAAAATCTTTCGGGCGGTGAAATTCAAAAATTAAATATAGCTCTCGGGCTTTTATCGGGTGCTGATTTGTTTTTACTGGATGAACCTTCTTCCAATATGGATTTAATTAATCATATTAAAATATTAAAAATGCTGAAATCTCTTACTTCTCAAAATATTACAAGTGTAATTATAATGCATGATTTAAATCTGGCTTTAAAATATGGTGATATGTTTATTGGTATTACAAAAGATAAAAAAATTGTACAATGCGGGGTTAAAGAATTTTTCAGCAGAGAAAATTTAAAGCGGATTTTTGATATTGATTTCAAGATTTTAGAGGATGGGAATAATATTTATGTTCAAAATATTGATTAATATCCTTATTTTTTCTTTATTTTTTTGTTCTTCCGTATCGGCAAAAGAACCCTCTTTTGCCAGTTTAATTCCTGCGATAACAGAAATTATGTATGCTATTGATGCACAGGATATGTTAAAGGCTGTTTCATCCACATGCGATTTTCCTCAAGAAGCAAAGAAAAAACCCGTAATAGGCGATGTCTTTTTTATAAATGAAACCTTGCTCTTGAAAATAAAACCCGAATATTTCTTAGCATTGGATACGTCGGAATTTATTATTAATAAATATAAAAGATTCGGAATAAAACCTGTATGCTTGAAATTTTCAGATGTAAATTCCATATACGATAATATTTTGTTACTTGGAGCTTTAACCCAAAAAAAAGAAAATGCTCAAAAACTTGTATCAAACTTAAAAGAGAAAATCACTCTGGCAAAGAAATCCAACAAAAATCCCGATAAAAAAATTCTTTATGTTATATCCGTGCAGCCTTTTAGAACTATAGGCGGAAAAAGTTTTATTACAAGTGTTATTGAAGCATCGGGTAATCATTCGGTAACAGGTAATTTAGATACTTTTTATCCTGTTATTTCCCTTGAATACGTTATAAATCAAAAGCCTGATATTGTTCTTGTTGATTGTAATTGCAGCGATGATTTGTATATAAAAAAAATATTCCCGGATACCAAAATTGTAAAAATGACAAAAGAGCAGGCTGATATAATAAACAGGCCTTCAGTAAGAGTTCATAAAAGTGTGGAATTTTTTGCACAGCTTGGTAATAAATAAAAATAAACGGATTAATAATATGAAAAATTTAAAATGTTTACTCGTTCATACTCCAAGACTTAATAATCAAAACGGCAAAATAACTTCTGATATTAATTATATTGCAATGGGTTTGTTTTCTCTGGCGGGAGAACTTGCTAAGAATGATTTTGATGCAAAGATTTTACATCTCGGAGTGGAAAAATATCTGAATAAAAATTTTAAATTAAGTTCTTATATAGAAAAAAATAATATAAAACTTTTGGCTTTATCCTTGCAGTGGAACTTTCCTTGTTATGATGTTATTGAAACGGCAAGAGTAATTAAAAATGAATGTCCGGATGTATTTATTGTTCTTGGCGGATATACCGCTTCATTTTTTGCAAAAGAAATATTAGAAAAATTCTGTTTTATCGATGCTGTTATAAAAGGAGAAGGAGAAATTCCGATTGTGAGTCTTGCACAGGCACTGGAAAACAGGCAAACGCTTAACGGGGTTGAAAATTTATATTGGCGAAAAAACGGGCAAATTGTTTTAAACGATAAACTTTTTATTGCTTCATCTTTAGATTTGGATACATTCAGTTTCTTTAATCCCGAATATATGCTCCATTATGAAGAGTATTCAAAAATTCCTTTTATATTGGATTATTCCGAAGAAAATCAGCTCACAAGCCCTTCTTCGGGGCAAGGTATATGTTTAGGACGCGGATGTCTCGGTAATTGTGTCTGGTGCGGCGGCGGATTTCTCGCGGAGAAAAAGGTTTCGGGCAGAAATTTTATCTCTTACAGGTCGCCTGATAGTGTTATATCCGAAATTAAGATGATGAAAAATGAATATAACATTGAATTTTTCAGATTTAGCTTTGACCCTAATCCTAATGACAGGAGCTTTTTAATTGATTTGTTTAATAAAATAGCTTCTGAATTTAAAGAAAAGCTCAATATTTTGTATAATATAGACGGACTTCCCGATAAGGATTTTCTTGATGCATATAATGCTGCGGCTTCTTCTGCATCAACATTATTTATAAGTCCCGTTTGCTATAATGAGGAAATAAGAAGAAAATATAAATCTTTTTTCTATACTAACAAACAGTTGGAAGAAATTTTAACATATATGAACAGTCTTGGACTAAAATCAGAAATATATTTTTCTGAAATTCCGGGTATAGAAAAAAGCGTGAATGAAAAATCTAAAGAATATGCCGAATATTTAAAATCTCATTATTCATGTGTTTTTGATGCATATTGTTATGAGATGACGGTTGTTCCTGCTTCTCCATGGACTGAAAAACCTGATAAATACAACATAAAAGAGTTCCCAAAAACTTTTACGGATTATTATAATATCAATAAAAGTTTTGAGAACTCTTTTGAACTTTAACGGTTTTTTGTTATTTTACAACAATATTAACAAGTTTTCCGGGAACCGTAATTACTTTTACTACTTGTTTCCCTGTTGTTAATTCTTTTATTTTTTCACTGGCTAAAGCAGTTTTCTCTAAATTCTCTTTTGATAATTCAGCATCAACTTCTATTTTGTCTTTAACTTTGCCGTTGATTTGAACAACTAAAGTGATTGTACTTGTTTTAGCAAGAGCTTCATCATATTTTGGCCATTCAAGTTTGTGCACGGAATCTTTTCCGCCAAGACCTTCATATAATTCTTCCGACATATGAGGAAGAACGGGCGCAAATAATTTTATAAAAGTAATGACGGCATAGCTGTATACCTGTTTATCTTCTTCAGAAAATTCTTTTTTATTATTCAGATAATCGTAAATAACATTGGTAAATTCTCTGTATTTAGATATAACGGTATTAAACTGGAATTCATTTGCTATATCCTGAGATACTTTCTTAATCATCATATGAACCTGTCTTACAAGGTCGTTGTTTTGTTTTGAAAGACTTGAAATATCAGGTAATTTATAATCCAGAGTGATTATATCCTGATATTCGGAGTAAATTCTCCATAATCTGTTTAAGAATTTATAGCAGCCTTCAACGCCTGCATCTGTCCAGTCAAAATCTCTGTTTGGAGGTGAATCTGATAAAATGAACAATCTTGCAGTGTCTGCTCCGTAATTTGCATATATTTCATCGGGGTCAACCGTATTACCTTTTGATTTGGACATTTTAGAACCGTCTTTTAAAACCATACCTTGAGTCAAAAGGTTTTTAAAAGGTTCATCAATATTTATAATGCCTAAATCTCTCAATGCTTTTGTGAAAAATCTCGAATACAATAAGTGCAATATAGCATGTTCAATACCGCCGACATACTGGTCAATCGGAGCCCAGTAATGAAGAATATCTTTATCAAACGGAGCATTTTGATTTCTTGCATCCGTATAACGGTAAAAATACCAGTTAGAGCACATAAAAGTATCCATTGTATCGGTTTCACGCTCGGCAGGTCCGCCGCAAACCGGGCATGTAGTGTGCTTAAAGGTTTCCGATGTTGCAACAGGCGACATTCCTTTTACGCTGAAATCAACATCTTCAGGTAATAATACGGGTAAATCTTCTTCTTTAACCGGTACCGTGCCGCATTTCGGGCAGTATACAACAGGTATAGGCGTTCCCCAGTATCTTTGTCTTGAAATCAGCCAGTCACGGAGTCTGAATTGTACTTTTGCTTCTCCAAATCCGCCTTTTTCTGCTTTTTCTATAATAATTTGTTTTGCTTTTTCATTATCAATTCCGTTGCAATCACCTGAATTTACAAGCACGCCTTTTTCGGTATATGCTTCTTTTAATTCGTCAATCGGATTATCGGGATTTTGAATAACAATTTTTATCGGTAAATTATATTTTTTTGCAAAATCAAAATCTCTTTCGTCATGAGCGGGAACTGCCATAACCGCACCTGTTCCGTATTCCGCAAGTGCATAGTCTGCCGTCCAAATCGGGAATTCTTCACCGTTTAAAGGGTTTATTAAGTGAGTGCCTAAAGGAACTCCTGTTTTTATTCTTTCTGTTGAAAGTCTTTCTATTTCAGACATTCTTCTTGCATTTTGTCTGTATGCTTCAACCGCTGCTTTATTTTCAGGTGTTGTTAATTTTTCAATGTCTTTATATTCCGGTGCTACAACAAGATATGTTATGCCGTATGCGGTATCAGGTCTTGTTGTATAAACGGGAACTTCAAGTCCTTCTATTTCTTTTACTTTAAATCTTAAAATGGCTCCCGTGGAACGGTCAATCCAATTCTTTTGCATTGTTTTAACACTGTCAGGCCAGCCTTTTAATTTTTCAATATCATCCAGAAGTTCCTGCGCATAATCGGTAATCTTTAAAAACCATTGTGAAAGATACTTCTTTTCTACTTCTCCGTCACATCTCCAGCATTTGCCGTCAATAACCTGCTCATTCGCAAGTACAGTTGCACAGTTATTACACCAGTTAACGGCGGCTTCTTTTTTATATGCCAACCCTTTTTTCATCATTTGGATGAAGAAGTACTGAGTCCATTTATAGTATTCGGGCAGGCATGTTGTTACTTCTCTGTCCCAATCAATCATTAATCCCAATGATTTTAACTGCTGTTTCATATATGCAATATTATCAAGAGTCCATTTTTTAGGATTTGCACCGTGTTGTATTGCCGCATTTTCAGCGGGAAGCCCGAAGCTGTCCCATCCCATCGGATGAAGAACATTGTATCCGTTCATTCTTTTATAACGTGCAATTACGTCAGATATTGTATAGTTTCTGACATGTCCCATGTGCAGTTTACCTGACGGATACGGGAGCATCGAAAGAATGTAATATTTTTCTTTTTCTTTATCGTTGTATACCTTGTTTAATTTTGTTTCATCCCAGTGTTTCTGCCATTTTTTTTCAATTTCCTGAGGATAATATTTGTCTTTAATCACAATCGTACTCCCGCTATTATCTTATATACAAATTATAATCTAAAAAAAATTTAATAGAAGATATCTAAATATATTTAATAATTTCGTCGGCAGATATATCAAGACATTTTAATTCTTTGCAGGTTGTTTGTCTTTTATCCCACAAACATGGTCTGCAATCGGCATTATTCTTTACTGCAATGAACTTATCAGACAAAGGCAGTAATTTCTTTTCATCCGTAGGTCCGAAAATTGCTATAGTTTTTGTATTTGTTGCGACTCCTATGTGCATTGGTGCCGAATCGGAACATATAAGGACTTCTGATTTTTTTATCAGAAGGGCTAAATCATATATATTTTTTGTCTTGCCGTACATATCCGTAAAGTTTGTAAGGTCTTCGCCTTTTAAACATTCTCTTATTCTTTCTATGCATTCACTATCGTCAGGCCCGCCTGCTAAATATACTCTTTTACCTTTTTCCAAAAGTTTTTTTATTAATTTTGCCCATACATCGGCTTCAAAGATTTTAATTATATTCTTTGAAATACTTATTTTGCTGACGCCGGGATGAATAAGAACAGAATCCTTAATCTTTTCTGTCTTTTCCTGTATTTCTATTTTCGGAAGTTCAAAATCTGCATCCGTAAGCGGTTTTACAAGGTCAAAATACATTTTTGCCGCATATTGATTTTTGTTTAATTCAACAGGGTGCGTTAAAAGTTTTTTAGCAATTGCCGATGAAGCAAAGCCGACTCTTGTTTTTATTCCCGTAAAAAATAACATTACCGAAATTAAAGGACTTGCACCTGATGAGACTACAAGGTCATAACGCCCAGTCAGTGCTTTAAAATATAGTTTGAGCATTTCTATATATTTATTTTTTGTTTTTATATCAGCAAAAAAATGTTTATCCGGAATGTTTGTGAGTTTTAAAAACGCACCGCTTCTTCCTTCAAGGCAAAGCGTAATTTTACTTTCGGCATATGTGTCTCTTGTTGCTTTAAGTACCGGCAGAAAAAGAATTTCATCGCCTATCCCGCCAAAATTAATAACCAATATATTTTTATATGATTTCATATCAGAATGGTTTTGTTTGATTTAGTTTATTTCTGAGCTCGCGGAAACGTGCAATGTCTTCCTGGGCTTTACCTGATTCTCTGAAAACTACCTGGCTTGAAGGATGAACCATTAAAATACAGTCAATATGTATTTCCAGAAAATTATATCTTTTTACCGGCTGAGAAGAGTTTCTTAGCATTATTTCGGCATTGGTAACGGCAAGAAATCTTTTTTCTTTATCATTTAAAAGGTCCGTTAATTCGCGGTTTGTTTTTGTATATTTCGAAACATGCACGGTACCTTTTATTTCATGGTCAGCGGTTAAGATAATAACCTCTATTGGAACTGTATCTAATTCTTTTGCCATTTTTCACCTTCTAAAAACTTTTAAGAGAATTATATTATAAATTTGAGATAAAATCTACTATTAAATTGCGCCCGATGGGAGTTGAACCCACATCTAAAGACTTCGGAGATCTTTGCTCTATCCTGTTAAGCTACGGACGCGAATATTTATTATATATTTAGAATACCCGAAAAATATTATATTCTCAAACTTGAAGATTGAGAAGTGAGTTTGGAAAATGTATTAAAACTGTCAAATGCATTTCTTTTAATTTCTTTTTTTACCGGCGGTAAACTATCTTTTGGTCGTATACTTATTGTATTATCTACATTTGAAAATATTTCGAAAACATTGTTGTCATTTCTGTTAAGGGACATATCAAATTTCATTGATTTTTTGGACTCTTGCATTTGTTGCTTTTCGAGTTTTTTCTTGTATCTGATATTTGAAAGTTTATTTTTTATTATAGGTGTTATAATAGCGCTTGCAATTACCGTGTATGCAATTGATGCCATAATAACAATACCGCTGTTTTGTCCGCATATTTCATCAAAAGCGCTTCCGTTATGGAAGCCTTTAAATATGTTATTTCTTATGGAATCAAAATCTGCCGTAACTTTTTCCATTTTTGCCAGTACTATTTTTTTGTTAGGGTCCGGCATTGTTATGTATCGGTTTTTTTCCAGCGTTTTTATCATTTTTTTTATAGGCTGGGGAAGATTTTCAATTTTTTTTACTTTATTAAGAATTTTGGCAAGAAGTCCGCCGAAAGTTTCTTTTGCTGAAACAATATGGTCTGTTCCGTATAAATTATCGGGAGAAGCTCCGACAGTGGGGGCTATTATGTTTAACAGTTTATCCCTTGCCGAGCGCGTTGTCCATTCACCCGAATCAAGTTTTTTTGATAAAAAATTCTTTAGTATAAAAGGCGGTATAATCGTAAAAATAATATCAAGACCTAATTCCTGCCATTCCTGAGTTATAAGGTAATCACTGTTTTCTCTTTTATTTTTCTTTAATCCGCCAATTTGGGCAAGGTGGCTCGAAATTGTTGAAATAGCATTGAGGGCAAGCAAAATAAACGCAGTATCCGCACTTTTTTCATATATGAAAGCTGCAACATGTTTACACGCTTCTGAAATTGCAGCTTTACCAAAGACTTTTTTGATATTGTGTCTTATAGGATATAATATTTTGTTTTGTATTTGTTCTTTCCAAGCCGGCATTATTCAACTCCGTTCTTTTTTTGTTTGTCATCCGGAGTTTTTATAACGGCGGCAATATCTGTTACTTTGTTTTTTATATTTACAATTGCGTCTTTTTTCTTTTTGAACCAGCCGACAATTTTGCCGCCCCTTGCTTTTATTGTGTCATAAATGGATTTCGGCCATGATTTATTATCTTTTATTACACCTGCAAGTAAGTCATGCAAATCATTTGTCAACGGTACGTCTATTTTTGAATTTGAAAAAACGATCATAAATATTATTGCAAGTATTGAACCGAGGGTATTACAGTATTTCTTTGTCTGGCGTTTTAAGGTTTCAATACTTTCGTTACACATTTCTTTTGCAATGTCAGGTAAGAACAATGTGTTAATCATATTGCTCTTTCTTATTGCTTTGTCTTTTATAAAGTCATAACCTATATATTTTTCCGTGAGCTTAATAAATCCGCTTCTTATAGCAATACCCGTTGTCATCCCGGCAATGCCTTTTGCCGCTGATTTTATTGCGGTATCAGCTTTTTTATCTTTCTCGGCATATTTTAAATCAATCAACGGTTTGAATGCAATTGTAGCCAAGCCTAAAAACAGCCTTTGTTCCGGAGAATCAATGTATTCTCCGGCATATTTGCCAAGGGTGCCTATAAATTCGGGTATAAATTTCGGATTTGGCGGTACACCCTGAAAAGAGGGACTGTTTATGTTTCGGTCCTGTTTATAGAAAGACGAACTTATTTTCATACAACCTGCTATGGTTACACTTGCTTCTATTTTAAAAATACTCAATAAAAAAATTGACAAATTAAAGATAAATGTTAATTTTTTTTTACATACTTTAATTTATAGGCAATTTTTAAAATGTTCTTTTTTGAAAAGAGTATAAAAGGAGTAAAGTATGAAAATTAATGCAATTTCAAATGCAATTAATTCTTTCTCAAATAAAAGTGTTTCCCGTAAAAATCAAGTTTCCGATAATAACCCTGTGCAAAATACAGTTTCTTTTAAAGGTGTTTATCTTGAAGATACCGTTAATTTAGGTGATGCTTCGAATAAGACAATTCCTGCAACTTTCTTTAAACGTGATGCTTTACTTATAAATAAAATTGCATCGGAATACCCTAATCAGGATTGCTTTATAAGAAGAGGATATGCAAGTTTTCCCAAACTTGAATACAGAGAAAGACCTCCGGTTGTGCAGAATTTTTCCGCTTCTCCTTTCAGAGAATATAAAATAAGCGTTGAACCGAATGATGAAGAATATCCATGTGTTCCTTTAATCCTTGACGGAGAATCAACTCTCAGTCGTTTTATCGGTCTGCCTTCTTATTTCTCGTTAAATCCGTCATTATCTTATACGATAAAAGTCGGCTTTGAATTGCACAAAAAATTACTTGAAAAAAAATATCAAATTATGGAAGCTGTTGGTAAAAACGACAGCGTGATTTTGGGTGAGAAAACATTGGTTGAAAAGGCCCATGAGGCTATACAGGAACTTGAAGAAGCCGTAAAACGATATCTTCTTGAATCTGCATTTTTGGTTCTTGAGAAAAAGCCCTCTGCAAGACAAATTTATGAATCTGATTATCTAAAAGTTCATTCGACAATGGATGCCGAAAGAATGTATGATTTAACAACAAGCCGTGCAAAACAGGCTGAAATTCATTCAATGCTTGAAAATGAAGATGTTGATATTTGTGATTTTGTTGCAAAAAAATATCCCGATTATCAGGAAAATGTCAGAATGAACGAACAACTTGAATCATATATGTCTGCAAACAGAATTACTATTAACTAAGCCGGTGTTGTTCTTCTGTTTTTTCGGACAAATTAATAAAAAGAGCAGCTCATAAGCCGAATTCTGTTTCTAAACAATCATCTGTCTCGAATGTTTGTTGCCAAACATCTCCAGCGATTTTTCAAAGATGGCGGGTCACCTTAACCTTTATTCAATCTTGCACCCTGGCGGAGTTTACCTGTCCGATATCTCTCAATATCGCCGGTAGTCTTTTACACTGCCGTTGCACCTGAACCGTTTACGGTTGTTTACTTTTCTGTGGCACTTGTCCTGGAGTTGCCTCCGGCGGACGTTATCCGCCGCCATGCCCTCGGGTGTTCGGACTTTCCTCATATGAATGATTCATACGCGATTGTTCGACTGCTCTTTCTTATATTATTGCACAAAATTATCGTTCTTTAAATTTATCTGTGATTTCTTTCGGCAGCCTTATATTTTGCAGCGACATTTGAAATTTTTTTATTTCTGCCAGTTTTCTTTGTTCTTCTTCTAAGTTTCTTGACGGTTTGTTTATGCTTCTGAGAGTTTTTTCAAAATTTGATGCCGCTTCTCCGCGGGTTATTTTCATAATAACATCATCTATACTCGTACATTCTAGTGAGTATGTCCTGTTAAGACTTTCGAGCGTTGTGCCGTAAGGAAAAGTATAAAGCCATCTTACGGAGTTTATATCACGTTCGGACAGATTAATAATTCCGTATTGATGAGGTGTATACATAATATCACCTTCATTGGGAGAATGTCCGAGTCCGAGCGCGTGTCCTATTTCATGCAGTATTGTATGGTAAACTTCATTTTCATCCATGTATTTCTTGTGGATAATTCCGTCTGATATACCTATAGATACTTCAGCAGAATATAATCTTGATTCGTTGTCAAAATTAAATGAACAATTTCCGAGAGATTTTCTGTCTACTCTTCTCCATTCAATGTTCATTTGCGAATCACAAAGAACATCGGTAAGAACAAAAGAAAACTTTCCCTGTCCGATTTTTTCCCATTCTCTGAGTGCTCTTATTGCCATATCTTTATAAAAGTATCTGTCATTTTCCGACATAGAATACCAGCTGCATTTTGCTATAAATACCGGCAGCGGGAAACATTGCGACGGCCATCTTAATAGTTTTCCTTTTTTCAGGTGGGTATCAAGATATGTTAATCTGTTCATCAGTTTGTTTCTCTTGTTTCTTCCTGTTTTATAAATGCGCACATTTCTTCAAGTCTGGTATCTTCCATTGCTTTTATAAGTTCATCTGCATTTTTAAATTTGCCGATTGCAAACCCTGTCTCTGCAAGAAGAACACAGCTGTTACATAATCTGTATTTCCCGTATTGAATTGAACCTGCAAGGCTTTTTGTTTTTCCGCAGCATGAACATTCAAACATCTCATCTTCAAGTGACGGATCTTCTTCAAGGTCATCAAGTCTCATTTGCTCGACTACCGCTTGCATGTCTTCTATTATTTTGAGTTGTTCGGTTTTGTCCATAGTTGATGCCTTCTTTTCTATATTTTATCATATCTTTTCTTATATATTGCAATTGCGTAATCGAAATTACCCTTCTGAATAATTGGGGGATTGTAATATTCCGGTATCAATTTACATATTTGCACTCCGAAACTTTCGCAGAAAAATGTTTCTTTATAATCAATAAATGATCTTGGAGTCATTATTATATAATCAGGCAGATTATTTTTCAAATCTTGTACTATTTTTTCTTCGGTAAATATCTCTACATTTGACGGTAATAAATAATAATATTTATTATCTGATTTTCTTTTCGTTAAATAGTTTAACATTGCACCTTCAGGAAGAACAAGTATTGTTTCATCAGTATTTGTTTCATTCTTTATGTATTGATATGTTTTCCATATTGCCTCTGCCGAGAAGTCTTCTAAATATATTGTACCCTTATCAAAGGGTACTCCTATATTATGAGTTAATTTACAACGAATATTATTTGAAACACCGAAAAGAAATGCGAAAAAGATTATAAGAACAAGCAACAATCTGCTTTTTCCCGCTTTTGTATATTTTGTCATATATGTCAAAAAACATAATAAAAGAAGGGGCAGATAATAAGAACCGTATGAATTTAATGCAATATTAAAAATGCTTTTAAATGAAATCAAAAGTGTTGAAGCGGTTAAAATAAAAAACAAAATGTCATCTTTTTGAAAGTTTTTTGCGTGTTTTATAACAAAAAAGATAAAAAGAATTAAAGTAAAAATCCCTATCCAGCTGAAAAATCCCGCATTACTCTGAATCATCAGTTCTTTAATATTTATAAGAACGATAATTTCAGCTGCAATTGCGATAATTCTGCAAAAGACGTTTTTAAATTTTTGAATGAACCAAACCGGTAGTATTAATACTATACAAACAACAGAAAATGACAATGCGTTTATAACGGTTGATTTTAAACTGCCGGCTGACGGAATAAATCCCAGAAATGCATACAGATTATGTGCGCTTTGACTCTTTGAAAGCATAACCATATATTTGAATGCTTCTGATATGTCTTGTATTGTGACCCCTTTTGCAGTTAATCCTATATATGATAATAAAGGTACAGTAATAAAACATATGCTTAGTATTATTTTTTCTTTTAATGTTGTGTCTTTAAAAAAGAAATACCCCAGAACGGCTGCAAATAATATAAATTCATATTTGAAACTTAAAGATGCTCCAAACAGCAGAAATGAAAAATATAAAAACTTTTTATCTTCTTTATTTTTGTAATATAAAAGACATACCAAAGACCATATAAAGCTGTTCAGAGCGTATACCATTGAATATGAATACGGGAATATATAGTTTGTTATGGAAATTGTATAAATTGCGCAAAATAGTATCAAAATACAATAATAAAAAGGAATATTATATTTGTCTTCTTTAAAAAATATTCTTGCGATTAAATATAATCCCCAGAGAATAAATGTTGAATTTACATATCCCAATGCATAGAAAACCGAAATATTGTCTGAAAAAATTTTTGTTATAAAAGCATTTATCTGATATCCCAAAGGTGCGTAGACATTAAAGATGTCTTTGTATAACACTCCGCCGTCATTCATAGCCATAGGAATATATACTTCTCTTGAAATGTCAACAAAGAAGGTTCCTAATTTTCCGAAATAAATAAAACACAGTATGAAGTTTATGACAGCCAGAATAATAAATATTTGATAAATTTTTAAATTAAATGCTAATAAATTATATTTTTTCATCTTTTACTCCGCAAATAATAGTATCATGTTTTATATTTTTAAACTAAAATGTAAATATGAAGTTTCAGAGATTATCAAATATTAATACCAAAAGAGATGCGTGGGTGGAAATCAACCTTGACGCAATAGAAAAGAATATTTTGAATTTAAAGTCACTTGTGAAAAAAGATGCAAAAATTCTTGCCGTGGTAAAAGCTGATGCATACGGACACGGAAGCAGTATGATTACTCCGACGCTTTTAGCATCCGGCGTGGATTATCTTGGAGTTGCTTCAATTGATGAAGGAATGGAACTTCGGGAAAATAAATTTTCTTGTCCTATATTGGTTCTCGGCGCTGCTCCCGTCTGGGCATTTGATTATGCCGCTCAAAATAATATTTCACTTTCTGTGTTTCTGGATAATCATATTGAGGCGGCAAAATTGACTTTTAAGAAAACCGGATTAAAAACCGGGGCACATATTAAACTTGATACCGGAATGAACAGAATCGGTGTTGAGCCTGAAGATGCAGTAGAATTTATAAAAAAAGTTCAGAATTGTCCCGCTATTGAATTGCAGGGTATTTTTACCCATTTTGCCTGTGCGGAAGACAAAGAAAAAACTGAATTACAACTTAATGTATGGAATGATATATTATCACGTGTTGATACAAAAGGACTTCTTCTTCATTGTTTTAATACAGCAGCTACAATTTCTTCATATAAAGAAGAACGGTATAATATGGTAAGACTCGGAATTGCACTATATGGACTTCTTCCCGATTTGCCTTCCTTTTGTAATTCTTACCCCCAGCTTATTCCCGCAATGAGTTTAAAAGGCAGGATTATTAACATACATAAAGCCCGTAAGGGTTCCGGAGTAAGTTATTCCCATACATATATTGCGGATAATGATATTATGATAGCTACTATACCTATCGGTTATGCAGATGGAGCAGACAGAAGGCTTTCCGGAAAAATATACGGTATTTTGAACGGGGTAAAAGTTCGTCAAATCGGAAATATAACAATGGACCAAATGATGTTTGATGTTACAAATGTCAATGTAAAAGAAGGTGATATTATAACATTAATAGGTTCGGACGGAAAAGAAACCATTTCTGTTAATGAATGGGCCGGGATTTTAGGTACAATTAATTATGAATTAATATGCCGTCTTAAAGCTCGTCTTTCAAGGGTATACACCAGATAAAATTTACTTTTTCCCTCTGGACAAAAGCTCAAAAAAGCGCTAAAATATATATGGTTGTGTTTATATGAGGTGTTGTTTTATGAGAGTTTCTGCAGTCGGTTTTTTGTTTCAAGAAAGAGTTAATGTTAAAGGGCGGGGACGTCCCGTTAATTATGTTTGTACGATACATAAAATGGATCAAAACGGACAAATCAGCCGCAATTATATTACTTCTCCGGTTATAAAGGAAAACAGAACCGATATTGTTTCTGCTGATATGGCTCAGGCTGATATTTTGTCTTCTTTGTTTAAAATAAATGCCAAAAATTCTCCCGAAAAATTTAAAGGTGCAACTATAAAAGAAGGTATTAAAGAAACTGAAGTTCATTCACTCATATCTGATAAATTATTTGCTGTGAGAACCAGAGATGAATTCGGCAAAAACCATTTCCGCTTGATGGGAAAAAACAAAACACAAGAACTTCTTTCCCGTAATTTATACGTAAATGTTTAGACTATCCCTGAAAATATAGTGTAGTATATATAAATACTTGCTAATATCAAGATAATTCCGCTTGCTTTCATCAACATTGAAGAGTATTTTGCAAAAGTGCCAAAATGCTTTAATGTTGATGTAAACATTGCTATTAGAATGATTATTATGCATTGCCCCAGTGCAAAAGCAAATAAGAGTCCTATTGAAAATAAAATGCTTTTGGATACCGTAGCCAGCGCCATTATACTCGCAAGCAGCGGTGATGAACACGGACTTGCTGCAAGGGCAAAGACTGCTCCGACCAAAAACGGCAGAAAAAATGTTCCGCCCGCTGTATTTTGCGGCATTTTTTTGATGATTGCGGGAAAATGCAAATCAAGTGCTCCTACAAGATTCAATCCCAATATTAGTATTATTGATGCAAATATAAGAATTGCGACCGGAGAAGCAACGGATATAAATGCCCTGCCTGTTAATGCACATATAACTCCTATAAGACTTAATACGCAGGATAATCCTAAAGAAAAAGATATCATTTGGATTAACAGTTTTTTATTTTTTTCTTTCGAGTATCCGCCTACATATCCTATTATTAGAGGTAATATTCCGAGACTGCAAGGTGATAGTGAGGCAATAATACCGGCAATAAAACTGCCTATAATCATCAACGGTTGAAACAGAATATTTGTCCCCGAATATTGTGCAAAATTTTGCAGTATATTATCCATTTATAAGACCTTCCAGTTCTTTTGTTAATTCTTCTTTTGATATTGCTCCTTCTATTTTTTTGATTTCTTTTTGGTCTTTATTTAAAAGAACCATTGTCGGTACAAGTAATACGGAATATTTTTTTATCATTAATTTTACGGATGTTTTTTTATCCGTTGCATTAATGTATACAAAATTGATTTTACCCTGGTATTCTTTTTCTGCCTCTTGTATGAGCGGTTTCATTTTCTGGCAGTCCAAACACATCGTCGAAGAAAATGTGATTATTGACGGGAGTCCGTTATCTTTTGCTATTGCACTGTTTATATCCGGAGAATCTTTTTTTATTAATGAATATATAAGTGCAGGTACAATAAGTATTAATATTATAGTAATAATGTTTTTCATCTGTTTCTCCTTTTGATAAAACATTACACTATGCAATTATAAACGAAATTATCTATATAGGTATATTTATTGATTTAATCTTCGGGAAGATATAAATCAATATTATTTAATTTTTCGCGGATATGTTCATAGCAGCAGGCTCCCAAAGTAATTGTCTGATATTCCCTTACTATATTTATTATGTCATCCGTATTCAATCTTATTTGTCTTCTTCCTCTTTTGTTTTCTATTATTTTTGCCATATTTCCTCCTTACTTTTCTTATTCGGTAATTTTCTTGTTTTCTTTAAAAATTTAATATATACGTAGTATTTCTAGCTATTCATATTTTATACAAGTGTCTAATTCAACAAAGAAAACATAAGTGTTAAAAATACTCATATTCAGATTTGTGAGGAGTAAAAAATGAGTAATACTATTCTTAAGGCACCTTGTGTAAGGCTTTCAAAATTAGAAGAATTATACATAGAAATGACAGCACAAAATTGTAATCTGTCTTGTAAATATTGTTATATAGATTTTAAAGACAAAAAAGTTAAAGATTATATTCCCATTGAAAAAATTAAGCAAAATTTGTCTATGTTAAATAAAGAACAACTGAATTATATTCATCTTACCGGTGCGGAACCTATGCTTCATCCGGACTTTAATCATATATTAAGATTGTGTCTTAAATATTCCTCTGTTGTTATTCATACAAATGCACTTAATATAAATGATAAAAAAGCAAGATTTTTAAGAAAAGTTGAAGAAGAAAATAATCTTGGCAACGAAATAATATTTATGATCAGCATTGATCATTATATTGAAAAAGAAAATGATGCTCTTAGAGGAAGAGGATCTTTCAGAAAAGCCGTGCATGCAATGCAGAGCTTGATAAAATATGATTTTAATCCGATTATGGCTATTGTAAATCATAACAACACGGATGAAAGTGAATTAAAAGAAAATTTCAGACAACTGTGCTCCTCTTTTGATTTTGAAACATCTGATATTAACTTTAAAATAGTTCCTTTACTCGATAAAAATTTAATCAGAGAAATTTCTCCCGATACGGATTTTGAAAGATTAAATATCGAATGTACCAACAGCAGAACGTTAACAATAAACGGTGTATTTCTGTGTCCGCTTCTTTCAACGGATAACAGAGGTAAATGCGGCAGCGATATGAATGATTATTCCAAAAAAGGATATATTGAGACTTCTTTTTGTTCTCAATGTATTGCTCATAATAATTATATGTTTTCTTTTAAAAATAACCAATTTTAAAAATCACGTAAACATTGAACTTTACCCCTTTTTATTAAGAAATATTACAAAAATTATTTCAAAAAGGCATGAATTTGAAACAGAAAGTTTTTATAAAGGTACGGGGAAAAAATTAGGGGATTCAGGAGAATGGGCTACGCAGTATTTGCTCAAAGAAAAGTTGTCTTAACATCGAGGTTAAATACCTTACAACTTATGGAAATGCAGATGGATGATAAACAATACAGACTGGCAACTGATACAATTCAGTTACAGCAGCAATTGTCAGCAATTCATCAAGGACAATCCGATGAGTTGTCAGGACTTTATGAAAGACTTTCCCAAAATTCGACAGAGCAAGATCCCGAAGGTACAGATAGAGATGCAATAAATGCTGAAATTGAATCCGTAAAAAACACATATCAAGGCTATGAGGACGAAATAAACGAACAAATATATGATTTATCAGCAAAAGAAAATTCAATAGAATTGGAAAAGAAAAGACTTGAAACGCAAATAACAAAAGTAGAAAAAGAATTGGAAAACATCGAAAAATTCGAAGCAAGCGCAATCGAAAGAGCAAATCCGAAATACGACGGTGTCGGCTAGGGATAGATTTGGTATCAAAAAAGAGGAAACGAAAGTTTCCTCTTTTTTTGCGCGAAAAGATATTATGTTTTTGTTATCATTGTCATGATTACTACACTAGAGAGAGATAGATTAAATTATGGAAAAATTTTACGATTTGGTTCAAAACCATGCTATTATCCTATCTGCAGCAATCTTGATATTTGCTTATGTGCTAATTGCGCTTGAGAAAATACCGAAGGTAACAATTGCCCTTGTCGGTGCTGCGGTTGTTATTTTTTCGGGACTTGTAAGTCAGGAAAAAATTGCAGAATCCGGGTTAAATGAGCTTTATTTTATTAACTTTATAGATTTCAATGTCATCTTTTTGCTTGTATCTATGATGATTATAGTTAATATAACAACAAGGAGCGGAGTCTTTAAATGGATTGCCATTGAACTTTTGAAATTGACAAAAGGCAGACCGTTAATGGTTCTTATAGTATTGTCTTTTTTTACGGCAATTTTATCCGCTTTTCTTGATAACGTAACTACTGTTATATTAGTTATGCCTATAACTTTTGTTGTTGCAAAGCAGCTGGATTTAAATCCCGTACCGCTGCTTATTTCCGAAGTGTTTGCTTCTAATATCGGAGGTACTGCCACTTTAATAGGTGATCCTCCGAATATTATTATCGGCAGCGCGGCCGGCTTCTCCTTTATGGATTTTGTTTCTGAACTTACAGGTATATGTTTTGTTATTATGGTTGTTGTAATTGCTTTTTTGTATTTATGTTTCAAAAAACAGCTGAAAACAACGGAAGAGAAAATGGCAAGTATTTCTCAAATTGATAATTCAAAAACGATTACCGATTATAAACTCTTAAAGCGCAGTATGACAGTTCTCGGACTTGTTATTTTAGGGTTTTTAACTCATGATATTACTCATATTGCAACCTGTATAATTGCATTTATCGGGGCAAGTGTTTTACTTCTATTTGAAAATCCCGAAGAAACATTCCGTGAAGTTGAATGGAATACAATTTTCTTTTTCATCGGTTTATTTGTTATAATCGGTGCATTTGAAGCGGCAGGCGGTATTAAATTGATGGCCGACTGGTTATTAAATGTTACTGCGGGTTCTCAAAAAGTAGCTTCTTTTGTTATTTTATGGGCATCCGGTATATTATCGGGTATTATTGATAATATACCTTATACTGCAACTATGGCGCCGATGATTCAGGAAATACAGCTTCAGCAGGGCAGGGAATTTGTTCTTCCTATGTGGTGGAGTTTATCTTTAGGTGCCTGTCTCGGAGGCAACCTTACTATAATCGGTGCGGCAGCGAATGTTATTGTTTCGGAAAATTCCGCAAAGCACGGACATCCGATACAGTTTCTTAAGTTTATGAAATACGGTATTATTGTTGTATTTATTTCTTTATCATTATCTTCCATATATATATATTTAAGGCATTTTATGTAATATAAAAAAGGAGGAGATAATCTCCTCCTTTTTATTAATTCATTCCGCCTATATTAGGAATTATTGATTTGACATTTCCTTCAGCCTTAAAATCTTTCGGATCCATTGTTATAACAATTCTGTCCGCTTCAATGCTTCTTCCTTTTGTTTCTATTTTCGAGCGGCCTACAAATACTGCTTCGTTTAGTTTTTTTGTAACTTTATCAGGGTAGACATTCAATTTCGGGCCTTTGGCAGTATAGTCTTCATATTTAATGGTAGTCGAGCCTGATGCCGTAATATAGTTTGCTTTTTTATTATAAGATTGATAATCTGACCAAACTTTTATGTTTTTGTTATCTTCTGTTGTAATATCTGTAAATACACTGCCTGTTGCAACAGCTTCTTGTTTTATGTTGTCATAATCAAGTTTTCTTGCACTGATTTTACTTCCTGATTGATTTAATTGTGCATTGCCCAAAAGTTGAATTCTTTTAACATCATTTTCTTTTGTAAGGTCAACTATGGCCTGTTGTGAAAATGTTTCAACATCTTTATAAACAATATTTACATTGCCTGTTGCTTTCATAACATTTGTATATTTGTTATATTCCTGTTTATCGGCAGTTACTATAACTACAGGCTTTCCTTTTTCTGTTATGGAAGAAATTGTGTTGCCGTCTGCAGTAAAAACTTTATTTAGAAGCGACATTTTAAGTATCTGCGCTTTTATTTCATGCATTTTTCCGTCTTGCATTTGATAGGTGTATGCTTTATCTTTAAATTCAACGTTGTTAACTTTATTGTTTTTAGGGTCTATGTCAACAATGGCACGCGGACTCATTATGTTAACATCTCCGGATTTAACTTTTACGTTTCCTTCAAGATAAATTTTATGCTCTGTATCTTTAAATTCCTGAGAATCTGACTCTACAGTTAAAGAACCGGCATATGCCTGAATGGACATGATTAAAAGTGCTATTGTTAATATACTTGCTGTCTTCTTCATATTGTTCCTTTTCTACATATAAAAATGTGATTCTGTTCTTCCTTCAATATTAAAGTCGGAAAAATCACCTTTCAGAATTGCTTTTGTACCCATTATAATTGCTTCATCAGGTCTTTCAATTCTTATATTTCCTTGTGCAACAACATCTTTTCCCTTCCCCGCATAAATGATTTTTTCTGCACGGATATTTGTACCGTCTGTATAAACCAGTATTACATTGTCATATAATATGATTTCTTTTTTGGTTGCGTTATATGTACCTTTATCCGCTTTAAAACTTGCTTTTACGGCTTTATTGTCGTAGAAATTTCCGACAATATCTTCTAAAAGTACGATGTTATTTGAATCACTGTACATCCCTTTATCGGCATACAGTTCCCACAATTTTTCCCCGTTTTTTGTTTCGGTTACAAGAAGACTTTCTATGTTTGCTTCTTTATTTTTGTAGGTTTGATCAATAAGTTTGTTTTTGAATGATTTTGTAATCACTCCCGCAGAGATAAATGCCCAAAGACAGGCAATTATTATTGCGGAAAACAAAACTATATATGCAATATTTCTTTTACTTTTTATTATTTTTTCCAGTGCCATAACTAATAATTATCATATAATTATTAGTAAAATGCAATTGTTATATCTTTAGGTTTGGAAGATAATATTTCTATGGAAAAGAAATATGATGTAAAAGAAGAAATATATAAATGTTCAAAATGCGGACTATGCAAAAGTGTTTGTCCCGTTTATATTGCTTCAAAAAATGAGATGTTTCTTTCAAGGGGCAGATATATTGTATTAAATCGTTTCTTTAATCAGTCAGAAATACCCGGCAGAGACTTTATAAAAAATTTGGATGTTTGTCTTAACTGTAATGCCTGCAAAAATTTTTGCCCCAGTAATATTGATGCTTATAAAACTTTCACTCTGATAAAAAACAGGTTTAATTATAAATTCTCTTTTATTAATTTTTCTTTTCTTTTAAAAATATTATTGAATTTCTTAAGAATTTGCAAATTTTTATATAGAATTTTCCCTTTTAAGTCAATTTTTATTAATACATATATTGATGCATTATTTTCGGAAAAAGTATACAGAAACAAGAATGTATCAAATAAAGCAAAAAAAGGAAAAATCGTTTATTTTGAAGGATGTATAAATAAATATATTAATGAGAGTGATAAAAATGCTTCTTTAAACCTCATTGAAGACATAGGATATTCAGTTGAAAAAATTATTTCCCTATGCTGCGGATATCCTTATCTTTCGGATGGAAATTTAGATAAATATAAAAAACAAATAAGTAAATTTATAAGTAAGATTCCTGTTGATGTTGATTACATTGTCTGTTCATGTGATACGTGTTTTGATACTTTAAAAAGAGCGGCTGATTTTTTTGATTTAAAATCTGATATTTTTTCTAAAATTATAACAATTGATAATTTTTTGAAAATAAATAATTACAAGTTTCCAAGCGATTACGAAAACAAAATTATAAAAGAAAATTTGTATTTTAAACCTCTATTG
Source organism: Candidatus Gastranaerophilales bacterium (assembly GCA_944323955.1). GTDB lineage: Bacteria > Cyanobacteriota > Vampirovibrionia > Gastranaerophilales > Gastranaerophilaceae > Avigastranaerophilus. The sequence continues at coordinate 635 of CALUUK010000008.1, read as the reverse complement.
AGAAATGATGACTGTTACCTTCCTTTGAATTTGATACCGATAAATAAAAAAGGGTTTTGCTCTTTAGCGGAAAATTTCTTTATGCTGAAACATCCTTATATGACAAAAATAATGTCGGATGCATTGTTTCTTTCGAATGAAGAAACGGAGGGAAAGTTACTTGTTACGTCATGCCAACTCTCAAAAATAGGACTTATAAAACGCATAAAAGATAATAACTCGGATTCTCCCGTAATGTCATATGCTGAGTATGTTTGCAAATTGAAATAAAAAAATATTGACTATTGGTATTTAGTTGATATTATTATTACATAAGGTTGAGCCACGTTAGCTCAGTTGGTAGAGCAAGGGACTGAAAATCCCTGTGTCCTTGGTTCGATTCCGAGACGTGGCACCATTTACAGGCTTAATGCCTGTTTTTTTATGTCTCGGAACCTCACGCGGATTTGCTTCTCAAATCCGGGGTTCACCCCTCTCTCAAAACGTGACATTTAGTCACGTTGTATTTTAATGTCCGATTTGTATATCAACTATCAACTGTCGGTTGAGCATACTTGCCCAACAATACTAAATTATAGCGGTCGGAAGTGGAGTGACGTTGATTTTTAAATAGGTCAGAACAGGACTTTATTAGG
>CALUUK010000007.1 GCA_944323955.1 Candidatus Gastranaerophilales bacterium | reverse complement strand
TCCGCATATGCGGCAAAAAATTCACTATTATCGTAAATATTTCTCATTGATAATTACCTCCACAACTTCCGATTTGTTGCTCACTTTTCATATTCAAATTTACCATAAAACTTGTGAACAGTTCTACCGCAACTTTGGAATATATGAGAAAAGTCCGAACAGTTTTCTGCCCAGACTTCCTCGCTCAATCATGAATCAATTCCGCTTTCACAACTTCCTCTGCCTGTGCCTTGCAAGCGTTCATCTGCCGCACCCATTCCATTTGGTTTTCAGCTTTCAGTTGCTCGGTCACGCCGTACTGCTTTGCCAGCTCCGGCACGATCAGCTCCATGCGGTTTCGTGCCGCTTCGTCAATCTCGGCGCAATGCTCAAAGAGCTTGTCGGATAGCAATGCCCAACCGACAGACAGCAAATGATAAAATAATATAAATGGCATTTTTATTGTGAGAATTTTATATAAGTTTGTAGGTTGGGGTTTCTACCCCAACACAAAGTGTCCCAAAATAATCAAACCATCTGTAAATTTAAATCAAACCAAGTGTTCTTTTACATTTGAGTTGTTTCGATTATGACAGATGGTGCTATTGTTTCTGGCAATCGGCTTTATAAGCGAGTTTGAGGGGTCGGAAATAATCAAACCATGTGTCCTTTTACAACGGATTTTATCAGGATAAAACACAAGACAAAATTATAAAATTTTCTTTAAATAAATCATATCCTTCAATTGTTTTCCATCTTCAAAAATCGGATGTGAATAATTTTCGATAAAAAAGTTTTTTAGCCGATGGGTTTCTTTAAACCCGCGGTTTTTATAGAATGACAGTGTTTTATTGTTTTCTCCTGTTCCGAGAATTAAGTATTTAAACTCTGTTTTATATTTATTACATACAAAGTCAATCAATGCCGATGCATAACCTTTATTTTGGTATTCGGGATATGTAGCAAGGTTTTTTATTTCAATAGTTTCGTTATCCGTTGTTATAACAGCACATACAGAAGTCAATGCATTATTTGCGTACAAAGCAAAAACAGTCGACTGCTCTATGTATTTGCTAATCATATTTTCATCTTCATCGCCGATTAACAAAATATCCGTATAATCAGTTTTATTTGCGGTTATTTCTTTAATTTGCATAAATCAAATATATCATAATTGATACAAAACAGTGACTTCAATTTGCCGAAAAAAATCAAACTATCTGTACAATATAATAAATCAAGCAGCGAACAAAACCGTCAAATAACCCTTATGACACGCAGAACAAACGGTTTAATTATATAATATGAAATTTTTAAAAACATATTTATGATAAAATCTATTTTATGCAAAATGTGTTTTTAAAAACAGAAAGACTGATTTTAAGATATATAACTCAAAATGATTTTGAAGAATTAAAAATTATATTACAAGATAAAGATGTTATGTATTCTTGGGAATATGATTTCAGTATACAAGATATTCAAAATTGGATTGATAAGAATATAGAATTCTACAGAAAATACAACCTCGGTTATTTTTTAATGATTGAAAATGGGTCGGGAAAAATTTTGGGACAAGCTGCTCTAATGCCTGACATAATTGATAAACACCAATACTATGAAATTGGATATATTTTAAAAAAAGAATATTGGCACAAAGGTTATGCAGTTGAAGCAGCCAAAGCATTAATTAATTATGCATTTAATATATTACACTTAAATGAAGTTATTTTTGAAATTCGTCCAAATAATCTATCATCACGCAAAGTTGCTGAAAATTTGAATGCCAAAATCTGCGGTAAATTTATAAAAAATGTTAGAAATAAGAAAATGACACATTTAATTTACAAATTATCCAAATCCTGTGTTAATCAATAATAATCTTTTGGCAGAAACAGACAAACTAACCAATAAATGCTGATTTTTTATTGGTATTAAATATTCAATTTATCAGGAGTTTTCCTAATATTTTCGACCATATTATCCAATATATCCAATGTATAAGAATTCGGTTGATTTAAAAGATTTATAATATTCTCTTCAAAATTTTCAGGTAAATTTTTACAGTTATCTTTTGCAAATTTTATAAGTCTTTTCTCTCCGGGATTCAAAATTTCATTCTTTGCAAACAATATATCAAAATAACTTGCCAGAAATGCAGCTATTCTGTGATTGATACTAACAATATCATTTCTTTTCAGAGCTTTTTTTATCTGATCATAATATGAAGCAAAAGGTTTATCTTTAATTAACATCATATTCCTTTTTATAATATTTTCTTTCAATTTTTCGGGATATGGACTATTTAGTTTATTTTGCAAGTTTTTAAGCCAATTATCGATATCATAAATTATCAGAAAATTTTTCAAAGTAAATAGAAAGCAGGTGGTATAACCGTTTGACGGATAATATTTTTCCCAAACATTATTAACGGCATCTTCAAACCAACAATTATTCCAAAACATAACATCCAATTGCTGATTCAATTTATCAACAAAGAATTCATCCCCCGAGCCAAAATACTCACAACCCGCTTCAAATTTACTTGAGTATTTTTTTATAAGTTCAAGTCTGTTTTGAAGCGGAATATCAGAATCAACAAAAACATATAAATCAATATCAGAAATCATATCGGCAGTTTTATTTGCGGATGATCCTCCTATGGCTATCGCTTTGACTTTATCAATTTTCTTGTATTCATCCGTTATTTCTTCAAATAATTTATTTGACATCATATGGGTTACTCATATTATTTTGATAATTCCACAATGACTGAAATGTTTTTTCGACCATGTTTCTTACCGTTGTTTCCGTGTAAAATGCTGTATGCGGAGTAACAACAACATTCGGAAAACTGCTTAAAACAGCAAGTTCATTATTATCAAGAACATCGCATGAACGGTTATAATAATATAATCCTGATTCATTTTCTATAACGTCAAGTCCTGCAGCGGATATTTTACCTGTTTTAATTGCTTTTATAAGAGAAGCAGAATCTATAAGCGTCCCTCTTGCCGTATTTATAATAATAACGCCATCTTTCATCTTGCTTATTGAATCATCATTAATCATATGATAAGTTTCTTTATTAGAAGCCACATGAAGAGATATAATATCACTGTTTTTATATAAAGTTTCAAGGTCCGTATATTCTGCATATTGTTTTATTTCCGGGTTTTCACCAAATTTATTATAAGCAAGAATTTTCGCACCAAAACCGGAAAGATGCTTGATTACACAACTGCCTATATTCCCCGTCCCGATAATACCTATAGTGCAATCTGAAATTTCCTTGCCCATTTTTCCGCGAAGAGAATAATCCTGACAATTGGCTCTAAGCATTATTTGTTTTATTTTTCTTGCAGCCATAAGCATTAACATAATTGCATAATTTGCAACACATTCAGGAGGATATGTAACCGAAGATATTTTAAAACCCTTTTCTTTTGCATAATCAATCGGAATATGATCATAACCTATACTTCTGGCAAGAATATATTTAACTCCGTATTTTGAGAGAATGTCGATATATTCATCGGTAAATTCGCAAGGTACAATACTAACAGCATCACAGCCCTGAGCAAGTTTCAAGTTTTCTTTATTAGGATACTCTCCAGTCCAAACAAAATCAATACCATATTTCTTACCGTACTCTGCCGCTAATTCAAGTTCATCAAATTTACGTAATGAAAAAAATGCTATTTTCAACTTTATATCTCCTGCTTCTATAATAAAACAAACATTATAATATTATAACTTTTCATTTTGATTTTCATTAATGTTATAATATAGTCAACCGGACAGATATTAACAAGGAATACAAATGAAATTAAAAGATACAACAGCAGCAAATTCTTTTAGATACAAATGGCTTTTGCAAAGAATTTATCCGTTTATAAAACCTTACATGGCAAGAGTCATTCTCGGATTTTTAGTTGCAATACCCGTAGGTGCACTGGATGGTGTTGTCGCATTTTTCTTAAAGCCTTATATGGACTATGTTGTCGGTCAAAAAGATTTGATTTTTACCGTATTTAATCATACATTTTCAATATCATGGTCTTCTCTTGCGTTATCAATACCATTTTTAGTAATATTATTCGCAGTCATACAAGGCGTACTCCGCTATTTAAACAGCTACCTTACCGATTGGACAAGCCAAAAAATAACTAACGGGGTTAAAATAGCCCTTTTTAATAAACTTGTTTATATGGATACATCATTTTTTGATGAAAACACATCGGGCGTTATAATTACAAGATACCTTACAGACCCTGATACCGCTTCATTAGGAATTATAAATAATTTAAAAAGTGCACTGACAAGCTCTTTTGGGGCAGCCAGTTTAATAGCGGTAATGTTATACAGTTCCTGGAGGCTGGCAATAATCGGTGTAGCAGTATTATGCATAGCTTTTGTGCCTGTTGCAATAATAAGAAAGAAGATAAAATCCACATCAAATAAAAATATGGTAATCGGCGGTAACATAACAACAAACTTTAATGAAACATATGCCGGTAATAAAGTAATGAGAGCTTACGGGCTGGAAGAACGACAGAAAACTCTGTTCAACAAACAAATACATCTCGGGTTTGATAATAATATGTCTCTGGTTAAACGTGCCGGATGGATGTCTCCTTTAATGTATTTAATAGCTTCTTTCGGTATTGCAATTGTTTTGGGCTACGGTACACATCTTATTACAACAGGAAAAATGACAGCGGGCGGTTTTGCTTCATTTGTTACATCATTGCTGCTTTTATACAAACCGATTAAAACTCTCGGTCAAACACTCACGGGTCTTCAAACAATCTTTGTGGCAATGGGCCGTGTATTTGAACTTTTTGATATTAAACCTGAATTAACAAATAAACCAAATGCGATTACTTTCAACGGTTTAAATAACAGTATTGAATTTAAAAATGTCAATTTCGAATATGTAGAAAATCACAGAGTACTTAAAAATATAAATTTAAAGATAAACAAAAATGAAACTCTTGCCATTGTTGGTAACTCGGGCGGAGGTAAGTCAACACTGGTAAATCTTTTACCAAGATTTTATGATGTTACGACCGGTTCAATAACAATCGACGGAATTGATTTAAAAGATTATTCAATGAACAGCATCAGACAAAATATTTCTATGGTTTTTCAAGATAACTTCTTGTTTTCGGGAACCATAAGAGAAAATATTCTTATGGGAAAACCCGATGCCACAGAAGAAGAGCTTCAAAATGCAATACAATCCGCTCACCTTGAAGAAATGATAGCAGAACTTCCGGACGGCATTGAAACACTTCTCGGAGAAAGAGGGTTAACATTGTCCGGAGGCCAAAGACAAAGAGTTGCAATTGCAAGAGCAATGATAAGAAATTCATCAATTGTTATCCTGGATGAAGCAACTTCTGCTTTAGACAATAAATCTGAAGCAGTTGTACAAAAAGCTCTTGATAATTTAATAAAAAATAAAACAGTATTTGTCATTGCACACAGACTTTCAACAATAAAAAATGCAAACAGAATTGCGGTTATAAACGATGGTGAACTCGTAGAACTGGGTTCTCACGATGAACTTATGTCAATCCCAAACGGACAGTATAAGGCGCTTTATGATATGCAATTTAAAAAACAGGAAGCCGTTAGTTATTAAATAAAAGGAACCGGAAATGTCAAACAACAAAAACTTTAACAGACGCAGCGACTACTTTTATATAATATTTTTGTTACTTTTGATATTCGGAATTTCCTTGTTTAATTTTATTGTAGACCCTTATTACATATTTAGAGATTCAACAATCCGCGGATTTAATGATGTTAAAACACATAAATATTCAAATAAACGAACAATAACAAATTCAGATATAAAAATAAATAACAAAGGAAAAGATACCGCCTTCACAGGCAATTGTATGCTGTCGCATTACGGTAAAGGACTTGATAATGTTGCTTTCTTCACTATTCCTGTTACAAAGATAGAAGAAGTGGCAATTCTTATTGAGAATATCCATAAAATTGCTCCTCAAATCAAAAAAATATACTGGGGTGTTTTCTTTGATGATTTATACCATTTTAATCAAACAACACAGTCGGATATATTAAACAAAGTCGAAAGTCCTCGTCTTCAAACAGACGATTTCATAAATTTATTTTTTTCCTGGAACACAACAAAATACAGCATTGAAACGGTAATGGATTCGATAAAAAATAAAGGTCAAGACTCCATATACATATATCCTTATCGTGAAATTGCAAAAAAAACTTATGATAAAACCTTATCTTTTGATTTTATGTCACAGATACAAGATATATATAACTATGCAAAATCCAATGATATTGAACTTATTATATATTATTCGCCGATTCATATATCAAAAAAAATACATATGTTTTCAAAAGGTATATGGAATACAAATCTTGAATTTAAAAAAGAACTTACGAAAATAATACCTTTCTATGATTATTCATTATCAGATAAATATAACACTCAACCTCTTGATGAAAACAGCATCAATTTTATAGATAATGTCCATCCTGCAACAAACTACAATAATATGCTGGTTGAAGATTTATTATCCGCGGATAAAAAAATCGGAAAACTAATTACAAAAGATAATGTGGACAGATACAATAAAGAAGACACCGAATACTTAAAAACATTTATAAATGCAAACAAGATAATGTTCGAAAACATAAAAAACGTAACACCTGATATGGCTGATATAAAAATCAAGGCTGACAAATGAAGAAAGTAATTCTTGCATACGGAGATTCAAACACCTACGGATATATTCCTAAAACACAAGGCAGATACAACTTATCGACTCGATGGACCGGTATTCTCGCCGAATTACTGAAAAAAAATTACACGGTAATTGAAGAAGGATGTAATAACAGAACAGGATTTTATAAAAATTCCGCCGGATATATGCAGAGCGGTAATTTATATATAGAAGAATGCCTTAAAAAGCATCCTGCGCCCGATATTTTTATACTGGCCGTCGGAACAAACGATTTGCAAAAATTATATGATTTTAATATTAAATTTTTTGAAAACGGACTTATGTCATATATTGAGAAAATAAAAGAAAAAAACAATAACGTAAGAATTATACTTATTCCTCCCGTAAAAATAACAAAAGATATATTAACAAGTTATTTCGGACTAATGTTTGATGAAAAATCCATAGAAAATGCCATCGTCATACAAGATACCTATGTAAATTTTGCAAGAAATAACAATACAGAATTTTTCGATATTAATGAATTTGCACATCCGTCAGAAATTGACGGACTTCACTATGAAGCGGAAACACATAAAATAATAGCAGAGAAACTTGCTGAATTTATAACTAATCCGTCATATTCTTCAAATCAGGACTTACAATAAATTCAGCAGCCGTAGATGCTTTGATATCTTCCAAAGAATAAACGGGATTTATTTCGGTAAGAACAAGAGAATCATTTTCTACATTAAAGACACATCTTTCGGTAACAATCATATCAACTTCTTTGTAGGCAGTAAGCGGCAGAGAACATTTCTGTACTATTTTAGGTTCATCCTTTGAAGTATGTGTCATTGCAACAATAACGCGTTTTGAACCGACAATCAAATCCATTGAACCGCCGATACCCGGGACAAATTTACCGGGAATCTGCCAGCTTGCTATACTTCCTTCTGCATCAACCTGCAAAGCTCCAAGCACAGTAGCATCAATATGTCCGCCGCGCATAATAGTAAAAGCCATTTGAGAGTCATAAAAACTTGCGCCCTTTGTAACTTCAACAAAAACACCGCCTGCATTTACCACACGGGTATCAAAGTTTGGACCTTTTTGATTTTTACCGAGTCCGAGAATTCCGTTTTCCGATTGAAAAATAACGTGAATGTCTTCACTTACATAATTGGCAGCCTCGGTCGGAAGCCCGATACCAAGAGTAACAACATCGTTTTCCTTAAACTCTTTAGCTATTCTTCTGGCAATTATTTCTTTTATTTCGTCTTTAGATAACTCTTTTACGGTTTTTATCATTTTATTTTCCGCCATCAACCACATAATCTATAAAAATTCCGGGAATCACAACGCTGTCAGGGTCTATTTCTTCAACAATTTCATCAGCCTGAACAATAACAACATCCGCTGCCGTCGCCATAGATGTATTAAAATTTCTTGTTGTACCTTTAAAAGAAACATTGCCGAATTTATCAACCGTTGTACCGTATATAACAGCATAATCAGCCCCGAGGGGTTCTTCAAAAATATATTTTTTACCTTTTATCTCAACAACTGTTTTATTTTCTTCAAGAATCGTCCCAACGCCTGTCGGGGTCAATACACCACCCAGACCCGAACCTTTTGCGTGAATTTTTTCAACTAAAGTTCCCATAGGATAAAATTCGACTTCAATTTCTCCGGAATGCATTTTCTGCCAGGTGATGGGATTGGTGCCGATATGAGTAGCTATAACTTTTTTAACAAGTCCGTTTTTTACAAGTTTTCCTTTGTCTGCATCCATATAGGAAGTATCATTACAAACCATGGTCAAATTGTTTATTTTTTGCTCAATCATGGCATCTATTATTTTATCCGGAGCGCCGCAGCTCAAAAAGCCGCCGACCATTACCGTTGAACCGTCTTTTATTAAAGCTGCCGCTTCTTTTGCTGAAATAAATTTACTCAAGCTCTACCCCTATAGCCTCTTTTGAAGATATATTACCATAGAAATGACTTTTTGGGTATATGTTGTATTTTCAGCAATTTTAGAATATAAGAGTATTATGTATAAAAGTTGCAACTTAATTTTACATGGTTTATGTTTTTACCCCAATGAGCTTGTGAGCTGCTGTTATTCACCAAATGAACAGGTAAACGGAGGTCTGGCTCCAATATTATTTGACAAATATAACGGGGAAATTATTCAAAGAAATGAACTTTTTTCACGAATGAAAAAATATTCCGAAATATTTAAAAACGGAAGTTGTCCTGTTGAATGCAAAAATTGTTTTCAAATAAAAGAAAAAGATTGGGATGAATCGCAGTATATTGATTTTATCACAATTACGCATTATTCCTGCTGCAATGCCGACTGTATATACTGCTCTAATAATCTTGAAAAAGAAGAAAGAACAAATGATAAATACGAAGTAATGCCGTTTTTGCTTTATCTCAAAAAAGAAGGCATACTTAAAGACGATTTAGAACTCCATCTCGGAGGCGGAGAAATTACAATATATAAAGAATGTGAAGCAATTCTTGAAGAATTCGGAATAAAAGGAAATGCCCGCATCCACGCTGCGACCAATGCCGTTAAATACAGTGAAAATCTTGCAAAAGCAATAGCAAAAGGGAATACAAATGTTATAGTTTCGCTTGATTGCGGGACTAAAGAAACATTTAAAAAAATCAAACGTATAGATGCTTTCGATAAGGTTATAGAAAATATTTATAAATATTCACAGGCAAAACCTCATAAAGTAACACTAAAATATATTCTTATTCCCGGCGTAAACGATAATATGAATGAATTTAAAAAGTTTATAGACATAGTAAGAAATGCTAAAATAAGCACTGTAAGACTTGATATTGAAGGCAGATACTTAAGAAGCGTCAATAACGACATTAATCCTTATTATTTTGATTTAGCGGAAAAAATGAAAAATTATGCCGAAAAATTTGACGGATATGTTTTTCAATACCACGAATTCATCAAACAATCCATTACAAAAGGAATAAAAAAGAAAAACATCAAAAATACAATTGAATACATAAAACTTAAATTTCTTAACTCTGCAATTAAAGAACTGTATACAAGCCATAAATACTAATAGCCAAAACAATCCGGCTTCTTAATGTTAAGCATTTTATATGCCGCATCCACATTATAATCAAGTTCATATTTTATATCGTACACTTGCGCACATTTCACAAAAAATTCTGTTAATACAATTATTTTTGCAAGATATGGATGATTATAATTCTTATCATTCTGATATTTTATAAAAATGTCATTATCCGCATTAAAACGAACTGTTTTTATACCTGATTTTTTAACTTTTCTCAGCCAATCATAAATTTCTTTTTCATTATCATTTACATTTTCAACAACAATATATTTTACACTGACAGAATTATTTGTTTGCTGAGATTTTGACTTATTATATTTCTTTATGTTTTTCCAGACTTTATCGTAAGTTCTGACACCTTTAATTTTTTCGTGGGTTCTTTTTCTTCCGCTGTCAGTTGAGACACACAAACTTACCATGCCCGTCTTTATTCCGTTTTCAATTGCTTTCGAATATATAATTGCATTTGAATGAATGATAATATTTTTTATTCCCGAATTTATTAAAAGAGTAAGCAGTTCTTCAAAATAAGGATATAAAGTGCACTCTCCGCCCGCAAAATCAAACTTTGTATCTTCACTGACATATCCCTTATCAATCATATCTTTTATTACGGGTATTATATTGTATGTTTCGGGATTTTTATCTTTTTTCGGATTATAATCCGTTCTGCTTATGCAATATATGCATCTTGAATTACATCTTTTATAGTTGGAGATTAATATGTAGTCTATTTTTCTGTCTGCGGCAACATTATCCCAATCTCTTAATTGAAGATAATGACATCCTTCACAGTTCTCGGGAATTTTTCCGTTTTTTGCATCGAGTTTTATTTGTTCACGTTCAACAAAAAACTGTTCCGCATCAATAGGTTCTCCATTATAATTTTCTTTTATTATTAAATTGGAGTTTGATTTTGTATTATTTCCAACAGTACAGGCATATATATAGCTGCCATTGAAACACAGCTGGCGGTTCATCTTCTCGCAATACAAATATTCCATAAATATTCAATTTCCTTTTCAATAATTTTAGCATACCGATTTACATCGTGAAATATCTGCCTTTTAGAATTGAACTTTCTCCAACAAATCATTGTAAACATCAATTGTTTGATAGCAAATCGGTAATTTACGCTTTAAAAGACTTTTTATGGTCAATTTAAAACTTTTCAACATCGCATTATCAAGATTGTGAGTCTTTTTGAGTGTTTTTTCTATTTTACTGCGGTATTTTTCTTCTCTTGTTCTCTCTTCAATTTTATCTGCAAGAAAGACTATTTTTTCAAAATCAGTCATATTTTTTTTGCCTATCGTATGCCATCTGATTGCGGACAGAATTTCCTTATCCGTAACACCATAATCATTTTCAGCCGTATACGCGCCTATCGGAGCATGCCATGTTTTAACGCTCAGTTTCTCACAATCTTCAAATGTATGCTGCATTTTTTCCATTTCTTCTTTGGAAAGACATTTTGCACAGTCATGTAAAAGCCCTGCGATTTGAGCCTTTTCAACATCACATCCGAATTCTTTTGCAAGTTCCGCTGCCTTCTCCATTGTGCCTATTGAATGAAGAAAACGTTCTTCATTCAATGTACATTTTAATTTTTCTTTTATTTCTTCGATACTATATTTTGTATACATTATTTTGCTTTATATAATCTGCCACTCTTGTTGGTACTATATCATAAAAGTCTTTATGTTGTCTGACTTTTTCACGAACTTCACTTGCTGAAATATCAATAAAAGGCATTTCTGTTAAGTCATATTGATAACCTTTTTTTCTTAATTCAAGAAAAGGAGCTTCATCAAAATTATTCTCACGGACAAATAAAATAAAGTTTACAAGGTCTTTGAGTTCGTATGATCTGTGCCAGGATTCAATTTTTATAAAAGCATCAGTACCGATTATAAAATTTATCCTGTCTTTCGGTTTTACTATCTGCTTTATTTGAACAATCGTATCATATGTATAAGAAGGCCTGTTTCTTGTGTATTCTATTGCACTGACATCAAAATAAGGTATTGAATCAATAGCTATTTGAATCATATTCAATCTGTGAATGGCATTATCCGCATCAAACTCATTATTATCTTTATGAGGGGGTTTAAAAGCAGGAATAAAAACTATTTTTTCAAATCCGTATTTTTCATGGACATATTCCGCAACTTTTAAATGCGCATTATGTATTGGGTTAAAACTCCCCTGATATAAACAAATACTCATATACTGCCCGTCTTAAAAATAAACCCGTTCTATAACCGAAATTATTTTATTTAGAAATTTTCTGTAACCTTCACGATCAGCTTCACCCGCAAGCACTATATCCGCATCTTTTCTGCAGGGACGAATATATATTTCGGCTTTATTTGAAGCATTGTCATACATTGTCTGTGAAGAAGCCCCCAGTCCTCTTTCATGTGCTCTTATGAAAAATCTCTTTTTCTGGATATCTCTGTCTATATCAACATAAATTTTAAAGTCAAAGACATCTTTAATTTTATCGGTAAGTGTAAACAATCCTTCCGAAATTATAATTCTGGAAGGATTGGCTAATGTATGGTTATCCCATCTTATTGTAGTACCTGACATGTCATATTTCGGAAGCATCACCGAATTACCGCAAAGAAGTTCGTTAATATGACGACACATAAGGTCAAGTTCAAGTGCTTCGGGAACGTCAAAATCATAATTCTTGGCGAATTCCGCCATTCCTCCGGCTTTTTTTACCTCTTGAGAACGATCATAATAATAATCATCCGTGTTTACTCTGGTTATAATATGTTTTAAATTATATCCTGCTGCAAATTTTTCTATTGTATCAATAATATCAAGAGTAATTGTAGACTTGCCGCTTGCAGTTTCACCCGCTATTCCGACAGATGCGGAACGCCTTATATCACCTGCAATAAACATTGCCAACTTTCTTATTACTTTCGGATTGTAATCAAGAAGAACACCTGCTTCGGAATTGATTTCATTTTTAAAAATCATGGACAATCGGGCTTCAATACTTCTTGATTGCACCATCGGGGAAGAAACGTATTTACCTGCATAGTCTGTCTCAGATTCAATATTTCTGATTAAAGTACCAGTCACGACTTTTTTCCTTTTCTATGACTATACCAGAATTAAATATGAAACAAAATATTTTTATTTATTTTGTAACGATAATAAGTGTAAAATTTACAAAAATTATGCAACGCCCATCTGTTTGAGTTTAAGCCACTGTTCATTTGTATCAAAAGATTTACAGAAGAATGAAAACGGCATACTTACAAGTAATTTATAAAAATAAACAGAACTGTTATCTCTTTCAAATTTAAGACCTTTGTTTTTCATTGCCTGTATATATTTATCAATAATAGCTATTGTATCATCAATTGCTGCCATTTTTTGTTCATCACTCATTACGGGTGCTTCGTACCTGCTTGTGAATGTATTAAAATATTCAATATTTGTAAGTGCGTACAAAACACTGCCGTAGTCAACATCAATAGAACATTTATCCATATCTATAATGTTTAATGCTTGCCCTTTATCATCTACTAAAATATTATTAGAATTATAATAATCAAATTTATAACCCGCTTTTGAAGCCAAAGTTATATCTTCAAGAAATTTTTCATATGCTTCAACAGGCAATTCAGCCACCTTATGAATAGTTCTTGCATATGCCTCTTTTCTTGAAATATCTTCATAAGGTAATTCATTTTCTCTTAATTTATCAGTATCTTCAATATAAATTGCACTCGGCGGCTTTACTCCGACGGGTTCTCCTGTTTGTTTTTTCAGAACTTCGATACGTCCTATGACAGGTGATTTTTCAGTTTTAAAGACTATCTCCGCAACGGGCTGTCCTATATTTACCCTCAAATTTTTATCTTCAATATCTTTTATCTCGCTGCTTACTATTCTTCCTTTAATAGCATCAGCTTTCCCGCTTCTAAGGATGTATTTTTCATTATCGGGAATAGAATATGCAATATGATTAAATCCTTCTCCGGCAATATTATCATCATTATTAATAATATTCGTCAAACGGGTGTTTACAAAATTCGTTTGCTGCATCCAGTCAATTGCTTCATTTGAAGATTGTGGAACTGTTGTTTTTTCAAAAGTATCAACGGAATTTAAACTTTTAAAAGACGCTGTTTTTGCCAATCCTATATAATTTTTTAGCTGTATTTGCGTATTTATTGCACCAATATTCATTTATACCCATCCTTTTCTTAACAATTAAAAGGTATTCAAAAGTTTTAATTGATAATATATCTTTTTTTGTTTAAAAAAATTTACATTATAAATCAATTTGACTATTGGATTTTAAAACATTATCATGTTAAATATACACTTGGAGAAAATATTCAATGAGATTGGTAGACAAATTAAAATTATTTGAAAAACAGCTTGTATTCATGAAATGGGGTTCGAGTGAAAGTTACGGCAAAATTAATTATGTCGGTGCTGATTTTGTTGATTTTGAAATTTTTGATACTGATGAACTTGAATATACGGACAAACTTTTAATCAATGCCCAATTAATATTGGAAGTGGTTATAAGCGGGTCAGATATTGCAAGAATTCTTGCCGAATATTCGGCATCTTTACCGGCCCACAATCAGGATAATGTATAGAATTTAATTATTCTTTAAAATTAGGGAACATGTTCAGAGTTCCGTCATCGTTTCTCCAGTTAAACCAGCCCACTTTAGGCTGACCTGAAACATCCTGAACAGTTGCAAGAAGCCAATTTCCACGTATTACCGTAAAGGTGATAAATTTAGGATAAGAAAATTCATCAAGCACTTTTGATGTTTTATCTTCTTTTGAATATAAAACCTTTTCTTCTTTTGAAAGGTCACTGAAAGCTCTTAAGCCGTATTTTTTACCCCATTTATAAAATACCTGCCTGTAAGTATAGAAAGAAGAATCATCTTCGCAATAAACCCAGCCCAGTTCTCCTGTCGACTGATTAATATATACGCGGTACCAATTAGTTCCGGGATTTAATTCCACCGTTAAAAGAGCAACATCATTTGAAGGCACATATGCAATATATGAAACCTTTCGCATATCAATAGTATTTACTATTGCCGACTTTTTTATACCTTCATAATTTACTTCCCGTATAATATCGGCATCATGTCTGGGATATTCATAAACCTTATAACTTTTCGGCATATTCAATACCCCGACACCGTAATATTTTATGCTTTTACTGCTCAATGGTATTATATCTGCCAAAGCCGGCAGAGAAAATACAGACAAAATTATAATCGTTATACAAATTAATATATTCTTCATACCCGTATTATATCAGATTTTTCAGCATAACTGCAATTTAATTTACAAAATACACTGTTTAGCAGATATGAAACAGAGGAATAATAATATATTATATGAGTATGAGCTACAGCTTCATAAAGGAAAGTATAAAGTCTTTGTATAAAGAAGGCGGGATAAGTGCATCCGACCTTGAAGATTTTCTTGCGTTTAAAGAGAACAATTATATTCTTAAACACAATATTCCTGCATTTCTCTCTTTTTTAAACTTTCTTGAAAGTTCGAATAATATTTTTATTTTGAACGGCTTTATGGGTTCCGGCAAGACACATACGGTTAATATTTTTACGGATTTTGTATCGGATGATGTTCTTGTATTTAAAACAACATACGGAGAATCCGTTAATCTTGATGATGTGCTTCTTTCTTTTTTCAAAGACTTCTCCACTTATTACAGTGAGAAAAAAATTATTCTTCCCAAAATAGAGTCCAATATTTTTTCCGAAAAAATCAATGCCTATATAAAAAACTGCAATAAAGCAATGCTGTTTATTTTTGATTTTTTTGAAATAAATACCCGTTCTAAAGAATCTCAGAAAGATATTCTGGATTTTATTAATTTCTTAAGTCATTTTGAAAAGATTAAAATTGTAATATCCTCACGAACCTTCAGAAATGATAATCTTATTTCTGATACGGGCGTAGTATGTCATTATCTGGTTCAATTCAGCAAAGAACAGATGTATGATTATTTAAACAATTTTTCAATTACGGGAAGTAAATACGAATTTGATGAACTGTATAAATTGACACGCGGGCACTACATTTTAATAGAACTATCTGTTTTGATAATAAATCTTATGCACATTCCTCTTGGCGCATTTTGTTCTGAGTATACAAAATCAGCAAGAAATTTTCTTGATTTTATTATCTCAAAACTATTTTCGTTTACATCTGAAAGATTTATAAAATTGTTAATTCTGCTTGCAACGGTAAGACACGGATTAACACGCGAATTTCTTCTTTCGAGAGATTTTACGAGCGAAGAAGATATGATATATCTGCTCCAAAAACATATTATTGCAGAAAACTTCGGCCGATATTATATGAAAGATTATATAAAAGCCGAATATCTAAAGAGTTTTTCAGCCGAAACAAAAATACAGGTACACGATTATCTTGTAAAGTTATATGATGAAGAATTACCGTTAAAGCCGTTTGACAGGGAATTATTCCTTTCAAGACAAACAATGAGGCAGGAAATTGCATATCATAAAGAAAAAATACAAAAAGCTCACGAAGAATTGATTAAAACAGGCAAAGTTAAAACATCTGAAACAAAAGATTTTAATTATCTCACATATTCAAAAAACAGCGGTTATGAAAAAGAACAAGATAAATCGCAAAAAAACGAAAAGAGATATATTCAAGACCTAAAAAAACATACAAAAATAAAAAGAAAAGGGCTGGAACTTTCCGGTCAGGATTTTCGTTTGCTTCAAGCCGCTTCTTCTTCGGACTCTGCCGAAACAAAGCTGCGCGAGTTTGTTGATTTACAGGCAAGAAATATGCAGAATATATTTTTGGAAGAAAATCCCGTATCAGAGAAAAAAGACGAAGTTCCAAACAGTATTGATGATTACATTGAAATAGCAAAAAAATATGAAGCTGCATATAATTTCTCAAGTGCGATTCTTTATTATAAAAAAGCTCTTTCTTATAATAATGATGAATCTTTCAGTGAAAAAGAACCCGTAATATATATAAATCTTGCCGTTTGCAATAAAAAAATTCAAGATTATGAAGAAGCTGTCAGAATGTACGAAAAAGCATATTCAATATACAGCGGCGTATCTTTGAAAAAAGCCCTTCAGATATTATTAAATATTGCACAAATATACAATGAAGCCTATAAATTTGACAAAGTAAAAGAAACATATGAAAGAATCTTGTATTCAACCGAGGAAAATTCACCCGAAACAACCATAAAATGTTATTTGGGATTATCCGAACTTGAAGATAACAATCTTGAAACAGAAAATGCTTTAAAATATGCAAAAATGGCATTAACTGAAGCAGAAAAATATTCTGATGTAAAATTATTAACGGAATGTTACTTTAAATATGCACTGTTACTTGATGACAATAACAATCTTGATATGGCGCAAAAATACTACTTAAGATGCATTCAAACATCTGCAAATGTTGAAGAAAATTTATTCTTATCTTCTGCTTATTCAAATTTAGCAGGGATATCCCACGAACATAATAATGTTTCGGCTGCAAAAATGTATTATGAACTTGCAGTTGATGCCGACAAACAAACAAATAATTATGAAGCATTATATTATTCATATACAAAACTTGCGGAACTAAATAAAAAAGACTTCCCTCAGAAACATTATGAATATCTGGTAAAAGCTCTGGGTGCCGCAAAACGATTTGATGATATAAGCTATGCTGTTTCAATTTACTATGAAATAGGTGAATATTATTTTACGTCGGAAGATTATAAAAGAGCATTAAAGTCATATATTCTGGCAAAAAATCTTATGCCTTCACATATTTCCGAAAAAATGCAAAAGAAAATCAACAACGGAATAAACAGGATAAAAATTCTTTTGGGCGATAATGAGTTTCTAAAATTACTGAACGAAATTAAGAAGAAAAAATAATGTTTGAAAAATTATCTTTAATCGGCATAAATCTTAACAGTGCTCAGGAGCAAAAGTTTGTTTCTTTTATTGAACTTTTTAAAGATTACAACACTAAAGTAAATCTGGTAAGCAGTAATGATACGCTTGTTCTTTTTGAAAAACATATCTTTGACAGCCTTGCGTTTAATTTGTTTTATGAAAAATATTTAAGCGGCACCGCCTCTTTAAAACTCTTAGATATCGGAACCGGCGGGGGATTTCCCTCTATTGCTCTTTCTATTTTTTATGAAAATTTTAATATTACTCCTATTGATTCCGTTAATAAAAAGATTAACTTCATAAAATATGCAGCAGAAGAACTAAAATTGTATAACATAGCCCCTTTATGCAGCCGCGTTGAAGATTTGCCGCCTTCATATAAAAGCGGTTATGATGTAGTAGTATCACGCGCAATGGCAGATTTAAGGATGATTCTTGAATATGCAATCCCTTTTGTAAAAACAGGCGGGTATTTTGCTGCTTATAAATCACTTAAGGCAGAGGAAGAAATAAAAAATGCGCGTAATGCGCTAAAAATACTTAATTCAGAGATTGTTGATATAATAGATTATAAACTTCCTTTGAATGAAGAAAATACAAGGAAACTTATTGTAATAAAGAAAAATAAAGAAACTTCCTCCATATATCCTCGTAAAAACGGTCTTATAAAGAAAAATCCTTTATAATAAACAAGCTAAAGCATCAAAAAAAATCTCTGCTTTTACGTTTTTTGTTTCCTGAATTTCCCCGATAACCGGTATATCAGTATACCTTTGAAGTTCATTAATAAAGTTTAAAGATGCAAGGTCATCGGTTTTATCGGGGACTTTATTTACGATTATGCCTTTTATCGGAATATTATTTGTTTTTGCATAATGAATAGTTAAAAGAGTATGGTTGAGTCTGCCCAAAAATGGCACTGTCACAATAATTATAGGTATATTTAACTCCTTAATTAAATCAGCGCAGAGCATATTATCTGCAGCCGGCGCCAGCAGCCCGCCTGCTCCTTCTACCAGTGTGATATCATTTTGCCGCGAAAATTCTTTAAAATCAGATTTAATTTTTTCTATATTAATTTTTACACCCGCAAGTCTTGCAGCTAAAGCAGGCGAAACCTCGCCTTCAAGCAGATACGAGCATTTTGTATTAACTGTTCTTGAGAATTCTTTTATTGCTTCTAAATCAGGCGCCAATAAACCATTATTTGATTTTATTGCCCCGGATTGCAGCGGTTTAAACACCCCGGCCTTTTTGCCTTTTGCTTCATACGCCAGAGCCAAACCTCTCGTTACAAAGGTTTTTCCTATATCAGTATCGACTCCCGTTATAAAATATTCCATTTTTACTCCTTATCGGGCAAAACTCTGTTTAGCGCCTCATATGCTATATCCGTAAGTTTTTCTATTTCTTTTTCCGTAATTATATAAGGTGTTATGAAATAAATGCAGTTCCACATGGGTCTAAGAATAGCGCCGAGTTTGAGTCCTTCAAGATAAATCTTTTTCCCGATTCCGTCTTCATAACTAAAAGGCTCTTTAGTTTTTTTATCTTTAACAAGTTCAATAGCGCAAATCATGCCCGTCTGTCTTATATCACCCACATTTTTATGATTGCGGAACTTTTCAAGTTCTTTTGAGAATTTTGCTATTTTCGGTTTCAAATATTCTTCAATATTCATTTCCTTTAATATTCTAAGATTTTCATAAGCAACTGCAAGTGCCAGAGGATACGCGGTATAACTGTGTCCGTGGTAGAAAGTTTTATATCCGTCCAAGTCGTCATCATAGAAGGCGTTATAGATTTCATCGGTTGTAACTGTTACGGATAAAGGCATATAGCCTGCGGTTATGCCCTTTGCGGCACAAATAATATCCGGAACAATTCCGGCATGCTCATAGGCAAAAAGTTTCCCCGTTCTGTAAAAACCCATTGCAACTTCATCATCAATAAGCAAGATATTATATTTATCGCATAATTCGCGTAATTTTGTTATAAGTTTAGGCGGATACATAATCATACCGCCGGCGGCTTGAACAAGAGGTTCTATAATAATACCTGCAACGGTATCTGCTTCCTCTTTCAATATACTTTCTACCGAAGAGAGACACTCACAAGCGCAGGTTTCCTTTTCACAGCCCATAGGACACCTGTAACAATAAGGACTTTCAGCCTGTCTTATTTCAAATAAGAGCGGTTTATAAAGTTTATGGTACATATCAATCCCGCCGACAGAAACAGCACCTAATGTATCACCGTGATAGGAATTTTTAAATGCAATAAATTTACGTTTTTCAGCTCTGCCCTTTAAAACCTGATACTGATACGCCATTTTAAGTGCTACTTCTACAGCCGTAGAGCCGTTATCGGAAAAGAATACTTTTGTTAATTTGTTATTCATTAATTCAACCAGTTTTTTGGAGAATTTTATTACGGGTTCATGCGTAAAACCTGCGAAAATAACATGTTCAATTTTCTTAGCCTGTTTATAGATAGTCCTGTTAAGTCTTTTGTTAGAATGGCCCAAAGTATTTACCCACCAGGAAGAAACGGCATCAATATATTTATTGCCGTCAACATCTTCAATATATATTCCCCTTCCCCTTTTGATAATAATAGGTTTATTATCGGGACTTTCAAGTGATTTCATCTGCGTGAAAGGACGCCAGATGTATTTTAAATCATCTTCAATCAATTGTTTTTTATTCATATCAAAATCCTTTTTATTTTCGAAATGCCAAATCAGGTTTTCTTGCGGCAAGAGTTTCATCAACCTTTCGAACCGGAGTATTTAACGGATGTTTCAAAACTTCCTGAGGATTAGCTTCAATTTCTTTTGCAATTTCAATCATTGTATCAATAAAGTCATCCAATCTTGCTTTTGTTTCGGACTCCGTCGGTTCTATCATAATAGCCTCATGAACAATCAGAGGGAAATAAACCGTCGGCGGATGAAAATTGGAATCCATAAGCCTTTTTGCTATTGCAAGAGTATTGGCGCCCTGCTCTTTTTGTTTTTCACCTGAAAGAACAAACTCATGCATGCATTTTCTGTCATAAGGCAAGTTATAAAATTCTTTCAGCCTGTGCATCATATAATTCGCATTTAATACTGCATTTGCACTTGCCGTTTTAAGTTCACTGCCCATTAAAAGTATATATGCATAGGCCTTAACAAGAACCGAAAAATTACCGTAAAATGCTTTCATCTTGCCTATTGAATATTTTGAAGAATAATCACGAAAATATCTACTTCCGTCATACTTAATAACGGGAGATGGCAGAAAATCTTTTAATTTATCAATAACACCGACAGGTCCCGCTCCGGGGCCGCCGCCTCCGTGAGGAGTTGAAAATGTTTTATGAAGATTTAAATGAACTATATCAAAACCCATCAGACGGGGATTTGTATAGCCCATAATTGCATTCATATTTGCGCCGTCATAATATAAAAGAGCTCCCTTTTCATGAACAAGCCTTGATATTTCAAGTATCTCTTCTTCAAAAAGCCCGAGTGTGTTGGGGTTTGTAAGCATTATAGCCGCAGTATTTTCATCTAAAGCTGACTTTAAAGCCTCCAAATCAACAAGCCCTTTTTCATTGGATTTTATCTCAACAATATTAAATCCGCACATTGCCGCGCTTGCAGGATTTGTACCGTGAGCGGAATCGGGAATAATAACATTTGTTCTTTTTTGTCCGGCTGTTTCGAAATATTTTTTGACTATCATCATGCCGCACAGCTCACCATGAGCCCCGGCAGCAGGCTGCAAAGTAATTGCATCCATTCCGGTAACAACTTTTAAAGATTCTTGCAAATTATACATCAATTTTAATGCACCTTGCACATCTTCATCATTCTGATGCGGATGAACATTTGCAAATCCCTCCAATAAAGCCAATACTTCATTTACTTTGGGGTTATATTTCATTGTACAAGAACCCAGAGGATAAAAACCTTTTTCTATACAAAAGTTTTTATCCGATAATTCTTTATAATGTCTCATAACTTCCAATTCCGATATTTCCGGAAGTATAGAATCTTTATTATCGGATAAATATTTTTGATTTAAGAAACTAAAATCAATCTTTTCATCAGTTAAATTTATGCCGCCGGCACCATCTTGGCTTTTTTCAAAAATTAATTCAGTCATCATATCCCCTGTTATTATTATATTTCCTTCGACATTTTGCAGGCATATTCGGCTCTTTTTGTTATTTCATCCAAAGAAGCATCTTTGTAAAGAGCTCTTCCAAGTCCGACAGCTCTGGCACCCGCTTTCAAATATGCCGGTATATCTTCCGTTTTAATACTTCCTGCCGCAATAACGTTGATAAATTTCATCGGTCTTAATATATCTTCAATATATTCCGCACCGCCCATAGGATTTGCAGGAGCTATTTTTATAAGCTGTGTTCTGGCTTTCCAGGCTGAGTATGCTTCATTGGGCGTTGTTGCAGTCATTATTAAAGGTATTCTCTGGCTCTTACACAACCTTACAAGATTCATTTGAAATACCGGAGAAACTATTACATCAGCACCTGCATCAATAGCTATTTGAGCCTGCCTTTGCGTGATAATCCCTCCTGCCATTATTAACGGCCTTTCATCTTTTTTTGTTATTTTCTCAATAACATTAACCATTTGAGGTTTTTCAATAACAATTTCAACTATATTTATCCCGCCGTCCGTAAGTGCTTTTACTATATCTTCTGCTTTTGTCTCTTCTTGCATTCTTAATACTGCAAATATTTTTTCGGCAGAAATTTTTTCTATTGCGTTCATTTTATTTCTTTCTCAACTTAAACAAATTAGCTATAAATGCATTCTCTATTTTTTCATTAGATTCATTATAAACTATTTTTTCCAAATCTTCTTTAAACCTTGTAATATCATCATACTTTCTGAGTATTCCGTCAATAGCAATTGAAATATCGCCTGTTTCTTCCGATACAACAACGCAGGCGGAATCCGATATTTCACTTGCACCGATTGCGGCTCTGTGCCTTGTTCCGTATCTCCAGCTGAGTTTGGGATCTTCCGTAAGCGGAAGCAAAACACCGGCTGCTAATATTTTATCATTATTTATGACCATTGCACCGTCATGCAGCGGAGTATTCGGAAAAAATATTGTTAAAATCAATTCAGCAGAAACATCAGAATTAATTATAGTACCGACTTCATTATAAAACGTATTATCCTGTGTTTTCTGAATAACTATTAAAGCGCCTCTTTTTACGCGGCTGCAGTATTTTACCGCTTCGGTTATTTCTTTTATTACATTTGTCTTTTTCTCATTGTTATTGTTTTTAAGATTAAAGAAATTTGCAGCAACAAACTTCGTTTGTCCGAGATGCACAAGCATTTTACGAAGTTCCGGCTGAAAAACTATAACCATTGAAAGCATAATACCTGTCAGCAGATATTGTGCAATTTGTCCCAAAATTTGAAAATTAAGAGCAATCAAAACAACACTGGATATCCAAACCGTAATAATAAACAGCAAAATACCTCTTACAAGTTTTTCAACCTGCGTATTTTTTATAAAACGCATATAAAGGCATATGACTATAAGTACAATAACAAAAACCTGAGCGAAATCTTTAAATGTAAAAGTGGCGGGGCTGTTAACCAAATCACTGCCGCTAAAGATATTTCTGTAAACATCAAGTATTTTGTTAAGCATTCACTACCTAATTCAACCTGTCGGGAATAACGTCAGATGCGCATAATTCCTCATAAGTCTGCCTATTTATTATAATATCAGATTTTCCATTATTTACAAGTACCGCAGCGGGCTTTAAAACTCTGTTATAATTACTTGACATAGAATAACCGTAAGCACCGGTATCATAGAAACAAATTACATCACCCTCTTCAATAACAGGAAGATTAACATCTTTAACCAATATATCGCCTGATTCGCAGTGCTTTCCCGATATTGTAACCTTTTCGCACTCTTCTTCATCCGGCTTATTAGCAACCTCAACAGTATATTGAGCCTGATACATAGAAGGTCTGACATTATCCGACATACCTCCGTCCACTGCCTGATATCTTCTTCCGTGGGGAACCTGTTTTGAACTTCCCGCCGTATAAAGAGTGACACCGCTTGTTCCTACTATACTGCGTCCCGGTTCAATAAAAACATATGGTGCTTCTATCTCATATTTTTTTGCATGTTCTTCTATTGACGTAATAATGGTTTCCGCAATTTCATAAACAGAAATCGGAGCATCCTTATCCGTATATTTTATGCCGAGACCGCCGCCTAAATTGATTTCAGATAATTCAATATTATATTTATCTTTAATTCTTTTTATTTCTTTAAATATAACGTCAACTTCATCAAAATATACTTTCTTTTCAAATATCTGAGAACCTATATGTGCATGAAGTCCGACCAAATTAAGATTTTTATACTCATCAAAAATCAAATCTATTGCTTCATCAAGTACGGTAAGATCAAAACCGAATTTAGAATCTAAATGTCCCGTTTGTATGTATTCATGGGTATGACATTCTATACCGGGAGTTATTCTTAATAATATTCTTACTTTCTTATTTTGTGATTCGGCTATATTATTTAAAAGCGCAAGTTCAAAAAAGTTATCAACCGAAATTGTACCTACACCAAACTCTAATGCCATATTCAATTCATCATAGGATTTATTGTTCCCGTTAAATAAAGTTTTAGACATATCAAATCCTGCCGATTTAGCGGTATATATCTCGCCGCCCGAACATAAATCAAGTCCAAAACCCTCTTGCTGCATAATCCTGCAGATTGCTTTTGTCATAAATGCTTTTGACGCAAACATCATTTTCATTTTCGGATACGTTTTAAAAGCATCTTTATAACTATGGGTCATAGACCGTATTGTTGCCTCATCATAAACATAAAGCGGCGTTCCATACTTATTGGCGAGTTCTACCAAATCACATCCGCCTATTTCAATATTTCCCTGTGTGTTTATTTTTGTTGTTATCGGTTTAATGTTCTGGTTAGCGGTTTCCATAATCTCTCCTTAATAATGTTCTTTTCTATCTTACCATAAAGATGCTAGAAACCGGGATACTCTATATTAATATTTTCTTTTTCCATATATTTATTATTATAATCATCAAGCCAGTCTTCAGCGGCAACGGGATTTTTTTTAATTGATATATTTACATATTCTTTTGCTTTTTCCCTGTCACCTTTCAAAATATATAATATTGCCATATTTCTGTATGGAATATGCAAGTCATTATTGGCTTCAATAATTTTTTGATTTATCTCAATTGCTTTTTCAATGTCGTTCATATTATAAAAATACAGGCATAAAAGTTTATGAAGAAACAGCAAGTTTCTTTTATCGTATTTATGAAGTTTTTCGTATATGGCTTCTGCCTTTTTGTAATCATTATTTTTTTCATATATACAGGCAATATGAAGCAAAGAATCAATATCATCGGGATATGAAATTAAATATTTTTTATATAGCTTCATTGCACTGTCATAATTTCCGTCATTAAAAAATATAAATGCTCTTGCTTTGTCCAGAACCGGAAGTTTTCCATGTTTTGCTTCCATTACATCTATATCTTGAAGCGTCAATTTTAATCCTTTGTATTTTTTATACATTTGTTTAAAACTAAGTGATTTATTTTTAAGTTCTTTTTCGGTTTCCGTTTTTTCGTCAAAAAGAGCAAGTCTTATTTTTAATTCTTTTTCCGCGAAATCATCATCTTTAAATATTGCACCCGCATAATTCAGTTTATATATACGGCTAAAATAATGCACATAATGAAGATATTCGGCATTAATATATTTATCTTTTGCAAATCTTTCATCTCTTTTAAAAATTGAATTTATCATAAATATTTCGGAATTTTTAACACATTCATATGACAAATATTTTGCGGGAATAACAGCCGATTCACCAAGCAGCGAATAAACAAGATTAATTTTATCAAGCTGATACACAACTTTTTTAATATTAAACAAAACATTTTGTCTTTCTTCGTTAAATTGACAGAATAAATAAACAAATAAAACAAAAAATGCCGTTATAAAAGCAAAGACATACCCTTTTATCTTTTCATACTTATATATTGCACCAAGCAAAATCAAACACGCAAGCTCGAGTATATTCACATAAAGTCTGTCCCAAAAAGTTCTTTCAAAAAGATATTCTGTTTCAGATCCTAAACTGCACACAAAAATCGTACTTAAATTAGCCAGAACATATCCGAAAATAAGCGACCAAACAAAAAACAAAACATTTTTGTAATTTTCCGTTTTCAATTTATACAAAATAAGACTTAAAAAAATTATACCCGCATAAAATGCCGCTTTTGAAACAAAAATTTCATAAACAAAAGAATGCCATATATCAACAAAATTAGTTTGAAGATTTCTGACTCCGTCTAAAAGAGTACTGTCATAATGCGCTATATTACTTAATGCACTGCCCGAAAAAATATAATAATTAATACATCCCGTTAAGAACGGAACAATAATAAACAAAGAATATTTATTAAATAATTTTTGTCTGTCAAATAAAAAAAGAAAAAACAGAAAGAAAAAACCAAAAGAGAATAATGTTATATTTGCAAGTTCATTGTAATAACCTGCAACATAACTAATCAAAGCATAAAAGATTAAAACCCGTTTATTTTCTTTCTTACCCCCCATAAGGATATCATGGAAAGCAAAAGCGGCTATGAGTACGGGAATAAGTACGAAAAAATATTCAGCACTTGTTGCCAGATCGTTAAAACGGAATATTATTGCATATTTATCATTACAATCATATAAAGGAATATACAATAACAAAGCGGCTAAAGGTAATATTAAGCAGAGTTCTTTTCTTAATAACGGATTTCGTGCCTTTGGGTCCGATAAAAAGAACCCTTTTACAAATAAAAAGCACATGAAAACATATAAAGATGCCAATATTACAGACCCCGGGCCGAGACCGGAACGAAAATCATTCGGGTTAGAATTAAATAATACGGGAAGAAAATTATTTATAACGGACTCATATGTCTGAGAAGCTATTCTCCAACCCAGATCAAACCACGGATATATATAACCGTGATTATACAAAACCGAATATTTATTTACGCACAAACAAATAAAGCAAATTAAAAGTGCGCTTAAAAAAATGTTTAGGTAAAATATCTTATTATTTTTTAAACAATTTTTTATTTTATTAAACATAATAAAATTATAATATAAATTGAAAACTTGATAAACGTGTAAAAAGTATTAAGATAATAATTATGAAAAAAGTTTTGAGTATTTTTATATTAATGTTTGCCTTCGCTTTAAATGTATTTGCCGAAGATTTGGATGCACTGTACAATGCGGCAGAACCTTTTCAATCAAAACTATATAACGATATAGACCCGTATGAAGATGAAGATACAATAAGATATTCCTGGTCTCCGTATCCGCTGTTCAGAACATCCGCGGAACTTTATTTTAAAGATATAAAAATCGAGCCCGGATACTATCTTCTGACACCGAGAAAACTCGGTGACAAATATTATGTATTATTTAAGCAAAACGGGAAAGTACAATTCATAATTCCGATAGCAAAAAAAGAAGCAACTCCTTTAAATTTTTACAATGCAAATATACCCGAAGTAAAAAAAACACTCTGGCAAAAATTTGCTTCAAAAGTGCGAAAGACATTCTATGATACGGCAAAAGACTCGGGACGTTCAACACCGCCAAGCTCTCTTGTAGATGTAAATGTAGAAGTAAAATACATAATAATTAATTTTTACTACGGCGATACAAAATATGTATTACTATTCAAAAGAAGCCCTTATTAAGATTTCTTTTTCAGCTTATCTTTCCTTATAACATATCCGCATTTAGAACAGGCAAGTATTTTTCCGGTCGAATCAATCGGCATAAAATTGTGTTTACATGTTACAATATCTTCAAGTTCAACTTCTTCAGTCTCAGGAAGCACAATCGGAACCGGATTCTTTTTCGTGATATTTAAATATAATTTAATACACTTCTCTATAATATACATTTTTCAACCGCTATTGATATACATAATAATAATGTAAACAAAGAAAGCAAGTTTCTGACTATAAAAAACTTAATTAAAAAATTCTTCTGTGTTTTATCCGCTTTTTTCAATCCGCTCAAATCGCCCATGAAGATATTCGGTTTCACCAACGTTTCGGGAGATTTAATATGAATATACATAACTTTTAAAAGCACATATGCAGTCGGAATACTTAACAGCGTCAGAAGATAAATACAGTTAAGCTGTTTTGTAAATACAAAAATTATTATGCTTAAATAAGCCGATACTACTATTAAAAACAACAGCAAATAAGCATTTTTTAAGGAACCGCACAAACGGCACAATGTAATTTTCCGGTTCTTTTCATCAAGTTTGTAATCAAGAAGCATATGGTTATGAAGAACGGCAACGGATAAAAGCCCCGTAGGAATCGATAAAAGTAATATAGAAAACGAAAATTCTCCCGTCATAACAAAATATGTACCCATATAAAGAAGCGGCGCAAAAATGACCGCTATAATAATTTCACCAAAACCCAAACAGCCCAGTACGGGATATAACAAACACAATATTGCCGCAGGTACAAGAACAAAAAATAATTTACTTCCCCAAACAAATATGAAAAAACCCGCAATCAAAACTGCAATTGAAAATAATAAAACATCGGTAATTATATAGTTTTTTAATGACAACGACCCGTTAAATAAACATATACATTTTCCGCTCTGAAAATTAAAGTCCTTCTGAATTCCTTTCTCAATTTTTCGTTTTGCAATCAAATAATCCGCAATATCATCAAATAAATTTGAACCTAAATGCAAGATTATAATCCCGAACAATGCAACAACTCCAAAAAAAATATTTCCGCCGTCAAATATAGCGTACATAAAAGGTACAGTCCATGACATTACTGAAATTGGCAATGAATAAGCCCTTAAAGCGGTAAGATAACATGACAATTTTTTTGCCGAAAAAAACATAAAAGAAAAACCCCGCAAGTATATAACAACCATAACATAAAAAATTCGATTTTTTGTAAATTTTTGTTACAAATAATTTCCTAAAAATATTATATTTTTCCGTATTATTAAATAAACAAACACAAAATTTTAAAAATAATTAATCAAAAAGTATTTAACTTTTATAAAAAATATGTTATTATATTAGAACCAACAAAGATAAAGTGTTCAAAGTACGTTTTATCAGACAGAGAGAACAATGTAAATATTTTGTAACCAAATAATATAAAAAAAGGCAATTATTTGAATACAAGATTTTTTATATATAAGTGATGGTAAGTAAGTAATTTTTTTGTCGGAGGCAGAATGACAATAAGTGTGAACTCTAGAAAAAAGCAAGCAAAGAAATCTTTTGACGAGCTTTTAAACGATTTAAGAACAAGCAACTCAGAAAAAGTAAGATATAATGCTGCGCGTGTGCTTGGAGAAATGGGTGACGCAAGTGCCGTTGAACCGTTAATCGACGTATTAAAAAATGACAGAAACGGTTCCGTACGCTTATATGCAGCAAGAGCTTTGGGTGAACTCGGAGAAGTTTCCGCAACAATGCCTTTAATTGAATCTCTCAGAGAAGACCGCAATGTTGACGTTCGTGTTCGTGCAGCCCGTGCACTCGGCAGACTCGGCGGACGCGAAGTTGTTGAACCGTTAGTTGAAGCATTAAATGACGAAAATCCTCAGGTATGTATTACGGCAACCGATGCGTTAATTGAAATCGGCGACGTCGCAACCGATGCATTAATTGAATCACTCGACAGTGAAAAAGTTAACGTAAGATGCGATGCTACAAGAGCTTTGGGTGAAATCGGAAATCCTAAAGCAGTTGATTACATCATCACAATGTTAAAGGATGAATGGGTTAACGTTAGAATCTACGCAGTTACTTCTTTAGGAAAATTAAATGATACAAAAGCAGTTCCTTCTTTAATTGAAGTAATGAAAAACGAAAAAGAAAATGATCTCGTAAGAGCAGGTGCAGCTGCAGCTTTAGGTGTTCTTCGCGATCAAAGAGCTTTACTTCCTTTAAGAGAATTAATTGTTAAAGCTGAAGAATTGGGTGAACTTGAAGATACGGCTTTAAAATCTTTCAAAAAGATTATGGCTGCAAATTGGAAACCCGTAAACGAAGCTCAAGCAAAAAAAGTTTCTGCTTAGGCGGCTGTTAATATTTAAACATTTTAAGAAATGCCCTTGTTGTAAGGGCATTTCTTTTTTGTTAATATATATACGGAGATTATATTATATGAAAATAAGAGCAGAAAACCTTGTTAAAATCTATAATGACAGAACCGTTGTAAATGATATATCAATTGAGGTTAATAAAGGTGAAGTTGTCGGTTTGTTAGGACCGAACGGCGCAGGAAAGACAACTACGTTTTATATGGTTGTAGGGCTTGTAAAACCGAATTCGGGTAAAATCTTTGTTGATGACACGGATCTTACCGAAATGACAATGAATATACGCGCTAAACACGGAATCGGTTATTTACCTCAGGAAGCATCTATTTTCAGAAAACTTTCCGTTGAAGATAATATTAAACTTATTCTTGAATTAAATGAAAAATTAAATAATAAAGAACGAAAAGAAAAACTGGAAGAACTGCTTGAAGAATTCAGTATTACAAGACTGCGCGATACAATGGCAGTATCATTATCCGGGGGAGAAAGAAGAAGGGTTGAAATTGCAAGAGCGCTTGCCGCCAGTCCGGAATTTATTCTTCTGGATGAACCGTTTGCGGGTATCGACCCTATTGCAATCGGCGAAATCAAAGATAATATCAAAATACTTTCAAAAAGAGGTTTGGGCGTATTAATTACGGACCACAATCCAAAAGCTACTCTTTCTATAACAGACAGAGCGTATGTAATATTTGACGGTAAAATTAAGATTCAAGGTACACGTGATGAAATTGCAAATGACCCCGTCGCCAGAAAACACTATCTTGGAGAGGATTTCGTACTGTAATGAAAATTAGGCTTATTGACAAATATATATGCCGTCAGGTTTTTATAGCTTGTTTTGCCTGTATTTTTGTATTTATGATTGTATGGATAATGCCGGAAATATTTCTTAGAACGGTGCAAAGGGCGCTGAGCGGACAAATTTCGCTTCATACTGCAGCTTCTATTTTAATTTATGAACTGCCAAAAGTTCTGAATATAGCTTTACCGGTGGGTATGCTTTTAGGATGTATTTTGACCTTTGATAAATTGAGCAAGGATTTTGAAATTACTGTTTTAAGAGGCTCGGGTATTTCATTTTTCAGAATTATTGCTTCTGTAATTATCTTAAGTATTCTGGCAATGAGCTGCACTTTTATTGTCGGTTCAAAACTTCTGCCTGTTTCTGCCTGTAAGCTGAAAGTTATAAAAGGAGATATAAGAACCTCTCAATTCGTTTTTCCCGTTAAACACGAGAACAATGATTCAATGGATAAGATATTAATCATATCCAACTTTGATGACAACAATATAAGGGATGTTATTATATTGAACTTTTATGATGAATCAAAAGACGGTTCCAGTCTTCTTTCCAGTATAATTACCTCTGACTATGTAAAATATAAGGACTCGGAATGGGTCATTAATTCCGCAAAAAAATATAACATCTCGGAAGAAGGTATTTTTAACAGTATAGAGGGCGTTAAAAACTTATCCGTTCTAAAAGGGAAAAGTGCTTCAAATGCTTATAAACTTATGAAATACTCTGTCTACAGAGACAGAGAATTAACAAATGCCCAGATTTCCGAGTACATAAAATTACTTAAAAAAGAACGTATGGATGATGAATACCGCTTTATGCTGAATAAATATATTCAACGTTTTGTACATTCATTCATGTGTATTTTATTTGCAATATTAGGATGTTTACTCGGATTTTCACAGCCGAGGGAACAAAAGTTCATAGGAATGCTTATTGCCGTTGGCATCATTTTTGCTTATTATATTACAATTCCGTTTTTTGACATGCTGGCGGAAAAAGCAGTGCTGTCACCGTGGGTAACATCTTTAATTGCACCTGTTTGCGCAATTATTCTTATTTGCATACTAAAGAAAACAAAGGATTTATAATGAAAAATATCTTTAAAGTTTTTATTTTATTTGCATTAATTATTACAACCTGTACTATTGCAGAGGCAAAAATAGGCAGATGCCCTTATAAAATAATTCAAGACCCAAAAGGTGTTTATATCGTTGAAATCAATACAGCAAAGTCAAAATATAAACTTCTCCCATATGTAACGCAGGAACTTGAGACAAATAACAATGTATTTAATTCAACAGGTGCAAGGCTTGTTGTAAATGCGGGCTTTTTTGATCCCAAAAATCAAAAAACCGTATCATATGTAACTATTAATAACGAGACGGCTGCAAATCCGGAAGATAACGAAAATCTTATGTCTAATCAAGTACTTAAGGGCTATTTGGATAAAATATTAAATCGCAGCGAATTCAGGATTTTGGAAGATGAAAAAGGGAAAATTTTATACGATATAGCACAACATAAAGACCCTGTTAAAGAAGGATACAAAATAAAACACTCAATACAGGCAGGACCTATGCTTTTTCCCGATTTAAAATTAGAAGAAGAATTTTTTATTCTTGTAAAAGACGGTAAAGTTATAAGCGAATCTGCCTCGGCATTGCATAAATACGCAAGAACAGCAATAGGAATAAGAGAAAACAAAGTATATTTATTTATAGCTACAAATGAAGCCCCGATGACACTTGAAGAAGTTGCCGACCTTACAAGAAAATGGGGAATGGAAAAAGCAATGGCTTTTGACGGCGGCGGCTCAACTTCTTTTGATACGCAGGAACTTCATATTATATCCGAAAAAGATAATCAGGCGCGAAAATTAAAATCCTTCCTGATATTAAAATAGTTAACCTTTTAAATAATCAACGATTGCAATTAATCCGAGCTTATAGCTATACTTGCCGAAACCCGTTATTTGACCGATACAAGCCGGTGCAGTCAAAGAATTATGGCGAAATTCTTCTCTTTTATGAATATTTGAAAGATGAATTTCAACTGCCGGAATCTCAACCGCCAGAAGAGCATCTCTTATTGCGACACTTGTATGAGTATATGCGGCAGGATTCATAACAATACCGTCGTACAAACCTTTTGCTTTTTGTATTATTGTAACCAGTTCCCCTTCAATATTACTCTGGCTAAAATCAACATCAACATTCAATTTCAGTGCTTCTTCACGAACAAATAATTCAATACTTTCAAGTGTTTCCGTCCCGTATTTATCGGGCTCGCGTGTTCCAAGCATATTTAAATTCGGACCGTTCAAAATTAAAATTTTCATATCTTCACCTTTTTTGTATTGTTAATTATATTTTGTTTGCAATAAGTTTTCTTGTTTTCTCACGCACCTTTTCATCCTCCGAGATAATATCATCAATTTGAGGATTTTGAATTGGTTCATATTCATCAAAAACTTTTTTTGTTATTTTATAAATATCAGTAAATTTAATTTTTCCGCCAAGAAAAGCAAAAACCGCCTCTTCATTTGCAGCGTTCATACAAACAGGATAAGTTCCTCCCCTTTTGCCGGCTTCAAAAGCAAGAGCCAACGACGGAAACTTTTCAAAATCAGGCTCGTAAAATTCTAATTTTGCGGCTTTGACAAAATCAAAGCTCTCCGTTTCAATTCCCTCTACACGTTCAGGATATGTAAGCGCATATTGAATAGGAATATGCATACTGGGATTACCTATTTGTGCAATGATACTTCCGTCAACATATTCAACAGCACTATGCACATAGCTTTGAGGGTGAACCACAACTTTTATATCATCATAATTAAAATCAAATAAATGATGTGCTTCAATAACTTCAAGTCCTTTATTCATTAAAGTAGCTGAGTCTACCGTTATTTTTCTGCCCATATTCCACCTTGGATGGGCAAGAGCCTGAGTTAAATCAGCTTTTTCCATTTCTTCTTTTGTTGCCGTTCTAAAAGGTCCTCCGGATGAAGTTATAATAAGGTGTTTGACTTCGCTTCTTTTATTTAAACACTGAAAAATAGCAGAATGCTCGCTGTCTACGGGAAGGATTTTGACATTATTTTCTTTTGCGAGTTTCATAACAATATCACCCGCCATAACAAGTGTTTCTTTATTTGCAAGCGCTATATCTTTTTTATTGTTAATTGCCGTTATTGTCGGTTTTAATCCGATTTTACCCGAGACTGCCACAAGTAAAATATCAATTTCGTTTAACCCTGCAATTGTCAAAAGCCCGTCTTCACCAAAGACAATTCGTGTATTTAAATATTTTTTTTGAAGAAAATCAGCATCCTCTTTTGTTTTGACACTAACTAACTTTGGGTTGTATTTCTCAATCTGTTTACTTATTAAGCCGATATTATTTCCGGCAGATAAAGCAATCACTTCAAACTCTTCAGGAATTTTATCCGTTACTTCAAGAGCCTGTGTACCAATTGAACCTGTAGAACCTAAAATTGCAATCTTTTTCATAAAGACTATACTCTTCCGTATATATCCTGTAATCTTACTATATCATTTTCATCAAGGATATCACCTTGCTGAATTTCAAGCACTTTCAATTGTTCCTTACCGAAATTTTGCAAAGAATGCACCTCTTCAATACCAATATCTATACTTTCTCCCGCAGATAAAGTATAAATATCATTACCTTTTACAACAGTCGCTTCTCCTTCAAGAACAATCCAATGTTCGCTTCTGTGAAAATGTTTTTGCAAACTTAATTTAGCATCAGGATTTACGGCTATACATTTTGAGAGAAATCCCTCTCCCTCTTCCAGCACCGTATAACACCCCCAAGGGCGGTAAACCGTTTTGTGGCTTTCTTTTGTCGTTGCGTTTTTCGCATTAAGTTTTTTATATATATTTTTAACTCCTTCAGGCTTTTTTCTGTCACAGACAAGAAGAGCATCTTCCGTTTCAACAACAATTGTGTCTTTTAATCCCATCGTTGCTACCAATTTAGATGTCGAATAGATTAAAGAATTTTTTGAATTTATATCAATAACATTGCCTTCTGTATAATTACCGTTTTTATCTTTTTTTGAAATATCATATACGGCATCCCAAGACCCGATGTCCTGCCATTTCGGTTCAAAAGGCAGCGTTACCAGTTTTTTGCTGTTTTCCATTATTGCTTTATCTATTGAAATAACAGGCATTTTCTCATATACCTTTAACGGGACGGAGGGTATTTGATCCGATATATGTTCATTCTTTAAAAGATTATAAATTTCCTTTGCATATTTTTGCAGCTCACTTAAAAACACATCTGCACCAAACATATATATCCCCGTATTTACAAAACATTGACCTTTTAAAAGCTCTTTTGCTTCTTTGGGGGAAGACTTTTCTACAAAAGAGGATACTTTAAGCGCCATTGGCTGTATATCGGAAATCTTTGCATTTTTTCTTGTTTTAATATAACCGTATTGTCCATTTATTACATTTGATTTAGAAGAGAAAGTGACGATATATCCTGATTTTGCAAGTTCAACACCTTTTTCGACAATTTCGGCAAAAGTTTCTCTGTCCGGAATATATTGATCTGAAGGAACTGCAAGAACAACAGGAGCTTCCTTTGAAAATGTTTTAATTTCTTTTATATATTTAACAGCAAGTGCAAGTGCGGGTGCCGTATTTTTTACATCGGGTTCCGTTATTGTTTTATATGCTTTTTCCCTGTAAAATTTGTCCTGAATATTTTTCAATTGTTCTTTTATATCCGAAACATGTTTTACATTTGTTGCCGTAATAATTTTTTTATCGTCAACAACACTTGCAACTCTTAAAAAAGTATTGCGAAAAAGAGTAGTACCGTCTTGTGTTTTTAATATTTGTTTAGGATGCATCTGTCTTGACAACGGCCATAATCCGCTGCCTAAACCACCCGCCAAAATTACACAATATAATGCTGTCATAAACTCTCCTGTATTTGATTATACAATAAATTATTTAAATATTAAATTTTTTAGTATAATCTTCATATGAATAATTACAAAACAATAATTGCAATGATGTCAGGTACTTCATTAGACGGGATAGACGCTTGTCTGATTAGAATATTTGATGACCTTTCATTTGAAATCAAAGACAGTTATTCTCTTGAATACCCTGCCCAAATAAGGAAGAAACTTTTATCTCTGGCAAACAATAATGGAAAGGTATCGGATGTTTGTTTTATGAATTTTGTCATCGGTAATTTGTTTGCCGATGCAGCCGATATGCTTTTAAAAAAATCAGGATTAAAAAAAGAAGATATTGATTTTATTTCGACTCACGGACAAACAATCTATCATATGCCCGAATACACAGAAATTGACAATATAAAAACAAGAGCAACGCTTCAAATCGGAGATATATCCGTAATTTCACATAAAACAGGAATAAAAACCGTCGGTGATTTCAGACCAAAAGACATTGCCGCGAACGGACAGGGGGCACCGCTTGTTCCGTTTGCAGATAAAATTTTGTTCGGAACAGATAAAAACAGACTTATACAAAATATCGGCGGAATTTCAAACGTCACGGTTTTGTCAAAAAATTGTGATATCTTTGCATTTGATAATGCTCCGGGAAATATGTTAATAGATTATTTTGTTCAAAAACTTTTTAATCTGCCATTTGATAAAGGCGGTCAAATTGCTATGCTTGGGCAAATCAATAAAAAGTGGCTCAGTCAACTCTTAAAAGAACCTTATTATACAATTCCGCCGCCCAAATCAACCGGCAGAGAACTTTTTAACAACAAATATGCCGAAAACATCCTAAAAACGGCACCCGATAATAAATATGATATCATTGCGACAATTACAAACCTTACCGCAAGAGCCATAGCAGATTCATATAAAAATTTTATTTTACCCAAAACTTCCGTTGATGAAATCGTACTGGGCGGCGGCGGAGCATACAATCAGGCAATCATTCAATATCTACGGGAATATTTGCCCGATATCCCCGTAAAAACGCATGAAGATTTTAATATACCGAACAAATTAAAAGAATGTATTGCCTTTGCATATTTGGGATATTTTACCGTAATCGGGAAACCTAATAATATCCCGTCTTGTACCGGAGCAGAGATTCCTGTCGTAATGGGAAAAATTTCATACTAAAAAGAGGCTTCCATCCAGGGATGGAAGCCTCTTTTTAATAATATGGCTATTTATTACATAGCACCTTTTACAATTTGAGCAAAGCTGTCAGCAGTTAAACTTGCACCGCCTACAAGTGCACCGTCTATATCAGATTGAGCCATTTGTTCTTTTATTGTTCCCGGTTTTACACTGCCGCCGTATAAAATTCTTATTGAATCGGATACATTAGCATCGTATAAACCTTTTACAACATTTCTTATCATAGCTATAACTCTGTTTGCTTCAACACTGTCACAAGTTTTGCCCGTACCGATAGCCCAGATTGGTTCATATGCAATAATTGATTTTGCAACTTCTTCTGCTGTTAAACCTCTTAATGCTTTTGTGATTTGAGATGCAATATGGTAATCCGTAACACCTGCTTCTCTTTGTTCTAACGATTCACCACAGCAGATAATAGGAATTAAACCGTTTGCAAGGATTGCTTTTGCTTTTTTATTTACCATTTCATCGGTTTCACCGAAATATTCTCTTCTTTCAGAGTGTCCGATAATTATATATTCACAGCCTGCATCTTTTAACATTTCAACAGAACATTCACCTGTAAAAGCACCTTTTGTTTCATAATAACAGTTCTGAGCCGCAAGTCTTACTTTGCCACATCCGCAATCTGTTAATGCTTTATGTGCAGCATATAATGAAGTAAATGTAGGTGCAATAACAACTTCAGGCAGTGCTGCTTTATCTTCGCTTCTTAATTCCTGCATAATTCCGTTTGTTAAATCAACGGCTTCCTGCTGAAGATTATGCATTTTCCAATTTCCTGCAATAACGGGTCTTCTTGACATAATTCTACCTTCTTTCTTTTAGTAACTAACATATTAATATTAGTTAAAACAAGCCGGTTAATCAAGATTGGATTTATATATTTGACCCTCTTGCCAATATAGACCGGGTATAAGGTGATATCATATACCATATCCCGTTTTCACTGCAAAAATTCTCCGCAGTATTAAACATTTCATAATAATGTTCCGGTATAACAAATTTTTCTTGAGATAAAAGTGTATTTCGATAATCTATTTCCAGTGAAATAGGTTCTATTCCACCAATTTCTTTTGCAAGTTCTAAAAATTTTTTTAACTCATCAATATTATCATTTAAATCTTTCACAATAATATATTGGAAAGCAATATGTGCACTTGAGTTAGAACGTAATTTTTTTATATTTTCAATTGTTTGCTCAAATACATCAAGACCTTTTATTTTAAAAAAAGTCTCTCTGCATCCGGCGTCAAGAGAAATACATATATGGCTTTTAGGATTACATCCTATTTTTTCTAAAATTGGCATATATTTTATGCCGTTCATTAATATGACATAATCATTGCAACTATGTTTATAAAATTCTTTCATCAATGCATCAAACTCTTTTAAAGCAGCAATCCCGCCCCCCTGAAATTCAGCTTTTAATTCAATCTCGTCTATCATCTTTGAAGCATACAATTGTTTTATTATGGGAAGCAATTGATAATTTTGCGTTACGCCCTTATAAAGATATTCCTGTGAGCAATAAACACACTTACAATCACACTGTTTATAATGGTCAACAATAATATGTTTTACTAATGATATTTGCTCTTTTTTACAGAACAAAGTTTGAACATATTCTTTTAATGATTTTTCCTTATATTCAACACAACCTGTGCATTCAGGCGGAATAATTCCTTTCTCAAGCAATTTTCTTATTCTTTTTTTTTCAGATTCAATCTGTTCTTTATTAATATTAGAAAAGTCTTTTATTTCCACACCGGGACCTTGCGCACAACTGCAGCAAAATTTAATTTTGTCCGGCAAAAAGTGCAGTGTTTTTTCCAATTTTTCGCAATAATACGATTTGAACATTAAACTCCGATAATCTTTCCGATTTTTTCCGCGCATTTTATACAATAGTTACAATCTATACCACAAATATTCGTACACCTGTCTCCATTTTTGACAAAATGCTTCATATCCGGCAAATAAGGCATAATCTCAGATAATTTAACATTGTTCTTTATATGAGATAAACCTACCTCAAAAATGCCATTGAAAAAATCACTGACTGTTAAATTATTTATTCCGTTTTCCAAACACATTAGATAATTTTTTAAGAAATTCAGATTATCTATATCAGCCCGCATCGGATAACTCATAAACTTAAAAGTATTAATACCTATTGCAGAATAATATTCAAGCTGCCAGGGATAAACAACATTGCTTTTTAAAAAATATTTTAATTTTCCTGTTTTTTCCGCCAAAGTCATGCAGGGAAAAGCCTCAAAAAATGAAGCACAATGAGATATTCTTGCAGGACAGCCATGCATGCATTTTTCATTTACCATTACTTCAATGTCTATTTCAGGAAAGAGCCTCTTTAAGTTCTTCAAAAATATAAAATTACGATTATCATCTATTGCAGTATTTATAGACTTTATAGAAGAATAAGTATTTATTAAATTCACATATTGCGAGACATTATGATATTCAAAGGAAGTTGATGCCGATAATTTAAACCCCATTTTTTCCTTAGATATTATCTGCATTAATTGAGTATTTGCAATTTTTATTTCTCTGCATCCTATACTTTGCAAATTTTCCAGCAATACAAACAGATTTTTTTTATATTTGTTAAAATCATCTTCAGAAAACGGCTTCGGAGAATTTAATAAATATACAAAATTAAATCCTTTATCCTGTGCATATTTTACGTATCTTGCGAAATCGTCAAATGAGTTAATATTATAATTTCTTCCTCTGACGGCTGCAAACTGCCAGTTAAATTCTGAACTTAAAGGATAAGGAAAATTATTATACAATATTTTAATCTGAGATTTTTTTAACTCGGAATTTAAGTTTTCTATCTCATCAATAAGTTCAAAACGGAAAGGAAGCGGTGTACAAATTTTATACACATCAGTTTGTTTTGGCGAAATGCTCATTTTCTTTGAAGAAGAATTATAATCTTCAATCTTCTTATAACCGGCAATACCAACTGCCGCAGCACTTACGGCAATTACACCGCTTTTAATTAAATCTCTTCTTTTCATATCTGTATTATAGCATTTTTCATTTCTTTTACATAGTTATAAACATATTCGGGAGATGTTTTTGAATATTTTTCAATAATTTTCACTATAGCATTACCTATAATAACTCCGTCCGCTTTTTTGGAAAAGTATTCGGCCTGACTTGCTGTATTAATACCAAATCCAAGAGCAACGGGAATATCTTTCACTTCTTTTATTATTTCAACAATCTTATCAATTTCGCTCGAACTATCTCCCATCATTGCTGTTGAACTGATAGAAGGAACAAAATATATAAATCCTGAAGCATTTTGGGATATTTTCTGAATTCTCTCTTTTGAAGCAGGAACAACAAACGAAATAATATGAACACCGTATTTATCAGCATATTCTTTTATTTCGGATTTTTCTTCGTAGGGTAAATCCGGAACTACAACCCCTGTCACCTTTACTTTTTTACACATTTCAAAAAACGGTTCATACCCGTAATTAAAAATCGGATTTATATATGAATGGCAAATTATGGGAATATCCGTACTTTTTCTGGCCTGTTCAAGCATTAAAAATATATTTGTCAAATGAGTACCTGATTTTAATGCCCGAATATTAGCACTTTGAATAACTTTACTTTCTGCAATGGGATCTGAGAAAGGAATTCCAAGCTCAACCATATCGGCGCCCGCATCATCCATTGCAATAATACACTTTTTTGTCGTTTCCAAATCCGGATCACCCGCCATAATAAATCCTATTAAAGAATTTTTAGAAATTATATTATTCATTAATAATCCTTCCTCTGTATTTTGCAATTGCGGCAACATCTTTATCACCTCTGCCCGATAAACAAACAATCATTATTTCATCTTTTTTCATTTTAGGAGCAAGTTTCTTTGCATAAGCAACGGCATGCGCACTTTCAATTGCCGGTATTATGCCTTCAATACGCGATAAATATTCAAACGCTTCAACAGCTTCATCATCGGTAACAGGAACATAATCAGCTCTGCCTGTTTCATGAAGATATGCATGTTCAGGACCTATGCCCGGATAATCCAAACCTGCGGATATTGAATATACCGGTGAAATTTGTCCGTATTCATCCTGACAAAATATTGATTTCATTCCATGAAATATCCCTATTCTGCCTTTAGTAACGGTAGCTGCATGTTTATCCGTATCAACACCCAATCCTGCAGCTTCACAACCGATTAATTTCACATTTTTATCATTAATAAAATTATAAAATATTCCCATTGCATTACTGCCGCCGCCGACACATGCAACAACAGCATCGGGAAGTTTTCCTTCCGCTTCCAAAATCTGAGACCTGGCTTCTTTGCTTATTACACTTTGAAAATCTCTTACGATAGCAGGAAACGGATGCGGACCCATAACAGAACCCAGAACATATAAAGTATCATGACTTCTTGATGCCCACTCGCTCATAGCTTCATTTACCGCATCTTTTAATGTTTGAGTGCCAAAAGTAACAGCATGAACTTTTGCTCCGAGAAGCTCCATTCTATATACATTTAAAGATTGTCGTACGGTATCTTCAAGCCCCATAAATATTTCGCACTCCAATCCCAATAATGCCGCCGCCGTTGCAGTTGCAACACCATGCTGCCCTGCTCCCGTTTCCGCAATTACCCTTGTTTTACCCATATATTTCGCTAACAACGCCTGACCCAAAACATTATTTATTTTATGTGAACCGGTATGATTTAAATCTTCACGTTTTAAGTATATTTTTGCTCCGCCCAAATCTTCAGTCATATTTTTTGCAAAATATAACAATGAAGGCCTTCCTGCATATTTATTTAAAAGAGTGTTTAATTCCGCATTAAATTTTTCGTCATTTTTA
This sequence comes from Candidatus Gastranaerophilales bacterium, assembly GCA_944323955.1. Lineage (GTDB taxonomy): Bacteria > Cyanobacteriota > Vampirovibrionia > Gastranaerophilales > Gastranaerophilaceae > Avigastranaerophilus. Next base: position 84,890 of record CALUUK010000007.1, on the reverse strand, counting down.
TAATTTTCATACGCTGCTTCAATTTTTTTTATTTCTCCCATAAGAACTTCGGGGATATATTGTCCTCCGAATATACCAAATCGGGTATCTGTCATTTTTCATTCCTCTTATTTTATTATTTTAACTTTAAATTCAGGATATTTTTTTAACCGTTTATCCATTTCATCAAAAGTTAAAAAACCATCCTGTGCGCCAAAATGCTCTACAACAGCAGCAGCATTGACAGACGCATACATTAAGGCTTTTTCAATATCCCATTTTGTTTTTTCGAGTGATGCTACAAAAGTTGAAGAAAAAGCATCGCCGGCACCTAATGTAGAAGCTACTTTTGCTGGAAATTCATCACATTGATAATATTTTTCTCCGTCATAAGCATATGCCCCGTTTCTGCCGTCAGTAATAATCGATATCTTATGTTTTTTAGGAAATATTTCCCGCAGCATTTTCTTAATATCGGGATGTATCAATTCTTTTGAAAATTTCTCTTCTTTTGTATCAGGTCTGACCTGAATACCTGTAAGCATACCGGCTTCATCTTTATTCATAATAACAACTTCAGCCGTTTTTAATACATTATACAGATATTCTTTTCCCTGCTTAATGCTGCTTGTACCGACATTTATTGCCATATTTACATCATGTTCTTCAGCATATTCGGCAATTTTATCAAGAATTTTTGTGGAATTTCCGTTTAAAGGCGCCAAATAAAGCCACTTGGAATTTTTAATTGATTTAAAATCAATATCTTCAAGTTCCATATGAGCATTTGCTCCTCTATGGGCAAGAACGGTTCTGTCTCCCTGAAAACTTATTAGAATTATAGAAAATCCTGTTTTATATTTTTTTGACCTTACAACGTTTGATAAGTCAACATTGGCTTTTTTAAGTTCCTTTGTAATATTTTCTCCCTGAATACCTTCTCCTATCTTAACAATAGTAGAAGTATTAAATCCCAAATTGGCGAAATTAGCTGCTGTATTTATTGCTCCGCCTCCGGTTTTAAAATCAAATTTTTCTATATCAAGTTTTGCACCGTAAGGATATGCCATAAATTCCTTAATGCTGTTATTTGTGCAAACGGAAACGATGTTCGCATCATCAGATTCAATAAAAGCGTCAAGTGTCGCACTGCCTATTGTTATAACATCATACATATTATCTTTTCCCCATATATTTATATATTCATTATATTAATTTGCTCTCGGATGCGCAAGATTATAAGACTGTTTCAGCCTTTCGGCAGATACGTGGGTGTATATTTGTGTATTGCTTATACTGCTGTGGCCTAAAAGCTCTTGAACAACTCTTAAGTCAGCACCGTTTTCAAGTAATTTAGTGGCAAAACTGTGTCTGAATACATGAGGCGTTACATGCTTGGGCAATTCTATTGTATCCATTACGTTTTTAATAGCCAGCCTTATACTCTGCGGTTGAAGCCTAAAACCTGTTTTATTAATAAAAACAGGATCTTTTGGCTTATTGGTCTCCGATTTAAAGATAAGATATCTTGCGGTTTTTATATAAGATTCCAGATAATTCTTCGCTCTGTTCGACACAAGAACAATCCTTTCTTTCGCACCTTTGCCGAATACTTTTATTTCATTTTCGGCTAAATTTAAGTTTTCAAAATTTAAATTACTCAGCTCCGAAACCCTCATTCCCGTCGCATAAAGTAATTCTAAAATAGCTCTGTTTCTGTATCCTGCCGGCGATTCCATTTTTGTATTATTAAGCACCTGCTCTATCTCCTTTTCAGTTAAAAACTCGGGCAGGGTTTTCCCCTTTTTTGGAGAATGAACCCCCAGCGCAGGATTTGTTTCAATAATTTTTTCACGGTATAGAAATCTGTAAAATGTTCTTAATGAAGCAATTTTACGGGCAGTGGTCGTCTTTGTATAATTAAATTGACGTATATATACAAGATATTCTTTTATTAAATCATAAGTAACATCTTCGATTTTTCTTTCATCCAGCCATATCAAAAAACTTAAAATATCAGAACCGTATGCCGTTACTGTATGTTTGGAAAAATTTTTTTCAACTTCTATGTATAATTTGAATTCTTGAAGGTATTTTTTTGAATTTTCGTTCATAACTAATAAATTGTAAAAAAATTTTAAGAAAAAATCAAGAAAATACTACTACAAGCGTGGTTTATTAAGAAAAATTAACGGGTTTGTAATCATGTAGCCATGCATGTTTCCATGATTTTGATATTAAAAAAAATACTCATTTTATTGTTTAGTGAACAAATTGTTGTATTCTTTTTAAACATTTAATATAATTAAAACAGCGTTTTTAAACACGGTAGGAGGAGATGACGCATATAAAATGGACAATGTCATTGAAAACTACAAAGAAGTCAAATCGCAAATCGCACCTTACAACCCAACAATAGTAGCTGTTACCAAGTATTTTGACGAATCACAAATCATTAAATATTACGAGATAGGTTTTCGTGATTTCGGAGAGAACCGGGTCAAAGATGCCCTTGAAAAAATGAAAAAACTTCCTGAAGAAATTCTAAAGAACAGCAGATTTCATTTAATAGGACACCTTCAAACAAATAAAGCAAAACTTGCCGTAGGTAAATTCTACCTGATTCATTCCGTGGATTCCCTGAAACTTGCCAAAATAATATCTGATGAGGCTCTTAAACAGGGCATTGTTCAAAATGTCTTAATTCAAATAAACAATGCAAGAGAAGAACAAAAATCAGGTTTTTCTCCCGAAGAAATTATGTCCGAGTTTCCTAAACTTCAAGAGTTAAAGGGGATAAAGATTTTAGGTGTAATGAATATGGCGCCTATAGATTGTTCGGAGGAGAAACTTCATCAATTATTTGGTAATATCAAACAAATATATGATGTTTTACAATCAGAATATAAAGTAGAATTAAGTGAAATATCGATGGGTATGAGCAGGGATTTTAAAATCGCGCTTGAAGAGGGCGCATCGATTATAAGACTCGGAAGAATATTATTTAAATAACATACTAGGAGGAAGAAAAATTGGCAGTTGCAGACAAATTTCAAAAAATCATTGATTTTTTAACATCAGGATTTGAAAACAGAGAAGACAGTATTTATGGGGAAATGATGGAAGATGCTGAAGAGTATCCCGTCCAGGATAATTTAGCACTTAACCCGAATTACACTACGACGGAACAAAAAGCACCGAGTGCGAAAGTAGTTTCCCATCCGAATTTTAGAGGATATGAAGTAATGGTTTGCGAACCCCGTTCATATGAAGACTCTATATCTATAGTAAAACATTTGAAAGACAGAAAAACCGTTGTTTTAAATCTTCATTTGTTAGACAAAGAACAAGCATTAAGAATCGTTGACTTTTTATGCGGCGCAACTCACGCATTATCAGGAAGTCAGCAAAAAATAGGTGATTCCGTATTTATCTTCACTCCGGTAAATGTTGCACTGTCAGCAGAATCACAAAAAAGCAAATTTTTAAGAGATGCTTTGTGGAACCAACCGCAAGCATAAGTTTTGGGGATTGGAAATAACAAAAAGAGGAACAGTTAACTGTTCCTCTTTTTATATTAGTTTTAATTAATTTTTTAATAAGAACTGTCGGAAATTAAGTCTTTGCAATTAATACTGCTATAATTTTCCTTTACATTTTTTATCTTAATTTTATTTAATATACTTGAGCGTTTTTTGCGGTACAGCATATCAATAAATGCTTCTATACGTGTTACAAAACCCGCTTCTCCCGTATGTTCATCAATAGAAAGATTTAAAATAGGCTTGCCGGACTTTCTGGAAAAACGTGATATACGTTCCAGCATTAATGAATCCGGTCCGCAGCCAAAAGCATTTATGGTTATAATGCCGTCAATATTTTTGTCCTGAATATAATGAGATGCGGCGCCCGTCATTTCATATTCATTTGCCCAATACAATCTTGAATGCATTGAGTTAAGCCCTTCTTTCATCTGCTCTAATGTAAGCTGATCAGCGGTATGAACTCTTACTCCGAGAGCCTCGAGTTTATCAAATATTTTCATACTTACACGCTCATCATAAAGATTATATCCATGAGCAACCAGAGCAACGCTTATCGGATACATCTTATCATTTTCAGAAATTATAACTTTATTTTCAATTGCCGACTTTAATGCTTTTTTATACGGCACACCGCTCCTTGTCATTACCTGAAAATTGTTATATACTCTCCAGGCATTTTTAGATGCTTTTTTAACCCTCTCAAAATCGGTAATATCAAAATACTTGGCAATTTCCATTAAAAAGTCATATAAACCATGATTTTTTTCAGATTTATCAAGAGTAGCTTCAATCATTGTAAAATCTCTCTTTACAACATTTCTTATTAAATCCGGAAGCCCTCTTAACTTAGAACAGTTATATATCTTAGGCAATATGGATTGAAGAGACGGAACAAAGATTTTATCCACCTTTTTATCCAGTAAATTCAATATATGCCCGACATATACTTTAACAGGCAGACATGTTTCAGGCACAACAAGCGATGAACCTGTCGTCATTGTCTGCTTCGTTGTCGGATCCGATAAAACTATTTCTATTCCCAAATCAGAAAAAAAACCGTACCAGAACGGGAAAAAGTTATAATACGATAAAGCTCTTGGTATTCCTATTTGCATTTATATCCCTCATACTATTCTACCGGATTATAACACGAACAAATTATTTTTTGCTCAATAATATTGTTCTTATACTTTGCGGCATCTTTTTAGAGAACAATACAAAACTCTTTTTATCATTTAATTGACAAATATAAATTCCCGCGAACACTAAAATGCATGCCGCAAATTGTTTTAAATTTATTGTTTCTCCGAGGAAAAACCATCCGAAAATAACAGCCGCAATCGGCAGCAAGAATAAAAACGGAGAAAATTTGCTTGCAGGTAAAGTACATATGGCAAAATTATAAAGTGCATATGCAACAACCGTAAGCATACCAAGATATACAACAAGAAATAAACTCGGATTTAATGCGATATGGAAGGAGTCGTTGGAAAGAATATTCATTGAAGAGAAAAAAATTGCTCCTCCTATAACGGCAATCCCCGCAAGAAAAAACGGAGGATATCTGTCCATTAAATATTTTGTTGTTATAACACATGTATCCGTAAGTATAATCGCAATAAGTTCAAGGAAATTCCCCAATAAAGGCCTCGGTGCAAGTTCCGAAACGTCCGAAGAAATGCTTAACAAAACAGAACCGGTTATTGCTATTGCCAAACCGAGATAAACTATCTTTAAAAATTTTTCCTTTAAAATAATTCGTGCGCCTATTAAAAGAAGCACGGGTTCCAATGCACTTACAATACCTGCTTGTCCAGATGTTGTATATTTAAGTGCATTTGTTTCAAAAACGAAATATAAACAAGGCTCGCAAAGCACCATCAAAAGGATTAAAAATATATCTTTTTTCTCTATCCGAATATTTTTATATATAGTGAGAAGGAACGGAATAAATATGATAGCCGAAATAACCATCCTGAGTGTCATTAACTGTGCCGTAGAATAATAGTTCAGGCATATCTTTGTTGCTGTCAGCGTTGTACCGTATAATATTACCGCAATTGTTATTGACAAATAGGCAAATATTTCGTGGTGATTTTTATATTTGGACAAAAAATCCTTCATCTCATAAAAAATCCTCAATTCCCTTAAAAAACAATAATAAAATAATTAAATAAAATAAAAAGAAAATCAAATGCGGCATTTTAATATTAACAAAAATTTATTAAATATTTTTATGAAACTTTAAGAAATATTTTGATTTTTTTATATTTTGTAATATAATGTAAACAATAGTAATATTTTTTAATGTTAAGGGGTCTAAGAAATGACAGATAACAATGAATTACAGGCTGAGCAGGATTCTCATCAAAAAATACTAGTAGCGGATGACGAAGCAAGTATCAGAAGAATTCTTGAAGCCCGTTTAAGTATGATTGGTTATGAAATAATTACCGCAACAGACGGGGAAGAAGCAATTGCGGCTTTTAATAAACACAATCCCGATTTAATCGTTTTGGATGTTATGATGCCGAAAATTGACGGTTATGGAGTAACAAGAGAAATAAGAAGAACATCTGATGTCCCGATTATTATTCTTACCGCGCTGGGTGACGTTTCCGAAAGGATTACGGGACTTGAACTCGGAGCCGATGATTACGTTATTAAACCGTTCAGTCCTAAAGAACTTGAAGCAAGAGTTAAAGCTGTTTTAAGAAGAACAAATACAAAAGAAGTTGCGGCACCTGCAAGTAAAATAACAAAAAATGTTATTACTACAGGGAATATAAGAATAGATACGGCAAGAAGACAAGTATTCAGAAAAAATGAAAGAATCAGACTTACGGGAATGGAATTCAGTTTGCTTGAACTGCTTGTAAATAACTCGGGACAGGCATATTCAAGAAATGAAATTCTGCAGCATGTTTGGTCTTATCCGCCGGATCACAGAATTGATACACGTGTTGTTGATGTTCATATTTCAAGATTACGTTCAAAACTCGAAACCGATCCTGCTAATCCCGAACTAATATTAACCGCCCGCGGAATCGGATATATGTTTCAAAGAATTTCTTAAATAAATTTTCATAAACAAAAAAGAGGCTTAAACAGCCTCTTTTTTATTTTTATAATTCACATAATTGATTTATAACAGCAAAAAATAATATATAATACTTTTTAAACGAGGAGTATCTATGAATAATAAATTATTATTTCCGTTAATAATAATTCTGGCAATAATAACACTGTTCTATTGCGGTATGCCCAATTCAAAAAACAGGCAAAAAAAGCTGTCTCCGGTAAAACAGGTAAAATATCAAGAAAATATATCTTTTAGCGATTATATAAAGCAAAATGAAAAAAAGCAAAATAAACCCATTGCCCCCGGAAAAATTGTAAGACTGCAAAAAGGTACACAAAGAGCTAACAGTATAAATTCTTTAAGGCAGGAAGAAATTAAAAGAAGAGAAAAAGCCGTTTTTAACAATCTAAAAAGACAGCAATACAATCAGAAACTAAAAAATTATACAAATGCAGTTGCTAAAACCCCGAAAAATAATAACATAGACAATTATCTTCTTGCCAATATGAAAATAGATGCACCTCCAACACAGCAATCAATGCAGCAAAACAATAACATAATAAGAGAAAACTATATACAACAAAATCTTTCACAAGGAGACCGTGTTATTCCCGTTAATGGAACAACTGCCCTTAGTTACAAATCAAAACAAGAAGTGTTTGAAGCAAGAAAGAAATATGTAAGCGAATCACTATTTGCATATCCCGGTTATGAACCATCAGATAAAGTATTTGGACAAATTGAAGATGGAAAACCCTGGATTTCAATAAGTATGGGACGTAAGAACGGTATAAGTGAAACAGACGGACTTTCGGAGGAATCAAGATTTATAAATAATCCGTCGCTTCTTGTTGCTGCCGATTACTCTCATATAACAATGAGCGCAGATGAAAGATACAACTACTTAAACGCAATGCCTTCAAGTATAAAATACAATAAAGAAGAAAATCTGATCGAAGTAATATATCCCAATATGCATGTAAGAGGTAATTATGATTTAAACGGATTAAATGCCAGGGATTTCGGTTATAAATATGCGCTTTTAGACAATGATAAGTCTAAGAACGTAAAAATGAAAGAATACAGCAATATATCAAATACGATTGTAGAGTTTAAGAATTTTATACATACAGGGAAGTCTTGCGGAGTGTCCGGCGGTTGCAATAACGGTTCCCCATATCAACCAATGTTAATTTTTGAATATCCGGATCAAAGTCTTGAGGTTGTGCTTTATATAAAATTATGGAGAGAAAAACCGTCAAATTATAATGCTCCGGCTGACATAAATGAAAAAATTACAATATTACCAAAATATAGAAAATAATTAATCGCCAAACATTACGCTTGATAAATATCTCATGCCCGTATCAGGCAAGATAACAACAATGAGTTTGCCTTTATTTTCTTCTCTGTGAGATAGTTTAAGAGCAGCCCATAAAGCAGCACCGGAAGAAATACCCGCAAAAATACCTTCTGTATTTGCCATTTCCCGCGCGGTTTTTATTGCATCTTCGTTAGAAACAGTTATCACCTCATCGACAACATCAGCATCATAATTTTTGGGAACAAAATTTGCACCTATTCCCTGTATTTGATGCGCAGCGGCAATCCCTTTTGTAATAACCGGAGAAGAAGCGGGTTCAACGGCATACGCTTTAACGGAAGGTTTCTTTTCTTTAAGTTTTTTTGCTATACCGGAAATTGTTCCTCCGGTACCTACACCAGCAACAACAATATCAACAAGTCCTTCCGTATCTTTCCAAATTTCTTCCGCCGTAGTTTCATAATGAATTTTAGGGTTTGCCGGATTATTGAATTGCTGCGGAATAAAAGAATCATTAATTTCACAATGGAGTTTCTGTGCTTCGTCTATTGCACCTTTCATACCGTCTTTACCCGGAGTAAGCACTAATTCGGCACCATATGCTTTTAAAATATCGCGTCTTTCCTTGCTCATTGAATCAGGCATTGTAAGCATCAAACGATACCCTTTTATCAAACAAACAAGAGCAAGTCCGATTCCGGTATTTCCGCTTGTAGATTCAATAATAACGGTCTTTCCGGGTTTTATTAATCCTTGTTTTTCCGCCTCTTCTATCATGCTTAATGCAGCTCTGTCTTTTATTGATGAGGCAGGATTAAAATACTCGACTTTTACTGCTATATCCGCATATCCTTTATTCATTTTGTTTATTTTTACAAGAGGAGTATTCCCTATTAATTCAATTAGATTATTATAAATTTTCATTACAATGCCTTTCTCAGTGTCTTATTGAGTTTTTTAACGGTTTCAATATCATCCCGGGGACTTTTTCCCGTTGTTGTTAAATAATTCCCCGTTAAAATACCTTCAACACAGGTTTTTAATGCAAGCAGCTGATTCTCATCCGAAAGCCGTTTTCTTCCGCCGCAGAATCTTAAAACTGCTTTGGGATTTGCTATTTTAAATACAGCAAGCGTTCTTAAAATATTTTCATCATCTATTTCATTATGATAATTTTCAAAAGGAGTTTTGGGTATAGGCATTAAGATATTAATCGGTATGGAATCAGGTTCTATATCTCTTAATTCCAATGCCATCTCTATACGCTGTTCAACGGTTTCACCCATTCCAAGAATCACACCGCAGCATAATTCCATACCGTACTTTTTAACAAGTTTACAGGTATTAAGTCTGTCCTGCCAGGAGTGCGTCGTACAAATGTCACCGTAATAAGATTCCGATGTATTTATATTATGATGATATCTTTTTAATCCGTGTTTTGAAAGTTCTTTAGCCTGCTCCTCATTTAAAATTCCAACGGAAGCACAGCTTTTAATCCCTTCTGTCTCATTTAAAGCGTCAATCAAATCCAGAATTTTATCAAAACTCTCTTCGTCGGGAGATTTACCTGAAGTCACAACCGCAAAGCGAATAGCACCGTTTTCTTTTGCTTCTTTTGCAGCTTTTAGAACATCTTGTTTTGATATTAACGGATAATTTTCAATATCGGTCGAATAATGAGAACTTTGCGCACAATATTTACAATTCTGTGAACACTTTCCGCTTTTTGCATTCACGAGAGAACACAATTCAACAGAGTTTGAAACATACTTTGCAGACATATTTAAAAGCTCTTGCAATGGAAGATTATATAATCTCAAAAGTTCTTTCTTATCCATTTTATCTCCTTGACTTATTATAGCGTTAAAAATTTTTAAGTTTCAATTAACTTATGTTTAATTTATAATTCTCTTTATAAAAGAAGGGTGAAATTATGATTATTCCGAGTATCGATTTAATGAACGGTAAAGCCGTACAGCTGAAACAAGGAAAAGAAAAAGTTCTTGAACGCGAAAATGTTTTGGAACTTGCAAAATACTATTCCCGTTTCGGAGAAATCAGCGTCATTGACTTAGATGCTGCAATGAACAAAGGTGATAACGAAGAACTTATCAAGGAAATATGTAAAATTGCTCATTGCAGAGTCGGCGGCGGAATAAGAGATAAGGAAAAAGCAAAAAGAATTTTAGCCAACGGTGCAAAACAAATTATTATAGGTACTGCGGCAAATGAAGAATTTTTATCAAAACTTCCAAAGGATAAAGTTATTGTCGCAATTGATTCAAAACAGGGGAAAATAACCGTTGAAGGCTGGACAACACAGGTTAATGCATCACCTGAAGATTATGTTAAACGCTTTGATAATTTTTGTGCTGGATACCTTTATACAATTGTAGATAAAGAAGGTATGATGCAGGGAACCGATATTGAAGCAATTAAGAGAATCCGCAATTTAACAAAGAAAACACTTATTGCCGCAGGCGGAATTTCAACAATTGATGAAATAGTCACTTTAAACAAAATGAATGTTTCAACCCAGCTCGGCATGAGTATTTATACGGGTGCAATAAAACTTGAAGATGCTTATATTGCAGTAATGGATTTTGAAAAGCAAAACGGTCTTGTTCCAACAATAGTACAAGACATTGATACAAAACAAGTTTTAATGCTTGCATATTCAAATAAAGACTCGTTAAGAAAGTCCCTTGAAGAAGGTCTTGCTACTTATTGGAGCCGTTCAAGAAATGAACTTTGGACAAAGGGTTTAACCTCGGGAAATACTCAAGAATTAATCAGCGCAAAATTTGACTGTGACATGGATACACTTTTATTTAAAGTCCGTCAAAAAGGTAATGCCTGCCATACAGGAAGATATTCATGTTTTGAAGACAGAGATTTTTGTATAAATGAACTTTATAACCTGCTTTTAGACAGAAAAGAGAAATTGCCCGAAAATTCATATACAACTAAACTTTTTAAAAATGAATTTTATTTAAAAAGAAAAGTTATGGAAGAAGCATTTGAATCCGTCAATTTTGAACAAGGAGACGGTCTCGGTTGGGAAGCAAGCGATCTTGCTTACCATATGCTCACTTTTATGGCATTACATAATGTAACTCCTCAGGATATAATAAATAACTTAGCTTCAAGGACAAAATAATGAAAATAATAAATTGTGAGAACTTAGATGAAAAATTTTTCTCAAAAATAGAATTTGAAAATATTTCCTCGGTTTCGGAAATAATATCGGCCGTTCGAAAAAACGGAGATGCTGCCGTAAAAAAATATGCAAAAAAGTTCGGCGACGGAGAAATAAATTCTTTCAAATTAACAGAAAATGAAATTGAAGAAGCAATTGCAAAATTAGATAATCAAACAATAGAAACAATAAAATTTGCAATTAATAATGTCAGAGAATTTGCAAAAGCACAGCTTAGCAGCATAAAAGAGATTGAAGTAAACATAAACGGGAATCTTCTCGGACAAAAAATAATCCCGCTGGATTCCGTTGGATGTTATATTCCGGGAGGAAATTATCCGCTGCCCAGCAGCGCAATAATGACTGTAGTCCCGGCTAAAATTGCAGGTGTAAAAAGAATAGCCGCAATGTCTCCTAAGATACAACCCGTAACAATAGCTGCAGCGCATCTGGCAGGTGCCGATGAAATATACAGAATAGGGGGAGTACAAGCTGTTGCAGCCATGGCATACGGAACGGAATCCATTCAAAAGGTTAACAAAATAGTCGGTCCGGGGAATAAATTTGTCACTGCCGCAAAAAAACAAGTCTGCGGAGAATGCGGTATTGATTTTCTCGCCGGGCCGTCAGAGGTTTTAATTATAGCTGATAAAACGGCAAATCCTGATTTTGTCGCAGCTGATATGCTTGCTCAATGTGAACACGACAAAGATGCCCGTGCGTTTTTGATATGTTTTTCAAAAGAATTTGCACAAAATGTAGATAAAAAAGCAAAAGAATTTCTTGAAAACATTCCAACAAAAGAAATAGCACAGCAAGCATATGAAAATTCCGCGGCAATTATTGTCGAATATCTGGATGAAGCAGTTGAAATATCAAATAAAAAAGCCCCCGAGCACTTAGAACTCTGCCTGGAAAATGCGGAAAATCTGATAAATAAATTCAATAATTACGGATCTTTATTTATCGGAAATTACAGTGCGGAAGTTTTCGGTGATTATGTTTCAGGAACAAATCACACACTTCCTACCAATCAGGTTTCAAAATATTCGGGCGGTTTGAGCGTCTTTGATTATATAAAAATTCAAACCTACCAGATAATAAAAGAAAAAGCGCTAAAAGAAACAGCAGTAAATGCGGCTTTTTTAGCGGAAAAAGAAGGATTATTTGCGCACAGACTCGCAGCTAAGATACGTTTGTAACATTAAGAAATATTAAAAAACTTAAGAAGTATATCTTTTTGAGTCAATTATTTATTTGTTCTTCTTTTATAAATATGTTAACAAGTAAGGCAGATTATGAGTTATTCAAACAATATTAACGGAAGAAATAATATAAATCGTCCGAGAAATGTTCAAATGCAGGCATATGCCGGACAATACAGAACCCCTTATCAAAGTCAAAGAAGTTCAAAAAATTTATCTTTCGATTACTTTGAAAAACAAAGTGACAGAGACATACAAACAGATATTGAAAGAAGAAGAGCTCAAAGACAAAGAAATGCACAGGCAAGAAAGAAAAAAGCATTGAGACAAAGACTCGGTATCGGTGTTTCTTTACTCTCTTTACTTGCCGGCGGAGGAATAATGGCAGCAAAACAAAATCCTCCCGAACTTAAAGATACTCTCGTTCTGAACTCACCTTATCCCTATGTTGAGGAAACACCGGAAAACAGTATGTATCCGGAAATCTTAGATAGTATTACTACTGAAGACCCGGTCTCTACGGCGGAAATTATACTTGAAAACAACCCCGAAGTAAAAGAACAATATGATAAAATAATGCAAGCATTAGATACTTTCTCTGCCCAACTGGGACAAGATGCCCTTCCTTTGATAAAAGACCGTGTTGAAAAACTCGGTAACGGAAGAGTCGAAGTAATAGATGTTTTAAAAATTCTTTTTATAGAATCAACAGGCAGAATATACGAATCGGACGGTTCCGGAAATATTTTAAAAAGTAACAGCGACGCATACGGCGCTTTTCAAATTACAAAAGATACACAGGATTATTTAAATTACTATTATAATCTTGAAGGAACACCTGACGAGCTTGATATCATGGACCCTTATGATAACCTTGACGGCTGTATATACAATTTAAGATTTTTAAATGCACAAAGAAGTAAGGATCTGGAAAACGGAGTTTCCCTTCCTACCGGAGATAACCTTAAAAGTGCCGTTGCCTGGGGATATCATGACGGAGCATGGGCACAATATATAACCGATTTCGGAGCAGATTACATTGAAAAATTTGAAACTCTAAGCATTCTTGATGAATATCCCGAAGTAGTTGATTACATAATTAACGGTTAAATATAAAAAGACCCTAAAGAAATTTCAGGGTCTTTTTAATAAATATGAAAAATCAGGCAAAATTATATTTCATCGGAAGGAGGATAATCATCCGCACTTGATTTTGTAATATCAAAATCAAATTTTTTCCACATTCTGAATCCGCCTCTTAAAACAACACTCGGATAATGGTGTTCCGCCAGTTTAAGTGCCGCATAATAAGCTCTCGGACAAGAATCAGAATATGTATAAACAACCGTTACTTTAGATTTATCAAGAATTTCTGCATTTTCTTCAATTCTGTCATGCGGAATATGGCTTGCATAAGGTATATGTCCGTCCGTATAATTATCATAATCTCTTACATCAACAATATTTATCGTATTCACTCTTTTTTCTATAATTTCATCTAAAGTATACGGACCTATTGTAAAAGAAATAATATCTTCAAAAAACTTCTTTGCTCTGGATACATCTTTTGTTATTTTTTCATGTTCAAACATATAATTCCCTTTCATAATACACATAAACAGTATTACAAATTTAACATTAGGAAATCGCCGACAAGGATAGGCTATAAGAATAATATGTTTTTATTTGTAAAATAGTTTCTTTTTTATTTGACTTTGTATCCGGTTAGTTTCATAATACATGGAAACGGGATAAAGAAAATGAAATATTGGATTAGAAAAATTGAATATATAATTTAGAAAAGAAAAACATTCTTGTTTTTCTTTTTTTTTAATTATTCAAAGGCAAAATTATGAGTGACACAAAAAATAAAAAAATTTATAAAGCAAAAGTTGCGGCTATTGAAAAAGTTACACAAAGTTCCTTCTATATTGAACTTAAATGTGAAAATCCGGTAGAAGTAAAAGCGGGTCAATTTGTTTCAATATACTGCGGCGGTTTAACACTAAGACGTCCGTTTAGTGTTTTTACAAATAATAACGGCAATATAGGAATTTTATTTAAAGAAAGAGGAAAAGGCACAGAATACATAAAGTCTTTAAAAGTCGGAGATATTGTCGATTTAATCGGACCTTTCGGTAATTCCTTTGACATTAAAAATAAAAAATCATTATTAATAGGAGCAGGTATCGGAGTTGCTCCTATTTCATATTTAAAAGAAAAACTTGACAAAAACGGAATAACAAATACTTTTGCGGCAGGATTTCTTACAAAAAATGAAGTTCCTCAAAAAATAAATATTGATAAGATATATACAGATGACGGTTCAATCGGAGAAAAAGGCAGTATTATAGATTATCTTGAAAAACTTATACAAGAAATCGACCCTGAAATAATATATGCCTGCGGTCCTCATATTGTATTAAAAACAGTTGCTGATTTAGGCATTAAATATAACATAGAAACTCAAGTTGCAATGGAAAAAGTAATGGCATGTTCAATAGGAGTTTGCAGGGGCTGCGTTATAGATGTAATAAAAGACGGAAAAACGGTTAACGCCTCCGTTTGTAAAGACGGGCCGGTATTCAAAGGAAACGAGGTTGTATGGCAATAACTTCAGTAAACTTTAAAGGATTTAACATTAAAAACCCGATAATGACCGCATCGGGAACATACGGCTATAACGATGAATATGATGATTTTATTGATGTTTCATCGTTAGGCGCAATTGTTACAAAAGCAATCTCACTAAAACCCAGAGAAGGAAACAAACATAACCGAATAACAGAAACAAAAGCCGGAATGATAAATTCAATAGGACTTGAAAATGTAGGAATAGAAAAATTTCTAACGGATAAATTGCCGGTTTTGAAGAAAAAAAACATAGAATTCGTTATAAATATAGCAGGCTCAACAATAGAAGAATATATTGAACTTGCAAAAAAATGTGAAACGAATAAAATTAAAGCCATTGAACTGAATGTATCATGCCCGAACGTAAAAGCAGGATGCCTTGAATTCGGAACCGATGAAAATTCATTGTATGAACTTGTTTCACAGGTAAGAAAAGAGTTCACGGGCTTTTTAATAGTAAAACTAACACCGAATGTAACTTCAATAGAAAAACTCGGACTTGTGGCACAAAACGCCGGAGCGGATGCCGTAAGTGCAATTAATACCTTAAAAGGAGTCTCAATAAAGTTTAATTATTTCAACGGCAGATTCAACAAAACAATAGTTCAGGGAGGATACTCCGGCTCAGGAATAAAACCTGTTGCAATAAGTGCTGTATACAGACTTTCCAAAGTTATTGATATTCCGATTATAGGAATAGGCGGTATTGAAACTCTTGAAGATGTATTGGAATTTTTTGCCGCAGGAGCTGACGCCGTTCAAGTAGGGACAGCTAATTTTACGCACCCTGAAATTGCGGGAAAATTAGTTAGGGAACTTGAAGAATATATTATAAAAAACGGATTTAAAGATTTAGAAGAATTAAAAAAGAAGTTGAGGAAATAAAATGGAAAATGGAGTATTAAATTTACTGGAGAAAGCCGAAGGAGTTTTACACGGGCATTTTTGCCTTACATCGGGGCTTCACTCGGATATTTATTTCCAGTGCGCAAAACTATATCAATATCCGGATATAACAGCAGAACTTGGCAAAAGACTAGCCGAGAAACTTTCAGATATTGATTTTGATACAATAGTTGCACCTGCAATCGGTGCGGTAATTATCGGTTATGAAACCGCAAAAAATGCAAAGAAACGCAATCTTTTTGTCGAAAGAAAAGATGGTGAAATGCAATTAAGAAGAGGCTATACTCTCAAAAAAGGTGAAAGAGTAGTTATAATTGAAGACGTTATTACAACGGCAAGAACAATAAAAGAAACAATGGAAGCAATTAAAGAATTTGAACCTGAAGTTGCTGCAGTAGGCTGCATAGTAGACAGAACAAAAGGAAAAACAGAATATAACATCAAATCATTATTACAGATAGACCCGGTTGTTTATGAACCTGATAACTGCCCGTTGTGCAAAGAAGGAATTCCTCTTGTTAAACCCGGCAGCAGAGGCGAAGAGAAGGTAAAAGCATAATGAAACATCTGATTGATATTCAAAGTATTTCAAAAGAAGAAATTTTAAATATTATAAATCTTGCAAAAGAATTTAAACAGGGAACAAAAGATTCTGACGTTCAGAAAAAAACCCTTTCTTTAATGTTCTATGAAAATTCTACAAGGACAAGATGCAGTTTTGAAATAGCAGCACAAAAGCTCAATATGAATATCATTAATTTTGATGCACCGCACTCATCACTCTCAAAAGGTGAAAGCCTTAAAGATACAATTGAGAATTTATATTTTTTAGGTGTAAATGCAGTTGTCATAAGGCATTGTCTTTCGGGAATAATAAACAACGTTATGAAACAGGTGAAATATCCGATATGTTTTGTAAATGGCGGCGACGGAACTCATGCACATCCGTCGCAGGCACTTTTGGATTTTTACACAATGCTTGAAAAAATCGGCAGCGTTGAGAGTAAGAAAATAACGATTGTCGGAGATGTTTCCCACAGCCGCGTGGCGAAATCAAATATAAGTTTATTATCAAAATTCGGAGCTGATATTCATCTGTGCGCTCCATCATATTTACAATTTGAAAATCATAACGCATTTAACGTCACTTACCATAATGATGTTAAAACCGCTATAGAAGGAGCTAATGTCGTAATGGTTTTAAGAGTTCAAAATGAAAGACACGATAAAGAAGGATATCCGGATTCATCGGAATATAAAAGACTTTATGAAATTGACACGGAACTTTTAAAACAATATGCAGCAAAGGATGTTATTTTAATGCATCCCGGCCCCGCCAACAGAAATATTGAGGTATCTTCGGAACTTCTTGATAATCAGGTCGGGAAAACAATATTGGAACAGGCTCAAAACGGAGTATTCGTAAGAATGGCAATATTAAATACCATATTAAAAGAAAGTGAAGGTTAAATGCTTTTAAAAAATGCTAAAATAATAAACCCTATAGATAATTTTGAAGATTTTGCCGATATAAGAATACAAGATGAAATCATTACAGAAATCGGAAAAAACTTAATGCCCGTATCGAATGAACAAGTCATTGACCTTACGGGTAAAGTAATTACTCCGGGATTAATAGACATGCACTGCCACTTAAGGGAACCCGGATTTAACGCAAAAGAAACAATAAAAACAGGTATCGCCTCCGCCATAAACGGAGGATATACGGCAATTTGTCCGATGGCAAATACAAATCCGGTTACAGACAATGCAACAACCCTAACTTACTGTATCAGTAAAGCAAAAGAAGTATCGCAAATAGGATTTTTCCCGATATGTGCGGTAACAAAAGGATTATCCGGAGAAAAAATTGTTAATGTATCAGAACTTATCTCTCTTGGGGCAATTGCTTTTTCCGATGACGGTAAACCGCTTGAAAATATGCATCTTTTAAGAGAAGCACTTAAATATATAAATTCGCATAATAAAATAATTATCTCACATTCTGAAGATTCTTCACTTGTAAATTCAGGAGTAATAAATGAAGGCATTATAAGCACAAAAACAGGTTTAAAAGGTATCCCCGCAATAACGGAATCTTTGGCAATAGCACGCGAACTTGAGATAGTAAGAGCAATACAAGGGAAATATCATTTTGCGCATATTTCAACAAAACGCTCCGTAGAACTTATAAGACAGGCGAAAAAAGACGGGCTCAATGTTACCTGTGAAACAGCTCCTCACTATTTCAGCCTGAGTGAAGATGATATAAAAGATTATGATGCAAAATATAAAGTAAATCCCCCGTTAAGAACAAAAGAAGATTTACAAGCCATTATTGAAGGGCTTCAGGACGGAACAATTGATGTAATAGCAACGGACCACGCACCTCATACAGTTCGTGAGAAACAGCTTCCCATCCAAAATGCCCCGATGGGAATTGCAGGATT
Organism: Candidatus Gastranaerophilales bacterium; assembly: GCA_944323955.1. Classification (GTDB taxonomy): domain Bacteria; phylum Cyanobacteriota; class Vampirovibrionia; order Gastranaerophilales; family Gastranaerophilaceae; genus Avigastranaerophilus. The sequence continues at coordinate 66,566 of CALUUK010000007.1, read as the reverse complement.
TGAAACGGCTTTATCCGTAACAATAAATTTCCTTGTTCAAAACGGGAAATTATCACTTATGGAAGCAATAAGAAAATTAACTTCAAACCCTGCAAAAATTTTGAAACTTAAAAACAGGGGAGATATAAGAACAGGTAAAGAAGCAAACTTAACCGTTATTGACCCGAATGAACAAATAACGGTTGATGCATCAAAATTTAAATCAAAATGCAGAATATCTCCGTTTGATGGAATGACATTAAAAGGAGCTGTAAAGATGACAATTATAAAAGGTACAATACATAATATAGGATAAATAAAATGCAGATAAAACCCGAAATAAAAGAAAAGATAGTACTTGCACTTGATGTGGATGACATAGAACAGGCAAAATTATTAATAACAGAGCTGAGTGATTACGTCGGAGTATTTAAAGTCGGATTGCAGCTTTTTACGGGCAACGGACTTGAAATACTTAATTTTATGAATGAAAGAAATGTAAAATATTTCTTTGATATAAAACTTCATGATATTCCGAATACTGTTGCAAAAGCATCAGAAAATGTTATAAGAAACGGCGCAACATTTTTCAACGTACACACGACGGGCGGCGAAGAAATGATGCGTGCTGCAAGCGAAGCGGCAAGAAAAACCGCAAAAGAACTCGGAAGAGATAATCCTACCATTCTGGGGGTTACCGTTCTTACAAGTATAAGTGCAGAAACTTTAAAAACCGAACTAAAAGTACCATATAATCCTGACGAATATGCACTAAATTTAGCTCTTGCAGCAAAACGGGCAGGACTTGACGGTGTTGTTGCAAGTGTATGGGAAGCTAAAAAAATAAAACAAATATGCGGAAAGGATTTTAAGGTGCTTTGCCCCGGAATCAGACCCGATTGGTCAAATAAAAATGACCAGAAAAGGTTGGCAACTCCCGGCAGAGCAATAAAAGAAGGTGCCGATTATCTTGTTATAGGAAGAGCTGTTACCTCGGCAGAAGATAGAATTAAAGCAATTCAAATGATACATGAAGAGATAGAAAATACTCTTTTGACAAAAAACAAATCATACGCCGTATCAAAAGGGAAATTAGTACTTGAAAACGGTATGATTTTTGAAGGTGAATCAATTGGTGCGGAAGGCACTTCTTACGGAGAAATTGTATTTAACACCTCAATGGTTGGTTATCAGGAAATTCTGACAGATCCATCTTATGCGGGACAAACAATTGTAATGACATATCCTGAAATCGGAAACTACGGAATAAACAGAGATGATTTTGAAAGCGGTAAAATTCATGCAAAAGGGCTTATTGTAAAAAATATGTGCGAGCATGAATCTCACTATAAAAGCTGCCTTTCATTGACCGACTATTTAAAACAAAATAACATTATTGCACTTAAAGGTATTGATACAAGATATTTAACACAAATAATAAGAAATAACGGCGCTATGAACTGTGTTCTTACAACAGAAGAATTAACGCAGGAAATGAAAGAAAAAATGCTTGAATATAAAATAAGCAAGGATATAACACTTGATGTTACAACTTATAAAACATTCAAAATAGCAGGCTCCGGTATAAATCTTGCAATAATAGATATGGGAATAAAAAACAGCATCCTTGAAAACTTTAAAAACCTTAATTGTAATATAACAGTATTCCCTGCCGATGTCAGCGCTGAGGAGATATTAAAAGATAATTTTGACGCAGTTTTAATATCCAACGGTCCCGGCAATCCCGAAAATGCCGTTAAAACAATAAAAACAGCAAAAGAACTTCTCGGAAAAGTCAGATTGTTTGGTATTTGCCTGGGACATCAAATTATATCACTCGCACTCGGAGCAAAGACATTTAAACTAAAATACGGTCACAGAGGCGGTAACCACCCGATACAAAACACACAAACAAAAGAAATTTTTGTAACCGCACAAAACCACAGTTATGCCGTAGATATTGAATCACTGCCCGCAAATATTAAAACAACATACATAAATCTCAATGATAATACGATTGAAGGTATAAGCTGTGATGAATACAAAGTGAAAACTGTACAATTCCATCCTGAACTAACGGCAGGCCCGTATGATGCCAATAAAATAATGACCCGATGGATAGAAGAAACCGAAAAAGATAAATTGCTTAAAGTATAGAAAGAGAATAAATTATGCCGATTAATACAAACATTAAAAAAGTTCTTGTTATAGGCTCAGGCCCGATTGTAATAGGGCAAGCCGCAGAATTTGACTATGCGGGAGTTCAAGCCTGCAGAGCATTAAAAGAAGAAAATATTGAAGTAATTCTTGTAAACTCTAATCCCGCTACAATTATGACGGATGAAAATATAGCGGACAAAGTCTATATAGAACCTTTAACGCTGGAATCACTGACGTACATAATTGATAAAGAACGCCCGAACGGAATTATTGCAACACTCGGCGGACAAACAGGATTAAACCTTGCAGTTAAACTGTATGAAAACGGTATTCTTGACAAATACAGCGTTGAACTTCTCGGGACAAAAATTGAATCCATAAAAAAAGCGGAAGACAGAGAAATGTTCAAAAACCTTATGCTTGAAATAAATGAACCGATTCCTGAAAGTGATATAGTATCTAATTATGAAGACGCTCAAAAATTCGCACAAAAAATAGGTTTCCCTATTATTGTACGTCCTGCATATACACTGGGAGGTACAGGCGGAGGTATTGCTAATAACTATAATGAATATGAGGATATTGTTCACACAGGTCTCTCTCTAAGCCCGATTTCTCAGGTGCTTGTTGAAAAAAGTATTGCAGGCTATAAAGAAATAGAATATGAAGTAATACGTGACGCAAACAACACCTCTATAGCAATATGTAATATGGAAAACATAGACCCGATTGGTATACATACAGGCGACAGTTTTGTTGTAGCTCCGACACAAACGCTCACAAATAAAGAATGCCAGATGCTCAGAAATGCAGCATTAAAAATTATAAAAGCCCTTGAAATAGAAGGCGGCTGCAATGTACAATTTGCACTTGATACCGTAAGCAGCAATTATTATGTTATTGAGGTAAACCCCAGAGTAAGCCGTTCTTCTGCATTGGCATCAAAGGCAACCGGTTATCCTATAGCTAAAATTACAACAAAAATAGCCATAGGCTATAATCTTGAAGAAATTCCAAACTCAATAACAAAGAAAACAGTTGCAGCATTTGAACCTGCAATCGACTATGTTGTAACAAAAATTCCGAAATGGCCGTTCGATAAATTTAAACACGGCGACAGAATTCTCGGAACAAAAATGAAAGCAACGGGAGAAGTTATGGCAATAGGCAGAACTTTTGAAAGTTCTTTTAAGAAAGCTATAACATCAATAGAATCAAAATATACAGGTCTATTAAGAGGCAGGCATCTTGACAGCAGCGAAGAAGAATTAAAAGCACTTTTACATGTTCAGGATGACAGAAGAATTTTCCGAGTAGCAGAAGCAATAAACCGCGGTATTAGTATTGATGAAATAAATAAAATAACAAAAATCGATAAATGGTTTATATATAAAATTAAAAATCTTGTAGATTTTGAAAATAAACTTAAAAACGAATCCTTAACGGCAGAAATGTATCTTGAAGCAAAAGAAAAAGGATTTCTCGATGAAGAAATCGCAAAATACAGCCGGCTTCCGCTTGAAGAAATAGAGAAAATCCGCCATGATAATTCAATAAGTGCATCATTTAAAATAGTTGATACCTGTGCGGCAGAATTTAAAGCATATACTCCTTATTATTACTCAACCTATAATGAAGTTGATGAAACAAATGCTAATACAAATGACAAAAAGATATTAATATTAGGTTCGGGTCCTATAAGAATAGGACAAGGTATTGAGTTTGACTACTGTTCCGTACATGCGGCTTGGGAGGTCAGAAATAACAATTATAAATCATTAATAGTAAACTCCAATCCCGAAACGCTTTCAACTGATTTTGATGTTGCGGATAAATTATTTTTTGAACCTATGCATATCGAAAATATAATGAATATAATTGAGAAAGAAAATCCGGAAGGAGTTATGGTTCAATTCGGCGGACAAACAGCTATTAATTTAGCGCCGAAACTTAATGAACGCGGGATAAAGATTCTAGGCACTTCACTTGAGTCCATAAATATAGCAGAAGACAGAAAACTTTTTGAACAACTGCTTCGAGAGCTTAATATCCCTCAGCCGAAAGGATGCGCAATCAGAAAGCAATCGGAAGCACTTGAAGCTGCAAAAGAAATCGGCTATCCTCTATTGGTTCGCCCGTCTTATGTAATCGGCGGCCGCGGTATGCAGGTTGTTTATAACAAAGATGAACTTCTTTCTTATATTGAAAGTGCAATGAAATTCTCTGACGAACATCCTATACTTATTGACCAATATATTGAAGGAACCGAACTTGAACTTGATGCAATTTCTGACGGAGAAAATGTATTAATTCCGGCAATTACGGAACACGTTGAAAGAGCCGGTATCCACTCCGGTGACTCCATTGCAATTTATCCGACTCAAACAATTCCCGAAGAAGTAATAAAAAATCTTATTTCATACACCGAAAAAATTGCAAGAGCACTAAAAATCAAAGGTTTAATGAATATTCAGTTTGTTATGAAAGATAATAAAGCATATATAATAGAAGTCAATCCTCGCGCTTCAAGAACAGTACCGATTTTAAGCAAAGTAACCAACATACCCATGGTAAAAATTGCAATTGATGCTATTTTAGGAAAATCAATCAAAGAACAAGGATATAACGTTGGACTTGCACCAAAAACCGACCTTGTATGCGCTAAAGTGCCTATTTTCTCATTCCAAAAACTTAACAGAATAGATCCGGCTTTAGCACCTGAAATGAAATCAACAGGTGAAGTTCTAGGTATTGACACATCATATGAAAGAGCACTCGTGAAAGGATTTTTAGCGGCCGGCTATAAACTTTCAACAAAACGGGGCAACGTATTAATTTCAATAAATGACCATTATAAAAAAGATTCGGTGGAAATAGCAAAAACTCTGGTTGATTTAGGATACAATCTTATTGCAACAACAGGTACCCACAAATTCTTAAAGCTGCATAATATAGAATCAAAGGAAATTGAAAAATTTGATATTAAAAAAATGCAGCGCAATATGAAAAATAAGGAACTTTGCTTCATAATTAATACACCCACAACAAACAATAATTCCGTTCGTTACGGGTCAGAAGACAGAGGATTTTTAATAAGAACAATTGCGGAAATGTACTCAACTCCGTGTTTCACGGTACTTGATACGGCAAAAGCGTACTTAACCGCACTTAAATACCATATGGATAACCCCGATATGACCTATGACAGTATAGAAAAATACAGAACCGTCTCTGTTTTGAGGTAATATGCAAGAACACAGCAAGAAAAAACACAATAAAAAAACAAAATTCAAAATTAATATTAAAAATATGGGTGTGGATATAGATAAGAACGAATACAGAGAGATTGTTCTTTCAAACTCCAATCATCCGGAATATTTTAATAAATTATAAAGAACCGGCGTTTAACTTTTGTATTTCATTAAAAGTACAAAGGGAAAACGCCCTTCCTAGCGGTCTTGAAAAATTGTCAAATTCCGTATATATTTATTCGATATTTTTATTGAAAGAGAAAATGGTACTTTCTCTTTCAAGTTATAAACAATATAATGCAGGAACAATATGAAAATGCGGCATATGTTTATATTCACTGATCGTATTGCTTGAAATATCTTTTAAGGGAACAGCAGTTGAAATTTGAGCTTCGAAAGGTGCATTGTCAAAAAGTTTCCCCGAGAAAGAGATCGAGTAATTTATTTTTGAATTTAAAACTATCATATTATATCCCAAAATGGTCAATAAAAAATTGCTTTATACAGACAAAAAGATACAAATATTTTTGAAATTTGCATTTATATCAGATTTATTGTCTAATAAAAGTATGGACATAACAGTAGAAAAATCAAAACCGCTAAAGGGAACAATAGAAATACCTGCGGATAAATCCATTACGCACAGGGCTTTTATGTTCTCTGCCTTAACTAAAGGTAAAATGCTCGTTTCAAATTATTCCAGAGGCGCAGATTGTATGTCCACTTTGAAAATAATTCAAAATTTAGGCTGCGAAGTTAATTTTATTAACGAAAAACAAGTTCTCATAAATGCAAAAAATGCAATAAAGCCATCAACAGCGCCTTTGGACTGCGGGAATTCCGGAACAACAACAAGACTTATGATGGGAATTTTATCAGGACAAAAATTCAATTCAAAATTGTTCGGAGATATAAGTCTTTCCAAAAGACCAATGAAACGTGTTATTGTTCCGCTTGAAGAAATGGGAGCAAAATTTATTCACAACGATTATAAGCTCCCCATAGAAATAGAAGGGGCTGATTTACACGGAATTACTTATAATTCGCCGCTGGCATCGGCGCAGGTAAAATCATGTCTGCTTCTTGCAGGATTATATGCCGACGGAACAACATATTTTACAGAACCATATAAATCACGCAATCACACAGAACTTATGTTTGAATATATGGGTGCTGATATTAACATAGAAAATAATACCGTCTCAGTCAAAAAATCAACACTTAATCCGACAGATATAACCATCTGCGGAGATATTTCATCGGCAGCATTTTTTATTGTAGCGGCATTGATTACGCCTGATTCTGACATAACAATAAAAAATGCAGGTATTAATATAACCCGCTCCGGAATTCTTGATGTTTTAAAAGAAATGAACGGGGATATAGAAATTATAAATGAAAGAATTATTTCAAATGAGAAAGTTGCAGACATAAAGGTCAGATATTCAAATTTAAAAGCAGCTGCGGTTGAAGGAGCAATTATACCGAGACTTATAGATGAAATTCCCGCACTTGTTATTGCCGCAACGCAAGCGGAAGGTACTACAATTATAAAAGATGCCCAAGATTTACGAAATAAAGAAGCAGACAGAATTTCTGCCGTAGCAGGCGAATTTAAAAAACTCGGAGCAGATATAACAGAAACCTCCGACGGATTTATTATTAACGGAAAAACTATACTTGAAGGCGATTGTGAAATAGAATGTTTCCACGACCACCGTATTGCAATGAGCGCATACACCGCAGGCTTAATATGCAAAAAACCCATCAAAATTAATGAATTTCAATGGGTTGATATTTCTTTTCCCGAGTTCTTAGCTCTTCATTCAAAGTTAACTATCAATTAGACGGATAATATACTTTACTTATACCGCTTTCATCTTTTTTGAAAGCAATTATAATACGTTCGCCTTTATAATCTGACGGAGGTATATCAAAAGAATTTAACTTGGATAATAGTAAAAGTACTGAATCATCTAAAGATTCATTATTAGACCTGTCTGTTATTCTTGTATATTTTTGGTCAAGATTTCCTTCTTTATCAATGGTAAAAGTAACACGGCATTCACCCGAACCTTTAACCAAAGACGGTTCCCAATATCTGTTAAACTGATTCCCTACTTTTCCCAAATACTTCTTTAGTTTCACTGAAATCGAGCCGAACTGATTGTTTAATAAAGGAAGTTTATAATAAGAATCAGTTTTTCTCGTCGGATAAGGAAGTGTATTATCCCAGTATGAATTAACATCCGGAACTTTTATATTGGCAGCAATTGCCTGCTGTTTAACTTTTTCTGTTCTCTTTTCCATATAAGGAGGACAAAACAGAATAATTATTGAAAGCAATAATGAAGCCCCGATTGTAATAAGAGCTTTTTTCCTGTCGCGTTTTTCTTCTTCAAGCTCTGCAATTTCTTCCGGAGACAATTCAGGCTCTTTCCTTTTTTGTCTTGGAGCCGGTCTTTCATCAAATTCTTCATCATAAAATTCTTCAAAAGTATCATTTCCGCAATCACAAAAATCGGGACATTGTGTATATTCTGCATTACATTCAGTGCATCTAAACATCACTTATTTTCCTTTAATAACTTTTATCAACTTTTTGTAACAATTCTTCTTTTGCTATAATTTCAAATTTTGTATTACCGAGCATTGTTGTTTCCATTATCAAAATAGCAGTAGGAACCATTGCGGCAATCATACTTAAAACCATACCCTGTATATCTCTTCCCATTTCACCTACGAAATAAGAAACGTTCATTGTCATTTCTATAGCAACTACGCTTAACGCAATCAATAAGAATTTTTTAGCTTCTTTTTTAAGGTTCTTTGTGGCTTCAACACCATAGATGTTAACACCATGTACATTATAGTCACTAAAGCCGTCTTCTTTCATTACATTTGAGGCGTAAATTCTTTTTGTCGTAGCAAAAGAAGTTGCAAAACAGTGGAATGCAAATACAATCATCAATGTAGCAAGAGTAAGGAATATCGGAGAGAATTTAAACCCGGCAGAAAGTCTTATCCACGCTGCAGCTTCCGAAAAACATTCCGCCAGTGTTTGAGAAACACCGTATGCCAAGAATGGAGCCGTTATAATACCCATTAAATATTCCAACCCCGCTTTTATTTGTAAGCTGAATATCTGGTTATCAGTATCTTTTAATTTTTTCTTTGAAATATTATTTACAAATAAAACAATCCACTGCTGATAATCTTTAATCAATGTCTGGAAATCTTCTCTGTTTTGATAAGAATCATATTCTTCGCCTGTTTCTGTATTTGTATTTTTAATAAATCCTGCAAATGCACCGAGGAAAATACATAGACAAGAACATAATAACAACATTTGACAAGCAAACGGAGGTACATCATAAGTTCTTGTAAATAATTCCGCAATACTGAAAACAATTACAACTGAAAATACGCCGCAAGATGAGACCATACTGAGGTTCTTAATCTGTTTTGTAGACTCAGCTACTCTCGGATTATTTTTCATTTGTAATGTAAGGAACTGACCTAATTTCAAAAGGAATGTAATAATTATAAATACAAGTGAAATCAAAAACATTATTTGAGTCTGAATTTCCTGATTACTTGCGCCGGCATGAACTTTATAAACATCTTTCAAAATAAATACTATGGCAAGCGGAGTAAAAACAATAAGGAAATTTAAAACAGCCAGAACAATTTCATTTTGAGCCAGTTTATCTTTTAAATAGTTAGATTTAAAAGAAATTTCCTTTTGAATAAAACTTCTTCTTTTTTCAAGGTCTGCTTTTCTTTTGTCTATTTTAAGTTTCGTTTGAGCGCCAATACCTCTTCCGTATAAATTTTCAATATCCTGTTCATTTATATCTTCAACTTCAATAGTTGACATGGTTTTCTTTTCAGGTCTAAGAATTTTTGCACCACGTTTATTTGCAAGTTCCAGAGAACCGGGAACAACTTTAGGCATAGTTCCTGCAACCGTTGCTTTTATACTGATAAAATCATCCGTACCTGCAATCATTAATTTACAAAGAGAACCTATTTCCAGAGATTTTCCCATCGGCTGCCCTTTAAACAGCAATTTATCACTGTTAAAAGTATTTACAACAAGGCATTTACCATCCGGTTGAGACTGAATTGAAAATATCAAATCAAACCCCAGATCGGCTTTATTCAACTTAAAATCACAGCTGGAAGCCGTACCTATATTTATTATATCGGCATTGCTAAATACCTGTTCCTTATCTTTTGACGCAATAACTAATTTCATTTATAACCTCTATCTTCCTACTGCTTTTGAAAATTTTCTTAAAGCCATTTCAATATTTTCTTCTGACGCAATAATAAGTTTATCTTCTTTTAAAACAGAAATAAGCGCCTGTTTTGCATCATCAAGTTTTTGAGGATGAGCATATAAGAATGTTAATGACAATTCAGGGATATATTTTAAAGTATTTTCAATGTTCTTTGGCAAAGTATTCCAGTTAATCTGTTTATCAACGGCACCTTCATTTTCCAAATCGCCAAGGACAATAATTGCGGGAGTATAACCTTCTGCTTTATATCTGAGGGCATCTCCCACAGCTTTTTTCAGCGCACTGCCATATGCGGTACCGAATGCGGTTGAATCAAAAACTGAACGTTTCTTCATAGCAGCTCTCATTAAAGAACCTTTATGAGGACTTCCGTCATATACTTCGTAAGCATCCTGAGTAACAACATATATTTTTACATGATCATCAGAATCAAGTTTTTTAGCAATTCTGACTATACATTCCTGTTCTTCATCCAAAAGTGCTCTGCTTGATGCTGATATATCAAGCAGAAATATACCGAAAACCGGCTTAAACTCCGTAGGTTGGATTTTACTTATACCAACTGCTAACAACTTACCTATATACACTGCCAGAGGGATAATCAATCCCAAAATTATTGCTTTTCTAAACATAATTCACTCAAACTACCTCAACTAACAACTAAATTCTATCATATTTTATTATTTTTGTGCAAGTGCTCTTTTGAAATTCCAGAAGTCGGGATGCAGCAAGGCCAGAAACGGAATCAATTCAAGTCTGCCTATCAGCATATTAAATGTACAGATTATTTTGGATGAAATATGAAGAGTCCCGTAACTTCCCATCGGACCGATAACTTCACCAAATCCCGGCCCGACATTACCCAAAGTAGCTATGGAAGCAGATACCCCCGTTATAGCATTTTGCTCAATAAATATCAGCAATATTGCACTTAAAACGAAAATACCATAATAAAAAAGCACAAAAGAAACAACCTGTTTTATGGCATCTTCTTTCATTATTGCTCTGTTTATTTTAATGGGATAAACACCGTTCGGATGATGAATTTTAGAAATTTGTCTTTTTAAATATTTAAATATAACGATAAGCCTGAATAATTTGATACCGCCTGATGCGGAACCTATTGATGCACCTGTAAACATTAATATAAAAAGGAAAAGTTTAGCTCTTAAATTCCATTGTGCATAATCCACCGACGCAAATCCCGCCGTTGTAATTACTGATAAGACTTGAAAAAACGCTTCTCTGACGGAACGTGAAAAATCATATATGTGATGAGATGTCAGAGTAAGAGCGATTAATATTGTAAATCCTGCTACAATAAAGAAATAAAGCCTAAATTCTTCATCTTTAAACAGAGAAACAATTTTTCCTCTGACAAATGCTTTAAACTGAAGCGCAAAGTTAAATCCCGCAAAAAATAAAAAGATAGCAACAGCCCAAATATATTTTACCTGTCCGTATGCTATAAGACTTTCTTCTTTCGGAGAGAAACCCCCGCCGGATATTGTCGAAAAAGAAGTACAAACAGCATCAAATAAAGGCATTTTCAAGTATGTTAAAACTATTATTTCCGCAACTGTCAACGTAAAATATATGCCCCAAAGCCAAGCTGCCGTCTGCCTTATTCTCGGAGTAAGGTTATTATCTTTGGAACCGGGCACTTCCGTAAAGAACATCTGCCTGCCGGCAATTGAGAACTGAGGAAGAATAACCGTAAACAAAACAAGTATTCCCATACCGCCAAGCCATTGGCTGAAAGACCGCCAGAAAAACATAGTCTCGGGATATTTTGAAAAATCAGAAAGAATGGTTGCTCCCGTCGCTGTTATTCCCGATACACTTTCAAATATTGCATCCACAGGACTTAAACCAAAATAAAAAAACGGGATTGCGCCCAGAAGACACAATGACCCCCACGCCAAAAGCATTACGCAAAATATTTCCGTTCTGTTAATCTTATTTAATTCATCTTCACCGTTATTTTTATTCCTTAGTAAAAGTGACGCAATAAGAGCCAAAAGTGATGCTATGACAAAAGGTACTATTGAATTATAGTCCTTGAACATTATTGCACATACACAAGGCACCAGAATCATAACGGAAAAAAATCTTAATATAATACTTATAATGCTCAATACGGAAGTTATATTCATATGAATCCTAACACCTTTTAAAATATTCTTTTATACTGTCTGAATTTTCCTGTGTGGTAAATATTATGAGATTATCTGACGGCATTACCTGGGTTGTTCCCCGCGGTATTATAACCCTGTTTCTTCTTTGTATAATAGCAATAATCGCTTTTACTGGAAGTTTTAAATTCATTATCATTTCGGTTTTAAAGTTAAAAGGAACGGAAATTTCAAGCACTTCTCCCTGTCCGCGTTCAACTGTTGCAAGAATCTCTATATCCGTTTTTATAAGATGGTTTTCTATATCGTCAATTGCCGCTCCGTTCTGAGAAATCGCAACATCTATACCCACTTTTTCAAACAAACTTGAATTTGCATTTTTATAAACTCTGCTTATTACTTTAGGAACCCCTAAATGCTTTGCAAGCAATGAACATAAAAGATTTTTCTCGTCATTATTGGTTACACTCACAACAACATCTGACTCTCCTATTCTCTCCGATTCCAGAAGGTCATAATTTGCCCCGTCCCCGTTTAAAACAAGAGTATGTTTAAGATTTTCCGTCAATTCGACACATCTTTTATAATCATTTTCTATAAGTTTAATTTTCATATTGGCTTTTTCAAGATTCTGCGCAAGCATTAATCCTACATTTCCTCCGCCTATTATTGTAACCTGCTTCACGCCGCTTGTATCCTGAAAGAACCTGTTTGCAAGAATATCCAGAGAATATGAAGATCCCATAAAAATAACTTTATCGTTTAAAAGCAATTCCGTTTCACCGTTCGGAATAAAAAGTTTATTTTCACGGGTTATTCCGACAATAAGCGTTTCATCGGGGAAACTGCAATCTTTAACTTTTTTATTTATAAATTTTGTCTCGTCATCAATTCTATACTCAAGCAATCTTGCTTTGCCGTTTGCAAAATTTTCAACATCTATAGCATTCGGTACCGTGATTATACGAAATATCTCCTGCGTCATAAGTTCTTCCGGCCAAAGGACATAATCAATAAGCAGTTCTTTTTGATATTTTGACCCTCTCACAAGTGAAAGCGATTCTACATTGTCTTTTTTGCTCACAACACAAAGTGTTTTCAATTTCGCCATATTTGTAACGGTGAGGCAGGCAACAATATTTGCCTCATCATTATCTGTGCATGCTATAAATATATCAGCCGTTTTAATACCGACCGATTCCAGAACATTAATATTCGCTCCGGAACCAATAACAAATTCAAGGTCTAATTTTTCAAACGAATGACGCTTGGATGTATCTTCATCTATTATTATAATATCGTGATCTTCAAACAACTTCGCCGCAATGATACCGGCAAGTTCATTTGCGCCATATATAACTATTTTCATGCAACTGCCTTTATATTATGACTATTTTATAAAACAAAAAGACCTTTTTGTCTAATATTGTTACAATGATGTTATTTTATCAACTATTTCCTGTTTTAATTCGGGATTATCACATTTTTGTATGGCAATATAGGCTTTTGAAAGCAGTTTCTTTGCTTTTGCCGCATTTCCGTATTGAACCATAATATCGGCAGCCTTTGAATAATCCTTTGCCAATCCCTCATAATACCCTTCTTGAGTATATAACCGTGCGGATTTTCCGTAATATTTAAGCGCTCTTGCTTTTTCATTAAGTTTTTCGCAGCAGTCGGCATTTGAAGCAAATGTTATACCTTTAATTTTGCCACTGCGGGTTTCTTCCGCTATAGTATCTGTCATATTCATAAACATAAATGTATTTTCTTTATCATATCTTGCGGCGTGTATCTTCGTTAAATCAGATAATGCTTTTGTTTGAAGATTAAGATTATCCGACTCTCCGGCAAAAGAAACCGCAGCACAGTAGTGATCTACGGCAGGTTCAAAATTCACGTAATCATCATATATTTTACCCATCGAAAGATGTGCTCTTGCTTTGATATTATTATCATCTGATTGTTTAGAAGCTCTGTCAAGATTATACAGAGCATCTTCTGTTCTGTTAAAATCATCATAAATCAGACCTTGTTCATAATACGCAATCGCGGCAGTTTGAATATCACCCGTTTCTTCCGCATAATCCGCCACCTGCTGAAATGCGTGCAGAGCTTTTTCTTTATTATCAACAGCAGCATATTTTTTTGCCCGGATAAACATATTTTTTAATTGTTTATCCCCCGGGATATAAAAATCATTCTTCTTTTCCGCCGTTTGTTCTTCTGCTGAAATATCCGAAGAAGAAGGAATTTCTTCAGCCGCAACGAAGTCAGTTTGCAATGTTTCTTTCGGAGCCTGATTTGGAGCTTTATAATCAATCTGCTGAAGGAATAAAGCATCTACCCAGTTTTCTACTACGGTTGAAGGTTTTTTCAGCGTATCCGTTATATATGCATCAAGAATTTGTGAGGCATTTTTCAAATTTGACTGTATTATTTGCTGATTGGGAGATTCTTTTTGAGACTGGCTTTCTACAAGCGATAAATACGATTGAACTTCCGCTTTGATATCGTCAGGTGCACCTATTGCATTTGCAGTATTTTTGAAATCTTTAACAACCTGTGTGATATTAATATGCTTTTTTGTATAATCAATTGCCGATTTTTCACCGTTGGGAAAAACTATATTATTTTGCTGAATTTGAGTCTGAAACACAGATGTTGAATTTTGGGAAGTTTGTTGAAGCTGTGTATTTTGAGAAACTCTTCTTTCTTCTTGTTCCGTGTTTTGGGCACTTTGAGATTGATGTGAATTTTTTTCATCATCTTTTTTTCTCGTTATTTGCCTGTTATTCAAACCCGAATAGTAATTTCCATATCCCGGGTATATTGAATTATACAAATCTGCCGCCTTATATTTACACCTTAATCCGATTCTAATTCTACATACTTAAGTATGTACTTTTTAGCCGATTTTTAAAATACATCATTTAATGTATTAATGTTTTCTTAAACAAAATCAACGGATTTGTTGACAATATCTTTTGTGCGGGATAAACTAATTTCAGAATGTACAGGGTGTACATGTATTTAGACAGGCAAAATCGCTTTTAAATGCGTATGCTGCGATTGCCTCAAGTGAAAGGAATTAATTATGTTCGCAATTATTGAAACAGGCGGAAAACAATATCAGGTTACCGAAGGTCGTTACGTTGATATTGAATTACTTGACAATGAAGCAGATTCAAAAGTTGTTTTTGAAAATGTAGTTATGCTTGTAAACGGTAAAAAATCAAAAGTAGGCCAGCCATATGTTAAAAATGCAAGCGTTGAAGGAAGCATTGTTAAACATGACAAAACAAAGAAAGTTTTAGTTTACAAACAAAGAGCCAAAAAAGGCTACAGAAGAAAAAAAGGTCACAGACAAAACTTTACGAGAGTTATGATTAGCAAAATCAGAACCACGGCTGCAAAAGCGAAAACAGAAACAACAGTTGAAGAATAATTTAAGGAGAATATAACAATGGCACATAAGAAAGGTGTCGGATCGAGTAAAAACGGTCGTGACAGTGAAAGTAAGCGATTAGGCGTAAAAAAATTCGGCGGCGAAGCTGTTAAAACAGGTAACATTATCGTTCGTCAAAAAGGTACAAAATTTCATCCCGGTAACAACGTAGGAATGGGAAGTGATTATACTTTGTTCGCTTTAGTTGACGGTGTTGTTAAATTTGAACCTCACAGACGTGACAGACAGCAAGTCAGTGTCTACGCTGAATAAAATCAGTTAAAAAAAAATAAAAGAACAGCTGTCAGTTGTTCTTTTATTTTTTTGTTTGGAGAACATTAAATGAATAAACTTGGCTGCAGTTTTCTTGAAAATTGTATAAATTTCGATTTAAACACTGTTTGTGATTGTTGTATTTCACATAACGACGGCAGGGGATTACCCGTCTTAATCGAGAATTACTCGGGAGAAATCATCGACTGGGAAAAACTCTTCGATAAAAAATCGCAAAGAATTAAACAACAAAAAGAATCAACACTATATGACTGCGAAAATTGCTATCGTTTAAGCGAATATGAGTTTACCGAACCGAGAAAAATATCAGAATTTCATTTTTCCCATTGCCGCAGCTGCAATGCAAAATGTATTTATTGTTCAAAAGACTACAGCTGCGGACCGTTAAATTATAATACATATCCCGTAATCAAAGACTTAATTGAAAAAGGATACTATTGCCCGGGCGGTGAAGCAACTTTTCAGGGCGGTGAACCAACTTTAATGCAGAGTTTTAATGAACTTATCCATATATTCATACAAAACGGAACAAAAGTCAGAGTTCACTCAAACGGTATAAAATACAGCAGCACTGTTGAATCGGCGCTTAAAGAAAATAAAGGAACCATTGTTATATCTTTAGATTCCGCAAGCAGAAGTACTTATAAAAAAATAAAAAGAGTTGATGCTTTTGATACTGTTTGTAAGAACATTCAATGCTATGCGGAAGCAGCTATAAAAAATCCTGATAACATCATTATAAAATATGTAATTGTTCCGGGATACAATGATAATATACGGGAAATTGATAAATTCTTTAAATTGATGCAAAAAATGGGAATTAAAAATGTTGCAATTGACATAGAAGTTCAATACGCCAGAAAATATAGTAATAAGGATATTTCCCCTCATATTTATCTTTTGTATGATTATTTTGAACATAAAGCTGCTATTTTTAAAATGCATTTACTGACATACAGTTTTATGACATATGTATTAAGAAACAGGCAAATAAAAAAATCATCACTTATAAATAACAAATTTCTGTATGTTTGGTATTTAAATAAACATATCGAAAAAGACAAGAATTATTCGTATGTAATGTATTAGTAATATATGGTTGACTTATTCGTATATAGAATATAAAATAAGGTAAATCTTGGAACTATAGAGAGGTTGCCGGAATCGAAAAAAAAGATTCTCTTTCTTATGAAAGACATAATGATATGATAAATACAATATTAAAAACAGATAAAAAGAATTCTGATTTATTATCAATTGAATCAATGTTAGATGGCGTTTATCTTCTTCCGAAGTGGGAAAAGATAAAGAATATTGTTCTTTTCAAAAAAAGATTTTTAATGCCCGTTCAATTAATAAATTCTCAATTGTTCAGGAAGTTTTCATCAAAAAACAATATTGAAAAATACTGCTTAAAAGATAATAACAATAATGTTCTTGCAAGTGTTGATTTAAGAGTATACAAAGATTGTGTTTATATTATCAACCTAAATGTTTCCGCAAATTCGGTATTTTCGGGTGCATTAAATATTATGCTTCAAACAGCGGTTGAAAAGGCTCTTTATAATACAACAAATAAAAAATTAAACATTAATCTTGAGTTTTCCTCCTCTGTCAATAATAAAATTAAGAAGATATTATTAAAAGAAGATTTTTATACTCCTGATAACCAGAGCAGTTATGAAAAAGAAATGTTCGGAGAAATATATACTCTGGATGCCGCAGCTTCGGGTTTCTGGCAGAAAAAAATAAAACAAATGCATATACTTATTAATAAGTAAATTTCAGAAACTTCATATATATGTACGATTTGATATTATTGTCGTAAAGCTACAATTGAAAGAGGTAATTTTATAACATATTCTCGGATAATGTAATGAGCGATAATATTGAATTTAATTCATACAATCATATAAAAAGACTTTCTGACAGTGAGCTTGAAAAATTATGGATGGAATATCTTCAAGACAGAACAAATAAAAAGCTCCGCGATGAAATTATTGTCCAATATATATATCTGACAAAATATGTTATAGGAAGAATAAAACTTAATCTTCCTCCCAATTTTGCAGTTGAAGACATAACAAGTTTCGGAGTGGAAGGTTTAATAAATGCCGTAGAGAAATTTTCACCCGATAAAGGTGCTCATTTTGAAACATATGCAATAATGAGAATCCGCGGTACAATAATTGATAAAATTCGTTCTCAGGACTGGATGCCGAGAAGTACAAGAAAGAAAATTAAAGATATAAAGCAGGCTGCTGAAACGCTTAAACAACAACTTGGAAGAGCAGCTACAAACGAAGAAATAGCCGAATATCTCGGAACTAATAAAGAAAAAATTGCTTCTACGCTAGCGGAAGATACGTCGGTCGGTTCTCTATACGACAAAAAATATTCCGGAACAGAAGGCATTGAGCTTATTGATACAATTGAAGATACAAACTCCGTAAGCCCGCTTGAAAGACTTGAAGAAAAAGATGTAAGAAACGAACTTCAGGCAGCATTAAAAAAACTTCCTGAGCGCGAGCGTATGGTTATGGTTCTTTACTATCACGAAAACATGACATTAAAAGCCATAGGAGAAAGCATAGAAGTTTCTGAGTCAAGAGTATGTCAAATACACGCTCAGGCTATTATGAAATTAAGAAATATTCTTAATGAAAATCGCAGCGGAAAAATTGCCGCCGTGAAAAAATAATCATATTTTTTCACAAAGAGTTTTAAAATCAAAAAACAATGATTCAATTTTCTTTCTGTCAAGTTGTTTTGTACTGTTAAAAAATCTTTCAAAAATATCTGAAAAGGAACCTGTTGATTTCAAATCCACATATTCCATATCAAATTCTTTTGCAAGCGTTTCAACTTTTATATCATAGCTCAACGGCAAAACTTTTACCCCTGCTTTTATTCCGATAAGACAGGCATGATAGCGCATTGCAATTAAGTCATCTAAAGAAGAAACATCTTCAATCAATTTCTCATTTGAACAATTTTTAATTACTTTTACATTTAATTTCGGGTTAAGCGCCGACAATCGTTGCTTAAAATCTTCACATACTTTTAAATCTATATTATTTTGCAGAGAAAATATATTAATTTCTTTATCGGAATAATATTTATTAACTAATCGGGCAAGCTCCGAGAGAAATTCATCGGTCAAGAAAGAATACGCCCTCAGTTGAATACCCGTTTTCTTCTGCTTTTGAATATTATTTATTTCAATATTCCAAACGGGATCATTGCACAAAAAAGCATCAATACCCCATTGTTTCACAAGATTAACGCTTTTTATATCTCTCAATGTTACATACTTTGCTTTTTTTATAACATTTGCAGTTAATCTTCTCAGAAATTTGTCATTAACAGGACCTATACCCTGAGCAAAAATTATTGTTCTTTTACGGAAAAATTGAGCGGAAAACAGAACAAAAAGATAATAAATAAGACTTTTTTTACTTGTTGCATCCTGAAGCAGGCTGCCGCCGCCCGATATCAAGCAATCACAATGCATAACAGAATTTATCAATGCCTTTATATTAAAAGTATGAATACTATTAACACCGAGTTCTTTTGCGGTTTTGTGCGGATTGGAAGAAAAAACCGTGATTACGGCATCATCGCAGTATTTTTTTATATTCTCAACAAGAATTTTTAATATAGTTTCATCACCGAAATTATCAAATCCGTAATATCCGGAAATACATATTTTCTTAGTCATTTTGACCTTTAAAGATTCTATAAACTTCATCTTTATCAGGTATAGATTTTATTGCTCCGAACTTTTTAATTTGCAATCCCGCAACAACAGAACCTAAAGTTACCGCTTTAAACGGAGACATGCCTGATGTAATTCCATGTAAAACTCCGCCGTTAAACGCATCACCTGCACCTGTATCATCAATTACATCTTCATTTATAAATTTAATAAATTCTATTTTACCTTGATATCCCGTATAATAACCTTTTTCTTCTGTTGATTTCACAACTACGGTAGATATGCCCTTATCCCAAAGTCTTTTTATTATATTATCAACGGAAGAATATTCCGCTATCGGTTTAGAATCATGTTTTATATTCAGAAATATAATGTCAATATATTCTTCAATTTCGTCAAACGCCTCTCTGGCTTCTTCTTCCGTCCATATAAGCCGGGTATAATTAGGATCATACGCGGTTAAAACATTATTTTCTTTTGCTATCTTAAATGCCTGTTTTATAGCCTCACGTGCCGAAATAGACAATGACTGCGTAATACCCGTCGTATAGACAAGCGAAGAATTTTGTATATAATCAGCCGAAATATCTTCTATGGAAAGGTTTGTAGCGGCTGTTTTTTTTCTGTAGAATGCAAATTCTTTATTTGAGCAGCCCTGCTCTTTAGAAACAAGATATAAACCGTTAACACCCTGTACAGGCTTAACATGAGATATATCAAGACCTTCTTCCTGCCAGCTTTCCAGCAAATAATTTTTGAAAGAATCCATACCTATTCTTGAGATATATCCGACTTTAGACCCGAGTCTGAGCGCAGAAATTGCGGTAGTTAAACTGTCTCCTCCATAATATTTATTTAATGTAGAAGCATCCGAAAGATTTTCATCAGTTGAAAGTTCTATAAGACTTTCGCCGATTGCTATTATATCAAGTTTCTCGCTCATAATATTTGCAGTGTATCAAAAATGTTTCCAATAATCAAATCATGTATGTACAATTCTTAATCCGCAGCTGTTTTCGGTTTTTAATGCGGATATTTCGGTAAGTCTTTGTTTAATATCAAAATAATCCTTTGCCAAAGGGTTTCTTTTAAGATATTTTTTATAATATCTTCTGGCTGCACCTATATTTGATAATTTTTCATAACAAATACCAAGCGCCAAAAATGCTCTGTAATAATCGGGTTTTATTTCCGTTATTTTTTTAAACATTAAAGCAGAATTAACATAATCATTCTTGTGCATATACAAAGTTGCTTTTTGAATATACGCTCTTACATATGTTTCGTCAGTTTCTATAATTTTTTGATATATTTTAAGAGCCATGTCATCTTCGTCAATCATTTCATGCACCAGAGCAAGCTGCATTTGCAAGTCAAGATTATCAGGCTCCAAACTTATAGCTTTTATAAGATAATTAAGCCCCAGAGCAAATTCTCCGAGTATAATATTACAAATTGCAAGCTCTTTTTGAATGGCAGCATTATATGGACTTATGGTTTCCGCCTTTTTAAAATATTCTACGGCTTTCGTATAAATTCTCAAATTCTTATATGAAAGTGCCGCACCCATATATGAAACAACATTATTTCTGTCTATTAATATAGAGGTTAAATAATTCTCAACCGATTCTTTATATTTAAAATTATTTCTCTGCTTTTCGGCCAGGTTAAAGTATCTTTGAGCAGCTTCTTTGACAGAAGTTATATTCTGTTCAATATTTTCAATTTTTCCGGGTTGTTTATACGTACTTATCCCCAAAGCTGATACTCCCTTATATCTTTATTAATTTTAGGGAATATTTTTGCTGCGGGATATAGCCTAAAGATTTAAATTCATTGACCGAAAGGTCAATATCGTATTCAGCTATTGAGCTTCCAGAAATTTTGAGTATAATTCTTCAGGGATTCTTCTGTACATTTTACCCGTTTCAGAATTTATAACAACAATTGTTGTACAGGCATTTACTCTTAACACACCCGTTTTCTTTTCATATACATTATGCTCAAAAGTAATACTGACGGGTTTAACTTCTTTAATATGAGTTTTAATGATAATTCTTTCATTCATTTTGGCGGAAGATTTATATCTTATATTCATTTCTACAACGGGAAAAAGGATATTGCGGCTTTCAAGCGTCTCAAGTTCCAGCCCCAGCTGTTCAACAACACCAACCCTTGCAGCTTCAAACCATTTTGTATATGATCCGTGCCATACAACCCCGTATGAATCAGTATCACTATATAAAACTCTTATTTCCTGTATATATTCCAAAATAAAATCCTTTACGAGAATAAATCCTGAATTTTGTCTTCAATTTCTGCAGGATCAAGTTCCTGAGTATAATTGTTTATATCCAAAGCTATCTGATATAACTTAGCGGCTTCTATTTTATCACCGGTTATAGCTATAGAACGTGCCAGATTATAATTTGCAAGCGCATAATTCGGGTTATATTTTCTTGCCTCTTCAAACAATTCTATTGCTTTTTGGACCTTGCCGTAATCATCAAGATAAATAACTCCGAGATTATTATACGCTATATCATATGTATTATCATATTTAATAGCCTTCTCATATTCTTTAACGGCTTCTTCAATATTTCCTTTTCCCCAGTACAAATATCCTAAATTACAATGTAATCTCGAATTGTGAGGATTTGCTTCCAATGCTTTTTTATATACAACAAGCGCATTATCATACGAACCTTTTTCAAAAAATACATTGCCGAGATTTATATAAATATCGAAATCATTCGGGTTCAAATTATAAGCATTCTGATACGAGGAAATTGCCGCATCCAAATCTTTTGTATTCTCCTGGAAAATATAACCGAGAGTTTGGGCAACAACACTTGTCCATTGAGGATTAGGATTTATTGTAATTGCCGTTTGATAATGATCTACAGCTTCTTTTACTTCACCCTGCATATATTTATATTGAGCCAGCGTACAATGATAATCAGCAACATGAGGCTGAAGTTCTATTAATTTTTCGCAAGTTAATATTGCATTTTCAAAATCTCTTTGTTCCTCATAAAGCTGGCATAAATAGCAGTACGCTCTTATATTCAAGCTGTCAAGCCATATAGCCATTTTATATTCACAAATGGCATCTTCATAACGTTTCAATTCGTAATAAACTTTACCTATACACAAATACAATTCGACAAATCCGGGCGCCTTGTCCAAAAGTTCTCTGTACATATCAATAATCTTATCACTGAATCCGTCTTTTAATATCTTTATTGATATTTTTATTATGTCCGGTGCAAATTTTAAATATGATAAATTTCTTCCAACTTCTTTCATCGCATATTTATCAAACGGAAGAGACAAAAAAGATGCAATTAAATTTTTTGCTCTCTGAAACCGGGATGTTTTATCAGAAAGCGACTGTATACAATATTTTAAGAAATACGCCCTTGAAGATGAGAAAGGAGCCGATTTTATTGCTTTATCAGCATATTCTACCGCTTCAATAAAATCACCTTTTCTCATAAAAATTTCCGCAAGCATAAAATTTGCTTCGGACATTTTTGTATTATGTTCCAGAACCAGTTTAAAATAGTTGATTGATTTATCAAGCTCGCGTTTATAATAAAAAGCCATTGCTATTTTAAAATATATTTCCGATGAATCAACACATGTTTCAAGTGCAATTTGATATTCCGTTATAGCTTCATCGGCATACTGTTTTACCTGATGAATATCAAGATGCCACTCCATATACAAATCACCCAGTTTGACATGAAGCTCGGCATTATTTTCATCAAGAGCTAAAGCCCCTCTGCACGTATCTATTGCCTTCTGGATATTGCCGGATTTTTGAAATTTATCAATTTCTTTTTTTATTTTTTTGTTCTGGATTTTCGTAGTACTCATATCTATGTTGTAGATTTTACCATAATTTACCTTGCAGAAACAAGGGTTAAATCAACCCGGCCTCCTTTAAATATTTTTCAGGAGCCAGAACACACAGTGCTGTCGGAGCTGAAAAATATTTTTTGGAAAAATTCATTATGTCTTCTTTTGTAATTTCTTTGACAGACTCAATAAATTTCTGTTCATAGTCATAATCGACACCCCAGTATTTATAAAGTCCGCGTATTATTGCTTCAGACATATTTGTTTCAAACAGAAACTGCCTTTTTCCTATGGCATTATTCTTGGCATTTTCAAGTTCTTCACTTGACATCGGCTCGGTCATAATTTTATTTATTTCAACTTGGAAGCCTTCTATAGATGTTTTAATATTTTTTGGCTCCGTTGCAATATAAACATAAAAATCACTGCCGAGTTTATTGATTGCATAAGAACTTCTGACAGTATATGCAAGTCCTTTCTTTTCCCGTAATTCTAAAAACAATCTTGATGAAAGACCGGCCGAACCCAAAATCGTATTAACCAAATTAATAATCGGCCACTCTTCAAAACTTATAATTGGAATTGCCCAGCCCATATATATTTGAGCCTGATTTGCATCATCTTTTATTATTGTTGAGACCCTGTTTTCTTTTATTTCTTCAATCAAATTTGTATCATATTCGGTTTCCTTGACGCCAAGTTTCTCAAAATGCTTTTCTATAAGAGGGAGAATTTCTTCTTTTGTTTTATCACTTACAACAAAAATATTTTTTGCCATTATATATTTGAGCTGTTCGAATACCTCAAACAAATCTTCTTTTGTTACCGTTTCAAGTTCTTCTATCGCATCTTTTCTTGAAAATGCATATTGATGATTTTTATAAACCGTTTTAAGATATTCATCTTTTGCCTGAGCTTTTGCGGAATCCAGCTCGGAGATAAGATCCCCTTTTATTTTTTGTATTTCCTTTTCATAATTATCAAGGGTTGAATTTTCAAACATATCCTGAAAAATATTAAGCGCAAGATTAACATCCTCATTAAGACAAAGAATTTTAAATCTCATATAATCCGCTTTGAGATCATAATAAATATCTATTGCATTTTCATCCAGTTCTTGAGCAAGCTGCTCCGCACTTCTGCTTTTTGTTCCCTGAAATAAGAGTGATGAAAGAAGAGAGTATATACTCTTTTTGCCGGTATTGTTTTTATTATATCTTATATGCATAACAATAGCGGTTCTCGGCGTATTTTTATTTGTTTTTATATCAACTTTTATTCCGTTTTTCAAAATCATTTTATCCATTATTTATCCTTCATTTTTATATTCTTCGGGCATTAATACGGAAATAACAACATTGTTAATATCCATATATTCTGCGGCTGTTTCTTTTATTTCTTCCGCAGTTATTTTATCTATCGTATCCGCATATTCTTCAACATAATTAAGTCCGCCGGGTACGGTTATATAATAACCGATAGTATCGGCTATATCCGTAACGCTTTCAGAATTTGACGCAAAACCTGCTTTAATCTTTTTCTTTGCTTTTTTTAATTCCTGTTCTGAAATGCCGTTTGTATATAAAATTTCTATTTGTTGTTTTAATTTTTCCAACACGGTATTTTTAGCTTCAGGCTTAAAATTTGCCTGTACAAAAATATTCCCGCCGTCTCTAAAAGGATAGTAATAAGCACCTACTCCGTTAAATATTTGCTCCGATGCTTTTTCAATAAGTTCCTGCTGCAATCTTGAACTTAACCCGTCGCCAAGAACAGAGCATATCATCTCCAAAACAAGAGAAGTTCTTATGTCATTTGCCTTGGCACCTAAATATCCAAACATTACAAAACCTGTATTTATCTTGGAATATTCTTCTGTATATTTCCCGCCGGTTGGCTGCAAATCTATTTTATATTCCTGTTTCGGATGATTTTTTCTGCCTTTAAAATCAAATTCTTTCGCTATTTTTGCAATCACATAATCAGGATTGATATCTCCTGCTATAATTGTTGTAATATTATCCGGAGTATAAAACTTTTCGTAATAATCAAGAATTGTTTCTCTCTTAATTGTTGATATTATCTGCTCGTTACCTATAACATCGCGTTTATAAGGATGGTTTGAATATAAATTTGCATTCACGGAATTATAAACCTTTGTCCACGGCTGATCTTTACGCATTCTGATTTCTTCAATTACAACATGTCGTTCTCTTTTTGTTGTTACGGGTTGATTCAAATCAAAAGGCTCGCCTATCTCTTCGGGCGGAATGACCGGATTAAGCATCATATCTGCATGAAGTTCGATTGTTTCTTGCAAATTTTTATCATCATTTCCTTTTGGTACGGTAACATAATAAAAAGTATAATCTTTCCAGGTAGCAGCATTAACAATAGCACCTTTGGCTTCAAGTGTTCTGTCAAAATAACCGGCTTTATGTTTTGATGTACCTTTAAACATAAGATGTTCCAGAAAATGAGAAATTCCGTTATTTTCATCATTTTCGTTGATTGAACCTGTTTTCACCCAGCTGCTTATATTAAGCAAAGAACCTTCTTTATATGCCCAGATAATCTTGTGTCCGCATTCTCTTTCATATATTTCTACGGGTCTTTCAAGAAACGGATACCTGACAAGACTTTTCTTTATATTTTCCATTGTAAAACCTCTATTATATCAACTTTTCACATTGTATCAGATTTTTAACAATTTTCATAATTCAATGCGCAATTTTTTTTTTGCGCAGTTTTTAAATGAGTATAATCAGCATGGTAAAAAGGTAAAAGGGAATAAACAATGGCAATCAGACCTGTTTCTTTTGGTTCTTTAATGGTTTTCACTTTAAAAGACGGAAAACCGAAAGCAGATGTACCGACATATGTCAGAACAGCATTTAAAAATAACGAACAATTAAAAGGTTATGAACTAAAAGAAGGATATAAATACGAAGATGAAATAGACGGAACCGTTCATAACGCAGCAAAGAACTTTGCAATAACGCTGGATCAAAGATATGCAAAAGATATCAAACCAAAACAGGTAAATTTAACGCAGGCTGAATTTTCCGTAAGCCCCAGAAAAACCGAAACCCGTTATTTCTTAACCGCGTCAACGAGAGAAGAAGAAGCTGCTTTATTAAAAATTTTAAGCAAAGGTTCGACTTTATACGTAGCAAAATTTATGTAAAATTAAAATAATTTTTAAATCCCGTTTTTAAAGACTCAATGACATCTCTTCTTGTAATCCCCTCATTGAGTCTTTTTAGCGTAATAATAGATTCGATGTCAGTTATTTCGTTAAAAATACTGTTTATGCATTCATAATCCAAATCAAACAGTATTGAACCATGCTGAAGAATATAGTTTTGTTTTCTGAACTGAGCCGAACCAATGAGTTTTTTACCATTGCAACAAAGATCAGCTCCTGTAGTTAAAGACATACAATAATCAAATGAAGTATTTACCTTTTTTTTGGCACCGATTTCAAGTTCAATACCGAGAAGTTTAAACCCTTCAATAATTGCAGAAGAAATTTCTTTATATGAGGCTATTACACTTTCACCGCTTTTTAAAAATTCAAAAGGACATACAAATGAATATGTAAGTTCATTATCGTGCAAAAGTCCTCTTCCTCCCGTTATCCGTCTTACAATATCAATATTATTTTTTTTGCAATATTCAATATTAATACTGTCCGGACTCTGGTTTCTCCCCAAAGATACACATTTTGGACTCCAGGCATAAAATCTTATAACAGGTTCCTTTTTTTTCTCTTTAATACAAACATCCAGAATTTCAGAATCAACAGCCATGTTGATTTCGCCCGTATTGACCTGATATTCAATAAATTCAACCATAAAGGGATTATACAATAAAATTATATTCATGTCATAATATCGGTATGAGCGATAAGATTATTATCAGAAAAGCAAATCAACATAACTTAAGAAACGTAAGTTTGGAACTTCCGAAAAACGAACTTATAGTTTTTACGGGTATTTCGGGTTCCGGAAAAAGTTCTCTTGCTTTTGATACAATATTCGCCGAAGGGCAAAGAAGGTATGTGGAAAGCCTTTCAAACTATGCAAGACAATTTTTGGGCCAGCTTGATAAACCTGATGTCGAGAGCATTGAAGGATTATCACCCGCCATATCAATCGATCAAAAATCCACAAGCAACAATCCGCGTTCCACGGTCGGAACGGTTACGGAAATATACGATTATTTAAGACTTTTGTTTGCACGGATAGGAACCCCGCACTGCCCCGAATGCGGATGTGAAATTGCTCCTCAATCCATTGATGAAATCATTGATAAAATTTATACATTACCGGAAGGCACAAAAATCCAGCTTTTATCTCCCGTTGTTAGAGGCAAGAAAGGAGAGTTTGTTAATTTACTCGACGAATTAAAACAAGAAGGATTTATAAGATTTCGCATTGATAAAAAAATATATAATCTTGATGAAGATGAAATTGAAATAAATAAAACTCAAAAACATACAATTGAAATTGTTGTAGACAGACTTGTAGTAAGAGAAAGTGCAAGAGCAAGATTAACAGACAGCGCGCAAATTGCGCTGCAAAAATCAGACGGGCTTTTAATCGTTGATGTGGTTGGCGGAAGTGAAATGATTTTTTCCGAAAAACTTGCATGTCCCAATTGTAATTTAAGTTTTGAAGAACTTGCACCGAGAATATTCAGCTTTAATAATCCCTACGGTGCATGCCCGACATGCGGAGGGCTCGGCGCACATTATGAACCCGATGCCGATTTAATCATTCCGGACAGGACAAAAACATTAAAAAACGGTGCCGTTTACCCGTGGGCAAAAACAGGAAATCCATATTATCTTGATGTACTTTCTTCCGTCGCATCCCACTTTGGAATAGACATGGATACACCGTTTGAAGAACTTCCCGAAAATCATCAAAACATAATACTTTACGGAAGCGGAAAAGAGCATGTGGCTTTAAGATATAAAGAATTCGGCGGTTCAAGATATATTACGAGAAAAATGCCGTTCATGGGCGTTATTCCGTATTTTATGAACAAATACAATGAATCAAATTCAGATGAAGTCAGAGAACAAATACAAGATTACATGTCGCAAATCCCCTGCAGTGATTGTAAAGGCGCCAGATTAAAACCATTTTCTCTTGCTGTTACGGTAGGAGGTAAAAATATATATGAAGTTACAAAATTATCAATAAAAGACGCATATAAATTTTTCTCGGATCTTTATCTGGAACTTGACGATTATAAATTAACAATAGCAAAACAAATTCTGGAAGAAATAAGATCAAGACTAAAATTTATGCTCGATGTAGGTTTAAATTACCTTGATCTGGCAAGAGCATCAGCAACATTATCAGGCGGAGAAGCACAGAGAATCCGTCTTGCAACACAAATAGGAAGCGGACTGTCAGGAGTTTTATATGTTCTTGATGAACCTTCTATCGGACTGCACCAGTACAACAACGATATGCTAATAAAAACACTTATAAGATTGCGTAATCTCGGAAATACTTTAATTGTAGTCGAACATGATGAAGACACAATAAGAAGCGCTGACCATATCGTTGATATTGGGCCTTATGCGGGAGTAAACGGCGGAAAAATCATAGCTCAAGGTTCCGTAGAAGACATTATAAAAGCAAAAAAATCAATTACGGGACAATATTTAAGCGGCGAAAAAACAATTCCCGTTCCTAAAAAAAGACGCGAGGGCAACGGCCTTTTTCTTGAAGTTAAAAATGCAAGAAAAAATAACCTGAAAAACATCGATGTCAAAATCCCCCTGGGAAAAGTCGTTGCGATAACAGGTCTTTCAGGCAGCGGAAAATCAACCTTAATGAATGATTTAATATATCAGTATTCTCTGCATAAATTAAATGCAAATAAACCTAAACCGCAAGGAATTGACACCATTTCAGGATTTGAAAATATTGATAAAGTTATTTGTATTGACCAATCGCCCATAGGAAGAACTCCAAGATCAAATCCTGCAACTTATACAGATGTTTTTACACATATAAGAGAACTATTTGCAAAAACGCCCGAAGCAAAAGTAAGAGGGTACTCTCAAGGCAGATTCAGTTTCAACGTTAAAGGCGGAAGATGTGAAGCCTGCAAAGGCGACGGATTAACCAGAATTGAAATGAATTTCTTATCCGATGTATACATCAAATGTAATGTTTGCAAGGGACAGCGCTATAACAGGGAAACACTTGAAGTCAAATACAGAGGAAAGAACATATCTGAGGTACTTGATATGAGCATCTCCGAAGCCTTAGACTTTTTTGAAAATATTCCTAAAATCAAATCAAGACTTCAAACTTTAAATGATGTCGGCTTGGGATATATGAAACTCGGACAAAGTTCAACAACACTTTCGGGAGGTGAAGCACAGAGAATAAAACTGGCAGCCGAATTAAATAAACGGGCAACCGGTAAAACACTATATCTGCTTGACGAACCCACTGTAGGACTTCACTGGTATGATCTTGATAAACTCATAAAAATAATAAATAAACTCGCAGATAGCGGCAATACTATTTTAATTATTGAACATAATCTTGATTTAATAAAAACCGCAGACCATATTATAGATTTAGGTCCAAAAGGCGGAAATGAAGGCGGGGAAATTATTGCACAAGGAAGCCCCGAAGAAGTTGCGAAATGCAAAAATTCATTTACGGGGCAATACCTTAAAAAAATGCTTTAATATTTTCTAAATCTGTTTATTTTTAGATGCCGCTATTTTATCAATTACCGCACCTACGGCAATACCGGCAGCAGCACATGCCGCAACCAGACCGGCCATCAAACCTGTTCTTTTAAGAACCTGTGCTTTATTTTTTAAGAATACAATACCTTTTTTTCCGGTTTCGGAATGAGTTTTTAAGTATGATTGGAAAACATCTTTAGGTGTTCCTGTTATATTCGGATGTTTTAACTGAATTTTTTCAAGATTTCTATTGATATATCCTAACAGTTGTTTACTGTCATATACATTGTATGCAACACCTGCCGCTGTACCTATACCGGCACCTATCATTTTACCTTTATTATGTTTAGAAGGTTGATTTACATCCTGCCCTAACTCATGCAAAATTATTAAAATTTTACCTTTATTATGTTTAGAAGGTTGATTTACAGTTACGCATTCAGTTCTCATACTTATTTTTCCTTTTCTTGCAATCATTAAAACACATAAAACGAAAAAATTGTTATTATAAAAAGCAATATTACGGATTATTAACAAAAAAGGAGAACCCCTAAAACCGGATTCTCCTTTAAATTTAGCTGATTAAATACTAATCTTTTTTAATATCTCTTACGCTTAATGCGATTCTGTGTTCTTGCGGAGTGAATTTTTTAATTAAAACTTCAACTTCATCACCAACATTATATACATTAAACGGATTTACATTTTCGCCTTCCATTTCGGCAGACGGCAATAATGCTTCAACACCCGGATAAATATTAATAAATGCACCGAAAGAAGTTACTTTATTAACAGTTCCTTTTATTATTTGACCTTCTTGAAATTCATTTTCAATAGATTCCCAGGGGTTATCACCCATTCTCTTTAAACTTAAGCTGATACGTTTCATATCTGTATCTATTTTTAAGATTTTAACTTCAATTTCTTGACCCAAAGAAATAACATCTGAAGGATGTTTAATTCTTTGCCATGAAATTTCAGAGATGGGAAGAAGTCCGTCTACACCGTTAATGTCAATAAATGCACCAAAATCGGCAATTCTTACAACTTCACCTTTAACAACCGAACCTATTTCGAGGTTAGATATAATTTCATCAACAACTTGTTCTCTTTGTTCTGCTACTGCCTGTCGTTGAGACAATATTAATTTGTTTTTCTTTGCATCCGCTTCAAGAACTTTAACTTCAATTTCCTGTCCGATTAAACCGTCGAAGGGGGCCCCCGTCCTTAATTGGCTTGCGGGAACAAATCCTCTCAAGTCTGAAACTTCAACAATTACACCGCCTCTTACAATAAGAACAACTTTTGCCGAGATTGTTTCATTATTGTATTTAGCATTTTGAAGTTCCTGCCATGCTTTTGCACAGGATAATTTCTTTAATGATAAAAGTATTCTGCCGTTTTCATCATCACTTTCTTCTTTTAAGATGTAGAATTCCTTTACATCATTGATGGCAAGTTCTTCGGAAACATCTTTATCTGCATTATTTGAAATTTCTCTGTTAGGAAGAAATGCTTCCGTTTTAGCACCGATATCAACAAGAAAGCCGTCGTTTTCTCTTTTAATAACGATACCTTTAACTACATCTGCTACAGAAAATTTGTAATTGTAGCTTTCTTCAAGCAATCTGACGAATTCGTCCTGATCATTCATTGTTTTTGTCATTTTATTTGTCCTTTCTTAATATTTTTCAAGTTTTGTAATTACATTTTTTATAATGTTATCGGGAGTCGAAGCACCTGCCGTAACTCCTATATTTTGAGATTTTTCTATTAATTCCTTATATTCATCTAAATCATCTGATGTTTCTATATGAACGGTATTTGTAATACCTGTCAGAATTTCAGCAAGATGCGTCGTATTAGCACTTTTTTTGCTGCCCACAACAACCATTAAATCTGAATTTTTAGCAAGTTCTTTTGCCTCTTCCTGCCTTTTAGAGGTTGATTGGCATATAGTATTAAATACTTTCAATTCAAGGGCAAGCGGAACCAGATATGTTACAACTTCTTCCAAAAACTCCAGTTTTTGTGTGGTTTGAATAACAACTCCGACTCTTTTATGCTGTTTTATTTTATCTTTTAATGTTTTTAATGTCTCAATATCCGGAATTACATATACATCATCAGAATGCAATTTTGCATTTGCGTTAATTGCAACCACTTCAGGATGAGAAGGTTTACCCAAAATCAAAACAAAAAAACCTTCTTTAGCAAGCTGAACAGCTTTTTGCTGTACTTTTTTAACATCAAGACATGTTAAATCAACGACTTCAAAACCTTTTGAAATCATTTCATCTATATTTTGAGGCGGCATTCCATGACTCCTGACAATACAAATACCTTCTTCTTTATCAGGCAGCTTATCAACCGTCATAATTCCAAGTTCTTCAAGTTCTTTTATCACGTGAGAATTATGTATAAGTTCACCTAAAACCCATACATTTTTAGAACCGTTTTCCAGTTTAACTTTCTTTGTTGTTTCGACTGCGCGTTTAACTCCGTAACAAAAACCTGCGCTTTGAGCCAATTTTATACTTTTTTTCAGTGTCTTGGTCTTCCATTCATTGAACTAGCAGGAAACTCCCGCAGTAATTTTTTTATAACATGAACATTTTTCTCTTTCAAGATATTTCATTCAACGTCATACTTAAAATTTGTGTTTGCGCTATACTTATAATTAGAAAAAGGCGCTGTAATGTATAATCCGAAATCCTCTAAAGCAGAAGAATTTATAAATCATCAAGAGATACTTGATTCTGTTGAGTTTGCAAAAGATAATAAAAATAATATCTTGCTCATAAATGAGATTATTGAAAAAGCAAAACTAAAAAAGGGGCTCAACCACAGAGAAGCCGCCGTGTTATTAATGTGCAGCGATGAATTAAAAAACAATGAAATTTTCTCACTCGCAAAGCACATAAAAGAAGACTTTTACGGAAACAGAATTGTTTTATTTGCGCCGCTGTACCTCTCGAATTATTGTATAAACGGATGCGTATACTGTCCTTATCATGCAAAAAATCAACATATTCCAAGAAAGAAGATGACACAGGAAGAAATTAAAAATGAAGTTATAGCACTTCAGGATATGGGGCATAAGCGTTTAGCAATAGAATCCGGAGAAGACCCTGTAAATAACCCTATTGAATACATCCTCGAATCAATAAAAACAATTTATTCAATTAAACATAAAAATGGCGCCATAAGACGCGTAAATGTTAATATTGCGGCAACAACAGTTGAAAATTACCGTAAATTACACGAAGCCGGTATTGGAACATACATCCTTTTTCAGGAAACATATAATAAACGGAAATATGAAAAACTTCACCCGACAGGTCCAAAACACAATTATGACTACCATACGGAAGCAATGGACAGAGCAATGCAGGCCGGTATTGAAGATGTCGGGCTCGGTGTTCTTTTCGGGCTTGAAAATTATTTATACGAGTTTATCGGCATTTTAATGCACGCAGAGCATCTGGAAGCCCTTTACGGAGTCGGGCCCCATACAATCAGTGTGCCGAGAATAAGAAAAGCCGATGATATTAATCCTGACAATTTTAAAAACGGGATTGACGATGAAATTTTTAAAAAAATTGTTGCAGTAATCAGAATCGCAGTTCCTTATACCGGAATGATTGTTTCAACA
This sequence comes from Candidatus Gastranaerophilales bacterium, assembly GCA_944323955.1. Taxonomy (GTDB): domain Bacteria; phylum Cyanobacteriota; class Vampirovibrionia; order Gastranaerophilales; family Gastranaerophilaceae; genus Avigastranaerophilus. The sequence continues at coordinate 33,025 of CALUUK010000007.1, read as the reverse complement.
AGAGAAAGTAAAGAAGTAAGAAAAGAAGTTCTTGCTCTTGGCATTTCTCAAATTTCCGGAGGTTCAAAAACAAGCGTCGGCGGATATTATGAACCGGAGCCCGAAAATGAAGATTCCAGCCAATTTGAAGTAAATGATAACAGAACTCTTGATGAAGTTGTAAACTGGCTTATGGAACTGGGATATTTACCGAGCTTTTGCACTGCTTGTTACGGAAGCGGAAGAACGGGTGAAAGATTTATGTCAATTTGCAAAAACGAACAAATTCATAATTTTTGCCATCCAAATGCAATTATGACATTAAAAGAATATTTAGAAGATTATGCATCAAAAGAAACAAAACAAAACGGTGAAAGAATTATTGAAAAAGAACTTAAAACAATAACTGATGATGAAAGAAAAAATATCGTCATGACAAATCTTGAAAAAATTCACTCGGGATTGCGCAATTTCAGGTTCTGATTGCCTTATTACATAATTACCGTTAAAATTAATATTATGATTGGAGATAATATGAGCAAAGATAAGATAATAGTAACCATATCAGGTAAAGACGGAATAGGTATTGTAGCTGAAATTTCATCGGTACTGGCAAAATATGAAGTTAATATTGAAGATATTAAACAAACAATTATGCAAGGATGTTTTATGATGTTTCTTCTGGCTGATATAAGCAAGTCAAAATATTCATTTAAAGAAATAAAAGAAGCTCTGACCGTTTCCGGACAAAAATTAGGTATGGAAATTTGGATACAAAAAAAAGAAATCTTTGATAATATGCACACAATTTAAGGAAATAACATGTCATTTTTTAATGAGAAATCGATTATTGAAACAATAAATATGATAAAAGTCCACAATCTGGATATAAGAACGGTAACTCTTGCATTAAGTCTTCGTGATTGCTGCGGTGAAGATATAAAAGAAGTCGGCGATAAAGTATATAATAAAATAGTAAAATACGCTAAAAATTTATACTGTTATGCCTCCGAGCTCGAAGAAGAATACTCTATTCCCATTATAAATAAAAGAATAGCCGTTACTCCGATTTCTCTTATAGGTGAATCCTGCAAAGAATATGATTATGTATATCTGGCAAAAGTGCTGGATGAAGCTGCAAAAGAAGTTAACGTTAATTTTATAGGCGGTTTTTCGGCACTTGTTGAAAAGGGCTGTACAAAAGGTGATGCCGCATTAATTGAAAGTATTCCTGAAGCACTAAAACAAACTCAGCGCGTTTGTTCATCCATAAATCTTGCCTCGACAAAAGCAGGAATAAATATGAATGCCGTAAAAAAAATGGGCTCGATAATAAAACAAGCTGCAAATTTAACAGCTGACGCTGACGGTATCGGTGCCGCAAAACTTGTGTGTTTTTGTAATGTACCCGGGGATAATCCTTTTATGGCAGGAGCTTTTCACGGATATGGGGAACCGGAATGTGCTTTAAATGTCGGAGTTTCAGGGCCCGGTGTTGTTCGCGCGGCAGTTGAACATCTTCCTAAAGATGCTGATTTCGGCACCCTTGCAAATAAAATAAAACAAATTGCTTTTAAAATCACTTCAACAGGCGAACTTATAGGCAGAAGAATGGCAGAAAAAATGAATATTCCTTTTGGAATTATCGATCTTTCTCTTGCACCTACCCCCGCAATAGGTGATTCTGTTGCAGGAATATTTCAGGCAATGGGGCTTGAACATGCAGGCGCTCACGGAACAACCGCAGCACTTGCAATGCTTAATGACGCAGTGAAAAAAGGCGGAATTATGGCAAGTTCCTATGTCGGCGGATTATCAGGTGCTTTTATTCCGGTTTCGGAAGATGCCGGGATGATAGAAGCTGCGCAAAAAGGTGTCTTAACCTTTGATAAACTTGAAGCAATGACCTGCGTTTGTTCCGTTGGTCTTGATATGATTGCCATACCCGGCAGCACTCCGGACAGTACAATTTCAGGCATGATAGCGGATGAAATGGCAATCGGTATGATTAATAAAAAAACCACTGCAGTAAGAATTATTCCGGTTCCCAATAAAAACGTAGGAGATAAAGCAGTATACGGCGGATTGCTTGGCGAAGCACCTATAATGGCAGTTAATAAACTTTCTTCGGAAACTTTTATTAACCGCGGAGGAAGAATTCCTGCGCCGATTCACAGTCTTAATAACTAGGAGAATATATTGTTTTATCTCGGGAAATTAAGAAATTACATAATTTTTAAAAGTTTATACAGAAAAGGTATAACTTATGAAAATCTTGCCGAATACAAAGATTCTCTGCATTATTTGTTCTTGGCGCTTTCAATGAACCCGCAATCTCTTGATTGTTATAAAGCCATTGCCCGTGTCTCAAGAAAAAATATACAGTATTGTTATGCTATAGATTTTTATTCAAAAGCTATAGAACAATTTCCGAAAAATGCTGAATTATACGCAATGAGAGCCGATTTATACAGAAGAGTTAAAAACTATAATGAAGCAATTGAAAATTACAATCAAGCCATAAAGATTGACTATTCAAACATCGAATATTATAAAATGCGCGCTCAAATTAAATATTATATTAATGACATCCAGGGCGCAATAAATGATTTGACAACAGCTATATCTTGGTATCCTAAGAATTACAAATTATATGAACAAAGAGCATTTTATAAGTTCCAAAATAAAAAATATCAAAGTGCAATTGATGACTACGCACAAGCACTTAAAATTAACAAAAGTTCAAGCCATGCAAAATTTATGTCAGAATCAGTCCAAAAACTTATAAATTAGTCTTTTGTCGCTTTTTTCCATCGGAATTTTATTTCATAATACTTTTAATTGTTATTTTTTTGTTAAAAATACGGAATTTTTGCAAAACAGAGAAATAATAAAATTGTAAGAAGTAAAACATTTGAAAGGAGACAAATTATGAGATTCCTAATTAAAAAAACACCAGATAACTTTATCAGAACGGTCAATGATGAAATAAGCTCACTATTAAACAGACATTTTGACAGCTATTTCCCTGAAGCAGCATACTGGGAAAATATGGATAAATTATCCATGCCCGTTGAAATAGAAGATAAAGGCAAAGAGTTCATAATAAAAGCTGAAATTCCGGGTATAAAAAAAGAAGATTTAGATATTGAAATAGATAAAAATTGTATATGTATAAATGCAAAAAAAGAAGAAGAACACAAAGAAGAAAAGGATGAACATTCTTATAAAAAATCAGAATTCCGTTACGGAGAATTTTCAAGAACTGTATATTTCCCCGAAGAAATAGATACGGAAAAAACAGAGGCAAAACTTGAAAACGGAATTCTTGAAATAAAAGTTCCAAAACATGCACCGGAAAAAGAATCAAAAAGAAAATTAACGGTTAACTAAAAAAACGAAAAGGCACTCAATTGAGTGCCTTTTCGTTTAACTTTTTCTTACAATATTAAAATATTGCAGATAGGGAATTAGAAAAAATTTCGATAAATATAACCCGGATTTTAAATACCAATACCTCAAAATCTTATATGAACAGGACAAAAATTACAAAGAAGCATTGAGAATATGTAACGAACTAATTAAAATTCAGCCTGAAATAAATATTTTCATATATGTAAAAGGAATAATATATCTAGCACTTAATGCCAGAGAAAAAGCCATTGAATATATGAAATCAGGACAAGACAGAGGACATAACATACATATTGAAAGTATTCTAAAAGAAAAACCGTCAATTTTGCCTGAATTATTTCAACAGGAAACATATTTTGCAAAACCTACGGTTATTTCTGAAGGAATGACAGAAGAATTAGTAAGGATACAAGATTAAATAATTTTAAATTATTTAAGACTATAAACATAAATAAATATTATGAAGACAGAAGAACATCGTAACCGTTATTTTCAAATTTTCTTTTTATTTCCGATAAGTCTTTTTTTTGAGGAGTATCCGCACTTAATTTATATTCCATTCCCAATTTCTTCCATTTTTCTTTACCCATTTTATGGTATGGTAAAAGCTCTATCTTTTTTATTATTGGTCTATACTTATCAAGGTATTTTATCAGTTCGTTAATATATTCCGTATCCATTGTCAGATTTGGAATTAAAACCTGTCTAATCCATACATTTTTATTATTTCTTTTTAACTCATCTAAAAAATTCTTAATTCTTTTATTATCTTTTCCCGTAAGTTCAATATGTTTTTCATTATTAAGATGTTTGATATCAAATAGAAATAAATCCGTATATTGAAATAATTCTAAAATTGTTTCATCAATATTAATATATCCGCAAGTGTCAATTGCAGTATGAATATTTTCTTTTTTTAAATGCTTAAAGAGATTTAAAACAAACTTTGCCTGTAATAAAGGTTCTCCGCCTGAGACAGTCACTCCGCCATTGGAAAGGGTAAAAAAGTTTTTATATTTTTTTATGTCAAAAAGAATTTCTTCAACTGATTTTTGTCTGTCTTCCTGAAGCTGCCAGGTATCAGGATTATGGCAAAACTTGCATCTTAACGGACACATCTGCATAAAAATTACATACCGGATACCGGGGCCGTCAACTGTTCCGCCCGTTATTACCGAATGTATATATCCCTTTTCCCCATTATTCATATTTAAAAATTATTACACAAAAAAAGAGGATATAAATACTTATATCCTCTTTTTTATATTAAAAAATATAAATTTAAAACTTTGAATGGAAAGTTCTTGAAATTACATCTTCCTGCTGTGCTCTTGTAAGTTTTATGAAGTTAACAGCATATCCGGACACCCTGATTGTCAACTGGGGATATTTTTCAGGATGTTCCATTGCATCCTTAAGAGTTTCTCTGTCAAGAACATTAACGTTAATATGCTGGCCATTTTGTTCCATATAACCGTCCAAAAGTCCTTTTAGGTTATTTATTCTGTCTTCTTCGGATTTTCCGAGCGAAGACGGGATTATTGAAAATGTATTGGAAATACCGTCTTTTGCATGTTTAAAAGGCAATTTCGCAACCGAACATAATGAGGCTAAAGCACCGCATTCATCCCTGCCATGCAAAGGATTTGCTCCGGGGGCAAACGGCACTCCTGCTTTTCTTCCGTCGGGAGTGTTTCCTGTTTTCTTTCCATAAACAACATTAGATGTAATTGTCAGTATGGATTGTGTCGGAATCGCATTTCTGTATGTCGGAAGTTTTTCGATTTTTTCCATAAACTTTTCTATCAATGTAGTTGCAATAGAATCCACTCTGTCATCATTATTGCCGAATTTGGGGAAATCTCCTTCTATTTCAAAATCAACAGCTATTCCCTGTTCATTTCTAATCGGTTTTACCTTTGCATATTTTATTGCCGAAAGAGAATCTACAGTAACGGAAAAGCCCGCAATTCCGCAGCCGAGTTTTCTGACAACATCTTTATCCATCAAAGCAAGCTGGGCTTTTTCATAATAATATTTATCGTGCATAAAATGTATAATATTCAGTGCATTTACATAAGTTTTTGCAAGCCACTCCATCATTGCATCAAACTTTTCAATTACCTCATCATAATTCAAATATTCCGAAGTAATGGCATCAAAACCATCTGCAACTTTTGCAAAAGATTTTTCATCAACTCCGCCGTTTATCGAATATAAAAGCGCTTTTGCGAGATTTGCTCTTGCTCCGAAAAATTGCATTTCCTTTCCTATTGTCATCGGAGATACGCAGCAGGCAATTCCGTAATCATCACCGAATAACGGTCTCATTAAATCATCGTTTTCATATTGTATTGACGATGTATTTATTGAAAGTTTTGAACAAAACTTCTTGAAATTTTCAGGCATATCTTTTGACCAGAGAACAGTCATATTAGGCTCCGGAGCAGGTCCTAAATTAGTTAATGTATGCAGCATTCTGTAACAATTTTTTGTTACGAGAGTTCTTCCGTCCAGCCCCATTCCGCCGATAGATTCCGTAACCCAGACAGGATCGCCGCTGAATAATTCATTATATTCGGGAGTTCTTAAAAAACGAACCAATCTCAATTTTATAACAAAATCATCCATAATTTCCTGGGCTTCTTTTTCAGTTATAAATCCCAGTTTCAAGTCTCTTTCCGAATATATATCAAGAAATGTTGAGACTCTTCCAAGAGACATTGCTGCCCCATTTTGATCCTTTATTGCGGCAAGATAGCCGAAATAAGTCCACTGAACAGCTTCTCTAAAATTTGATGCGGGTTTTGAAATATCATAACCGTAACGATGAGCCATCCGCTTCATAGCCTCAAGCGCCTGAATTTGTTCGGATAACTCTTCTCTTTCTCTTATTATATCAGCTGTCATATTTGTATTATCAGTAAAGGCTTTTTGGCTCAGCTTATCTTCAATGAGTCTGTCTATACCATATAAAGCCACACGCCTGTAGTCACCAATTATTCTGCCTCTTCCGTATGCATCGGGAAGCCCTGTAATTATACCGCTTTTTCTGCATGCTCTAATTTCGGGAGTATATGCCTGAAATACTCCTTCATTATGAGTTTTTCTATATTTTGTAAAAATTTCTTTTACTTTTTCGTCTTCTTTAAGTCCGTATGCCCTGCAGGACGCTTCTACCATTCTGTAGCCGCCATAGGGCATAATTGCTCTTTTCAGCGGGTAATCTGTCTGCAATCCTACTATTAATTCTCTGTCTTTATCTATATACCCGGCATCAAATGCATCTATGGCGGACGGTGTAGATGTATCAGCACATAAAAGCCCGTTATTTGCATGTTCTTCTTTCATTAAAGCACTGACTTTATCCCAAATTATGTCAGTTCTTTCGGTTGTATTTTCAAGAAATTCATCACTGCCTTCATACGGAGTATAGTTCTTTTGTATGAAATCAACTACATCAATATGTTCCTGCCATTTACCGGGTAGGAAATTATCCCAAGGTGACTGTATCTTTTCTATTGTATTTTGCATTATATTCTCCTCTTTAGTTTTTAATATTATAGCATTTTTCACATGCCTTATTTTGTTAGCCTCACCTAACATATTATAGTTTTTTTTTATGAAGTATGTCAATAGCAATTTTTTTGAAAATTAATTTGTAATAAATTTATTATATTATTATCCCTGACACTTTAAACATTTACTTACAAAAAACTTTTAAAAAGAAAAATAAAAAAAGAGGTTTAAATACCTCTTTAATAAATGGTGGGCCATCCTGGACTCGAACCAGGGACCTTACGCTTATCAGGCGTACGCTCTAACCACCTGAGCTAATAGCCCTTACTTTCAATATACTCACATAAACAAATTTAAAAATCAAGCACTATTCTTCACTTAATGGTCTTAATAATATGATTGAATTTAAGTTTAATTGTAAGAAATCATGAGTTTCTGCTTTTCTGTTCGGGAACTCTCTGTGGATTAATTCGCAATTCTTTATAGCAACAAATCTTTTTGCCCCGTTTAATATATCAGAAAGCACTCTGTTTTTTCTGCCTGTTTTGGGCATAAAAACATTTCCTTTTATTTGGTAATCCTTTGTAACAACCAATACACGTTCAGACCAAATACCGGTTATAAAACTGTTATTATCATCTAAATTATTTTCTTCTTCGTACATATACTGGTACCTTTCTGTAATAATGGTCTTATGATATTGAGTATGATTGGAACAACGGTAAATATAATGACAATGCCAGGAAGCAAACAATAAAACCTATAAATATTAACAAAACAGGTTCTACCAATTTACCCAGAGTATCAATTATTAAGTCTAACTGCTGGTCTATATACATAACACTTTGCGTCATTAATTCACCCAGCCGGCCTGAATGTTCCCCTGTTGATACCATAAATAATATCATTTTAGGAAATATATTTGCCGCTTTTAGTGCCTCGGAAAGCCTTGCACCTGCCTGCATTTTCTTTATTGATACATTTATCGCATCTTGTAATACTGCATTTGAAAGTGTAGTCTTTGAAAGATACAAGCACTCCAATATCGGTATACCCGCATCATATGCAATTTGAAGTACTGTCATAAAGTTTGAGAAAGATGCTGCTTTTACCAGATCGGCAATCAATGGTATTTGAAGAAGAATTTCATCAAATTTTCTTCTTGACGGTTCCCATCTCAAAAGATATATAAATGAAACAACTATGGTTGCTATTATCAAAGGAATCAACATCCATTTATCTTTTAAAAACTCACCTGTGTCAATACAAAACTGAGTAATTCCGGGAAGTGCCTTACCTTGTTGATCAAACATTTCTTTAAATGCAGGAAATACGAACATTAACATAACAAGTACTACCGCAATTGCAAGAAGGACTACAAATGCAGGATACGTTAATGCTGATATAACTTTACCTTTAATATTCCCTTGCTTTTGTAAAAGTGATATTAAACGTTCAAATGTTTTATCAATTTCACCGGAATCTTCACCTGCTTTAGCAAGACCGATATATACATGACCGAAAATTTGAGGATATTTTGAAATAGTATCGGACAAAGTATATCCGGCAATAATCTGCTTTTTGATTTCCTGAGCAAGCATTCTTACAGGCCTCGAAGCGCCGTCTTTTTCAATAAAAATTAAACTTTCAATAATAGGCAAACCGGCTTTATTCAATGTGAGGAATGTTTGGGTAAAGTCTATTTTTTCTTTTAAAGAAAGATTTTGTATGCCGGCAGCTTTACCAAATCCGTCACCTGTTGCTTCAGACACGGAAAGACATTTATAGCCCATGTTTTTGACTTTAACACGAACCTCAACCTGAGATTTTGCCTCTATTCTTCCTTTTACACGTGCACCGTTCCATTTTTCGGCTTCGTATTCATACTTGGTCATAATTCTCTAGCCTCACTCCTTAACAGGTCCTAATACACGTAAGAACTCGGAAATAGTAGTTCTTCCTTCAACAATGTGATGCAAACATGCCTGATGAAGCGTTTTCATACCTGCTCCTATCGCCGCTTCTTCAATTTGTATATCATGTGCACCTTGCGCTATTAATCTTTTGATTTCTTTTGTAATAGGCATTATTTCATAAACACCCATACGACCTGTATAACCTTCAAAGTTACATTTTTCGCATCCGTTAGGTTTATAAACGGGTGTTTTCATAAATTCCTGAATTTCTTTTTCTCCGCCGGCTATAACAAGTTCGGCTTCTTCTCTTGTAGGGAAATACTGAGTCTTGCAATGCGGACACAAACCTCTCACCAAACGCTGTGCAATAATACCGACCAATGTAGAAGATACCAGATAATCTTTTGCTCCCATATCTATCAACCTGGTAATTGTTGAAGCAGCCGAGTTTGTGTGGAGTGTTGATAACACAAGGTGACCCGTTAAAGCAGCCGAGATAGCTGTTTCTAAAGTTTCAATATCACGGATTTCACCGACCAGAATAACATCAGGGTCCTGTCTTAATATCGCACGCATACAAGATGCAAATGTTATACCCGCTTTGGCATTAATCTGCGATTGGTTAATCCCGTCAATTCTGATTTCTATAGGGTCTTCAATTGTTGTAATATTTATTTTTTCATCGTTTATTGCTTTTAACAATGTATATAATGTTGTTGTTTTACCTGAACCCGTAGGACCTGTTGCCAGAATAATTCCGTTAGGGACACTCTCCATTTTTTTTATAAGCTCTATTTCTGCTTTTGAAGCACCCACAAGTACCATCTCATCTTTATTTGATGACATGGAAACCGCCGGAGCAAGAATTCTTATTACCATCTTTTCCTGCTCACCTACGGGAAGTGTATTTATTCTGAAGTCATAATCATTATCTTTATAAGTTATTGAAAAAGATCCGTCCTGAGGTCTTCTGTGCTCGGCAATATTCATTTTTGATATTACTTTTAAACGAGTCAAAATTGCAGATTCAGTCTTTGAAGGCAGTTTTAACACTTGACGCAGAATACCGTCTTTTCTGTATCTTACGGAATATCCGTCTAATCTCGGCTCAATATGAATATCACTCGCTTTCATATCAATACCGTCGGATATGATTTTATTTACAAATTTTACGACAATATTTGAATCATCTTTTAATTCTTTTTGCGCTTGTTCAAACAGTGTTTCTTCCTGATAAAAAGCAGATGCCTGTTTTTCAATTTTTTTAAGAATTTTACTTGTGGTTTTCTTTTGTTCGTTTAACAGATTTTGAACGCACATTGAAAATTCATAATGTGTAATCAATAAAATACTGGGTTTTAATCCCGTTAAAAAGATGATATCATTTATAACTTTTTTATCATGGGGATTTACCATCGCAACAACAAGAACTTTGTCATCATAGCTTATTGGCAAAACTTTATTTAATTTTATAAAATCTTCAGGAAGCATTCCCAATACTTCATCGGAAATTTTTAACTGTTCTGCCGTTACAGCATCATATCCCTGCTGGAGAGATAAAGCCTGTTTCAATTCATCAAGGGTAATTGTACCCATTTGAACAAGCATTGTTCCTAAAGGCAGTTTTTGTTTTTTTGCTTCAACCAGAGCGTTAAAAATTTGTTCCTGGGTTGCAACTCCCATTTGAACAAGGATTTGACCTATTTCTATCGCTTGAAATTTCAGGTTTGAAGGAGCATCCGACTCATCCGTACTATCATGTTCATCTTGCTCATTAATCTGAACAAGTTCATTTTCAGCTATTTCATCAATCGGCAGCATTTCTTCCATATCGTCGTTTTCATATTTCAAACGTACTTCAGGAACATCATCATCTTCTATATTTTCTATATCTTCTATATCTTCGATTACTTCTATCTTATCAGAGTCATCTTCAAAAACATGATTTTCGCGGACATAATTCAGGATTTCATTAAAATCTTCATCAGAACAAACTTTAAACGAGATTCTGTTTGTACATAATTTACTTTCTATAACCGGTCTTATAACATCCTGTTTTGTTGCAGCGGTAACTACGACATACACCATACCCTTTGAAACACATACAGGTATATATAAATCTGCCGTTAAATCCTTAATATCAAAATCAGATAATACGGATAAATCTATTACCGCTTTCAGTTTTTCAAAAACCGGACTTGCCATTTAATATATCTAAACCTCGTCATACAAATCTTCTGTATCTTTAATGATTCTCGGGGTAAGGATAAACAATAATTCTGATTTTTTCATTGTTTTATCCTGGTTTCTAAAGAAGAATCCTAAGAACGGAATATCACCGAGAATCGGGATTTTACCGGCATTGTTTGATTGTTCTTCCTGCAGCAATCCGCCTATCAATAAAGTTTCTTCGTCTTTAATTCTGACATTTGATAAATCCAAATTATGTCTTTGAAGAAGTGTAGCAGCAATGTATGGTTCACCCATATATGAATCCATAATCGTTTGATATATTGACGCATATTGCGGTTTCATCGTCAAAGAAACATATCCGTCAGGGCTGATAAACGGTAAAATTTCGACTTTGATACCGTTATCTTCTTCTATATTATATGTCTTCTGGACTGAAGAATTACTCATTGTACCGACTGATTGGTTTTGCAATATCTGAACAGTAGTTGATTCAATATAATCCTGCGTCAAATCAATTACTGAGGTTTTACCGTTTGTAAGAACTATTTTCGGATTTGCTAACATTCTTGCTTTTTTATTTTCAATCAGATATGAAATAGTTTGTGTTAATGTTTTTGCTCCTGAGCCCGCGCTTGGACCATGCCATCTGTAAGGACCAATATTTGTTGAGTTGTCGGGATTAAAAGAAATGTTTATATGTTTTCCTTCATATGCCCAGGTATTATTAAATGTTCTTGAACCTTCTTCGGTTAACGCAACAATAGTAATTTCCAAATATGCCTGCGGTTGTTTTCTGTCATTTTCAACTATAAATTCGTTTACCATCTCAATTTGCTGTTCACTGCCGCCAATCATTGTAATTGTACCTAATTCGGGCTGCACATAAATTGTTATGCTCGGTTTTGCCTGGAAAGAGTCAAGATTTGAAGTTTTAACACCACTGGATACGGTACAAGCAATTGTACCGCCGCCAAGAGCACCTTCCGGAACCGCATTTAATCCGCCTTGCATTTTAAAATTAGCATTCAGCTGGGTATGGAAAGTACCGCCCCCTGCACCTTCTTTTGACAGAGAACCGCTGAACGGAAGTTGAAAAAGTGTTTCACAAATCATTTTTGCCATTTCAAAAGGCGTTGTATGGTTAACTCTGTATGTAGTAGTAGCAGGCTTTTTATCAAATCTGTCTACAATTTTCTTTGCTAATATATAGTCATTTTCCGTACCGAATATAAGAAGTTCATTTTTATCGGCATTAGTTGTTACAATAGGGCCGAATGATATACCCGGAGCATTTAAAGAAAAAACATTTGCATTAAGAAAATTTGCCAAATATGCAGCATCTACATATTTTACAGGTAATACCGTAATATTATCTTTTGTTAAATTTACCTTTTCCGCATCACTTGTACCTACAACAAGCATTGTTTTATCTTTTATAACATATGTTAAATTACACATTTTCATTACAATTTTAAAAGCATCTTCAAGAGAAACATCAACCAAATCAAGAGTTATTGTACCTCTTGCCGATTCATGGAAAACAATATTTAAACCGGCTTTATCGGCAAACATTCTTAAAACCTGCTGTACATCGGTTTGTCTTAAACTTAAATTAATCATTTGACCGTGATCATCAAAACTGATATCACCTTCCAATCTTATTTTATTCGGAAGTGCATAATCAGATCTCAGCTCCGAAGTTTCCAAATCATAGGTCTGAGGAGCGGCAGTTGCTATATTACTTGCAAGTACAGACACACACCCGGTTATCAACAGTAGCTTTGATATGTTTTTTAAACTCTTTTTCATAATATATATTTTACTCCTCTAGCTTTTTTTCTTCTTCTTGTTGTTCTTCTTGTTGTTCTTCTTGTTCATCTTTATATCTGCCGGCAAATTTCTTCTCCAGATTTGCTACTGCAGGTCTGGATTCCAACATACCTCTTACAAACAAAGCCCCGACAGAAGCAACATAACTGTTATTTTTATAGTTTATTTGTACCTTTTCTCGGGTGATTGTTTGTATTTTATATCCTGAGATAGAATCTCCTTCTTTAACAAATGTGTCTACTCCGTTTAAACTTACTATAGCGGAAGGACTTTCTTCGTCATATAAAATCCCTGATACCTGTGTTTGCAGAAGCCTTGTAAGATTTTCATCCGGAACGGAAGAAACAGGCGGTTCAACAATTTCAAAGCCCGTATTATTGAGAGCCAATGATGACTTAGCAAGATTTTTAGCTTTATCAGCATCTGATACAGGCGGTTTAAAAGGATTTAACCTTGCAACTTTATCATATGAAATTATAATATCGTTATTTTCATTAGAAGTATTTTTATCAACGGGGGTTTCTGACTGCATAAACAAATCAGCGTCTGAACCGGCGTTTGAAACGGAAGGTTCAGCGGAATCACCAAAACTGATAGTTTCGCTTCCCGTTACCTGATCGGCAGGGGCGGTATTATTTACTGCAGCTGTTCCGTCTGCGGAAGAAGCCGTATTTTCATCAAAATTTACAGCAACCATATCAGTTGAATCTTCACTGAAGAATTGTTCTTCTCCCGAGACACCGCCTTCGAACGATACACTGTCATCTGCAGGTTGTTCAATATTGACAGTATTATTATCGACTGTATCTTGCGCTGCATTATTTGATTGTTTCGATATAAAGAAATATGCTAAAAGACCGAGAAGAAGGAGAACAAGTATTAATAAAGGAAACAAATTCTTTTTCTTTGCACCTGAATCAGAATGAGAAGCATCATCATAGTCTTCATCATCTTCATAATCGTCATCATAATCTTGTTCGGAATATTCTTGCTCTTCATAATTTTGTTCATCAGGCCCTGATTCAGCTGAACCAGCACTTTTTCCTTCATTGAAATCAGAAGCATCAAAATCATCAAAATCTTCAATGTTCTGATCATCAGTATATTCTATATCATCCCACCGGTTTTCTTTATCTACCATACTCTCACTCTTTTTCAATATATTTCCTTTTTTCCATTTTACACGTATTAGCCAAAATGGGCAAATAAATTTTTATATAATTAATGATAAACCAATACTTTTCCAGTTTAAACGCTTTTCGGCGTATTTACGTCAATCAAATGCAGGAATTTTTGTAAACAACAACTTTACAATTGAAAAACAAAAGGCGGCACCCAGATTCGAACTGGGGATGAAAGCTTTGCAGGCTCCTGCCTTACCACTTGGCCATGCCGCCGAAAAAAATAAGATAGCGGAAGACGGGACTCGGACCCGCGACATTCTGCTTGGAAGGCAGATGCTCTACCAACTGAGCTACTTCCGCATTTTTTAGAATTCGCTGTCTTAAATTTTGCTTAGCTATATACTAACCGAAACATTTTTATTTCGCAACAGATTTTTTTAAATTATTGAAGATACAGCTAAATACAGCAATAACACCGCGCCTGTTATTTCTATATATTTAGTCGGAAATTTTTTAAACAAACACGCAAACCAAAAACCCGCCATAGAACACAAAAAAGTTATCACACCTGTACAAACAGCAGGTTTTAAAATTTCTTCACCCGAAAATTTAATTGATATTCCGGCCCCAAGCGCATCTATACTGGTTGCAACGGATAACCCCAGTAAACACAAAAAAGAAACACAACTTCTACAGGTTTCCTCTTTTTCTCCAAATGCGCTTTTTAAAAATTTAAGTGCCAAATAAACAAATACTGTAAACACTATCCACTTAGAAAAAGATTTTAATTGATTATACACAAGCGCGGACAAATAGAAACCTATAACAGGCATAAGAAACTGGAAAAAACCAAAAGATAAAGACAAAGTCAATGAATTTTTAACTTTATTCGCATTAATAATAAGTCCGTATGAAAAACATACTATCATTGCATCTAAAGATAAAGCCAGTGCCAGTATTATAATTTCAAATATTGTCATAAAGAAATGGTATCATACACATTTTAACGATGCAATGAATATAGAAAACGGCAGGATACATTATTCTCAATTAAAAAGTCATAAAAAAAACCGCTTTTTACAAAAAGCGGTAAATAAGTGTTCTCTTTCCCTGTAAAATATATTTATTAAGCCGAAACTTCTTCTGTTGTTTCTGCTTTTTGAGCAGCTGCAGCTTCTTCTGCTGCTTTTTGCGCCGCTTCTTGTTCAGCTTTTAATTTAGCTTGAGCTTTTTTCGAAAGTTTTTCGGTTTCTTTCTTAACATAATTCAACTTTCCTTCTTCCGTGCAGTTGTCAATTAAGAATTTAACCGTTTGTGTAGGTTGCGCACCTTTTTGAATCCAATCTAAAGCTGATTTTTTGTCTAATTGCATTTCTTTAGTTTTAGGATTATAGAAACCCAGCTGTTGTATAGGAGCAGCTTCTCTTTTTGTTGTTGAATTTAATACAACAATTCTGTATACGGGGTTCTTTTTATAACCTAATCTTTTTAATCTTATTTTAACCATATCGGTATCTACTCTCCATTTCATGTGCATCTTGCTATTCTTATAGCGTTGCAGCCGTTGAGCCTGTAGTTTAAAAGAGGATAACTGCCATGCTCATTTCTATAAAAACATAAGCAAAATAAATAATCAATAGCTGTTATTATTTTTTTGTAACTTTACTTAAAAAACATTTTTCAATATATGTTATAATTTTTATAGGGACTTTATAAAATGAAATCATTTAATAATATAAAACTAATTGTAAGTGACTTTGACGGAATATTTACCGACGGAAAACTTACGGTATATTCGGACGGTAAAACTTCAAAGGTTATAGATTATAAAGATATAATGGCAGTAGCGGTAATTCTTAAAAAAGGAATTAGATTCGCCGTATTATCAGGTGAGACTTCTATGGCAATTGATATTTTGAAAAAAAATTTTCCGTCTATCGATGTTTTTCAAAACGAAAGAAAAAAAATAAATGTTTTATTATCCTTAATGGAAAAGTACAACGTCAAAAAAGAAGATGTTATATATATAGGCGATGATATTAACGATATTGAATGTCTGCAATTTGTCGCTAATCCCGTTACCGTTCCGAATGCCCATATCTCGGTAAAATCAATTGAAAACATTAGTATTACGGAAACCTGCGGCGGAAACGGTGCAGTAAGGGAAGTTGCAGATTTATTAATATGAAAACTTTTTTGCAGCAAATATTTAATAAAATAGAAAAACTTGATAATTATACTTCTTCATACATCAAGTATTCCCATAATATTGAAATTCCGGCATTGGCCTATACTAACTGGGCTGTCCATTTAGCTGAGCTTGAAGATTATAATGCCGCCATAGAAAAGCTGGAAACCGCCATCTTGATGTCGGGGCAAAATCCGAAACCCTGCATCATTTTAGGTGTTATATATGCAAAGATAAGAGAATATGAAAAAGCAGAGGATATACTTAATCTGGCAATAAAGAAAGATTTTCAAAACTCTTATACCTATTCTGTTTTAAGCAGTGTACTGGTTGCAACGGGCAAATACAATGAAGCCGAAGATATACTTAAAAAAGGGCTTAAACTTTCACCTAACAATGCCGAATTATACTTAAACTACGGAATCTTATACACAAAACTGCAAAAAAAGTTTAAAGCAATAGAAATGCTTAAAAAAGCAAAATTTTTAAATCCCGCAAACTTTCACTCATATTTTTTACTCGGGGTTATGTATTATGAAACAGACCAAATAAATGAATCATTTTGTGAATTTAAACAGCTTGAAAATTTGGATCCTAATTATAAAAAATTAAACTATTACCTTGCGATTTGTTATAAAAGAGAAAAAAATTACATGGCAGTTTTGGAATATGCCCAAAGAGCGGTTGAGGAAGACCCTGATAATCCTATTGTTTATGTCTTATTGGCACAAAATTATTTGAACTTAAATAAAACACAAGAATGCTTAAATGTATATGAAAACGCACAAAAAAAGAATATTGGTGATTTTGGATTTTATTTGTCCTGGGGCATTGTTCTCACAAAATTACAGGATATAAAAAATGCAAAAGATAAAATCAATAAAGCCTTATCAATAAAACCGGAAAATTCTGATGCCTTATATAGAATGGGAGTTTGTTTATATAAAGAAGGAGATAATGAAAATGCAAAAAAATACTATGATAAAGCTATAAAGTCAGACAGCAAAAATTCTCTTGCATATTCAGATCTAGGAATCTTATATTATGATCTTCAAAAATACGATGAAGCAATCTCTTGTTTCCAACGTGCAATAAATCTTTCTGCAGAAAACTCACATCTTTATTTTTATATAGCAAATTCACACTATAAACAAAATCACATAAAAAGAAGTATTGAATATTATGAAAAAACCATAGAATACTATCCACGGCACATAGAAGCCCATATTAACTGCGCTGTCAGTTTTCTTGATATAAACAATACAAAAGATGCATTAAGAAAAATAAGAAGCGCCTATCAAATAGACAGGGAGTCAACAAAAGTCATATTAATATACGCTCTTACATGTTTAAAGTCAGGGTTGTTTAACGATGCTGCGGAAAAAACCGATATCATCTTAAAAAAAGACCCTGAAAACAAAGAAGCAAAACTTATAAAAGCACATTGTTTAATTAATCTTAATAAAGTTCATGAAGCCATAAATCTGTTGTGCTCTATCCCCGAAGAAGAAAAGTCTTCGGTTTTATTCGTATATTTAAACTATCTTGCATACAGAACACTTGTCGAAGAAGAGCCGTCGAACTATAATGAAAGCATGCTTAACTTGTATGCAGCAAAATTGGATGAGTTGAAATCAAACAATCAATCGGAAAACAAAGTTAGTGCATATGTAAACCATACACTAAACATTAATAAAGGATAGGAAATTGGGTATAATTGTACAAAAATTCGGCGGAACATCCGTTGCAGATCCGCAAAAAATTCACAACGTAGCAAACGCCGTCATTAAAGAAAAAGAAAATGGTAACGATGTTGTTGTTGTAGTTTCGGCAATGGGGCATACAACAGATTACCTCATAAAATTAGCAAAAGAAGTAACTTTAAATCCGGATTCAAGAGAAATGGACATGCTTCTTTCAACCGGAGAACAGGTTTCTATAGCACTGCTTGCCATGGCAATTCAAGCACACGGTTATGAAGCAATAAGTATGAACGGACAACAGGTTGGTATTATAACCGAAAATGTCCACTCAAAAGCCCGAATTGTCGATATAAAAACAGAAAAATTACAGCGCCATATAAAAGAAGGCAAGATAATAGTCGTTGCGGGATTTCAAGGCGTTACCCCCGATGGAGAAATAACTACATTAGGAAGAGGCGGTTCGGATACTTCAGCAGTTGCAATTGCCGCAGCACTAAAAGCAGAAAGATGCGACATATATACGGACGTAGAAGGTGTATATGCAACTGATCCGAGAATAGTTCCGAATGTTAAAAAAGCAGATGTTATATCTTATGAAGAAATGCTTGAACTTGCAAGAGTTGGTGCAAATGTTCTTCACCCAAGATCTGTTGAAACCGCAAAACAATTCCACGTTCCTTTGCGTGTTCGCAGTTCATTCAAATTAGACAATTTAGGTACATTAATAATAGGAGTTGAAAATATGGAAATATATAAACCGGTCGCAGGAGTTGCAGCAGATTCTTCTCAGGTAAGAATATTGTTAGCTAACTTACCGGATATTCCCGGTACCGCAGCAAAAGTATTCGGTGCACTTGCAAAAAACAATATAAGCGTTGATATGATTATTCAATCACTTGCAAACAACGGAACAAACTCAATAGCATTCACAGTTGATGAAAATGATCTAAACAGCGCAATTGATATTCTTGAACTCGTAAGAAAAGAAGTTAATGCAGGTGAAATATTAATTGATAAAGATATTGCTAAAGTTTCTATTGTCGGTGCAGGAATGGTTGACAGACCCGGTATTGCGGCTGATATGTTCAGATCTTTAGCTGAAAATGAAATAAATATTAAAATGATTTCAACCAGCGAAATTAAGATAAGCTGTCTTGTGGAAAAAAATAATGCTAAAGATGCAATTAAAGCATTATGTAAAGAATTCGGGCTTGAAACATCTGAAATGGCCGTTGTTAAAGGCGACTTACCAAATGTATAACAATAAAACACACAAAAAAGCGAACCCTTAAATATAGGGTTCGCTTTTTTAAGTCTTATCATAAATATCATCTATTCGATGATGAGCCAGCTGCGCACTATCTTCTACTCTTATAAGTCTTTCCAAAACATTATTATATTTTTTCATATCCTGCTTAAGTTCCGCTATTTCCTGCTGCATAAAAGATACAGTACATTTGTATACTCCCAGGCATATTCCCGCAGTTATAAGCTGTACGACAATACAAAAAGCCAATTCATATGTTATGGACATTTCCAGCTCCTGATATTACACATTTGGAAAACATCGACACACCAAGCCATTATATTAGCTTTTATTGTATTTGTTCCCTGTGCTTTTATTTTTTCCCTAAACACAAGCGACGTTAACCTTCTGTATTCTTTCATACTAATCTGATTTCCCAAAACTTCATGAATTATATATGATTTAAACTCAAGCATATAATCATGCAACATTGAGGCAATCAAAAAATCGTTATCCGTTCTTGAACCTATTATCCGCCAGAACATTCTGGGTATATCCGCTCCGTTCCATGTGTATCCGTTATAAATATTAAACTGAAACTCTCTTTTTGAAGTAACAATATAAACAGTCAATGTATTATTCAGTTCAAAAGGATATTCTACTTTACTTTTTTTAACAGGCACGGGATCAGAGTCATTAATGACTCTGATCCTTACCTCCGGTTCAATATTGAAATTAATTGATTTTATTTGTTCTTTACTCATTTTTCGGTAATTCCTTATTTATAAAAAGATAATCCAAATCGTCGGAACTATATCCGAGCACAGCTCCTATTGTGTCAATCAAAGGATTTCCCCTGTAATACTCATTTGCATAATCAAATTCTATAAGAGCTTTTGTATCCGTGATTTGATTACGCACTTCCTCCGGGGTTATACCTTTTGCATTATAAAGAGCAAGAAAAACTTCTCTTTTTGTAAGAGATAATTTTGATATTCTTATCTTTTGCGTAAGTTCATTTTCCTCTTCATAATCAGGATTTACACTGCCATTGGTATAATTGTCTTTATAGCATATGTAATAATTTGACGGAGCGATTAAAAGTTTTGCAAATTCTTTTTCTGCCGTTTCTTTTTTTGTTCCTGTCTGAAATCCGTTTTCATCATAAACAGGTACATCAACTTCAACTTCCTGACTATATGTATAAATATACAGCTTTTGTCCCTGAGTATTTGCCTCTTGCGCCTTTTGTGTGTATTCTTTTTCCGTAAATAATTTTTCCATATCTATACCTCCGAATCTAAATTAATATAGCCTGCAGCCATCCAATAATTTGTACCGGCACTTCTTGTATCACTTGATGTCGTAAAAGATGAATTAGTTTTCGCAGCTAAAAAGTGATTTCCAATAGAGCCTATAACAAATCCTGTTCCTGACAAAAAGTAGTTTATATCTTTATACGGCTTTAGAAGATTTATAGTCGTATCTTGCGTAAAATTAGAAGCACTGCCTGCTTCCTGTCCCTGCTCGCACCAGCCGTCCGACCAAATACGATACCATGAGGTTATGTCTGCACCATAAGTATCACTGTGTTCCGTGTTAATATAAGTCTCTACAACATGAGGCGTTTCCTCAAACCTTGAAGTATTCTTTTGAATCATCCCGTACACTTCGCCCATAGGAAGTGTAAAAGTTTGATTAACAATGTCAATAGTATAATAAGGTGCATAGCCGTTCTCTTCATATATCTGCCTTATTATATATCTGTAATATGCATCGGCTATCTTGCTGCCCGTTTTACTTTGGACATAATTTATCGCAAGATACGGGCTGTATACCAGCTCTCCACCGACTTCCACTTTTAAATCGTTCAAACTTAAGATATAATTTGTAATATTTGAAGCCGGAAACGAAATTGCTGAAATATTTTCAGCAAGAGAATAGTTTGCAATTAAAGTTATCTCTTCATCGGGTGACAAAGGAAAAGACGGATTTTCTATTTGTTCTGGGTCTACACTGACTTCACTATCTTCATATAAAGCAATTTTAAAACTGTTATTAGAACCTGATAAAATAACTTTATACCAGGTATTTACGGTGAGAACGGTTGTAGTAATCGCCTGCCCTTGCAGGCTTCCGTTTTTCCACATCTGGCAATACATTGTTCCTGATGTATTTACTCCAAATCTTAATACTGAATTACTTTCACTTTGAGCCAGCACATTTAACAGAAATCCTGTTTTTTGTTCATTAAGCCTAAATTCAAATGAAATATTTAGCCCTTTTGTATTCCCCTCTCTTAAATCTATGCCGCTTATTGTATTAATACTATTGGAAGAATCATACCCCGATGATGTATCAAGATAACCCTCATCTGATATATTCGGACTTCCTGTTACCGTGTAATTCGCAGGATTTATAACTTCAGTTAATGTTTTACTGCCTGAATTTCTATAACTTAACACATCGGCATATATATCAGAATCCGAACAAATCTCTCCTGTTTCAATACCAAGCCCTTGAGCCAGTTTGTCTTTTACTATTTCATTACATAAAGTAATATCGGCTTTTGTATCCAAAACACTCTGAAGATCGGATTGATTTGACACAGTTCCGTATATTTTACCCCAAGATACATTCTCTTTTATTACATCTTGAGCTTCTTGTGCATATTGTTCGGCTTTATTTGCATTTTCTACAGATTCGGCATGTAATCGGGCTATCATATTTATCAGATTATCGGGTGTATCAGTCGTGCCTTCACGGGTTTTCAAACATCTGTCCACTTTTCTGTTCAATATTTGAAGAATTCTTACAATATAATCAAATGTCCACTCTAATACACTCAAATCCAAATAAGAAGAATTTTCAAATTTACTGTCCTGTTTAATTTCCAAATTTAAAGATAAAGACAAAATCTCATTATTTTGAAGCAGTCCGAATGTTGACTCCGGCAGCGGAAAAACAATTCTGCTTCCGTTGCTGTTCCCGATTTCTTCTATAGAATAATCAATACCGTATTTTAATACTGTAGAAATTTCTTTATCCGATGTATGAGTAACAAGCAATTCTTCAGCATTTTCTATAAGGAAATCAAAATCAAATACTGTAGTACTGTTGTTGCCAATATAATTATTTACCGGAATTATTGATGATACTGTCATTTTTACTCCTTTATTTATTTATATTTCTTTCAAGAATTGAATTTATAATCTTATTTCTTTTTTCAAGGTCAGATTTTTTCTCGTTTACTGATTCATATTCCTCAACCGCCAAACGGTAATTCAAAATATAATCGTAAATTTTATCTGAACTTTTTATTGCATTTTTCTTTAGCTTCTCAAGCAAAAATTTATAGTCATATGACAATTTAAGATAATCAGTATCGTTTTGAGATTGTAATTTTTCAAGAAAATCAAAATCTGTCTCTGACAATTGATGCTTGTATTTACTTAGAATTTGTTTTTTAAATTCATTAAATTTATTCAGCATTTCGTCAAACAATTCGCAAAATTTGGCTTTATCCGTTTCGATAAAGCCTTTGCCGATAATTTGTTTTATATACTCTTTTTGTGCTTTTATTACATCTTTATCCATGGTCAAATCAATGTATAAAAATGCTTTTTCAGGTTCCGTATCAAGAAAAGAAACTATCTTATCCCAGCTTTGCCGAATTTTTTCCTTTTCTGAAATATCTTCATTCTTTTGCTTTTGTTTTTTAAGAATATTCAAATATTTACGAACCAGAGTTTCCAGATTACTATCTTTTAGATTTTTTATTTCCTTTTCATTTTCTTTATCATCAAGATTATAAGAAAACAGCTCAACCGCCCAGTTATAAGCTATAATATTATTTTTGATACCGGATATGGCAGTATCAAGTTCTTGCCGCTGTTCTTCAATTAAATATTTAGAATACAAATTATAAGAACTTAAAGAATTTAAATCTTTTTCATCTATAAAAGATTTAATAATATCAAAACAGCAGTCGGATATAAATTTGTCTTTTTTTGCTTTAAGAACTTTAGGTTTCCAACTTTCTCTTTCGGCCATAATTGAAATAATATTAATTCCGTTTTTAATACATTTCATGACCGTTTCATCATCATGTTTATATAAAAGAGCTTTATCGTGTGCGGCTAAGATTGCATTATTATAAACGCTTATTTCCCATTCATATAACTCTTTTTGTTCATGCTGAAGAAGTTTTGATTTAATGTTTTCTGTCTTTATTTTTCTAAGCTCTTTTGCCGCAAGTTTAGAATTTTCCAAAGAAAAAGTCATAGAAGACATTTTGGAATTTATAAATTTTTCAAGTTCCTGAATATACTCTTTTGATTTGTTTCGGACATCTTTTCCTTTTAAGTTAAAAAAGCCGTTTTCATCAAAAAGAAGTTCTTTTTCCCAACTGTCAATTAAATTAGAGAGTTCAAGTAATTTTACTTTATCGGCATATTTATTATCTTCTGTGTCAAAAACTGTTTCATTCTTATCAGATACGGGGATTTTCTTTAAAGAAAATGATTGTGTAGATGAGTCTTTTTTTCCTGTTAATTCTGTCATTCTTACCTGCTTTCTTACCGTTACGATAATCCCTGAGACAAACCAAACATTGAATTTGTCAAATTTGCACCTTGTACACTTAATTCTGTAGTTAATGTATTAATACTTTGCTGTTTTTTAATCGCTGCATTTGCATACTGGTTCTGTGCAGAATCCGTATATGCTCGGGCTCTTTTTTCCGAAGCATCAATAAGTTTAAGTGCATCAATTTCTCCTGATAATTTTTCATCCTCAAATACATTTATGGCAGTTGCAGAAGAAGTCATGATATTTCCTGAAGCAATTAAGGTTTTTTGTCTGCCAATATTTTGTATGGATTTTAATTTTTGTTCTCTTGCATCTTCTATTCCCTCTTGTCTTTCATATACTGCATTTCGTTCAGCTATTTTAGCTTGCCGAACATTCTGTTCGGCTTGAAATTTTTGTATTGCACTTGTATTCATTGCCTGCTTAATACCAATTGCTGCCGAACTAACAGCAGAAATTATTGCAGGTATAACAGTCGCTGCAACTGTAGATGTTACTACGCACATATATAACCTTTCTATCTGTTTAATTTATAAAAAAATTCAAATCCTTCCCGTACCTCCAAATTTGGAGGAGAAGGATTATCAAATTTGAAACCGAGATTTTTAAGCCATTTTTTAGCCTCAAAATTCAGTTTATAAATATAGTTATAAAAAACGTTAAACTCAGAAGATGCACTATCAATTTGTTTTTTTATTGTCTTTAATAATAATATTCTATTGTTTTTAACATACTTTGAACAAATAAGCCATACACAGGCAATGCCTGATTCAGCCGTACCGACAGGAACAATTCCGCCCATTGCAATTGGAATATTATTATTTGTAAGAATCAAAAATTCGGTAGACATTGTATTTTTTATAAACTTGTCTTTCCAATCATTTCCCCATAGTTCAATAATCTCTTCTAAGTCTTCCTTTCTTAAATTATCAAGAATAAAATTGACATCATCAATGTTTTTATCCGTTTTAAGCATTGGTATCCTCCATCGTAATATCAAAGGATATTGAATTTACGGTTATAGGAAACGGATAAGTTTGTTTAAGATGTACGCTTGCCGTATCCGTGTAATCGGATACCGCATAAATATCAATATTTCCGGAATGAAGATAATTAGAATCATTTATACTTTTAATACTTCTTCGGTTTTGCATAACATTTCCGTTTGTTCCCACAACAAAGAAATCTTCACGTGTTTTATCTACCTGAACAGAAATGGAATTAACTATTTTACGAAATCCGTGAGTATTTTCATTTTCAAGATTCAATGTTTCCAATTCAAATTCATATGGCAATCCCGCAATTATTTTTGATGCCGGATAATCTAAAACAATGCTGCCGTTTTCAACTTTCTTACCGGTTATCACATTAGCATCCGCCAAAATATTAACTACTTCACCCTCAAGATGATCAAGTCCCGTGATTTTTTTTATAGGATCACCTTTATACTTCAAGGAACAATCAAGAAATATACCGTTTTGAGTTTCATCAACAATTCTTGTTGCCATTCTTTCAATAAAACGTTTTGTTTCACCGTTAATTTCACGTCTTACAACAAAATAAGCAACATCTTCAAAATTTTCACGAACAACGGCAACCGACTCAAATGCTCCTTTTGTTTCATGCCTGTGCCAGCCGGCAACTTCTTGTTTTTTGTTATACGTTAAAGCATTCAAACTGCCGTCCGACATAACGCACCATAAAATACGATAAGGCTCCTTTGCATATGCCATATCGACAACCTGTTTACCCTCAAAAAGGTGATTTGCGAAGATTGATAATTCTTCTCCGTCATAGCTGTCAGATACATATGTATACCCTAAATCTCTTATAACAGAACCGCCGGACTGTGCAAAAAGAATCATGTTACCGGATACAACCGGCGGGACATGAGAACATCCGTAAAAACTTTGCGGAGAAGCAACAATGGAAGAAGAAGCGGCAAAAGTACCGTCAGAACCGTTTAATTTCCATTCTCCGCCGGAAGTTAACAGTATTAAATCATTAAGAGCAATAATATGCCTTATTTCATTAACTTCTCTTTCAGAAAGTGTCACATTTATTGAATCGGATGCCGCTAACGGTCTTGAAATATTAAAGTTATTATTAGTGGCAGTCTGGGAAGCAACAACCTGTTGAGGATTATCTTTTAAACATCCGTAGATTTTTCTTTGCTGAAAATAATTTATACATGCGGGATTATTTCCGTTTTCAAAAGGATTTTTATACACAGGTGCCGTTGAAGATAAATCAGGTTCAATTTTATTATCAACAAAAGTAGTATTAGATGTTGTACCCACATAAGCATATACACCGTTTACTTCTCTGTACACATTATATTCCGCGGCATCTTCAACTGCGGAAAAATTTATTGTTATATATTCGGAAACACCCCAGGACGCTTCATATTCACCGGTTATACTTACAGCTTCAGAGCGGGTACTTTCTTCATAAGTATTATTTTTAACTGCAGTAACAACATATTTATATACATTGAGATTTTCACTGCCGCCCGTCCAGTAACCCGTAACTTCTTCAGGAGGAAGTATTTGAGGTTTAAAGTTTATTGTTTCCAGGGTCCAGTCATAATGAGAATTTCTTGAAAGTTCGGCTGCCTCATAATTATTATGGCAAAGAGTAAGAACATCCGCATTTTGCGCAAATTTAATATTAAAAAGATCGTCTTGACTATATGGAGTTTCAATTTCAACCAAAGAAAGCTCCTCCGGATCAATAATTTGACCGCCGTCTTTGATAAATCGTGCATATTTATCTCCGAGTTCAATTATGTATGTCTGTTCCGTATTGAACGAAAAAGGTATTATTCTGACTTTTGAATTGGAATTTTTTACTTCGCAAACAAGTTCAAGGCCCGCCCTGTTACTCACACAGCCTTCAGCTCTTACGAAACCGTTCTTTAATGTCTTTAATCCTACGGAATATTTTGCCAAGTCATTTCTTGCATACAAAGCAGGACTTAACTCTCCGCCTGTAAAAGATTTTTGTGTATAACGAGTCATTTCTACCTCTTTATCTAATATCTATCCAGGAACAATTATCTTTATTTTTTATATAACCTTCAGAAGCATTAATTGATTTTGCTTTTGCTATTATGCTTGTATATACATTCAGACAATCACTTTGAATACTGCGATTACCCGTAATTGCAGGTGCGGCTAAAAAGGCAAGATACCAGCACAAGGCCATTGTAAATTCCGTTGAGAAAAATATTTCGTTTTCAACAGCCTTTGTATATCTTAAAACGGCAGGCGTAATATTAGCATTAATTACTTTCTGTCCTGAAGAATTTGCCGCAACTTCAAATTCGGATATATCTTCATCCATATATGATATTAACTCATGTGCAAATATACAATCATTAGGATAGTCATATTCATACAAAAATTTAGGATTCATAGGAATATTTCCCGTTAAAGTCAATTCTCTGTATGAACTTGCAAAATTCCAATCAAAATCTTTTAATACCTGTTCTTTTGCAATATCATAATATTCATTGAGTATTATAGTATTTTTATCTGACTGATTTGAATTTTGAATACTTATACTGACTCTTAAATTTTTAAGAGCAATATTAAAGATTTTAGCTTTTGTATAATTCATTTTTACTCCTCGTATAAAAAAATAAAAGAAAAGATATCCGGCATAAGATGTTGGAAAGGAAAATACCGGATATCAAAAAATGGTGTGTACTATATATTATGAAAACTTTCTTGCAGTGAATCAGCAATGCCTGCAAATACAGCGCCTTTAGATGGTGCGGTACCGGTAATCGTATAGTATAATCTCATATATCCTAAATTTCCTTTAGGTAAGAATTTAATTGCGGAAACCATTCCTTTTTTTAAGTTTTCCAAAGTAATAGTTTGATCGATTAAATCAACCGGTGATGTAAATGCTTCAACCGCAGAAGTCTGTACGGTAATTTTAAGACTTGTTAATTTATCAAAATCCTCTGTAACCTGTATAAATAATGTAACAGGAGTACCGAAAGACATTTCGGACTTTCCGAAATCCAATATATTTGTTGAAGCACCATTTGCTGTAATTTTCTGATTATCAGAAAATAATGTTTGTTCATCTAATATCATTTTTTTCTCCAATCTAATTTTTAAGATACTAACTCTTCTTCACAAGTAATTTGTTCACACTCGCGAATAGGTATATTTTTATAGTGAAGGATATTATCATTCAAATATTCTTTTATTGTGAAGTTAACATTTGTTTTAGCCTTCAATTGTGCTTCAAAATACATTAAGACGGTTGAATTACAATAAATACAAGTTTTACCCGTTTTGGCAAATCTTCTTATTTTGTAATAAGCCTTATTCAAGAGTGCTTCCAAATCAACCGCATTATCACCGGCAAGATTAGCAATACTGATATTTGCAATACGACAGGTTGAGCGCCAATCTCTTACAGAAAGACCGACATCCATTTTAAAATGATCCTGATATACTTTTCTCTTTCCGCCGGTAGAGCTTGTTTCAGTCATAACACCGTCATCTTTATGCTGAACACCTGCTTGTGAACCTTGCGGATAAAGAAGAGAAGTATGTTGATCACCCCAGGTGACAAACCATATTGATGTATTATCCGTACCTGTTGAGCCTGCATCAATAATATTGGAGCCTATTTTCTTTGTATCTGTTGATTTTTTTGAATATCTTACGGCAAGTCCGTCAAAAGCAGCAGCATTTTCTTTAATACTTCCGTAAAAAATTGTTTCTTGCAGTTTCTGATTCATGGCTTCAATAAAAGCTGATGACTCGGATAATCTGAATAATTTGGGATTTTCAGATTTATCAACCAAATCAACATCAACTATAGAGAATGTTTCAAGCATACCTGTAACATCTTTTACTTGTTCTGTTGTCGATTTTGACGTCGGTACATAACCGTACAATTTTCTGAAAACAGCAGAAGGAAGCCCTGTTCTTATTGTTGTAATATGGTTTGAACCGTCATTACATTGAAGAGCGGTAGCATCTTGCAGTACTTCGTTTGTTTCGGTCATCATTTCGATGATTTCAGCGGCAATTTTGCCGTTTTCCGTTCTTTTAAATCTGTCAGCCAGTGTTAAATAACCGGCACTTAATGTTGCCATTGGCAATCTCCTTTCTTTTACTTATTAATCTTTGAAATCATTAAAGATTTCACTACATTGTGGGGAAGAGAATATCTTCCCTGCTTTCTTTTAATATTGCAGGGGAATTAATACCGTATACCGAGTCATTTTGCATTCTTTTTCCTATTTTGTAGAACATTTTTACAAATTTAGGATGACAATTTAATCCTGTTTCACTAAGTATTCGCTGTACTTCATCATCGGCAAATTCCGAATATGCAATATTAGCGGTATTGATTGTATTTAATAATCTTACCCCGCCTATTTCTCTGTCCGTATTAAGCATTTGTCTGTAACTTTCCTGTTGTTGTCTTGTTTGTTCAGCCATAGCTTGTGAGAGATTATCTCCCGTCAGCTTTGTCAGCCTCACTGCCATTGACATTAATTCGTTTGCACCTTTTTGTGACAGATTGTATTTTGCGGCAAGCTCATTAAACTCATTCAACAAATCCTGATCGTAATCATAATTTTCAGGTAATTCTATATCGGAATAATCATAATATTCCGGTCTGCCAAAATATATGGCATTATCTTCCTCTTGCGGTAATGCCTGTTTCGGTGCTTCATAAGCACTTTCACCAAGGCCTTTGATTTCTAATGACGGTTGTTCTGTTTGTTCTTCAAAGTTCATTTTTTATTCTCCTTTTTAAAGTAATCCTAATTTTGACAACAATTCACTTCCGGAAGCATCTGTACCGGCAATATTTTTTATTATTTCAGAGCCTTCTTTCACCTGTGATATAACCTGCTGCTGAGATTGCAGTTCTTCTTGTTGTTTTTTAAATTTCTCCACTTCCTCGGTAGGTACAATCTGTTCGGGTGATATATTTGCATATTCCGCATAATCATCTACAATCTTGTTAACATTAAGTTTCATTTTTAATGAAGGCTCTATTGAATTTGCAAGATTAATCGCAAAAGTAGTAAATCTTTCCATAGCGGATATTTTTACTGCTTTTTGGGCCTGAGCAAGCGTAGAGACAAATTCTATTTCCAGATTTGAGTTTCTGATTGCAGCCGGCGGTTCAGGCAGAATTTTAAGTTTTGCACATTCTTCAAAAACCCAGCTCATAACCTGGCTTAACCCGTTATGTATCTGTTGAAGCAAAGGTGACAGAAGAACCATTTTCTCTTCTTTAAGTTCATTAACCTCTGTTGCGGTACGTGAACGCTCTGCCGTATTTAAAATCATTGCAAATAAATCATTATAAAAGATTTCTTTAATCGACTCTTTCAATTTTTCTATAATTGAGTCAACTTCTAATACTCTCGGGTTGACTTCATAAATCGGAGAGAGTCCTCTTCCGTTTTCATCTTCTTCAATAAAAGCAGCAGGTGCATCAATCATTTTTTTATTTTTGAGACTGGCAGGACCTTTGTACGTAGGGCTGATCATCTTTTTCACTGCCTTTCCCTCATCAATAACCATGCTCATAAGCTGTTTTACATCCGGAAGAGCATTAACCCCCGGGCATTCCGAAGGATAAACATCTTCCCCGTTAACTTCAGATTCAAAAACCGCATAAGGAAATTTATCAAATCCGCTCTTTGAGAGGAATTTATCTTCCTTTGAATCTTCTTCGTAATAAACGGAAATAAACGCTTTATCTTCCGCCCAGACAGAATCAGGTTTATAATCTTTGTTAGGTTCAACGAAGTGAACAACTTCAAACATTTCTTCATACCGTTCGGACTCTATAGCCTTAAGAACGCTTTTTGAAACATTTTCTTCTCCGAATTGTTCATACAGATTTCTTGCTGTTTCCATATAAACACGGCAAATAGTATCTACTTCACCGTTATGATTTTTAGCAATTCTGTATGACCCGACAGGAAGGAGCCTGCAGCGCAATATAGAATTTTCATCAGATGTCATTGCAAAAACGGAAATGCCAAATACGCCTATTTGCTTGTATACAGAAGGCAAAATACGATATAAATTTGATGCGTTAAATATATTTCTAAAAATATTTTCAATATCGCCGCACCATTTTTTTACTTCAAAACTACTCTCAAGCTCGTAATCTCTAATCTTTATCTTAAACCAGTTAGTTGCAGGGCTTGTTGCACCTGACATCATTCCCGAAGAGAAATTACGAACCGCAATAAGAGGAGTCGAATCTTTAATTTTTCTGTTTTTTGCCGGCTGTTTATTTACATTTCTGGCAAGAAAGCGAACGGAGCGGGGTAAGAAATAATCCGCCAAATCCTGCCAATCAGGTTTAAAGGCATTATAAGCAATATCAAGCTCCGAACGCCTTTGATGGAAGTATCTTTTTGTATATTTTGATTCTTTCATACTACTCCCCTAATAATTTTTTCTTAGAAGCAATAACATCATCATCCAAACCGTTATTGGTTGTTCTGATGTTTTGGGAAATAATTCCCTTGACGCCCTGCCTATTCACTGCAGATGATTTCTGAGTCGATGCATCCGCCTGTGTCGCAGTCTTAATTACTTCCGTTTCTTGAACGGAAGGCATTTTGGGTGTTGAGCACATAAATAAGTCCTTTCTTTTTAAAATATGCTGTAATTAAATATGAAAATATGTTAGGATATTATATATAATAAAGTTTTAAAATATAGATGGAAGGAACAAAAAAATGAAAAAGCAGCTTATATTTCCGGCTTTATTTATTATATTAGGTATGTTTATTGGCTTCTTCATTAGTGAAAGATTACAAAACAAAACTAATCTTAAAGATACAACAATAAATATCAATAAAGACATTACTGTTCCGAAAACTGATTATGTGGAAGAACAAATGAAAAAGTACATCCATCCGATTGAGCAAGAAGAAATTAATTGTCTTGCAAATTCAACAGGCAGAACAAGTGACTCATTATCTTGTTTAGAAAAAGCAAACGTAGCCTGGAATAAAGAAATACAAAAATATCTAAACCTTCTTAAAATAACTTCCTTGAACGAACGTTACAAATTAATTATAAACAGCCAGCAAATATGGGAAAAGCAAAAAGAAAGCGATATTAAAATAATAACATCTTACATTTCTGAACACGGAGGTTCTATGTAGCGTAAACTTGCCGCAGATGACATAAATAATATTCTAAAAAACAGAGCTTTATTTCTAAAATATATTTACAATATCCACACTGATCAAGAAGTTGATAATTATAATATAAGCAATATTCAATAAATAACATCAATAAAAAATAGAATTGGAAATAGAAAAATGAAAACTTACATTATATTAATTGGAATATTTTTTGCTTTATTTTTAGTATTTATAATACTTAAAGAAAATATTAAATATGCTATTTCTATAGACACATGTTTAGATACAGGATTTTGTGAACAAGGTCTAGAATTAAATGAACATGATAAAAAATTTACAATTACAAAAGATACCTGTATTTCGCATAATGGAGTTTGGATAGAAAACAAAAATGTTTGTTTCTTTAAAGACTAGTATTTTTCATCTAAACTATCCGGTCTATATTTCTCGACCAAATATCGACATTCTGTATTGAAGTTTTTTAGTCCGGATTTTAAACCAAACAAATTTGCATCCATATCATCTCTACTATCATTTATACTTTCTTTAAAAGATAATCCTTTTATTAAGTTTTTTGGAGTATCAAGAATTTCTCTGGCAACTGAAATTTTTAAAGCAGGAACAACTTGACCTTTTTGTGCAGCTTGACAATTAGCCAAAGAATGGAAATATTTATCTGCACCACGTGTATTTGCTTCTTTCATATTGTTATAATTTTTCCAAAAAATTCCATAAGGATTATCTTTTTCAAAATCATTTATTAACTCATCCCATAAATAACTTTTTGCGTTCTTCTTATTATTATTTGATACTTCTTCATCGTTTCTATCTCGTTTTCTGTTTTTTGCCACAGGCTGTATCTTTTCTAACGGACGGTTTCCCATCATTCCGCCTTTGAACAAAGTTTTTTCAACATCTGATATCGATAGTACTTCTTCTTTTAATGTTTTTGCATCTCCTAAAAGTATCGGCTCTTTCTTCTTCACCTGTATTTGGCTTTTTTCTATCACACCCGCATAAAAATACTATTTATCAAAAAATTTTTTGTTTTAATATCTTTAACCATTAAATTATTTTTAATTAATGAGTTAAACACACATACAAATAATATATTCAATTGCATAGAATTGATTTTATATCACATTTTTGTTATAATATT
>CALUUK010000006.1 GCA_944323955.1 Candidatus Gastranaerophilales bacterium | reverse complement strand
ATGTATCTGTTATCTTTATCATAGTTTTCAATGATAGACAAATCCCCATTTTCATTCGGTTGTTCATAAATCCAGGTACGAACATAACTTCCGTCAGGGTTATATTTAAAACGAGAAGAACAAAATAATTTCTTGTGATTTTTACCAAAATGAAATTTAATATCCAAAGGTCTTTCTTCTTTGTCAAAACTTCCTTCAGCAGATAAAATTTTTCCTTGCATAGGTTCTTTATATTGGGTAACAGCAAAGTAGCTTCCGTCAGGATTGTATTTTCTGACTTCAGTTGAATACAGGTGTTTGAATTCTTTATCGGAATAATATTTAACCGATTTACAGATGCCGTCTTTTGTAAAATATTTGATATATGAATTGTATTCTTTAATATTTCCATTATATAAATATTTTTCAATGTAATCCCCGCCAAATCTCTTTTCGGTGGAAATTTTTGATGCATCTTTATCTTTCATATAAAAGCACTCCGGATATTGTAACTCCACTTCCAATTTAATATTTTTTACGGCAGATGTCAATTTCTGCCGAAAATAAAATATATTTGGCGCCAGATTGCAGTAAAAAGCCCTATGCAAGCACGATTTTGTTACCTGTGAATGCTCCACAGGTGGGTAAGCGCCTTAACAAATCCGTTTCCTGCTTCAAGGCAGGTCTACTTCAATGTTATCAGAGTCTTCTTTCCCTATTAATCAAGATGTAGGAACAAAATAAATACCCGCATAGAGCACTTAGATTATAGCATATTATTTCGGATTTTTCATCATCTGATTGACTATATGTATGGCTTGTTCCATCATCAAATCTTTGTGCTCTTTTTTATTAAGTTCTTTATCTTCTTTATAATATATTGTCGGTATTATTCCGGTTTTATGGATATCTTCCCCCGAAGGAAGAATGTATTTATAAGTTGTGATTACAAGTCCTGTATTATTTGGCATTGGAATTATTTGCTGTATGGAATTTTTACCGTATGTGCGTTCTCCCATTATAACGGCTCCGATATTATCTTTTAGCGTCCCTGCAAATATTTCTGCCGCACTTGCAGTATTTCTGTTAGTAAGAATAACTATGTTTTTATTTTTGAATATATTTTCATTACTTGCATAAATTTCCAATCTGTTATTTCTGCCATCAGTTATACTTACAATTTCTTCGTTATCTAACATATAATTTGCCATTTCTATAGCATTTGACAAAATACCGCCGTAATTATCTCTTAAATCTATGATTAATCCTTTTGTATTATTTGTCGCTTTAATTATATTTGTAAAATCTTTTATTGCTTCTTCTCCCATTATGGTTGCGAGCGTTATTATACCGATATTATCATCGGTGATTTTATATTCCATTGTTTTTATCGGGATTTCTTCTTTTTTTATATTTTTTTCAATTATCTCATTGTCTCTTTTTATTTTTAATTCTATATTTTTGTCTTCTTCATCCGAAGAGGTAAGAATTTCATCAATAGAAACTTTTGTGGCTTCTTGTCCGTTAATAGTTAATATAGTGTCTCCGGGCATAATATTGTTTTTTTGTGCGGGAGAGTTATCAAGAACATTTTCAACTGTTATATTGTTTTCACTCTGGTGAAATCTTATTCCTATTCCTGTTATTTTAGAGTCCAGAATTTCTTTTTGTTTTATGTATTTGTCGGTTAACAAAAATTTTGAATATTGGTCATTAAGACTCATAAGCATTGTATTGATAGCAATATTGGCATCTTCAATTGTGTGTATATGTTTCAGATATTTATTTCGCCATCTCATCCAGTTTTGCCCGTTCATTGAACGGTCTACATATTCGTTTTTTGCATTGCGCCATGCACTTATATACAAACGTTCGGGCGCAATATTCTGACTTGCCACTACGTTGTCTATTTTCCTCGAAATGTGCTTATTGTCTATATTTTTTGCCGGCATAAAATAAAAATCCATGGCAACTATAATTGCTACGGAAATTAATGCATATAATATTACTGTTTTTATTCTGATTTGCGCTTTCATATTTCTACTTAATTCTATACCTTTTCTCGTTTTTTGTACATGATAATATTTTGTTAGGACAATTTTTGGTATAATCTTTTTATGAAATGTGAATTAAGAAATGTTTTATTTATATTTTTTGTTGTTCTTGCGCTCTTATTGACGGGTGTTCCGCCGTCCTTTTCGCAGACTTTGAGATTTGCTCAGATATCTGATATTCATTATGCAAGTGTAAATTCCGATAAAGAATATAAACTTTCGGATAATTCGGGGCCTGTTTTAGAAGATGCTA
Organism: Candidatus Gastranaerophilales bacterium; assembly: GCA_944323955.1. GTDB lineage: Bacteria > Cyanobacteriota > Vampirovibrionia > Gastranaerophilales > Gastranaerophilaceae > Avigastranaerophilus. Next base: position 155,033 of record CALUUK010000006.1, on the reverse strand, counting down.
TAGATAGAATTAACGCTCAAAAAAATATTGATTTTGTTGTTGCTACCGGTGATGTAATAGATAAACCAAAAAAAAGTTATATATATGATGCAATAAATATTCTGAATAAATTAAAATATCCCTGGTATTATGTACAGGGTAATCATGATACTTCTCCGGGGTTATATGTTAATAAACAAAGTATTATTGAAATTCTTAAAAAAAAGAATAAAAATCATGTTTTTGATTCGACATATTATACTTTTAAACCTAAAAAGGGTTTCAGGATAATTGTTCTGGATGCTGCTATCGGAGCCGGAATAAGCTCTAATGGTTTTTTCCCGAACAAGGAACTTAACTGGCTTGATGGGGTTTTGCATAAATCACGAAAAGATACTGTTCTTATCTTTATGCATTTTCCCGTTGTAGAACCGTTTTATTCGCCAAGCCGAAGAATTTTAAATCTTGAAGAATTTAAAAAGATACTTGAAAAATATAATATGCCGATTGCTGTTTTTTCCGGACATTACCATTCAACAAAAATAACAAAACGCGGTAATATTTTATATGTCTCAACACCTTCTTTGATTAATTATCCTAACGCATTTAGAATTGTAACTGTTGAAAACAAGAAAAAACATGTAGAATTTAAATTGGATTTTTTTGAAACAAGATTAAAAGATTTCCAGTTAAAAACCAAAATTCTTTCTTTCGGCGGTGTATTATATTACGGTAAACCCTCTGACAGGAATGCGGTTATTATTATAGACAAAAAGCGATAAATAAAGTAATATTTACTTATGAAAACCGATGATTTCAAAGTAAAGTTCTGGGGTGTAAGAGGCTCTCATCCCGTTGCGGATAAAGAATTTCTTAAATATGGCGGTAATACTGCCTGTGTTGAAGTAAACGCAGGATCGCACAGAATTATAATTGACGGCGGGACGGGTATTATTCCGTTAGGCGACAAACTTTTTAAAGAGCATATTTCTTCCTCAGAAAATATTTTTGACAGAACTCCCGTAAATGCAACTCTTTTGTTAAGTCATGTCCACCAGGATCATATACAGGGTTTAAATTTCTTTAAGCCTATGAATCTTATTACCTCTAAACTTTCTTTATTAGGTTTTTGCGGTTTTGATAATTCTTTATCGGATACCCTTTCAGAGCTTGTTTTCGGTAAATCCTTTCCTATAAATATGTATGATATTAAAGCAGAGTATTCTATTACCGATATAACGGAATCGGATGTTGCGGTTTTGTCTGATGAAAGCTGTATTCCCTGTGTAAAACATATTGCTGAAGAAAAAGATACACGTCCCAAAGATGATGAAGTAATAATATCTTTTCTTAAAGCGCCGTCTCATCCTAACTTTGGAGTAATGTGCTTTAAAATTACATATTGTGATAGATCTGTTGTTTATGCTTCGGATTTGGAATGTTATTCGGGCGGTTCCAAGCGTCTTGAAGAATTTGCGAGAAATGCGGATTTATTAATACATGACAGCCAGTATACGACACAGGATTATCTTTCTGTTGCTCAACCCAAACAAGGGTTCGGACACTCAACATTTGATATGGCATATGATATAGCACAGTCTGCTAATGTTAAAAAACTTGCTTTTTTCCATTTTGATCCGTCTTATAACGATACAAAATTGACAAGTATTGAAAAATTATTTAAAAGTAAAAATAAAGATTACTTTTTTGCTAAAGAAGGTTTGGAAATTTGTTTATAAAAAAAGTATTTTTCTTGCTGCTTGTTGTTTTATTATTCGGGCAAAATTGTTTTGCTGATAATAAAATAGATGCGCAAAAAAATGCATATATACACAATAACAAAGGACTTCTTTACCTCGGTGAAAATTATTATTTCGGTGCCATAAAAGAGTTTGAAATTGCAATCGGATTAAATCCTGATTCTCAGGCAACGGCAGTGTATTATACAAATCTCGGCAACACATATGAAAAAATAGGATACCCTGAGCTTGCGCGGCCTTGTTTTGAAAAAGCATTAAGTTTAAATGTTTTGTGTTTTGATTATTATCTCAGACTTGTAGAAAATTATGAAACTCTGGGTATTGTTGAAAAAAAATTGAATGAATTTATTGCCGATAAATCATCACCTTTAAATGATATAATGATCGGACTTTTATATATTAAAAAAGGAGATATATCAACAGGAATAACCGTTCTTGACGAATTTTGCAACAACGAACCTAAATTACTTGTTACGTCCGGTGTAAGAGCTTATCTTGATAAAATAACAATGACTGATGCTTCAAAATAAAAGTTTTTTACCGTGAGAGTCTGTCCCGCCTGTTTTTATAAGGTCATATTTATCCGCAAGTTCATTTATATGTTCTTTTGAGTAAAATTTTAGAATACCGCGAAGTCCGTTATAGGGATAATATACTTCAATTCCTTCAAGACCTCTGACTTTTAAATCCAACAGCATTTCTTCCAAAGAAAGCGTCCAGCAGCATGCAGGATGTGCCCAAACCGGAATTCCGCCGGCTTCTTTTATTTTTTCGATTACTTCTTCGGGTTTGCGAAGATGAAATAATCTGACTATATTTCTGCTTCTTTCCGCTTTATTCTTCGCATATAAGGGTTTTAAAACCTCACTGTCTATATCAATTCCATAGCCCAGAATATGCAGAAGATTTCCTTTATAAAAACAGTCAAATTCTACTGCGGGAATGACAATGTCTTCTTTTAATATGTTTGTGCTCAAATATGCTTCAATTGTGTTATGATCCGTAATTGATATATATTTAAGTCCTCTTTCTTTCGCCTGCTTTACTATTTCAACGGGAGAAAGACTTCCGTCCGATTCATAAGAATGGATATGAAGGTCAACATTTTTATAAAAATCTTCTTCCCTAAATGACTGTAATAACTTTTTTAAATCTTCTCTGAACATGATAAAATTGTATAAACCTTTAATAAATATGCTAATATAAAAAGTAAAAAAGAGGAAGTATGGCAAGAAAAAAAACAAATAACTTTATTGAAGTTTTTAAACTGTTTTTCGGTTCAATAAAAACATATTTTATGTATCTTGACCAAACGGCAAAAGCACTGGCTTTTCCTGTCCTTGGGCAGCTTATATCAATTATTGCCATCTGCGCAATAACACATTTTATGTGTACAAATATACTTGATTTAAGAGAAAAATTTGCTTTCCTTTCTTCCGATTCTGCATTCTTAACGACTCTTTGGATTTTATTGCTGCCGTTTTTTATAGTCTTTATTAAAGCATTTTATGATTATATTATTCTTTTTGCTTCTTTAAATCTTGTATTTTATACAAATTCTCACAAGAAGAAAATAAAAAATATTGATTTTGAATCTTGCAATAATGTTATTAAAAGAAGACTGTTTAAATATATTATATTAATGTTGTTAACAATACCTTTTCTTGTTATAGCGCCTTTTTTAAGTCTTGTGTTTCAAATTTTTGCAATGGAAAATGATATTTCGCCGCTTGGAGCAATAAAACGAAGTATAAGTATGGTTAAATCTAACTTTGTTCCTACTGTTATAATGCTTATTTTATGTTTTATTGTGACTTATGAGTTTTTGCCGTCTATGTTTATATGGGCTGCCGAAAAAATTTCGTTGTATTCCTTCCTTGTCGGCCGATGTGAAAATCTTCTTTCTTTGATTCCTATTCAAGAATACGCAAGTCAGTTTGATTTGGGCATGCTTAATGAAAGTATTAATGAAATATTTTCTCCGCTTCCTATTGCAAAATCTATGGCAAAAATGCCTGTATCATTTATTGTAATCGGATTTACCCTGCCGTTAAGATGTTGCTGCTTTACTGAATTATACAGATTATTTGATGCAAAAAATATTAAAGAAAATTCTAAAATGACCGATGAAATAGTTAAGCGGGCTACTTCAAAAAAATAAGGGATATTATCGGAATTTATGTTCAGATGTAAAAAATGTAATTCTCATGATAAGTTTGAGCTTATGTTTAATCCGGAATATAAAGGAGCAAAAAACTTTGAGGTTAGTTATACAAAGAATAAAGATATAAAAATTACAATAGACGGTTACACTTTTATACCCGATTATGCTTTTATGAACTCACATGCAGTATGTAAATATTGCGGAAATATAAATTGTTGGGAATATGATTAGTTACGTTGTATTTGCAACGTTTGTTATATGTTTCTGAAACTGATATAATAATTGAAAATATAACGGAGTCTATTTATGAAAAGTAAAAAATCGCATGATTACAGTGAAATAATTAATGTACTTGTTTTGATTGCTATTGTAGTGTTATTTGTTGCCGTATATATTGCAGGTACCGGCAAAAACGGTTTAAAATCGGTTGCTATTAAAACGGAACAAGCATATGTTAATAAAGCCGAAGATATAAAAGCTGCAAAAAAGGCATTGAAGAAAGAGTCTCCCGAAAAAGATAAAATACCATATAATAAGTATTCTTTTAATTATACTTATATCATTGATGTAAAAGGAAATGCCGATGTTGTAACATTTAAGGTTGCTGTCCCCAAAGATGAAAAAGAAAAACAATATATTTCCGAACTTAATCTGTCACCAAAACCCGCAAGAACATACAGTGACGGAGTGAATAATATTGCGGAATTTAAATTCACAAATGTAAAAACAGGTAAATTAAATGTTGTGGTATCAGGAATTGTAAATCAAAGAACATATGATTATGAAACAGCAAAGGTATTAAACAGAAATCCGCATAAAGAAGCGGATTTGTCTCAATACTTAAAACCTGCTTATTTAATTGAATCAAATGATGCTTCTATAATTAAGACGGCACAGACCCTGCGCGGAAAAACTCAGCTTGAAACGGTTGAAAATACATTTAACTTTGTAAGTAAAAATCTTAAATACAATGTTTCTACAAAACTTATGGGTGCTAAAGATGTTTTAAAAATTAAACAGGGCAAGTGTATGGATTATTCCAACCTAATGATAGCTTTGCTGCGAGCAAATAATATTCCTTCAAGATATGTTGTCGGATATATGATAAAAGACGGCGGGGGTTATCATGCCTGGGTTGAAGTATATTATGAAAAATATGGCTGGGTCGCTTATGATCCTACAATGATTGCAATGCCGTTGTCTTATAAGGATGCTTCCGGTCAAATACATAAAGAAACGGCAACGATTGAACCTTCAAAAAGTCACGGCAGAAGATACATTGCGTCGGCAAGAAATATGGTAAGCGCATATCAGGCATCTATGCAAACAAGCGGAAAATCCCGGCCTTCATTGTCTTTGGAAGATCGTCCGCAGATTAAAAAAGTTCAATAAATATAACTTTGCCGGATAAAATAAAAAAGCCCCATAATTGGGGCTTTAAAATGATGCATCCGGCGCGATTGTCTTGGTTGTTTGCGATACCTCCTGCTTCGCTTACGGAGACAGGCTCAAACGCTTCGCCATAGCTTAGAGTTTCGCTTTGTCAAACGGCGTTACGTGCCGAAAACTCTTTGTTTTCGTTACTTCAGCCTCTGTTCACTCCATTTTGAACGCGACTTTAAGTAATTTATTGTATTAAGAAAACGGTTATTTCTATCTCTAATATATTTTTCTGTAAGAATTAGATTAAGAGCATGATTAATATCTTTAGTATCGTAGTTATTACAAATGGAATGTATCAGTTTTTCTACTCCTTCTTTTGATATTTTATACTTTTCAATGTAATCATTGATTCCACCTTTATATAGCAGGAATTTGACCAGTTTCTTTTCTTCTTCACTTAGTTCTTTATTTTTTGTTATTGGGAAATTATCTTCAATGTAGTTAACTGCATAATATATGTAATATAGTGACGTACATTTTGTGAATTCCGAAATCTTTCTCCCAAGATGTTCATATATTTTATCTTTATCGAATATTTCATTAAAAATCTTCTTGTGGTTAAAATCAAGGTTTAAGATTATATTCATCCAAAATTTATCTTGATTGACTATGAAGTTTTTAATAGTTGCATCAGTATATATTTTATTGGTAAACTCATTAAGTTTAACTTTGTCAATTTTTTGAAAAATTAAACAAAAACCATAAATATACTGAGGGGCTAAAGCAGCAGATTTAATTAAATATTTCCGCAGGAATCTAACTTCTTGTGAGTTTAGAAGTTTTTCATGCATAAATTCTGTTTTCTTTTTTAGATTTAAAAGTTTTTTCATAGTTTTCTCCTTTTCTTTTTCTTCAACTTTTAAATCTTTTTCATACTCCGAAATTAATATTCTTTTTAAAAATGGAATGTCATTCCTGTTAATAAAAAGCATTATAGTCCACAATTGGAATATGAGTCAAGTGTGTAGAAAAATAGTAGCTGAAAAGATTAGAAAATATAGGATTGAAGCAGGGTACACAAGAGAACAACTTTCGCTAATGCTAAATAAAGACAATTCCTATATTTCTAAAGTAGAAAACCTCAAAGTTAATCTTTCACTTGATATGCTTGAGCAAATAATAACATTACTAAATAAAAGAATAGAAGACTTTATCGTTATATAACAAAATGGACTGATAATCCTGTCATTTTAAGGCAAAATACCGGAAAATCTGAACATGAATCAGAATTCAAAAAATAAAATTGCAAAAAACGTTGAGAAGTTACGTAAAAAGAATAAAATTACAAAAGAGAAATTATCATTAATACTTGGATTTGATAACTCATATATCTCAAAACTTGAAAAAGGGAAAATCAATATAACTATTGATAAATTAGATAAAATCGCAGATTTTTTTGAAATAGAGAGTTATTTATTGTTAAAATAATTTATCTGAACAAATTTTTTTGATAATTTAATCGTAGGTTGAGTTAGCGTATAATATTTTTCCTTTCTCTGCTCGTTCAGTCTATCCGAACTTCAAGGCTATCGAAAATAAAAATACTTATAACCTTTCTTTTGAATTATTTTTTAAGAAATTAAATAAAAAGCCTCACATAGTGAGGCTAAAAATGGTGCGTCTGGCGCGATTCGAACGCGCGACCTATCCCTTAAAAGGGGAGTGCTCTACCTGCTGAGCTACAGACGCTTGTCTGATTTCTTTATTAAGATACCAAGAACATTTTTCAGAGTCAACAGGTTTTTTTTCTTTAAATAAAAAGGTGATTTGTTTTTAAATCACCTGAAGTCTGTTATGGAATAAATGAGTGCTTTTTGGGATGTTGATTCCTTTAATGTCTGCATCATATAAAACGAAATTAATAATTAAAAGTTCAAAATAATTATTATTTTTTATCTTTTCGTATAAAGAGTGTATGGACAATAAGAGAAAATTGAATTATTATACTAAGATATAAGCGAATTACCATATGAAGAAGTAACGGAAATTGAACAGGAATTACATATCTTTATTTAAAAAATCAGCATTCAGCTTGGCAGAAGTTCTTTTAACGATTGTTATAATCGGGGTTTTGGCAGTGATGGTTATTCCGCTTCTGAATCAGGGAATCGGAAAACATGAAATACTTACAAAGGTTAATAAAGCTAATTCCGTGCTTGGACAAACGCTTATGAAAATTGCATATTCGGAAGGTTTGCCGATTGCTGATTTGAGTTTTATCAGTGAAGACGGTGATGCTATATTTTTTGATAAGTTTTCAAATTTTGTTGATACTATCAAAGTGTGTAAAGGAATGTCTTCAGGTTGCTTTACCACAGGAGAGATTAAGCAATTAAACGGAACAAATGCCGGCTCTCTCGGACTTTCATCTTCTTTGGTTACAAAAGACGGATTTGTTTATGGTTGGCAGGGAAAAGCACTTTGCGGTAATAAAGGTTTAAGCAATGAAGATTTAAATAATTGTGTAGGTTCTTTTGTTGTTGATATTAACGGTGACCGTTTGCCTAACAGATATGGATATGATATTTTCTTCTTCCCTGTTGTTGATACAAAAGGTATTATTCCCGCAGGTAAAGGGAATAAATCATATGACTGCAACCGTGCACGTGCCGGTATAACATGTGCCGCGAAAGTTATTGATGATCAAGGCGTTAATTACCACTAATTGAACTTTTATTTGAATGGATTTTCCAAAATTATTGTCTGGTCTCTGTCAGGACCTACGCTTACTATTTTTATAGGAATTCCCACTAATTCTTCAAGTTTTTTTAGATATATTTTTGCATTTTCCGGCAGTTTATCCATTTCTTTTATCCCGGAGATGTCAGTCTTCCAGCCTTTAAATGTTTCATAAACAGGTTCTAAATATTTGTGCATAACAATATTTGTCGGATAATCTTTATAGATTTTGCCGTTTCTTGTGTCTTTGTATGCATTGCAGACTTTTAATTCGTCAAAATCGTTGAAAACATCGATTTTTGTTATTGCCATCTGTGTGAGGCCGCCTACTAAAACACAATATCTTGAAAGAACGGCATCAAACCAGCCGCAGCGTCTCGGGCGTCCTGTGGTTGTTCCGAATTCACCGCCTATGGTTCTTATTCTTTCACCTGTTTCATCAGTTAATTCGGTTATAAACGGCCCTTCTCCCACGCGGGTTACATATGCTTTTGTTACACCTATAACATTGTCTATATGCGTAGGTCCTATTCCGCTGCCTGTTGCAGCTCCGCCTCCTATAGGATTTGAACTTGTAACGTAAGGATATGTTCCGTAATCTATATCAAGCATGATGCCCTGCGCACCTTCAAATAAGATTTTTTTATCTTCTTTTAATGAACTTGAAATTTTGTCTACCCATTCATCATAAACATATGGTCTGAATATTTCCGCATATTTTTTGCAATATTCAAGAATTTCTTCTTTTGTATATGTTTTTGTATTATAAACTTTTTCAAGGATTTTGTTTTTTAACGGTAATATTGCATCCAATCTTGCATTTAATGCTTCTTCATCATATAAATCCTGAATTTTAAGTCCGTATCTTCCTATTTTATCGGAATATGTCGGTCCTATACCTTTTTTTGTTGTGCCTATTTTATTTGTATTTGAGGAATTTTCGCTTATTCCGTCAATATCTATATGGTAAGGCATTGTTATTGAAGCGAGGGGGCTTATTTTTAAAGATGAAAGGTCTACCCCTCTGGATTTTAGTTCTTCTGTTTCTTTTTGAAAAGATTCCGGATGTATAACGGTACCTGCACCGATAAAACAGAACTTATTTTTATATAATACTCCCGAAGGAACAAGGTGAAACTTATATGTTTCATTATTTACAACAACAGTGTGTCCCGCATTGCAGCCGCCCTGATATCTTATTATTACATCGGCATATTCTGCCAACAAGTCCGTAATTTTTGCTTTCCCTTCATCACCCCATTGTGCTCCGACAACTACCGTATTTTTCATATATAACCTTTCCGAAAATTATTTACATTTGTAATTATATGATAAAAATAAATCATGTTGAAAATTGTATCCTTGACACTTAAAAAGTGTTATTTTGTATTTTTTCTGTTTTTAAACAAAAAAAAGCCACTTCTGTGAGTGGTCTATTTCTGCATCCTAATGGTCTCTTTGTGTTTATTATTTAGGAGTTTATATGTGTTCGGGGTTGTAATGTTTCATTTAGTGTTTTGCTTACACTTAAATCTTACATTATTAGTATGACATATATTAAAATTTTGTCAAGTGGCAAAAAAATAAATGTTAAGATTAATTAAGCTGCTGTTGGTTCTTTCCCATAAGTCTTTTATATTCGGCTATCAGAGCATTTTTTGTTTTTGATTGTTCTATAAAATCCCAGGGAAGTTCTTCATCCGGTGCAATTTCTTTAAGCGCAATATTATCTGCCGGCGGTAATTTCCCTTCTTTTTCGTATAATTTGTACATATTCTTAAATGCACCGAGATTTGCACCGTTTTTGTATACATCAATAAGGTATGGAGTTAATTGTCTTGAACCTCGTGATAACAACGCTTGAATATAATCCCATTTTACGCTGCCGACCCTTGCTTTTATTCCTGCTTTTGCAAATTCTTTTTTAATATATTCATTCTTTTTTTCAAGGGTTTTTGTGTCTTCTCTTCGTGCAAATTGAAACGGAGTATGGGCTTTGGGTACAAATGTAGAGAAAGACGGTATCAAATTAAAACCTTTATATTTTTGTTTTATTTGTTTGCATAGAGCGACAAATTCATCCAAATCTTCATAGGTTTCTGTCGGAAGTCCTATAATGCCGTATATTTTCAGGCCGGAAAATCCTTGTTTGACCATTTTATCTATGGTTGTTAATATATCATTGTTTGAAAGATTTTTATTTATTACGTTTCTAAGTCTTTCACTTCCTGCTTCAATTGCAATTGTACTTGTTTTTTGACCTGCGCTGTGAAGCATTTCAAGTGTTTTATCCGATACATAATCCGCTCTGAGTGATGATATTGAAACTTCAATTTCCTGTCCCGATTTAATTTTATCAATAATATATTGCGAAATGTTATCTATTTTTGGATGCGAACACACAAGTGCTCCTAAAAGTGCCAATTTATTTGTATATTTTAGTCCAAACTCAATTTTTTCAATTATATCTTCATATGAGTAAAATCTTACCGGATGATTTATAAATGAGGTTAAACAAAATGCACAGCTTTGCGGGCATCCGCGTTCAATCTCAATAATAAAAGATTTTTGAAAAAAGCTGTTTTCTGTTAAAATTGGTGAATATGGGCAGCTTTTGGGTATTGCCGATACTTTTCTTACTCTGTCCGGCAATGACGGAATATATATGCCGTCTATGTTTTTAAGTAATTTTAATTTTTCTTGTCTGGATTTATCTTTATTATTGATAAGAGTATCCATAACCTGTTTTATAACAGGTTCCGCATCTCCTATCATTATAAAGTCGAAAAATTCCGCAAAAGGTTCCGGATTTGCGCTGACAACAGGGCCTCCCGCATATATAAGAGGGTGTTCTTCTTTTCTGTTTTTTGCAAGAAACGGTATTTTATATTTGTCAAAAATTGATAATATTCCAAGGTAATCAAGTTCAAAAGAAAAAGAAAATGCCAGTAAATCAACATCTTGAATGTTAAGCAGGGTTTTTTGCGTATCGGTAAAAATTCTTTCTGCAAAGATATCTTCCATCGAATCTATATATCTGAAAACCGTCAAATAACCGAGAGCGGACATGCCAAAATTATATACGGCCGGAAATGCGCACCAGACATTTAATTTTATTTGTTCTTTTTTATTTGTTGTATACAAATAAACTTCTGACATTATTTTTCAGCCTCTTCTTTAACTTTTTGTTTGTGGTTGATTGTTTTTAAGTATAATTCATCAAACAATGTAAGAAGAAGTGCAGCTATCGCGGGCGAAAGAATAACGCCCCAGACACCCAAAAACTGTGCGGCAATTAGGAATGAAAAGATTATTATTATCGGATGTAAATCCAAAAACTTACCGAAAACAAGCGGTCTTATAAAATTGTTTGATATCCATTGCGCGGCAAGATATACAACAATTGTAAGGATAACTATACCCCATCCCTGCGGAGATGCGCATAAAATGCCGAGAATAAGTGCTATAGTCGGGCCTGCAATAGGCACTATATCCAATATCCCTGCTATTAACCCTAAAAGAAGAGCATATTCAACTTTCAAAAACATTAAACCTGCCGCAGTAAATATTGCAACAGTGGACATTGAAAGTATTTGAGCTACAACATATCCTCCGACTTTATTTTCAATACTTGTATAAACTTCTTGTGCGCGTGCTTTCATTTTTGGCGGAAACATCATTATAACCGCGTCTTTTATCAGATTTTTTTCATTAACCATATAAAATACGATTACTCCGATAGTAATGACTATGGTTATTACTTCTAAAAGAGTGAGCGTAAAGTTAATTGATTTGTTAACAAGTCCTGACGCAAGCTGTGATGATGTTGCGGTAACCGCGCTTAAATCAATATATTCAATTATGGCTTTACCCATTATTGTTTTATTATTTATGAAACTTAAAAGATTATTAATTATATGCGGAATTTTTGCCGCTATTTGATGGATTTCCTGCAATGCTATTGTAATAATCGGAATAAGAAACAACAGAAATACAAGAATGCTTCCTATTATCACTATTGTGGAAGCAAGACCTCTTTTCATATATTTGGAAAGTTTATCTACTGCGGGACTTAATGAACAGGCAATGACAAAAGACCCGAAAGCCAGTAATGCCGTACTTTGAATTTGTCCTATAAACCATATTAAAAAGATTATAAGCAGTATAAACAATATATTTTTGAAATTTATTCCTTTATTTAAGAACATTTCCACTCCTTTTTTGCGTAGATTATAGCATGTATATATTTTAAAGTAATTAGCTGAAACTTTAATAAATTTTGTAAAAAATACTTATGAAAACAACAAGAAAAATTTTTTACGGCATTATTATCAAAATATGAAAGTTTCGTCATTGAATTATATAAATCCTTCATTTAAATCAGCCCATGTCAGTATAAATGTTGTTTCCGATACACATGGTGAATTGCTTCTTGCAAACAGTGCGCTTGAAGAAATGAAAAAGAGAAACAGAGATATATTCTGTAGAAATGAAAAAGGCAATGCCAATGTATTTGCGGTTTGCGGTGATTGGTTTATGGACGGCGGCAAAAAAGGGTATGTCAGCAATCCTCAAAAACCGTTGGCTATGTTTCAACTGGAAATATTAAATGAGTTTTTTAATCAGGTGAAAACAATTGCTGATAATACAACGATGCTTTTTACCCCCGGAAATCATGAATTTGACGGCGGGGTACCCCTTTTGGATGAAATCTTGTCAGGCATTAATGCGGAAGTTATAGCATCAAATCTTGATATTGAGCATTCTCAAGGATTTTCAAAAAGTATAAGATGCAATAAAATTTTTAATGAAAAAACAGTTGAAGTTGAAGATGATAAAAATCCTGATTTAAAGCATAAAATATTGTTTTTGGGGGTAATGCCGGTAAATTTGAGGATGTATCAAAAAAATTTGCAGGGTATTTCTCTTATTGATTTAAATGATAAACCGTCGGCTTTTGTAGATAAAGAAGACTATAAAGAAACACTTAAATTTTGTAAAGAAAGAATCGCTGAATTTAAAAAGAAAAATCCTAACGGAATTGTTATTTTCATGAGTCATACCGGAGCGGAATTTTCTGATAATCTCGCTAAAGAGTCTCAGGTTGATATAGCATTTGATGCACATGAACATAAAACAAAGACCAGAATAGTTAATAAAACACCTATTATTCCGCTTTCTCAAAATTTTTTAAGAGTGGCAAATGCTAAAATAAATATTGATGATGACGGAAAGATTGATGTTATAAGTCTTATGAATTTTAATCCTTCAAAAAATACCAAAAAGGGCCCGTTATTCTGTTTATATAATGAATTATTATCCGAAGATATAAAAAAGAAATATACAATTAAATCGGATAATCCTGAAATTGGTGTCCTTGATGTAAAAGGCATAAGAGAAGGCAACAGTTTTCTGGCAAATTTTGTTACGGACTCAGTACTTTCCGAATTAAAAAAAATTGATCCTTCAATTGATATTTTTGCTTTGAATTCTTCAGCCATCAGACATCCTCTTCAAATTTCAAATGAACCTTCAATTTCTTCTTTTGATGTATTAAATGTTCTTGCGGGAATAAAAGAAGATGACGGAAAAATTATGACGACTGAGATAACAGGTGCTCAGCTTGTTTTCTGGGTTATTGATAATCTTATGTTTAATAAAATCAAACCTCAAAGAAATCCCATTATCCATTATTCGGGACTTATAATAGATAAACAAGAAATACTAAAGGCCGCAGAAGCAGGCAGGTCTTTGGATGAAATAGCTAAATATATTATAAGTGCGGATACAAATCTTCCCGTTGAAACGGATAAAACATATAAAATTGCTAATGTGGAAAAGTATTTTAATAAAAGCCAGACAACCGAAATAAAAGAACAAAAAAAACATTCTGAATATCTTGGCTGCAGTGTTCAGGAATTGTTCAGGCGTCATTTTGATACACAAAGAGATAATCTTTATGCGAAATGTGATGTTCGTATTAAATAATCAAATCGGACTATTAATTAAAAACAGAAAATAATATATAATTATCTCTATGAAAAAACTTTTTGAGATAAAAAATTTAAGTGTGCATTATCCTGTTGTTGACGGAATAATGGGCAATATAAAAGGATATGTTTATGCACTTAATAATGTTGATTTAGATATATACGAAAATGAAATATTGGCGCTTGTCGGTGAGTCGGGAAGCGGAAAATCCACGCTCGGAAACAGTATTTTAAAGTTGATAAATCATACTTCGGGTGAAGTTTTATTTAAGGGTGAAAATATACTTAATAAAACAAAAAAAGAGTTAAAAGGATTTAGAAAGCATTCACAGCTTATATTTCAAAATCCATATATGAGTTTAAATCCCCGTATGAAAATATATTACATATTAAGAGAACCTTTTATTATTCACGGGATAAAAGATAAAAAAGAAATTAATGAAAGGATAAAAAAAATACTTGAACTAACGGGGTTGTCTGAAGATGTATTAAACAGATATCCTCATGAATTCTCGGGCGGGCAAAGACAAAGAATTGCAATTGCAAGGGCTATAATATTAAATCCTGCTTTTATTGTTGCGGATGAACCTGTCAGCGCGCTTGATGTAAGTATTCAAGCTCAAATAGTAAATCTTTTAACCGATTTAAAAAAGCATCTTAATCTTACAATGCTGTTTATCTCGCATGATTTGAGTGTTGTCAAATATATTTCCGACAGGATTGCTGTTATGTATCTGGGTGAAATTGTTGAAACGGCACCGAAAGAAGAGTTTTTTACACGGCATAAACATCCTTATTCACAGGCGCTTTTAAATTCTGTTCCTGTTATAGGCGGCAGGCGTGAAAATCAAAAAGAATTATTATCAGGTGATGTTCCTTCTCCTCAAAATCCGCCCGCCGGCTGCAAATTTCATACAAGATGCCCTTATGCTTTTGATAAATGCAGAAATGAACATCCCGATTTATGCAGGTTATCGGACGGGCATTATGTAAGATGTTTTTTGTTTGCATAAACGGGACTACTTTTCACAAAAGAATTATTAAGATATAATAGTTCTGTTTAATGGTACAGAATGAGTAAAATGCCTGATTTGCAATCATATATTAAGGAAACTGTAACTTATAAGGCAGTGTATACACTGCTTCAATATTTATATGATTTTTTTGAAACTTTCGGCAAAATATCATATAGACTTGTTGAAGTTTTAAAATATATGTTTTCTTTTCAGATAAATTTCAAACAGGTGATTGAACAATCTTCAAGATTCGCGGTTGACTCTTTGCCTATTACGTTGTCAATTGTTTCAATGACGGCAATAATTCTTGCGATGCAGATAGCTCCTGAAATGGTGAAGCAGGGCGGAAAAGATTATATAGGATTATTGGTTGCGCTGACAATGGTAAGGGAAATCGGGGTCATTATGTCAGGATTTGCAATTATTTCAATGATTGGCTCTTCTCAGGCAAGTGAACTTGCTACAATGCGCGTTACGGAACAAATTGATGCTATGAATGTTCTTAAAGTCTCGCCGTTTAAGTATTTATTTCTTCCGAGAGTACTTGCCGGTTTTATAATGATGCCTTTTGTTGTTGTACTGGCAACAACGGTTGGAATTATTACCGGAGGTCTTATGTCAATGATATCGGCAAAAGACGTGACCTGGCTTTGTTATGTAACATCGGTTTGGCAGGGACTTTATATCAGAGATATTAACATAATGCTTTTAAAATCGGCTTGTTTCGGCGGATGTATAAGTCTTATAAGTTCCAGCTGCGGTTATGATGCGGCGGGAGGGGCCAAAGGTGTCGGTATTGCAACAACCAAGGCTGTTGTCTGGTCATTTGTTGCAATAGTAATTATTGACTGTATATTTGCAGTCGCATTCTATTTTTAAAAAGGTATAAAATATGGCGATAAAAGTTCAGAATTTAACAAAAGTATTTGACGATAAAAAAGTATTGGATAATATTTCTTTTACTGTAGAAGAGGGTGAGATTCTTTCTATTGTCGGATTCAGCGGTTCGGGGAAAAGTACGATTTTGAAAATATTATGCGGGCTTCTTTCTCCTGATTCGGGAATAATTGATATAGGTGACGGTGATGTCGCAATGGTTTTTCAATATTCGGCATTGTTTGATTCTTTAAATGTGTTTGACAATATTTCATTTGCTTTGCACGAAAGAAAAGAATTTAAAGGGAAATATACAAAACAGGAAATTAAAGATATTGTAGCCAAAAGTCTTAAAACAGTGGGATTAGAAGGAATTGAAGATAAATTTCCTCACGAACTTTCGGGCGGTATGCAAAAAAGAGTCAGCCTGGCCCGTGCAATTGTAACAAAACCTCAGTTTATACTTTATGATGAACCTACAGCAGGGCTGGATCCTGTTGCTTCAACGGTTATTGAAGATTATATATTACGGCTTCGTGATGAAACTAAAGCTACATCTATTGTTGTTACACACCAGATGTCAACAATTACAAGATGTTCGGATAAGGTAATAATGTTATATGACGGACACATAGTTTTCAGGGGTACTCCAGATGATTTGTTAAGACAGGATAATCCCTATACCAGGCAGTTTGTTTCGGCTTCTTTGGACGGTCCGATGAAGATTGCCGCTTCAAGTTTTTAGTTTTTGATTTTTTATTGTAAAATGGATATAGATAAGGAAATATAATGAAATTTTCAGCAGCGTTTAAAGTCGGAATACTTGCAATTTCAGCCATAATTATACTGGTATTCACAGTTTTATGGATAAAAGGCAAAGCTATTTCCAATGCCGAAAGAATCAGTGTTAACTTTAAAGATGTTAACGGTATGAGAGCCGGAAGCGGCGTTCAGATGATGGGGGTCAGAATAGGTCAGGTTGAAGAAATTAAACCCAGACTAAATTTCGAAGACAGTTATGTTGAAGTCAAATTTGTTATTACTGAACCTAACGTTGTTATTCCCAAAGCGTCTGAAATATCCATACAGCAATCGGGTATTATCGGCGAACAATTCCTTGAAATAACTCCGCCTAAAGAAAAAGTGATTTATATTCCCGAAAGCGATAAATCTAAAATTGTGCATGCCGATGATAAAGTGCAGATGAAATTGGATGGAAAACAATATGACATCGGTGTTATAAAAAAAGTCGAAATTGTTGAAACAAATGCATTGCCTATTCTTATAAAAGAAAATATTAAAACCAGAAATTCTTATAAAATTAAATATATTATTGATCTTCCGGGGTTGGTTGTTCCGGATCAAATTAACGGGGTTGTTATAACTGACGGCAGCAGCAAAAAATTAAGGCTTGTGCCTAAAGAAGATATTGATATGCCATATCCCACAACTAAATCTCCTTATACGGTAATTGAACCTATGAGAATTGCAGATTTTCTTGCGCTTCAATATCGCAGTGCAGAATCTCTAATTGAAACAAATGAAAGAGTTTCAATGCTTTTATCCGATGATGTTATAAGTGATTTGAAACAAACGGCTGTTAATGTGAATGACCTTACTCAAAAAGCAAATATTACAATGGAAAAAGCTCAGGAACTTATTGAATTATCCAAAACCGAACTTGAAATGTTATCAGAAAAAGCTAATAAACTGTCCGACAATATAATCGTATTGACTGATAATATTAATAAAATTGCGGGTGATAAGGATTTTGTCGATAATATTACCGCTGCAACAAAATCTTTTTCAAGACTTTCCGATAATGTTTCTTCTCTTTTGGAAGATCCTTCGACTCAAAGTGCTATTGCAAATCTTAAAATAACATCAAAAAATATTGCCGAACTTTCAAGTTATATAAATGATATGACCAAAGATGCCGATTTGAAGAAATGTATTAAAGATTCGGTTGTAAGATTGAATACGGCTCTCGACAAGTTAACTATTACCTTAGATACTGTTAACTATGCAACAGAGGATGAAGAAAAACTTAAACAAACGATGGATGATATAAATGTAACATCAGAAAATCTCAGAAAGTTTTCGGAAAAATTAAATAAGAGATTCCTGCTGTTCAGATTAATGTTCTAGGTCTAATATGAAACTTTTTATATCAAGAATACACTATAAAAAAGATTTGAATTTATATGAAAAACTGGTATATTTCTTATTAAAATTTCCGGGATTCTTCTATAATATTGTTTCAGGAATAAGAAATAAGTTGTATGACAAAAAAATTCTGCCTTCATACGGATCAGGCGCATTTGTTGTAGCGGTGGGTAATATTACAACAGGCGGTGTCGGAAAAACCCCTTTTACAATTGAAGCTGCCAATTACTTTCTGTCCAGAAATAAAAAGGTTGCTGTTATATCAAGAGGTTACGGCTCTAAACTTTCTAATAATGAACCTAATCTTATATCTGACGGTTCGGGAAGCCAGTTTAAAGCATCCGTTGCAGGTGATGAACCTGTTATGATAAGTGAAAACTGCAAAGGGGCTTATGTTGTTACATGTAAAAGCAGAATAAAAGCAGAAAAATATTTAATGAAAAAATTCAGTCCCGATGTAATAATTTTGGATGATGCATTTCAGCACAGAAAAATAAAAAGAGATCTGGATATTGTGCTTGTAGATGCAAAAAATAAATTCGGAAACGGCAATGTTCTTCCTGCAGGCCCGCTTAGAGAAAATCTTAATTCAATTCAACGGGCAGATAAAATTGTCGTTGTAAATAAAGGTTATAATACAGAAAAAACTTTGAAGTTCTGTGATTTTCTCAAAAAGAAATTCGAAAAAGACATATATCTTTGCAAAATGGTGCCTGAAGGAATTTATGATATAAATACCCGTGAAAAACTCCCATCCGGCAGAAGGATTATGGCTTTTTCCGCAATAGGACAGCCTTCCGGTTTTTATGATTTCCTTAAAAAGGATTATAAACTTATTGCTGTTTTGGAGTTTGAAGACCATCATATTTATGACAGAGCCGATGTCGCAAAGATTATTGAATATGCTCAGGAAGAAAATATTGACAGTGTTGTTACAACAGAAAAAGATGCGGTTAAACTTATTGATATTATTAAAGATATAGAAATGCCGATTAATTTTTACGTGCTGAAGTTGAAATCTTATATGGATATAAAGGATGTTTTCGGTGAGTAAGAAAATACTTGTTGTAAGATACAGATTTATAGGCGATATGATTCTTACAATTCCGTTTTTAAGAAACTTGAGATATGCATATCCCGACAGTAGAATAGACATGCTTGTTGCGCCAAATTCCGGCGAAGTAATTGAAAATTGTCCTTATGTTAATAATTTCATATACTTTGATACAACAAGAAAGCATAAATATGAATGCGGAAATGGTAAAAAACAATCATGTTGGCATTATGTATCGCTTTTAAAAAAAGAAAAATATGATAAAGTTTATATTTTGAAACGTTCTTTATCCAGTGCCCTTTTATGTTTTTTTGCCGGAATAAAAGAACGTATAGGATATAATACCGAACACAGAGGTATTCTTCTTACAAAGAAACTTAAATATGATGAATATAAACATGAATCTCTTTGTATGCTTGATGTATTGGAAAGAGACGGTATTCCCGTCAAAGATAGTTATCTTGAAAATTGGATTGATTCTGACAGTGATAATAAAGTAAAGAAAATTTTTGAAGAAAATAAAATATCAAATGATAATATAAAAGCAGTTGTAAGTGTTACTGCCAGTAATCCCCTGAAAACGTGGGATATTGATAATTTTAAGCAAATCATAAAATATCTGTCCGATGAAAAAGGTGTACAGGTATTATTTATAGGCGCTCCGTCCGACAAAGACACCTATGAAAAAATACTTTGTGATGACAGTTTTAAGATTCAGCCTTTAAATTTATGTTCCCTGGTTAATATAAAAGACAGTCTTGCGCTGTTAAAGCGGGTTGATTTTATTGTAGGCAATGATTCGGGAACTCTTCATATGGCATCTTCGGTGAATACAAAAGTAATCGGTATATATGGGCCTATGCCGTTTGAAAAATGGAAGGTGCTTGGCAGCGGAAATATTCTTTTAAAAGCTGATTTGGACTGTATGCCATGTTCTTTAAAGAAAAAATGTACAAGAAATAAAGAATGTTTGAATGCTGTCACTATTGAACAGGTTAAGACGGCAATTAATAAAATGATTGATGGTATTTTACATTCAAATCAAAATATTGAAAATAAACTTTCATAGTATTTTGAATAGGCTGTAACGGCAATATATGCAACTAAAATACCTATTAATATTAACATTGCTGGTTCAATAAGTTTGGTAACGGTTTTTATTTTCATTTCAAGAGATTTTGCATAATTTTCAGCTGCTGTTTTTGCTGTTGTATCAAGTTCTCCGGTTTTTTCACCTGTTGATATTTGAGATATTGCATCCTTTGAAAAAACACCCGCAACCATAAATGCCGTAGTTATTTCACATCCTGAATTTATCATTTTTATTGATTTTTTTATTTTGTTATTAATAATTTTCTCCTTAATCGTACCGTTTGCAAGTTCAACCGCTTCTGCTGCCGGAATTCCGGCATGAAACGCCAGAGAAAGCACATTAAAAAAGTTTCGAAAATAAAAATCTTTAATGAGTCCGGAAAGAAAAGGAAGTGAAGTTAAAAATCTGCTGACCGTATATTTAGCTTTTTTGTTTTTCAGAATAAAAAATATAAAAAATCCTATGGCACTGAAAGTTACAATGATGTTGAATACGGCAAGAAGCAGCAGTTTTGTTATTTCTTCTGCGCAAATGCCGGAGAACATTGTTTCAAATACTTTAAATATACAGGTTTTGAATAATATAAATACTGCAAGTGCAAGGCAGAGCAAACATATAGGATATATTAAAGATGATATTATACCGCTTTTTATTTCTTCTTCTTTTTGAAGATTTTCTGATACAGACAATAGAATTTCATCAAGTTTACCCGATGTTTCCCCGGCACATATTAATGCTGTATATGCTTTTCCGATAGTATTTTCATATTTGGAAAAGGCTTCTTTTAAAGACTTTCCTTTTTCCGTTTGTTTTAAAATTGCCAGACATAAAGTCTGAATATTTTTGCTTGATGTGCTTTGTGCAATTAACCCGAATATTTGCTGTAATGAAAGTCCTGACTTGTATTGAAAATAGAATGCGTTAATAAATTCTCTTTTTTCTTTTATTGAAAATATTGTATTTCCGGTTATATTATTAATTTCGGTAAATTTTTCTTCAGTTGAAATATTAACGGAAAGTTCAAGGATTATAAGTCCTTTTTTCTCAAGTTTTAATGCTGCATCCGAAATATTAGGCGCCCCTATATGTCCCGTTATAATTTCATTATTTTTATTTTTTGCCCGATAGAAAAAATTTGTCATATTTCTATTATATAAAAATTCGATTAATATACATAATTTTTGTGTTAGTATAATCATATGAATGCATATGTACTACCTTTAATATTAACTTTATTTGCAGGGATGTCGACTCTCATAGGCGGATTTGTAACTTTTTTTATAAAGAGAAATAATTTAAAGGCATTATCTGTCGGACTCGGATTTTCTGCCGGGGTCATGATTTATGTAAGTTTATGTGAACTTTTGGATGAAGCACCTGTATTATTAAATGCATATTACGGTGAAATAACTTCAAAAGCATTAACTTTCGGCGGATTTTTCCTCGGTATTTTAATTGCCGTTTTAATAGACTTTTTTATTCCCGATCATATTGAATCTGATTTTCTTAATCAGTCTGCAAAGATACAACAAAGACGAAGAGTTCAAAGAGCGGGATTTATAACTGCTATAGCCGTATCTTTACATAATTTCCCAGAAGGTATTGCAACATTTTTGGTATCAAGCCAGGATTTAATGCTTGGTGTTCCTGTCGCTATAGCTATTGCAATACATAATATACCCGAAGGTATTGCAATTGCACTTCCAATCTTCCACTCGACGGGTAAAAAACGACTGGCAATTCTTTATACATTTTTATCCGGTATATCAGAACCGATTGGGGGGTTAATCGGTGTTGTTCTTTTAAAAACAATTATGCCCGCACAATGTGTCGGTATTATGACCGCTGCAGTTGCAGGTATAATGGTTTATTTGTCTTTTGATACTTTGCTTCCGCTGGCACGCGAATACGGTGAAAATCACCATGTTATTATAGGTATTATCTCAGGCATGCTTATAATGGGCGTCGGTCTTATTTTTCTATAATTTATATTCCATTATGTAATCATCCATAACAAAGTTGTCGCCTATGTCTGTTACAACTGCATTTATTATGGAAAATCCCCATTTTTCATATGCTTTTATTGTATTTGTATTGTATTTATTAACGGTTAATCTGATTGATTTTTTATTATTTTCTTTTGCTATTGTTATTATCTTTTCAAAGGCTTCTTTTCCCTTTTTTTGTCCGCGGTATTCTTCTTTTATGTATATTTTGGACAAAAACATATAATCTTCTTTCGGGCAAAGTCCGAAATAACCGATGTAAGTTCCGTTTTCTTCCATAATTTTATATATGTAGTTTTCATCTTCCAATTGTTCTTTAATTGCTTTGAAAGACTGAAATTTTGCTACCATATAATCAATTTGAGCCGGAGATAATATTTTCGGCCAGTAAGAATGCCAAATTTCGGAAGCTAAAGCGGCAAGTTTTTCAATTTCCTCATCCGTTCTGATTTCTATGTAATTCATTTTTACCTCTTGTTATGGAATGTAAGCCGAATAAATAAGACTTGCAAAATCTTCAAAATAACTTATTTGAGTAGCGCTTCCCGCAGGAATATAGATTTTAAACTGATTGTTTGGCATAATGCCTATGGCATTTGCGACGGCAGCTTGTATTATTTCTCCGTGGGTAACTATTACAAGTCTTTTATTATTATTTTTATTTATAATATTTTGAATGATTTCATCAACTCTTTTGTTAAGGCTTATAATTGATTCTGCGCCTTCGGGAGTATAATTTTCCGCATTTTTGTAATATTGTTCGATGTGTCCCGGGTATTTTTTCTCAATTTCTTCAATGGAGAGTCCGTTAAAAATACCTTTTTTTCTGCTTGTCAAATTATAAACTATTTCAAAGTCCTGATTACAGGTATTTGACAGTATTCTTGTACTTTGAACGCATCTTAGGGCCGGACTTGTGTATATTTTATCAATCTTGAGCCCCGAATTATCTATCCATTCGGAAATTTTCTCCATTTCAATTCTTCCCGTTTCGTTTATTGCCGGGAATTTTTCATCATCAAAAAAACGGTTTTCTTCAGTATTAATTGTAGTTCCGTGTTTGATAAAAGTGATTTTGCATTTTCTTTTAAATATCATTTCTGTATTATAACACTTTTTACCGATTGTTTCAAAGCTGATAATTATCTGAATTTTAAATGTAAAGAATTGGCACTGAACATATGTTTATAGTACAATATAACCATACATGTGCAGAGGTGGGATTTAGAATGACAACGCAAACGAACAATTATGATGCAAGTAATATAAGAGTTTTGGAAGGATTAGAAGCGGTAAGATTAAGACCCGGTATGTATATAGGTTCTACAAGCCAGAGAGGTCTGCACCACTGTGTATATGAAATTGTTGATAACTCAATAGATGAATCACTTGCGGGATATTGTAAACATATAAAAGTAACGATAAATAAAGATGAGAGTGTTACGGTTGAAGATGACGGCCGCGGAATTCCCGTTGATATAAAACCTGAAACGGGCAAATCCGCATTGGAAATTGTTCATACCGTTCTTCACGCCGGAGGTAAATTCGGCGACGGCGGGTATAAAGTATCCGGCGGACTTCACGGGGTAGGCGCTTCAGTTGTAAATGCCTTATCCGAAAAAATGGTTGTTGAAGTTTCCAGAAACGGCTTTGTTCACCGTCAGGAATATATGAGAGGAGAACCGACAGGTCCTGTTGAAAAAATACGTGAAACTGAAAAAACAGGCACCAAATCAACATTTTGGCCTGACCCTGAAATATTTAAAGAAACAACGGTTATGGATAGAGAAGTTATCTCCAGCCGTTTAAGGGAAATGGCGTTCTTGAATAAAGGATTGAAGATTACATTCATTGATGCCAAAACAAATAAAGAAGAAGATTTCCACTACGAAGGCGGTATAGGAAGTTATGTTGAGTTTTTGAATAAAAATAAAAACGTAATGTTTGAAAAACCGGTATATATGGATAAAACTGTAGACGGTATTGCTGTTGAAATTGCAATACAGTATACGGATGCTTATAATGAAACTGTTTTAAGTTTTGCTAACAATATTAACACCCATCAGGGAGGCACCCACTTAACCGGATTCAGAAATGCTATTACCCGTGTTTTAAATGATTATGCAAGGAAAAATAACTTGCTTAAAGATTCAGATCCCAATTTTTCGGGCGATGATGTAAGAGAAGGTTTAACGGCAATAGTAAGTGTAAAACTTTCAGAACCGCAGTTTGAAGGACAGACGAAAGAAAAACTCGGAAATACGGAAGCTCAAAGCGCGGTTAATGATGTTGTAAGAGAAAAATTCCAAGAATGGCTTGAATTTAATCCTAAGTCCGCAAAATTAATAATTGATAAAATCTTGCAGGCTCAAAGAGCAAGAGAAGCTGCAAGAAAAGCAAGAGATTTAACAAGGAGAAAATCTGTTCTTGAAAATTCTACATTGCCGGGTAAGCTCGCCGATTGTTCTAACAGAGAACCTGAAAAATGTGAATTATATATAGTAGAAGGTGATTCTGCGGGCGGCAGTGCTAAGCAGGGCAGAAACAGAATGTTTCAGGCAATTCTGCCTCTAAGAGGTAAAATTTTAAATGTTGAACGTGCACGACTTGATAAAATGTACGGAAACAACGAAATTCAGTCGCTAATTCAGGCTATAGGAATTAATATAAGCAAAAACGAAGAAGAAGTTAATCTTGAAAAATTGCGTTATCATAAAATTATATTTATGACAGATGCAGATGTTGACGGTGCTCATATCAGAACATTGCTGCTGACATTTTTCTTCAGATATGCTAAACCTTTAATTGACAACGGTTATGTGTATATTGCCCAGCCGCCGCTGTATAAACTTACAATCGGCAAAAACTCAGAATATCTTTATGATGACAGGGCATTGGATAAAACGCTCAGAGAAAGAGGTACAACGGGACTTACCCTTTGCGATAATTCTAAAGATAAAGTTGTTGCTAACACGGAACTTGTCACTCTTATAGGTAATATGTCCGGTTATTATAATTCTTTTAACAGTCCAATAATTAATGCTGTTCCGTCGGTCGTTATCAGAGGGCTTGTAAGAGCCGAAATTAAACCTGAAGATTTTGATAACCCCGAAAGAATGGATGAAATAATTGCATATTTGCAGCATTATGTTAAAGATCATGCTGAAAATTACGGTATTACTGAGGCAAAGGATTACAGCGTTTCATTAAAACAAAATCTTGAAACAGGCAAATATACAATTAAAGTTGATTTGGGTATTGATACGGAACCTGTAAGCGTTACTCAGAATCTCATTAAATCTTCTGAATTTAACCGTATTAAGACATCATATCCTTTGATAAGAAATTTCCTGTTTGAAGAAGAAAAATCATTATGTCTTAATACAGGAGCCGAAGATATAGTTGTAACTTCGTTTACCGAACTTCAACGTATTATTGAAGAAAGGGGTAAAAAAGGAGTCGGTATACAAAGGTTCAAAGGGTTAGGTGAAATGATGCCCCAGCAGTTGTGGGAAACAACAATGGACCCTGCAAACAGAACATTGTTAAAAGTAACCATAGAAGATGCAGTGCTTGCTGATCAGCTTTTTGATGTTCTTATGGGGGATAATGTTGAACCCCGCCGTGAATTTATTGAACAAAATGCCGTTTATGCAACGAATATTGATACATAATTTTGCCGTAACCATGAGGTAGAGTTGTGGGTTTAATAATAAAAATTCTTAAACTGAGAATTACAAGAATAGTTTTATTGATACTGTTTTTCGCTTTTATTGTCTCACTTTTTGTTTGCAGAGGCTGGTATGAAAAACAGTATCATAAAGGTATCGGATTCTATTATGTAAATAAAGGCGATAAAGCATATAAAACCGGAAAATATCAAAAAGCTGTTGATTTTTATCGGAGTGCATTGATGCATTATCCGGGACATTCGGGTGCAAGCTGTAATCTGGGAAATATCTATGTCAGCTTTGAGAATTATTATGAAGCGGTAAATGCTTATGAAAATGCGCTTAAATATAATCCAGAGTATATGGTTTGCCGTATGGATCTGGGGATAATACTCGCCGAGAAAATGGCTGATTATGATAAAGCAATTCAAGAATACGGAAAAGTTATAAATTCAAATCCTTTGACCGTTAATATTCCGTTTATATATAACAATAAAAAAACTACAAATTTAAATAAAGGTTTGGCATATTATAATATGGGACTGGCGTACAGAGGTAAAGCTGTTTATATGGGGGATCGTTCAGCAGCCGCCGTTAAATATCTCACAAAAGCGGCAGAATCATATAAAGAAGCATTGAAATATCTGAAGAAAGATTTTGATACATATTATAATCTTGCTCTTACGGAACATTTACTCGGTGATTATAATGCTGCCGCACAAAATTATTGTAATGCCATAAATATTAATCCTGAGAATTTTGAAGCGCATTATAATTTTGCTTTACTTCTCAGAACAATGCATCTTAATAAAGAAGCACTTGCAGAGTTTGAAAAAACAACAATGCTTATTGACCCTTCTTTGAGAGAGGATAAATATAAATATATTTTCGGTGTTATGAATGAAATAAAACGCAGAATTATAAGTGAAGGAGAATATGATTATCTCGCCGGAAGGGTTGATTTGACCGCTATTCCGGAGGAAGATATCATATATTCAAAAGGAAAAGTTCTTGTTTCAAAGCAAAAAGAATTTAATAAGAAAGAATTTTTAAAGTGCACTTATACAAAAGATCTTGAAGAAATGCAATATGAAGGAAGATAAAAATTATATTGAATTTATAAGTAAACTTGCAAATCTGCTTGCGGAAAAAATTTCACCTTCCGTTGCGGCTGTTTCCGTCAACAGGCTTTTTAAAACATATCTTGGCTCGGATTCAATTGATATTGTTATTTGGGATAACAATAATATGTTGTTGAAAGATTTTATCTGCAATTGGAACTTTTTTGATGATGAAGAACAAATAAAAACTGTTAACTATATATTCAGTTGTCTTTCAGTTAATAATGAAAATAAATTTTATTTTAACGAGAAAGAATATAGCTGTGATCTGAAAGATAATGAACTTGTTGAACTTTTTAACGATATTGAAGATGAAAATATTTTTTATTATCCTTTAATATCTGATTCTAATGTATTTGGCCTTTTAAAGGTTACCTGTTCTGATGAGATTATTTTTACAAAAGAATTTCTTGAATCAATAAATGCTGCTTCCAAATTGCTTTCGGGAGCAATTATTAATTATACTCTGAACGAACAAATGGAAATAAGTTTGAATTTTTACAGGGCGATGAAAGATATAGCAAAAATTATAGAAAGTCAGTACGAACTTTCTTATATCATTCCTATAATAGGTGAAATGATAGACAGATTTATGTCCAGTCATTTGATATATATATTTATATATAAGAACGATGCATATAAACTTGTATGGCCAAAAGCCTGTAAGGATAAGAAAGTTTATGAGTTGTTGGCTGAAACAAAACCTGAAACAGAGTATTTAATATCAGATAATTCCAAAATAGGCATTTTTCCCATATCAAACGGACATGAAACTTTAGGTGCCGTTGTTGCATATAGTAATATTGATAAACTTTTGCAAAAAGATATTGATTATTTAATTCAACTTACACGCCAATCAGGCATGACAATTGAGAGAGCAAATATGTATGCGGAAGTTTTAAAATATGCGACAATGGATGCTCTTACGGGTTTAAATAACAGGCGGCAGTTCGAAATACGTCTTAATCAGGAAACTGCAAACAGCAAAAGAAACAATGTTCCTTTGTGTGCAATGATGCTTGATGTGGATTATTTTAAAAATGT
Organism: Candidatus Gastranaerophilales bacterium; assembly: GCA_944323955.1. Classification (GTDB taxonomy): domain Bacteria; phylum Cyanobacteriota; class Vampirovibrionia; order Gastranaerophilales; family Gastranaerophilaceae; genus Avigastranaerophilus. The sequence continues at coordinate 126,971 of CALUUK010000006.1, read as the reverse complement.
TAACGATACCTATGGTCATGCGGCAGGTGATTGTGTGTTGAAAAATGTTTCAAATATAATAAAAAGAGAAATAAGAGAGTATGATATAGCTTGCCGTTACGGGGGAGAAGAATTTTTTATAATTCTGCCCCAAACGGGTATTAATGAAGCGAGTCTTGTAGCGCAAAGACTTAGAAAAACAATTGAAGATACCAAAACAGATATACAAGAAGTTGGAGTTGAAGGAGTTCCTTATCTGAAAGTTACGGTTAGTATAGGTGTTTGTAAGTATGAGACATCAATGACCGCGCATGATTTTGTGCAAAAAGCGGATAAGGCTTTATATGAAGCAAAAACTACAGGCAGAAACAGAGTTATAGTGAGTTAAGAATATGAAGTATTTAAGATATATATTAGCGGTTTTAGTGGTGGTTATACCGTGTGTGCTTACGGTGTTGATATATAATGACAAAATTACCCAAAATTCTCCCGTTTATTATAAACAGGGAACTGACTTTTATAATAACGGTGATTATCAAAATGCATATTACAATTATTCAAAGATAAAATGGATAAGCCCTTTGTATACAATGGCGCTTTATAAACAGGCGAAAAGTGCTCAAAATCTGGGTGATTATTCGACTGCGGCAATTAAATATAAATTTTATCTTGAAAAAGAAAACAACGGTATTTTTACTGATTCCGCAATGTATAATCTGGCAAAAAGTTATTTTTATCTCAAAAAATATGCCGAGGCTAAAGAACAGTTTTTAGCTGTTAAGAATAAAAATGAAAATAAACCTTCCAAAGTGGATTATTATCTTGCATTATTATTCAAGCAGGAAAACAAAGATAAAGCGGCACAATATTTCAGAAGTTATTTGGAAGGTGCACTATCCGGCGAGATTGAAGATAAAACCTGTGTCCTTTCAAGTGCGGAAGAACTTGCAACTCTGGGGATAAACCTTAGTGATAAAGATAAACAGCTTATAGGTCAGGCGTATTATTTGAATAAAAAATATTCCAAAGCCCTTGAATATTTTTCTAAATTACCTGTGTATAAATATTGGGATTATATCGTGCTTGCAAATCATTATGCGGGAAATAAAGTTATTGCAAAAAAACTTATTGAAGATGGTTTAAGTCTTTATTCATCATCTGCGGATCCTGAAAGATTACGTAAAATCTATAATATTTATACATCTTATATGCCCGGGACAAAAGTCAGAAACTGGACACAAATGTATAAAATAACCGATGGAAATATGCTAAAGGGCAATGATTATGTTATGTATAAATTGGCAGGCATGCTTCCATTGGATAAGGCAGTTGAACTATACAAAAAAATAGAAGAAAATTATCCTTCTTCCGATTATGCACCTGAATCTTTATGGAAAGTATTCTGGTATGAATATTTTGTAAAAAAGAATTATGCGCAGGCTGAAATTATTGCAATAAAGCATATTAAACGATATGACAAAGCAAAGTCCCGCCCTAAAATGATTTTTTGGCTTGCAAAATCATATGTAAAATTGAATAAAATCTCCGAAGCTCACGGTATTTGGTCTAAATTGGCCGCAAAATATCCAGATGATTATTACGGATTAAGAGCAGAGTCTATTATTAACAAACGAAATGATTTTTGGAAGACAAATTCTGCAAATAATATCACAAATAAAGAAGCACTCGGATTTCCGATAAGTTTGTCAAAACTTGATATAAAAGATTTGAAACTTATCAATACAATATTTTCTCTCGGAGATTATGAAGTATGGCTTGATGCTAATTTTGATGACAATAAAATAGTTGAAAGCTGGTTTGAGGCTCGAAAAGGAAAGAAGGCATCTTCAGTTGTAATGGCAAGAGATACAATAGAAGATATGACGGTAAAACCGCCTTTTATCAGTCCCGAATATAAACTGGCATATCCTTTATATTATACGGATGAAGTTAATCTTCAGGGTAAAAAATTTAACTTGGATCCTTATCTTGTAATGTCTTTAATAAGAGAAGAAAGTTATTTTAATAAGAATGCAAGAAGTGCAACAAATGCAATAGGATTAATGCAATTAATGCCTTCAACAGCTAATTTTATAATTTCTAAATTTTATATTGATGCTCCTATGGAAAAGGATATTACGGATGAGAAAGTAAATATTCTTCTTGGCTGTACATATTTAAAATATTTGAAGGAACGTTTTAATGATAATGATTTATACGTAATTGCTGCATATAACGGAGGAGAAGGCAGTGTTAACAGGTGGCTAAAAATAAAAAACTCTGACGCCGATGAATTTGTAGAAAATATACCATATGATGAAACACATAATTATGTAAAAAAGATTTTTAGGACATATCATCTTTACAAAAAAATATATGAATAAGTAACTTTTTGCTAAAAAGATTTACAAGAAAAAGAAAATCTATTATAGATTTTCTTTTTCTTGTAAATAATTGTAAAAGAACCTAATAATACACTTAACTAACTAAACGATATAGTATAATATGAAAATAGGAATGTTTGGCAGTTAATAGAGAATAATTAAATATGTGTTCAGACAAGATAAGTGAGAGAAATATTGATAACGGTTTTGAAAGAAACATCATGCAAAAAGATGTAAATAACGGATTGGTTCTGACCGGCAATGTTGTAATTAATGCAGGAGATAATCGACCTATAGTAAAAGCAGCAGAAAAATTACAAAAATCTGGTATAATAGAGCCAAGGTTTTTAGTGGTTAATTTTTCTATTCCGCTTATAGCCATTTTGTTTTCAAATTTTAAGATAAAAAACACTAAAAAAGGAAATGAAAACTAATGGAAAAATTGCATAAATTTGTCAGCATTTTTGAGATTGTATTTTTTATACTAATGACATACTTTTTTATTGCAATTCCTGGAACCTTCAGAGGATATATGGTGTTTATGTTTCTTCCTCTGTTTTATATTTTATGGAAATTTCTGAGCAAAAAAACACGACGGGTAAAATGGATCGTTTTTATAGTAAGTATGATAATATATTGGGCAATATATTATTATGTAATATTTATAGCAGGATATATACAACATGTTGATGAATATAGTATTGAATATTTTGGATTTACTATTATATATATTGTTATGATGCTGGTTATACCAATTGGATTATTAGAATGCTTAAAAAAAATTATTTTAAATGCCTCCGAGAAGATTGGCAAGAAAGTTTTTGCAGCGTTATTTGGTTTGTTTGTGTTTGTTTATAGTTGTTTGTCAATAATGGCAGCTTCAGCAGGTATTGTACTTTATTTCGGATTATAAGGCAGGTAATTTCAAAAGATATAATTAACAGAAAATAATTTCTATTATTCTTAATACCATAAATTGGTTTTTATGGCTTATATATTTGTTGGCATTAATATTATTTTGTGTGCAATGTCTACAGATTATGTTGATGTTCGGATAGAGCTTGATGTCATCTGTGGCAGCATCAGGGGTTGTTTTTAATTTCCGAAGGATAAATGTCTAATCTTCATATTCCGATATTTTATTAAGGTAAGATTAAATCTCGGAAGAATTTTGTGCGGCGTGCTTACTTATGTCATCAAGAATTTTTGAGTCAATTTTGTTTGTAAATATGAATAGACAATATTATATAGTTATCCTGCAAATCAGGTGTGTTGTATTGTTGAATTTATAGCCTCATGTTAATTAATATTGTAAATTTTGTAATGAGTACATTTCCTATTATTATATAAAAAAGAAAAATAAAAAATGAAAAACACTAAAAAGGAAATGAAAACTAATGGAAAAATTGCATAAATTTGTCAGCATTTTTGAGATTGTATTTTTTATACTAATGACATACTTTTTTGTATCCATTCCATTTTTCTTTAAGGCATATGTTATATTCATATTTTTTCCTGTATTTTTTAAGCTATGGAAATGCATTAACAAGAACCTGAAAATATGGAAATGGGTAGTTTTTATAATCAGTATAATAGTATATTGGCTGATATATTATTATGTGGTATTTATGACAGATTATATACAAGATAAATATTGTATTGAGAATATTGCAGTAGTTGTTGCCGGGATTGGTTTCTATCTGGTAGTCCCTATTGTATTTATAGAACTTTTGAAAAAGTTTATAAAAGAATTGAATTTAAAAAATCCGCTTGTTCTTTTTGGTATTGTATCATATGGTTTTTTTGTATTGATATGTGCATTTTGCTCACTTTTTCTTATGGATATTATGTGGGATTTTTTAGAACCTAATTCACCATTTAATTTTATTGGTGAATATATTAATTCTTTATTTGAACGGTTTTTGCTTAAATTTTAATTTAAGATAAAATATTAAAAAATGAAATGAAAATAAATAAAAAAATTGACTTTTCTAAATATAAAAAATTGTTAACTCATGCTTTTTTTGTAATAAAAAATTAAATACGTGAAAGCCTTTTGTCGTTTGTCATTCTTAGGGTTAATCTTTTTTATATACTTTTGATGCATTTACATACTAAAAAAAAAACACTATCATAATAGAACTAAAATTATATTCGGAAAAAATTGAGCCGAAATGTTGGGGGAAGTGTAAGAAACAGCAGAGGAGATACTATGGAAAAAATTGTTAAAAGAGACGGGGCGATTGTAGCTTTTGATGCATCTAAAATTGAAAATGCTATTTTAAAAGCAGCAAAAGTTACCGGAGAATTTGGCGAAGAAGATGCCAAAAAAGTTACCCGCAAAGTAGTAACAATGGCAGAAGAAGTTGCCAACAAAAAAGAATCTAATCTTAAAGCTGCTACCGTAGAAGAAGTTCAAGATGCGGTTGAACTTGCTCTTTATTCTTTCGGCTATACCTCAACGGCAAAAGCATATATTCTTTATCGTGAACAAAGGGCAAGAATAAGAGATTTTGCCGCAGGGCTTAATATTGACATGGTTGATGATTATCTTAAACAGCTTGACTGGCAGGTTAATGAAAACTCTAATATGTCATATTCAATTCAGGGTTTGAATAACTATATAGCATCAAATATCAGTAAAAATTACTGGCTCAATAAAATATATCCCGAAGAAATTAAAAATGCGCACCAAAACGGAGATATGCACATTCATGATTTGAATATTATTTCGGTATATTGTGTGGGCTGGGATTTAAAGGATCTTTTAATGGAAGGATTTAAAGGTGTTAAAGGCAAGGTTTCAAGTAAACCTCCAAAGCACTTCAGAACAGCACTGGGACAAATGGTTAATTTCTTATATACAATGCAAGGTGAAAGTGCGGGTGCTCAGGCATTTTCTAACTTTGATACACTTCTTGCCCCGTTTGTAAGATATGACGGTCTAAACTATGATCAGGTGAAACAAGCTATTCAAGAGTTTGTTTTCAATATGAATGTTCCGACCCGTGTAGGTTTCCAGACTCCGTTTTCTAATATAACAATGGATTTGAATGTTCCTTCTTATTATGCTGATCAGCCTGTTGTTGTCGGCGGTGAATTTAAAGAAGAAACATATTCTCAATTCCAGAGAGAAATGGATATGATAAATAAAGCGTTCTTTGAAGTAATGATGGAAGGTGATGCCGAAGGAAGGGTCTTCACATTCCCGATTCCGACATATAACATTACTAAAGACTTTGACTGGGATAACCCCAATATTAACGGTTTATGGGAAATGAGTGCTAAATACGGTATTCCGTATTTCTCTAACTTTATAAATTCCGATATGAATCCTGAAGATGCCCGTTCTATGTGCTGCCGTTTAAGAATTGATAACAGACAGCTTGAATACAGAGGCGGAGGACTTTTCGGTTCAAATCCTTTAACCGGTTCCATTGGTGTTGTTACAATGAATCTGCCAAGATTAGCATATATGGCTAAAGGTGATAAAAATAAATTTCTGAAACTTCTTGAAGAAAAAATGGAAATAGCTAAAAATTCTCTTGAAATTAAAAGAAAACTTCTTGAAAAACTCACAGATGCAGGTTTGTATCCTTATACGAAATTTTATTTGCGCGATATTAAAGCAAGATATAATGTATATTGGAAAAACCATTTCTCGACAATCGGCTTAATCGGTATGAATGAAGCATGTCTGAATATGTTTGATAAAGGGCTTGAAACGCCGGAAGGTCATGAATTTGCTATTGCGGTTATGGAATTTATGAGAGAAAAAATAAGAAACTTCCAGATTGAAACAGGTAATAATTATAATCTTGAAGCTACTCCTGCCGAAGGTACAAGCTATCGTTTGGCAAAACTCGATAAGAAAAATATGCCGATGATTAAATGTGCAAATGAAGAACAGTATGATCAAGGTGCTGACCCATACTATTCAAATTCTACACACCTTCCCGTAAATTATACGGATGATATATTTGAACTTCTGGACCATCAAGATGAACTTCAAACAATGTATACAGGCGGAACAGTTGTTCACGTTTTTGCCGGAGAAAGATTAAATGATTTAACAACGATGAAAAATCTTGTGAAGAAAATTTGTACAACATACCGCTTGCCTTATTTTACATTCTCGCCGACATTCAGTGTATGTCCGAACCATGGGTATTTAAAGGGTGAAAATGAAGTCTGTCCCGAATGCGGTGAAGAATGCGAAGTATACTCAAGAATAGTCGGGTATATAAGACCCGTATCTCAATGGAATAGAGGTAAACGCGCAGAATTTAAGGCAAGAAAAACCTTTGTGATTAATGAAGAAAGGTGCAAATGCGTTTTATAATCGGCGGTTTAAAAAAAACATCCCTTCTTGATTACCCCGAAAAAATAAGCGCAATCGTGTTTACTCAAGGTTGTAATTTCAGATGCGGATATTGCCATAATCCCGGTTTATTAAAAAATTCAGAAAACGGCTCTGTGAGTATTGAGTCGTTTTTTGAATTTCTTAAAACTAGACAGGGAAAACTGGACGGCGTCGTTATTACGGGCGGTGAGCCTACTCTTCAGCCTGATTTAAAACCGTTCATTCAAAGAGTCAAAGAACTTGGTTTCTTTGTAAAATTGGATACTAACGGCTGTAATCCCGATATAATTGAAGATTTAATTAATAAAAAAATTGTTGATTATATTGCTATGGATATTAAAGCACCTTTGGAAAAATATTCGAATATAACAAATGTGGATATTGATTTGGATAAGATTAAACAAAGTATTTGTCTGATTATGAAATCAGGTATTGATTATGAATTTAGAACTACTGTTGTTAAATCGCAGCTTACTCTTGATGATTTTGATAAAATTGCTTTGTTGATAAACGGTGCAAAAAAATATTATTTGCAAAAATTCGCGGCGAAATCCGATATTCTTGATAATTCGCTTAAAAACGAAAAAACATATACAAATGAAGAGTTCTGTCAAATTATTTCCCGATTAAAAAATCATATAGAAACAGTTGACTTTAGATAATTTATATTTCAATTGAATTTAGCTGGCAATATCTTTTAAAATTTGTACGTTCTCTTGATGCTTTTTCTGTAAGATAATCTATTTTGAGTTCGTTTGCAATAGATAATGCTTTATTGTACATATCTAAAGTGAGTTTTATATAATCATCGCTATACGTTTTCTGTGTTTTCATTAAACATTCTATATAATTTCCGTAATCGATATATAAATGAGCAAGCTGATATTTTAAATTATTTTGTTTTGCAACGGCAAGTGCCTTTTCATGATACATTTTTACTGCCGCAAAATCTCCTTTTATTTCGTATATCTGCGCAATGAATTTTTGGAAATATATTATGAAAAATAAATTGTTAATTTTAGGGCCTTCTGCTATTTCAAGTGCTTTTGTTGCTGTATTTAATGCCATATCAATATCGCCGTTATCAATACTTGCTTCCGTAATTAAAGCCCAGGAAAGTAATGCGCCTATTGCAATTTTTTCTTTCGCAAAATATGTAATTTCATCGTTATATATGGTTAGTGCTTTAACTGTGTTACCTTCTTGTTTGATTACATAACCTAATATAAGTTTTGCAATATTCTTTATAAAATGTTCATTTATATTGTTTGCAAATGCTGCAAGTTCAAATAAATCTTCTTTTAAATCATGTATTTGATTTGAGAATATTCTGTTAACTATACTTACAAGGTTAAGTTCACATAATAATTTTTTATCCGGTGACTTGTCATTAAAATGTTCTAAAACGGAGGTTAAAATATCATTTGACAGACTGACTTCTCCCCGTGTTGAATGTGCAAATGCTTCAATTATATCTATCTGAGCGTTGTAATATTCTGACTTTATTTTGTTATTTTCAATATAATCCCGCATAGATGCCGTAATTGAAAATACGCTTTGTTTCCCCTGAATTAAATATGCTTTTGCAAGCGCAATGTTTGATAAAAACCATGCGTCCGTAAGAAGATTTTTATAACTTGTATCCGTTTGTTTTATTGTAAGTTCTTTATTCAAATCGGGAAGAATTTCTTCTTTGATAATATTTATAACTTCTTCCGTATTTCCGATATTTAAAAGAGCATTAAGTTTTCTTGTTTTAATAAGTGCTAAGTCCGTATCAGATATTTTTGAGCCTGTTGAATTAATATTTGTAATTATTGCATCAACAGCTTCTTTTACTCCGAAGTAATTTCCCGTTAAATAACAGCTGTTAACAAAATATCCTGATAAATCTATGATTTTGTTTGTATCACTTGTTTTTATTTTTGCATCAAGTACATTTGCAAGATAACCAATAGCCTCACCCGGTGATTTACGGCTTAATAATTTTCCCATTTGTTCGTATATGATTTCGCGTACAGTATCTGCGTTGGGCAGATTTTGTTCTTCAAGAATCTTCAAACATTGCTTTTGGGCTATAACATAAAGATTTGTGTCTCCCAGTTTGGCTGTTATGTATGACGTATCCTGCCATATAATAAATTCTTCTTCTTTGCTGAGGGCTTGTGAGCAAGAAATGATTTTTTGTATATTGCTTGAGAGCACTCTTGATTTTAATATTGAATAAAGCCGTTCGGAATTATCTTTGAAAAAAGGATCTGCTTTTGCTTCTTTATATATGTATTTCCAGATTGTTAAATTTTTAAATTCGCATGTAAATTCATCAACAGGCGAAATAAGCAGCTCTTCTCTTAAAACATCAAGAATATTTAATGCTTTCTTTCCGTGCATAGGAACTGCATGACAGAGTATATTTGTTGCAAATCTGAATCCCATAATTGATGCCATAAATAAAACATTTTTTACTTCCGCCGGGAGAATGCTTAATCTGAATTTCATTAATTCATCTAATGTTTCAGGCTCGTTTTCAGGTTTATTGCTCTCGTTTACCTCTATTTCTTCGTTGTTTATCATAAGGTAATTTGTATCAAACAAATATGCCATATATTGTTCAAGATTTATAGCATTTCCGTCGGCACGTTTTATTATTTCATCAAGATAATCAGACGGAATTATATCCGCTAAATTTATACCCGTAGAACTGTTTATTGTATCAATTAATTCCTGAGGTGTTAATTTCTCAAGATTTATTGTTGAGAATATGCTGTCATCTTTAACGGTTAAATCAAAGTAATTTTGTACCGGTTTTGTGTCCTGATAAGCTACCAGCAATTTGAGTCTGTTATTAAAGAAATTTTTACCTGCCATGTAAGTAATAAAGTCATAAGAAGCTCCATCCAGCAAGTCAAAATTGTCAATTATCATAACAATATTTGAATTTGTCAGGAAAGTTTTTATAACTTTTTCCAATATGGAAAACATTAATTGTTTATTCTCAAGAATATTTTCAAAACTGTCTTTCTGTGCCGGGTATAGCAGATTTATAAAAAGTGACAATTCATGCGGATGAAGAAAATTAAAAATGTTATTTAAATTGCTCTTTTTAAAATCACGTATAAAGGCTTCGCTGCTGTTGATATATGGCGGAAGTCCTATCATTCTCAGCAAAGCATCCTGAAAATATCCGAAACTGGTGATTTGTGATAACGGCGTACAGCTTCCGTACAAACATAAATATCCGTCATTTGATAATATATTGCGAATTTGATTTATCGCGGCAGTTTTTCCGCAGCCTTCGGGGCCGTTTATTGCTATGATATGTTTTGTTATTGATTTTTTTATGTTTTGAATTATTTCTATTACTGCATTTTGTTGAATGATGTATTGTAAAGATTCTTCTTCTTCTTGTTCGGGCAAATCGGTCTCATTATTTTCATTTGACGGAATATTTTCATTAGAAACGGAATTTGTATAAATTTCATCGTCTTCTTCATTTTCGTCTTGTTGTATTTCTTGTTCAATATCGGATTTTACTTCAGGTTCTGATTGTGTGTTTTCAGTATTTTCGGTCTCCGTAGTTAATTCTTCAATCCCGTTTTCTTCAATATCTGTATATTCATATTTCTCTTTTTCCGTAAATTCTTCTTCCTCAGAATTTAAGATATGAATTTCTTCATCATTTTGGCTTATATCAACGTTTTTTTCTTCTTCTGTTCTCTCTTCAACAGAAGATATTTCATCATATTCTTCGCGTGTTGTTTCTTTAACTTCGTATTCTTCCTGTTCTTGCTGTATTATCTGAGGTTCTGCCGTACAATTGTCATTTTCTTCAAATATGACAGACGGCTCCGCAGATGAAAGTTCTTCCGTGCTTATGGGTTCAACGACTTCTATTGCGATTTCATTATTTTCGGTTAGAATTGATTTAATTTCATTTTGAACGGCAGTCTCCTTCTCCGTTATTATTGTTTTTTCGGTCTGTGAAAAAGGAGTTTTGCATTTTCTGCATTCTGTTGCCAAATATATATTTGAGCTGTGACAGGAAGGACAAATCTTAATAAATTCAAAACCGCAGTTTATGCAATGTTTTTCTCCGAAAGGCGTTAATGTCTTGCACTGAGGACAAACGATATTAACCTTTATACCGCAATTAGTGCATCTGATTGAATTGTCAGGTAAAATTGTTCCGCATTTACGACATATCATGGCAAATCCTAACTTTTGCCGGTTTCAAGAAAATTACTTATCAGTTTGGAAAGCTGCATCAGTCTTTTGCTTACTTCGGATTGAGAAATATTTAAAGAAGCTGCAATTTCGGCTTGCTTTTGACCTTGAACATATCTTTTATAAAAAATGTCAAGGAATAATTGTCCCGGTGCTTCTTTATGTATTACGCAAACAGCATCGGAAATTCTCTGCAGGCAGTCTTTTGTAATTAAAACTTCTTCAACGCTGTCTCTTGGATCCGGAAAGTCAAGTATGAATTCTCTTCCGGCTGCTTTAGAAACGGTTTCGGGTGAAAAATCGGGAACCGTTATTTCTTTCGTAGGTATATATTTATCATTACTTCGTCTTACTCGTCCGGAATTTCTAAGAACGCTTACAATAGATGTATGTACAACTTTTTTTACATAGCTTTCTATCTTAGTGATATTTGATGAAGAGTTAAATATCATATAAGATTTCTGGAATGCCTCGCTGCAGAAATCTTCAAGCAAGTCTTCGTTGCCTGGAAAATTTCTATCGGCCTTAACTATTTTTTCTATTAAAGATCTTTGTTCCTCAACTAAAAGCACGAATATATTTCTCTAATCTCGCATACCTACAAACATAATATCACAAATCAGAATTTTATTACCACCTGTATGTAGTATTTATCCGCTTTTTGCTGACCGCTGCTGAGAATTTGGGTTTTTTGCAATGCTAAAGTTTCTTTAATACTTTGTAACACAATGTTATCTATTTCGTCAGAACCTGTTGAACCGACGGCTTGAGTTTTTAATAAATTACCTTCATTATCTATTGCTATCTTGTAAGTTATTGAATTATTCACGGGTACTGTAGAAGAGTTCAGTATGTTGGAATTAAGATTCATTCTGAGTGTTTTATCAACATTTTGAAGATAGTTTTTAAATTCCGTATTGGTGAATAAACCGGGGGCACACATCCAGTTCAGCCCTTTTATTGAAGAAACTAACTTTGTTTGATCCGAGAATGCGTTTGCCATTGCTTTATTTACGTCATTTGTCGGTTTTTGCTCCAATAAATCTTTTTCGGTTAAAGGTTTTACAACATTTGATTCGTCAGCGCCGGGTGTTTCAGCTGCAGGAGTTTGAGCCTGTTCCGGCTCTGAAGGTGCAGTTTCTTCTGTTTGTGTTGATGGAATTTCGTTATTATCCGGTGCAATTAAATCATCACTTGGGGAATTTTCATCTCCTAATTTGGCAAAAACATCATTATCATTTATTCCTTCAAATAATTCAGCAGTGACTTCACTGTTCGGAATTTGTGCTTCCTGTGTATTTACTGCTGTTTTTGTTTCATCAGTTGCTTTTTTTATGTATCCGTATGTTACGGCAGAGGCTGCAATTACGGCTACTGCCAATATACTTGCTACAAGCATGCCTTTTTTTGATGAACCTTTTTGTATGTCAGAATTGTTTTCTTCATTATAATCATATTCTTCGTCATAGTCTTCATCATAGTCATTTTCATAGTCATCTTCTTCGGATACTGCATCGTTTTCATATTTTTCATCAATCTCATCCTGATCCTGATAAGTTTCTTCGCCGATGTTCTCCGCTTCTTCTTCTGAGTGTTCTTCTGCCGGAGTATTTATATATTCTTCATCTTTAATATCTTTATATTCAGACTCTTCGTCATATTCGGTTGTTTCTTCAATAAATGGTTCAACATTTTCATTAAATGTTTTATTTTCCTGCGGATATTCAAGTTCTTCTTCCGTTTCATTTTCAATAATATCAATATCATTTCCGATATTTGCGGGTTCTTCTTCTGTTATTATGGTGTCATCAATTATATTAATTTCAGGAGCTGTTGCTTCAATATCTTCAATTGCTTCAATATCTTCTATTCCTTCTATTACGCTTTGTTCGTCTGCTTCTTGCGGAACATTTGTAATATATGAATATATCGGTTCTCCGTTTTCATCATAATCCACAATCACTTTATCTACGGTTTCTTTTTGTTCTTTGTCTATATTTTCAATATTTTCTATAACTTCTGAATCAAGATCGTCGGAATCAAGCAAAGAAATGCCGTCCGGTTCATCGAGACTCAAAAGGTCCGAATCGGTGTCTATTTCAAGCATTTCATTATCTTCATCTTCTTCCGATAAAACTTCAAGGTCATCATGAAATTCTTCAATTTCAACGATTTCAGAACTATTTTCGTCATCTTTTTGTTCAAATTCATCAGGCAATAAAGTTAAATCTTCCGAAATTGTTTCATCAGATGTTATATCAACGGTTTCTTCATCTTCTATGTTAAATAATTCATCCAATATATCGGAAACGGTAGAATTATCTTCATCATTGATAAATTCAGTATCTTCATCCGGAATTTCAATTATTTCTTCTTCCTGTTTATCGGATTGTTTTTCCTGTTCTTCGGGAGTGTTTTTTTCATTTTCTTTATCATCAAAATATACTGTTTTTTCTTTTCCTTCATATTCTTTTGAATCGGCAGCCTGCGCTCCTATTATATCCAAAGTCTGATCTTCCAGAAGCTGGGGATATTTACCCAGATTGCAATTTACCATTTCAAAACCCGTAAAGCAGCAGAATTCCGCTCTGCATTTCGGGCACAGGAACAAATGTTTTAATATTCTTTTGAGAGAAACTTCATCAATTTCATTATCGATAAGACTTAAATAATTCGTTAAGAAAAATCTGTGTTCTTCTGCATTTATATTTAATTCTTTTTTATTTTTTATAACGTCAAAAAATTCATCACAATTAATAAGTTCTTGGGTTGAAACACTATAGTAATGATAATCCAAAGGTTCTTTTTTTATTGATTTAGGATTTGCAAATCCTAATAATTCAGCACTTTTAAGAGAAGAGTCTGTTTTTATCACAGCATAAAAATCAGGTTCAATTGAGTATTCTTCATGTATTCTCGGAATAATGAAAGAATTTCCTTCTATCATTACTCTTACATCAATGTGCCAATCATTTATATAAATGTCCGAAATTTCATACTTTTCGTTTAATTCTGGATTTCTGAAAATTGTCATTGCTTTTTGTACGGGATAATCGATTTTTTCCATCAAATTTGCAAAGGCATATAAAGCAGTGATAGAAGCATATGCTCTTTTTCTTTGAAAATCATTTTCTATCAAAGATGCATAAATCTTTGCATAACTTCTTGCTTTATCATCAATCTCAAGTTCTATATTGCTTGTCATTTTCATTAATTCTCTCCCGATTATTCTTCTCTAATTATTAAGACAGCAGTTCAAAAAAAAATATTCCAAAATCGTCCGAAGGATTTAATCTTCTTGTTAAATATGTTATAATTAATTATGTGTTCAGGGTCTTATTATGTGAGAAAAATAATTGTAACATTTTGTTAAACAGAATGTTTAAAATATCAAATTAGATTCGTCAGGTGTTTTATGAGGATACCAAAGGTAAGGAGGTAATTATTATGATAACACCCGTTAGTTTCAGAAGTACAGTAGCTGCATCCGCTTCAAGTTTTGAAGATAAAATCAAACAGCCCCAAACATACGTTGTAAAAGAAGATCCGTCTGCAGCATCTTCAATTAAGTCTTCGGAAAAGAAAGGCAAAGCAGGCAAAGTTCTCGGAGGAGCAGTTATTGTTGCGGCATTAGCAACCGCGCTGGGAGTTTTGGCACATAAAGGTAATTTTTCACAATGGGCGCAAGGCGCTGAAGGACTTAAAAAGACATTGCTGACAGGATTGGATACTGCAGGCAAGTTCATTGCAGATAAAGCAATATTTGTTAAAGATAAAGTCAGTGAGTTTGTTAAAGATATACCGTCCAAATTGGAAAAGTTAAAACCAAAAGCAAAAGATGCAGCTGAAGCAGCAGCAGAGGCAGTATAAACATAGTAGATTTATATAATTACCTCAAAAAGAAACCCTAATGGGTTTCTTTTTATCTTTATAATATATATGCAAATAAATTATTTTGTATTAAAATTTAAATGTAACATTTATGTAACATGCCCATGAGAAAATAGCAATTTTTGTTTATCACGCATTTTACATGGTCAGAAAGATATAAATTTAGGAGTGAAGACAAAATGAATGTACAGTCAATTCAGCCGGTAGCAGTACAAAAAAGAGATACAGCGAAGAAAGTTGCAGGTGCTGTAATTGCAACAGCCGCAGCAGCAGGCGCAACAGCGTATCTGGTAAAAACCGGTAAATTAGATAAAATTATTTCTGCAGTCAATGAAAAAATCGGTCAATCAAAATTTGCGGAAAATATCGGCCGCAAAGTTAACAATATTAGAGAACATGTAGAAAAAATTGCCGGTGAGATTGCTAAAAATCCTAAAGTTGCAGCGGCAAAAACAACGGTTAAAGGTGCTGTTGATACTGTTATGGGAAAGGCTGTATCTGCTTTTAATACTGTAAAAGACAAAGCAGCTTCCGGTGTTGATAAAGCAAAAGACCTGTTTCAAAAAGGCGTTAATTTTGTAGCTGAACATTTACCTAAAGCAACTCAAAAATAATTTAATCAAGATAAAATAAAAACCGGAGAGTTAGTCTCCGGTTTTTTTAATATATGGAATATGAACCTAAAACTTTAAGAAAATCCACATATTCATCAAGTTCATTTATTGCGGTTTTAATATCTTCTTTTTCTATAAAACCATCCATTTCTATAAAAAATACATATTCTCCCAATTTCTTTTTTGATGGTCTTGAATCAATATATGTAAGATTTATCTTGTGTTTGTTAAAAATTTGAAGTACTTCACATAAAGCACCGGGCTTATTTTTTGTAGATAAAATTATGCCGGTTTTTCCGTTTTGAGACGGCGGAATTTCGCGGCCCGAAAGAATATAAAATCTTGTTTTATTGTCTTTTTCGTCATTTATATCTTTTGAAAGAATGTTTAAATTAAATAATTTTGCGCATGTTTCATTTGCAATTGCGGCAATTGTTTTATCATCACCCGAAGATACTTTCTGCGCCGCATAACTTGTTGATGATACATCATTTATTTGTGCATCTTTGAAGTTTTTATATAAAAAATTGCTGCACTGAGCAAGTGCCTGCGGGTGCGAAATAATTTTGTTTATTGAACTTATATCTTTAGACTTTGAAAGAAGCAGATGTTCAATCGGAATTGATATTTCACCTCGGATTTTTATAGAATTTCCTTTTATTTTAAGAAGGTTATCAATTGTTTCTCTTACTATACCTTCAATTGAATTTTCAATAGGAAGGATACACAGTGAATTTTCATCCGGAATAAGACTTTCAAGTACTGTTTTTATGGTTTTTTTGGGAATTTGGTTTCTTACATCAATATTACAAATGTCAAGAAACTTAAACATTGCACTTTGAACGTTTGAACCGTCGGGGCCGAGGTAATATATATTTTCAAATACGGTTTTATTCATTAATTCAACCTTCATTTGTTATATAATTATTTTACATAAAAATAATTAAAAGGATAAACAATGTTTGATATTAAGTTTGGTACTGACGGTTGGAGAGCAATTCTTAATGAAGGGTTCAATTTTGAGAATGTTAATAAAGTAATAAATGCTATAGCGATTTATACGTATAAACATAACGGATTTAACAGAAAAATTTTAATATCTTACGATCCGAGAAATAAGGCGGATGAGTTTGCCGTTTATATTGCAAAAACCCTTGCCGGTTTCGGTTTTGATGTGGAAATAGCTGATAAAATTACTGCTACACCGGTATTGGCATATGCTGCTTTGAAAAAAAATGCATATGCAATTATGCTTACGGCTTCACATAATCCTCCCGAGTATCTGGGAATAAAGTTCATTCCCGAGTACGGCGGTCCTGCCGAAGATGAAACCGTAAAAGAAATAACAAAAGAGCTTGGAAACAATTTCATATATGTTCAAAAGGCTAAAAAATATAAAGAGGTATCTTTGGATGAAGATTATGTGGAGCATATTGAAAAAATAATAGATTTTGAGAAGATAAAATCTGCCGGAATAAAAGTTAATTATGACGGGCACCATGGTGCAGCCGCAAAACTTTTTCAGAAAATACTTAATTCAAAAGGTATTGAAAATAATTGTTTTAATATGGAAAGAGATATAAACTTCGGAGGGTTTATGCCTGATCCGAAAGAAAAATATTTACCCGCTTTAAAAGAAAAATGTATGCGGACAGGTATTATAGGACTCAGTAATGACGGTGACGGCGACAGGTTCGGTGTTTTTAATGAGAAAGGTGAATTTGTAAGTGCAAATGAAATAATTGTTATTTTGTTGAAGCATCTAATTCAAAATAAAAAAATGAGCGGAAAACTTGCAAAGACTGTCGGGGCAAGTTCTATGCTTGATGTTGCGGTAAAATTGCAGAATGTCGGGGTTGTTGAAACGCCCGTAGGATTTAAATGGCTGGGCTCCGTGATGAGGAAAGATGATATTCTTATTGCAGGTGAAGAATCCGGCGGATTAAGCATAAAAGGACATATACCCGAAAAAGACGGAATAATTGCATGCCTTTTAATTATGGAAGTAATGGCGTATTCGGGAAAATCGCTTTTTCAGCTTCAAGATGAATTAAGGAAAGCGCTGAATCGTAATTTTATAAATGACCGCATGGATTTAAAACTTGATTCTGCAGAAGAACAGGATAAAGTTATTGAAAAGTTCAAATTATATAATGCAATCGGAAGTTATAAAATAATAAAAACCAATTTAATTGACGGGTTGAAATTATATCTTGATGAAGGAAGTTCGATACTAATAAGAAAAAGCGGCACGGAACCGCTTTTGAGAATATACTTTGAAACAGACAAAGAGGAAAAACTTATCGGGCTTAAAAATTTTGTTGAAAAATCGGGTTAAATATAAATAAGTCATTATAGTCTTCTATCTTGCTGCTTACAAGCATTTCTTTCGGACTGTTTTTTTGTTTAAGATATTGTTTAAAATTATCAATATCCTTGCTTGATTGTTCTTCCTGTTGTTTCTCCAAATCGGCAATCGAACAGGCAAAACCGGTATAGCAATCTGCTATGGCAGCATTTACAGGCAAAAAGACAAGACATAAAATTATATAAACATATCGTGTTTTTAACATTTTCCATTCCTTCCAAAAGTAAAATAGTTCACCTATCTATATTTTGAAGGATAATGTTAAGTTTTTCATTACTCTTTATAATTAATTATTTCATTACCGAAAAGTTTAATGTAAAATATCGTTACTAAATAACAAATTATATTTTTATGGATTTTTCTAAAAGTATGAATTTCCTGTTAGAAAAAGAAGAAAAACAAAATAATACTAAAATCTTGAAACCTGACTTTTCCCAGAAGGCAGGAAGAGAGTTTCTTGCATTTTACCTGTATTCTAAATTTAATCAAATACTTAATTATGATAAACATAGTGAAAGTCCTATATTCCAAAGGGTTAAAGACGGTTTTCTTCCTTCTTTTACGCAAAGATTGATTGACAGACCTGATAAACGTATATTAATAGGTATTTCAGGTGAATCCGCAAGCGGAAAAACAACAATTTGCAATACTATTAAGCAGGTTACCGAGCAGTATAAAATGCCCATAGAAATATTAAGCGCTGATAATTATTTTAAAGATATTTCGGGTCTTATTAAAAAATACGGTTCTTTTGATAAACTGCTGGAATCGGGTTATGATGTTGATTCTCCCGATAATTTCTGTATGGATATATTATATCGGGATTTAAAAATGCTTTCTGAAGGCAAAGATGTTAAAATCCCCGAGTATCTGGTTAACGGTACAGGAGTTGTTATTCCCGAAGCTATTGAAAAGCAATCAAAGAAAATAATTGTTGTTGAAGGTATGGCAACTATGTACGGTGAAGTTGCAAATTTATTTGATATAAAACTATATGTTGATATAGACCCTGAAATTCAGGAAAAATGGTTTTTATACAGAGCACAGACCTCCAGAAATCAAAATGAAGAAAATGCAAAAAAACAACTTGAATACGTCAGACAAGCATCTAAAAAATATATTTTACCGAAAAAAGATAACTCGGATATCATAATAAACGGGGCTTCTTCTCTTGAGTATTTTATGCAAATTATTAAATACGTATATAGAATAACAAATAATTTTTCGGAACCCAAACAATAAAGAATGTAAATCAAAAGCCCCCAAAAGGGGGCTTTATATTATATGAAAAAAACTTATTTTTTAATTTACTGCTTTAGGTTGTTTAACAGGAGCAATCTTATCTGCAATTTTTGAAACAAGAGCGCTTAATACTGCCCCAAGTGACGAATATAATAAAGTTGCCATAATAAGATTTTTAACATACGGGAGTTTTCCTCCGTTATTGGAAACAATTTGTCTCATTGTTTCGGGTTTTGCAATCCAGCTGTATGCCTGTGTTGCGGCAATTGAACCGCCCGTCAGCAGTGCTCCCATTTTTGCCGATTGCATAATATGTTTGTTCACTCTTTTAGTATGGTTGTTTGCCGCACTTACTCTCATGTGACATTCCTTTTTGTTTGGGACACATTACTTTAATACTCAAAGTTGATTTATTTTGTTATTTATATTTTTATTCTTTACAAATTTTTATATTTCTTTAACACTGTTTCTGTTATTTCTTTTTGTGACTGCTTTTCTATATCAAACCAAATAATTTCTTTGTTTGCATTAAACCAGCTTAATTGCCGTTTTATGTATCTTCTTGTATTTTGTTTCAATTTTTCCGCGGCATTTGTTAATGTAATTTCTCCATTAAAATAGGGGTATAATTCCTGATAACCTATTGTATTTAATAGAATTTTATTATCGGGGTATTTATTGAAGAGGGTTCTTGCCTCTGCTTCAAGTCCCTGTTCAAGCATATTATCAACTCTTTTATTTGCTCTTGAATATAAATATTCTCTGTTTGAACTGTTTAAGCCTATCCACAAAATATTATACGGGGATTCTTTTTTCTTTCTGGCTTTGCTCATTGGAATTCCAAGTATTTTGCATACTTCAAGAGCTCTTACTATTTTTACTTTATTGTTAAAATGAATTTGTTTTGCCATATCAGGGTCGAGGTAACACAGCATATCGTAGAGTTCTTGTGTTGTCTTTGCATTTAGTTCATTGCGAAGTGATTCATCAGGTGCTACTCTGGGAAGGTCAAAGTCTTGCAGCAGAACCCTGAAATAAAGTCCCGTTCCTCCTGCAAGAATTACACTTTTTCCCCTGCTTTTTATTTCTTGAATTTTAGATTTTGCATCATCGGCAAAATTTGCAACCGTATAATCCTGATTTATATCAACAATATCCGTAAGATGGTGTAAAATACCCTGTTTTTCTTCTTCTGTCGGTTTCGCACTTCCTATATTCAGTTCTTTATAAATCTGTCTTGAATCGACGGATATTATTTCTCCGTTTAACTCTTTTGCCAGATTAATTGCTAAACTGCTCTTGCCCGACGCACTCGGTCCTGTTATTGCTATCAGCTTTTGTTCTTTCATTATAAAAACACAGTACCAGAATTATGTAATAATTAAAATACAACGCAAGAAGGATAATGAATATTCCCATAGCAATACCGTTTAATCCCAATATCATTACGGTAAGATTTATCATTATGTAAATTACAAACATGAATGCCATTAAAAATATTGAAGCAAAAAAGTTTTTTACAAAGAAACTGACAGCCTTGAAAAGTGAACTGATTATATTTTTTTTATCTGATACTATAACAGCCATATATAGAATACTTGTATATTTAAATACTATTGATGAAACAACAAAAAATAATGACCATATGTTAATTACCAACAAGTCATGTCTGCTTAATGAAGACGCAAATTCGTTAATTTGATTGGCTGTTTCAAGTTCTCCCAGTTTTTTTATCAAAATTTGGACAGGTTCAATACCAATAGTATTTGTAAGATAAATTATTATAGTATATATAAATCCAAAGAAAATTAAGGAATAAAGCATTGTGCCCGACATAACTTTGAGAAAATGTTCTCCTGTTCCGGCAAAAAATGTTTTCAGATTTTTGATACTTTTTCTTGCTGTTTCTGTTTTGTCATCGTTGGGATTGTAATCGGATAATGCATTCTTATTAATATGAAATAAACCGCTGATAGTTGCTGCAGCCAGCAAAAATACGGACAGAGCCATTAGTATCGGAGGATGCAGCTGTGTGTTGGGACGACCGAGATGCTGCGAAGCTGCCAATAATAACAAAAAATATATTAAAATCGGCTGTGTGAATATAAGATTATTCTTTAATATTAAAAAAGATTTATTTATAATATTTTTCATTCTGCTATTATAGCATCATTGGTTACGAAAAGTAATATTTGCTCAAAAAAATATTATTTTTTTGGTAAAATTTAGTTTAGTGAGATTAAAACGGGATATTTAATGAAAGAAAGATTAGTTTTATTAGTGATAGTTTCAGTCCTCATGGTGCTTTTGTACTTCTTTCAGAATTATATGAACACACCATGTGCATTTATAACGATTCTTGTGTTTATGGCTTTGTACACAGCTTATATGCAAATAGCATATAAACACAGGGTTAGAAAACAGGTTAAACATCCCGTTGAAAAAAATTATAATTATCAGCCGTTTGTAAGTATTCTTGTTCCTGCACATAACGAAGAAAATGTTATTGCTGAAACCGTTGAAAGTTTGTTTAAGATTGATTATCCGCATTATGAATTAATAATAATTGATGACAGAAGTGATGATAATACAGCCCTGGTTCTTGAAGAATTATGTCAAAAGTACAAACAATTAAAATATTTCTCAAGAGCGAAAGATGCTTTTCCCGGTAAATCGGCTGTTTTAAATGATGCGCTTAAAATAGCAAAAGGCGAGGCAATATTGGTTTTTGATGCCGATGCCAGAGTTCAGCCCGATTTCTTAAAAGAGCTTATGCCTGCTCTGGAACCCGAACAGGTTGGTGCCGTTCAGGCGAGAAAAGTTATTATTAACAGAGAAGAAAATTTTCTTACGCGCTGTCAGGATAATGAAATGGCAATTGATACACATTTTCAGGTCGGCAGAGATGCAGTAAAGGGCGCTGTTGAACTTCGCGGTAACGGTGAATTAATTAAGAGAAAAGCACTGGAAGCTGTCGGCGGCTGGAATATATATACAATTACCGATGATCTTGATTTGTCGACAAAAATGCATATAAAAGGCTGGGACGTAAGATTTTGCCCTGAAGTATGCGTATATGAAGAAGGTGTACTTCGTTATATTCCTCTTTTGAAACAAAGAAGACGCTGGATTGAAGGCAGCATAAGAAGATATCTTGAATATTTTACGGATGTACTTTTTTCTAAAAACATGTCTTTGCGTGTAAGTCTTGATATGACTGCTTATATTACGGAATTTATATTACCCTTCTGGGTAATTTCCGAGATTGCATTTCAAAGTTTCAGGTTTATAAAAGCTGACAGCAACTGGATTTTGTCTTCTATAGCGCTATCGGGTGTTATGTGTGCTTTCTTTATGGTGGCACTATTCTACAGCCTCAGAAAATATGTTAAGTTGAAGCCGGTTGATAATTTCTTTCAGTCGGTTGCTACCGCGATTTATATAGTTGTACTATGGTTCCCGCTTGCTATCTTTATTATATTTAAAATAATATTTATGAAGAATAATTTGAGCTGGGGAAAAACAAATCATGGTATTGCTAAAATTAATGTAAAAAATAACAAAATTAAAATTGAAAAAATGCCGAACAGATAACCAAGGTTTAAGAAGGGAGAAAAAACAAAGTGGATTTTACAGCAATGACAGTTGAACTGTTAAAACTTTTAAATAACATTACCGGCAGTTACGGACTTGCCATTATAGCATTAACAATCATAGTAAGAGCTGCACTCTGGCCTCTTGGTGTATCACAGCAGCGTTCTATGCGGGCGATGCAATTGCTGCAGCCTAAAATAAAAATTATACAGGAACGTTACAAAAGCGATCCGCAGACTATGCAGCGCAAATTAATGGAGTTTTATAAAGAACACAAGTTTAATCCGATGGCAGGTTGTCTTCCTCTCTTAATTCAAATGCCTATCTTTATACTCTTATATGCTGCGTTAATTAGCCCGCAGTTTATTCAAGAGGCCGGTAATTCTAATTTCCTTTTTATCAAGAGACTGGATACAACTTTAAGAGGGTCTGCCGGAATTTCATATGACGGTTCTTTCAGTATTTCTTCCGGTGATAAGTTTGTTATATATAAAAAAGTTAAAGTATTTTTGGCTGATAAAGAAATTAATGATGTAAAACTTGAGAAAAATGCTCTGCAAATTCAAGGAACCGTTGCGCCGGGAAAACCTGTTGAATTTAAAATAAAAGATGACAGTTTTAAAAGCCTCAGCTTTGATGAAGTTGATAAAATGACCGCGGCGGAAGTTGAAATTCAGGATGTAAAAAACAGAGAAGTTGAAAATGTTAAGTTTGAACGCAGAGGTGATATTATGATTGCTTCCGTTCCTACCGTTCAGCCTCAAAGCCAGTTTCATACAGATGTTTTAATACTTGTACTGTTATTTGCAATAACAATGTTTGCCACACAAAAAGTTATGATGGCAACAAATAAAAATGTACAGCAAGACCCAATGCAGGCACAAATGCAAAAAATGATGGGTAATATAATGCCTGTATTCATTATATTTATGTTTGTTACTGTTCCGATACCTGCCGGTGTTTTGTTATATTTGGTTATAAGTAATATTTTCCAGATTATACAAACAATATTTATTAACAGACAGCTTCAAATTGAAGAAGATAAAAAAGGAATTAATCAGGAAATAAAATAACAAATGAAACTTGAAGAATTTGATTATAACCTGCCTGAAAACCTTATAGCACAGTTCCCTGCGGAAAAAAGGGATATGTCAAAAATGATGGTGCTTAATAGGCGCACTCAATCAATTCTTCATAAACATTTTTCAGATATAACTGATTTTCTTGGCGAAGATGATCTTCTGGTTATGAATAATACTAAGGTTATACCTGCAAGATTGTATGCAAGAAAAGATACCGGAGCTTTAATAGAAGTTTTTCTTGTCAGAGAAATTCAAAAGGATGTATGGGTCTGTTTAATAAAACCTTCCAAAAGAGTAAAAGAAGGAATGGTTCTTTTTGTATCCGATGAACTTTCCGTAGAAGTTTTGAAAAAAGACGAAGATAAATGGCTTATACATTTGTTATATGAAGGTAATATTTTTGATGTTTTGGATAGAGTCGGTAATATTCCGCTTCCTCCTTATATTGAGCGAAAACTTACCGATGAAGAATATAAAAATCTTGATTTCGAAAGATATCAAACGGTATATGCGCAAAAAGAAGGGGCTGTTGCTGCACCTACTGCGGGGCTTCACTTTACGGACGAAATATTGCAAAAACTGGAAAAACAAGGTACAAAGCATTGCTTTATTACTTTAAATGTAGGACTTGGTACGTTTAAACCCGTAAAATGTGAAAATATTCCGGAACATAAAATGGATTCCGAAAGTTTTGAAATAACGCAAGAAGCAGCAGACATGATAAATGAGGCTAAGAAACAGAGAAAAAATATTGTTGCGGTCGGAACAACTTCTGTTCGTACTCTTGAAACTGTTATGAATAAATACGGATGCATTAAACCTGTTAATGACAGTTCTGAGCTTTTTATATATCCAGGTTATGAGTTTAAAATTACCGATAAATTAATAACCAATTTTCATTTGCCTAAATCTACTCTTTTAATGCTTATTAGTGCATTTGCGGGTAAGGATTATATTTTTGATGCATATCGGAAAGCTATTGAAAATCAATATCGTTTCTATAGTTATGGCGACTGTATGCTCATAAGATAAACTTTTTCTCATACATTAGGATGAAATTTTGTAAAAAACGTTAAAGTTTAAGTTATAATATGCCGATAGGAGGGTTATTAGATTTTGCATAAAATCATAATCTAAAATATAATGGTAGTAGTTAATTAAATCGGAATTTTATCTTAAGAATATATAAGGATTGTAAATGACTGACAATAATAAAGAAAATAAAAATGTTTCGGTTTTTGCACGAAGTGAAATTTCTTTGGAGTCTGATCCGTTAGAAGAAATTTTTGCGCTTAATCTTGGAGATTTTATCTCCGAACATTTGATATCTGATGAACTTGTACAAAAAATCAGTAAAACAAAAGTGGATAAACTGTCAAGTTTGAAAAACCAGTTAAAAGAATTAATCGGAATATATTCCATAGATAATACTCTCAAAATCTTGGGATTTAGCAGCCGTGAAGATTATGTTATCTATAATGCCATTGCTAAGACAATTAAGCAAATGCTTGAAATAGATGCCTGTCACGTATTTTTATCTAAAGAAAATGCGATGGGTTTAGATACTACAAAAAATGACATTGTTCTTGTAGGTTCTTCACTAAGGTTTAATGATGATATATATGATGCCGAAATCGGCTATAAATATGATGATGACAGTTATGTTTCAAGGGCTTTTAAAGAGGCAAAAATTCTTGAGATAAAAGATTGTGATAATGTTGATGATTTTAAGTCAATATTAATGCTGAATGAAGATAACGTAAAATACTATATTGCCGTACCTATGTACAATAACATCGAAAAAGTCGGCGTTATTGTTGTAGAAAATTATTCCAATAAAAAATTATCGGAAGAATTCATTGAACTTTTGAGTATTACGGCAAGATTATTTGCAACATCCATGGCACTTGAAAAACTTACCGAAACAACGGCAGGACTTATTGAACAGGAGGATGTTACGGTTCTGCAGCTTCAAAACAACAGGGCGGAATTAACCGCATTAATCGGTGACTTGAGCAGCGAACAACAATATTTTGTTGAGCATCTTGCAAAAGCTGTTGATGCAAAAAGCAGTTTTAAAAATAATTATTCTCATACTGTTGCGGATTTGGTTCGTGAAATTTCAACACAGCTTGGTTTAAATGAAAAAACAAAAGATTTAATATACTATGCTGCCTTATTGAGAAATATAGGAAAAATAACATTGCCTGAGGAATTGTTTAATAAAAAAGAAAAATTGTCTCAGGAAGATTGGGAAAAACTTCAAAATCATCCCAATGTCGGCGTTAGTATTTTGATGAGCATAAATTTCTTGTCTGAAGTTGTCCCTTATATTAATTATCATAAAGAACGCTGGGACGGCAAAGGTGAACCGGAAGGATTAAAAGGACGCAGCATACCTTTAGGTTCCAGAATTATCGCGATTGCGGATGCTTATACCGCACTGACTACGGACAGAACTTATCGCAAGGCTAAATCTAATGAAGAAGCGCTTGAAATAATTCTCTCCGAATCAGGTACTAAATGGGATCCCGAACTTGTGGATTTCTTGATAAAAATGAAAAAATAACCTATTTATTCTTTTCTTCGTCATATTCGCTAACCCATAATCCATGCAGATTACAAAGTTCGCGTGCGGTGAATTTATCATAGCTGCATTTGTTTATATCCATTTTGGGTTCATCATCAGGGAATAAAAATTTACGTTTTAAATATTTTTTATCAGGTGATATTGCTTCAATAAAGACAACATAGTGTTCTTTTTGCATAGGATGCGGAATTGAACCAACTCTTATTGTTTTATTCTCGCCTTCTATAACAACAACGGGAACATGTTTTTCCTGCATTTCTTCATCGTTGTTATGTTCCGTTAATTTGTTCATAGGCACCGAGCAGCATACCAGATCACCTTCGCCGCCATGGATGACTTCTACTATATTTCCGCATACGTTACATTTATAAAGTTCTAATTGTTCTGTCATAATAACCTCCTTTTCCTACAAAGATTTTATATGTTATTATGACGAACTAAATTCCCTTAATAAATATATCTACCGGTTATAAATTAAATTTATAATGTCATCTTCAATCTTTTTTATATCTTTTTGCTTTTCTTTAAAGTTCTGGGTAAATATGGCTATTGCATATGTATTGCCGTCTTTGGAATTGATATATCCTGCAATTGTACTTATTCCGGACAAAGAACCTGTTTTAAGCCAGGCATCTCCTCTTAAATCAAACAACCTTTGAGACAGTGTGCCGTCGCCCGGCTGAGCCAAATATTGCTTAAATTTATCAAAGTTTTTATTTTTATATATCTGAAGTAATATGTTGCTCATCCAATCCGTTGACACAAGATTCTTTCTTGAAACTCCGCTGCCGTCTTTTATCAAAACATTATCAAAATCAATATTGTAGTCTTTATAAAACTCCGTCATTGCTGATAGTCCGGCTATATCCGTACCTGTTATGCCGTATTTATGTCCTCCTGCGAGTTTATATATTGTTTCAGACATAAGATTGTTACTGTCATATAAAATTCC
The DNA here is from genome assembly GCA_944323955.1 of Candidatus Gastranaerophilales bacterium. GTDB lineage: Bacteria > Cyanobacteriota > Vampirovibrionia > Gastranaerophilales > Gastranaerophilaceae > Avigastranaerophilus. Next base: position 99,688 of record CALUUK010000006.1, on the reverse strand, counting down.
CGTTAACGAAGGTTCTATCGGATTTGTAATTTCATAAACCATTTCGGCTTCTTCAGGAACTAATTTTGACGAATATGAAGTTGATTTTACCGTTATTCTTTCATCTTCAATTATGTTTTCCGTATTATATATGAAATATCTTCTCATACTGCTTATAGGTATATATAAAGGTTTTGTACTTGCAACATTTGCATATATTTCTACAAGTTCAGGGTTATCCCAGTTATATCTGTTTATATCATAATAGTCGGATTTTTCATTTTTTTGAATGTAAGCAAAAATGCTCATAGGATATTTTGAAGCAGGAGTTGCTTTAACTGTTCCGTCAGATAATTGAGAAATATTTACTTTGATTAAATTCTTATCGAGATTATATGCACTTATTTTCGGAGTGTGCGGATTTACATCATCATCCCACATCCAGCCTGCTGCGGATTCTTTTTTATCAATTATACTGTCATCAATATATAAATTTTCAAAGGTGTTAAGTCCTTTATCTTTTAATGCTTTGAAGGCTATTTTTAACTGGTTTGTGTTTAAAAACGGATCAGCTCCGAGTTTTATATAAAGATCTTTATTATGAGTATAAAATCCGGTTTTAAATAAGTAATCGTATCCGAGAGTGTTTATTGCAAAATAAGCAATAGGAATTTTAAGGGTCGATGCCGGGTGCAGCAGTTTTTTTGAATCCCTTTCATATACTGTTTTTCCGCTTGAAGCATCTTTAACCGATATGGCTATTGTTGTAATTCCTTCCAGATTGGATTTTTCTATAATTTTTTCTATTTTACCTGCAGGAAATGCGAAACAGCTGTTTGAAGCTGTTATTATAGCTATAAATAAAGCTGATATTTTAATTATATTTTTCATTTTTACTCCGATATTCGATATTGTTTTTTTGTATCTTTTAATATGGGCATTTGCTTTCTGTATTCTTTCATTGTGCCTAAATCTATGAAAGATGTCAAAACTGTTTCTTCTCTGTTAAGTTTATCGATTATTTTCCCCTGATAGTCTATTACCATGGAATGACCGCCAAAATTAAAATTATCATTTATTTTGCCTGTCAACGATGCATTTATGAAATACGTTTGATTTTCAATTGCACGGGCTTGCGACAATATTTTATATTCTTCTATGAAATCCAAAGGCCAGGCTGCCATATTAACCATAAAGTCAGTATTATTAAATGCATAAAGTCTGAACATTTCAGGAAATCTTATATCATAGCATGTTGATATGCCTATTTTTCCTATGTCTGTATTTGCAATGACAGGGGTTGTTCCTTCTTCAAGATAATGACCTTCGGATTGTCCTCTTAAAGAAAATAAATGATATTTATCATAGGTGGTTATGAGTCCGCCGTTTCGATTTACTATAACGCTTGTATTCCTTATTTTTTCATTTTTCTTTTTTAAAATACTGCTGCCCCCGATTACATTCGAATTGTATTCAACGGCAATTTTTTTTATAAAATCTATAACTTTTGAATTTTCTATATTTTCAAAATACTTTTCGAAATTAGGGCAGTCCCATCCTGTTGCCCAGAGTTCGGGTAAAATGATAAGGTCGGCATTTTTATCAGGGCTTTCCTTTTTTAAAAGTCTTTCCGCTTTCTTAATATTTGCTTCAATATCCCCGATAATTGCTTCAAGCTGTACAATCAGTATCTTTATTTGCATATAAAAATTATAAAGCAAAATTGCTTATATTGAAATAAAATATTTGTCATAACAAAATATAAAATTTTTGCTCCGTTCAATAATAATTATTTTCTTAAACTCAACATAAAGGTGCGGCAAACTCGCACTTCGTGCTCAAACAGTGCCGCAGCCTGACGTTCGTTTCGTTAAAGAAAATTACATTATTATTTCAAGTCACTAAAATTTTATATTTTGTTATTTTAATATATTTTTATTTTGATTTTGATTTTGATTTTGGAAATTAAAATAAAAGTCCATTGCGAAGCACAGAAATGACAACTCAGCGAAGAAACGGCACAGCTCGCACTGTCTGAGCGAAGCGAGTTTGCGAGCTTTGGCTGAGCTTGATGTCATCTGTGCGCAGCATCCGGGGTTGTTTTTAATTTCCAAAGGATAAATATTAAATCTATTATTGAACGGAGCAAAAATTTTATATTTTATTATGAATAAAAACTTATGATTTTAAGTATGTATCATAGTTTTCTTCAAGATTTTTTTGAAGAGAAAGCATAGCGGTCTCGATTTTTTCACACCACTGTTTTGTTTCTTCTTTTGTCAGTTCTTCCGGAATTTTAATCGGGTCGCCATATAAGGCTACTGTCTTACAAGGTCCTAAAGGAGCCTTGAATTTGTCCCATGTGTTAAAAGATAAAAATGTTTTTTGCGGAGAATGCCATGCGCATGGAACAATTGGTATTCCGGTTAATTTTGCAATGTTAATAATGCCGTCTTTAACCTTATATACCGGTCCTCTGGGACCGTCAACCATAATTGCGGCATAATTACCTTCTTTAATTTTTTCTATGAGTTCTAATGATGCTGCCACTCCGCGGCGTTTTGATGAACCTCTTATTGACATTATTCCCATACTCTCTGCCGCTTTTGCGACTATTTCACCGTCATTGGAGGCACTAATTAACGCATAGAATTTACTTTTATCTTCAATTCCGTATGTTAAGCATTGATGACAATGCCACATTGAAAAGATACATTGTTCTTTAGGGTAGTTTATATTTTTTATTGTAAGCATATATTTTTCTGTTTGAAAATATAATTTTACAAGCTGTGTCAAAGCATCTAATTTAAATTTTTCTTTAAACGGTCTTTTATTTGTCACTGAATTTCTCCATAAATATTGGAATATAAAAAGAGTATACCACAAATTGGGTATACTCTTTTTTTGTAAAGAATTAATTATTGAAGATTTTCTTTTACTTCGGCAGCAACATTTTTGTTATCAAGTTTAATACTCGGGCCCATTGTTGTTGTTAAGTAAACAGACTTCAAATAAATACCTTTTGAAGATGACGGTTTTGCTCTTAAAACAGCATCGGCCAATGTAATGTAGTTTTTCATTAAATCTTCCGATGTAAACTGAATCTTACCGATAGGTACGTGAATCATACCTTGTTTATCAGCTCTGAATTCAACTTTACCTGCTTTTGCATCTTTAACTGCTTTACCTACTTCTAAAGTAACGGTACCTGTTTTAGGGTTCGGCATTAAGCCTTTAGGTCCTAAAACACGACCTAATTTACCAAGCATACCCATACAGTCAGGTGTAGCAATTAAAGTATCAAACTCAAACCAGCCGCCTGCAATTTTTTCAATTATTTCTTCAGCACCTGCTTCATCGGCACCTGCTTCTTTTGCTTCTGTTGCTTTTGCACCTTTTGCAATAACGCAGACTCTTACGGTTTTGCCCAAACCTGCAGGAAGCACGGTTGTTGAACGAACCTGCTGATCAGCGTGTTTTACTTCAATACCCAATGCCATATGACATTCAACAGTTTCATTGAACTTGCATGTTTCTTTTGCTATTTCCTGTAATTTGTTTATAGCGTCAATAGCGCTTGAGCAAGGCTGATTAAAACCTTCCATCATTTCAGCTATTTTCTTTTGTTTTTTTGTTAATTTTGACATTTCTTTCTCCTTTTGTGGTGATGGCGGAGCGTCGCTCCTTCCACTGTTTTAGTAACCAATCTTTTGTTATTCAACAACAGTTACGCCCATTGCGCGGCAAGAACCTTTAATCATTTCAACAGCAGCATCAAGAGTTGTTGCATTAAGGTCTTCCATCTTCGTTTTTGCTATTTCTTCCAATTGAGCGCGGGTAATCTGACCAACTTTTGTTTTATTTGGTGCAGCGCTGCCTTTTGCAAGATTGATTGCTTTTTTTATAAGTACTGCAGCCGGCGGTGATTTTGTTATAAATGAAAACGATCTGTCTTCATATACATCAATAACGACCGGAATGATGTATCCTGCCTGTGATTCTGTTCTTGCGTTAAATTGTTTGCAGAAATCCATGATGTTTACACCGTGCTGACCTAACGCCGGACCTACCGGTGGTGACGGATTTGCTTTTCCTGCTTGAATTTGTAGTTTAATTTTACCTACAACTTTCTTTGCCATTTTTTATCTCCTTTCGTGGTAATGGCGGAATTTACATTCCTTCCACTGTTTACTTATGTTTTCTATATTTTTTGAATTTGTTTATATTCCAATTCAACAGGCGTTTCACGACCGAATATTGATACCATTGCTCTGAGTTTTGATTTGTCGGGATAAACTTCGGTAATATCACCGATAAATTCAGAGAACGGACCTGAAATAATTCTGACTTTATCACCTGCTTTAACGTCAAGTTCAACTTTTGTGACCTGATTTTGTGTTTTATGGATGATTTTCTTTATTTCGCTGTCTTTAGCCGGTATGGGTTTTTTTGCTGAACCTACAAATTTTGTTACGCCTGCCGTGTGTCTTACTACATACCAAGAATCGTCATCCATAATCATTTCAACAAGAACATAGCCCGGGAAGATTTTTTCTTCTCTGTCTGTCTTTTTTCCGTCTTTCATTTTTGTAACGGTTTTTTGAGGTACTTCTATTCTGAAAATTTTATCAGCCATATTCATATATTCAATACGTTTTTCAAGGTTAACTTTTACCTTATTTTCATGTCCCGAATATGTATGAACGATGTACCATCTTTTTTGAGGTGCCTTTTCCCCTTTTACCGCTTCTTTAAACTCGGCATCTTTTTCGGCAAGAATTTCTTCTTTGATTTCTTCTTTTTTTGAAATTCCCTCTTGTCCGAGATCCATATCTGCTAAGTGTTCAACTATTTCTTGTTTATCATTTGACATTTGTAAATCCTATCTTATTACAATTCTTTATTTTAATAACCCGAGGGCGCTTAATATTCCTTTAAACGAAATATCAAGAACGAATACGTATGTACTGAAGATAATAACAATGACCAGAACGATAATTGTTTGTACAATTACCTGTCTTCTTTCCGGCCATGTTATTTTGCCCCATTCAGACTTTACGCCTTTAAAATATGTTATTATTTTATTTTCGGTTTTATCCATATATTTTTCCTTTTATAATTCGCGCCCTGAAGGACTCGAACCCTCGACATCCGGTTTTGGAGACCGACGTTCTACCAACTGAACTAAGGACGCTCACTATAAACTATTTTGTTTCTTTATGTAATACGTGTTTCTGGCAGAACGGACAATACTTGTTTAATTCCATTCTTTCTTTTGAGTTCTTTTTATTTTTTACTGTTGTATAGTTTCTTCTTTTGCATTCTTCGCATGCAAGAACTACCATTCTGTCATTTTTACCTTTAATTCCCATTGTTTCACCTTTTCTTGTCAAAATAATTTGTGTATTTATACTCAATAGAAAATTATAGAATATATCCCTCTTTGTATATTCTACTTCCTTTGTGTTAAATCACTGATTATATAATATATTAAACATGTTTTTTTTCAAATATAAATTTACAAAACTCAAACTATCAATGTTGCTGTATTTTTTGTTCGGTATTGGAAAGAGTTTTATTTGTATGGTATAAATATAAACAGAGGGATACGTAATTGCAAAAACTGTTATTAAAATCGTTGGTTGTAGTTTTGGGGATATGTGTACTTATGCCTCCGGGTGTTTTTGCTGCAGAGGTAATCAGGCTTGAACCGGTTGAAAAAAATGAGCTTGTACTTAAAAATAATCAAAATTTGAACAGCAAAAATCTTGTGCTGCAGGATAAACTTTCTGTTGAGTCAATTATAAGAATGCAAAAAGAAGAAGAGGTTAAGGATATTGATGCGCTGTGGCAGGCTACAATTGATAATAACACTCTTATAAAGTTTACTATGAATAAACTTAATACCCCCGAATCTCAAAGAAGATTGCATTCTTCTATAATGGCAAAGAGTTTATCTTCTTTAATATACGGCGCAAGTTATATACCTATGTTTTTGGGACAAAATGCCATGATTCAATCAGCTTCTTTTTCGGCAGGCAGACTTGCTAATAACTTCCTTAACAAAGAAGCATCTACTGCGCAATCTGTTCCGATTACCGATACTGAGTTAATTCAACTGGCAGGAACAATAGAAGAGCTTCAGGAAAAAATTATTTCTTCTTATTATCAGTATAAAGGTGCATTAAATAAACTGAAAGATACCCGCTCCAGAATAATTCTTTACAACAAAAATTATTCTAATGCGCTCAAAAATAATTCTTTAACGGAACTTGTCGTATCTTCCGCTTTATATGAAGAAATGCAGCTTCAAGAATACAGACAGGAGCAGGAAGCAAAGAAATATTATCTGGCTCTTGAACGTTTGGCAGGTAAAAAGGCCGTGGATAATCTTATATTGTCTCAGTATGCACTTAAAAATCAGCTTATAAATACGGAAAAGGTAATAAAACAATGAAAAAATATATTTATATTGCCTTAATACTTTTTACCTCAAATGCGGTATTTGCAGCGCAGACCATTGACGGATTGAAAGAACCCAAAAAACCGGCTTACAGATTGGGAGTTACTTATAATATAGAAAAGGAATATCGTATAACCGATCTGACACAAAAACAAAGCGAAAAAACGGCTTCATATGAAAAAGATTTTATAAGAAATTCAACTTATGCGGATACTTCCTTAAAAGATTTGTCAAATGAAATTTCTAAACTTTTGACTATCGAAAAAGAAGATATGCTTGAGCACATTCAAATCTTATGGGCAGGTGCCGCAATGAAGAGTGAAACCATCAAGTTTGCGCTTTATAAACTTTCTAACCCCGATGCTGATAAACCTGATGAAACAATAATAAAAAAGATAATTCGTCCTTTATCAACCGTTTCTTCCATAGCAGGTGCAGGTATAGGAGATCCGTTCAGTGCCACTGCCGCTCTTGTGAGCGGACATCTGTTGAATGCTTTGTCCTTTAATGATAAAGATTTGAACTATAAATATACAAAAGTTACCGACGCCGATATGGTTGTTCTTATCACCAAAGTTGATAATATGCAAAAAAGAGTTGTTGATATGTATATTGATTATATGACTGCTTTAAATTTGCTTACAATGGCGGAAAAAAATCTTAAAATAAGAGAAGAAAGGTATAATTCAGGTATTTATTCAACAGAAGAACAGCTTTTGGTCGCCGATGCATATTATCGCAGTGCAATAGATAATAAAGCAAAATTAGAGCTTGAATACCTTGAATACAGAGCTGCGTTAGAACAGCTGGTAGGTAATGAGGCTCTGGTGCAGTTTGAAAAAACTTTGTTCAAAAAGTAATTTTTATTATTTTCTTTTTTTGGGTTTTGACTGCTTTTGTTTTAAAGGAACATCATTTTTAATTTTGGAATTCATTTGAATTCTCTTTACCGAGTGCACATCGGGCAGAGATTGAAATGCATTAATTACCGAATTAAGTTTATCAATGCTGCTGACTTCAACGCCGAGTTCAATAATACCTATTTTCTTCGCGGGACTTGTTTTGACATTTGCATAAGTAATATTTGTATCGCAGTCAGATGCTTTTATAAGTATATCTTTCAGCATTCCGAGTTTATCCGCGCAGTTTATTCTTATGGAAGTTACATAAGTTTTATTGCTGTCGCTGCCGTCTCTCCAGCTTATTTTCATAAGACGTTCTTCAGGCACCGTATCCAGAGAAGGACAATCTATTCTGTGAATTGATACACCTTTGCCTCTTGTTACCACGCCGACGATATGTTCTCCCGGAACGGGCGAACAACATCTGGCAAAACTGTAAAGCATTCCTTCAAGTCCGACAATTTCATCTTTATAATGACTTTTCTTTTTGGTTGAAACATAGTTGTTTGTTTCTTCCTCCGCCGGTTTTTTAATTTTGCTTGTTACTTTATTTACGGTGGTTTCTCCGTTCCCTATTGCGGCAAGCATATCTTCAACTGACAGATAATTTAAAACCTTTGCTATTTCAAGCAGTTTTCCGTTTTTTATGTTTTCGTCATATACGGATTTTGAAAGTTCCTGCTCAAGCATGTTTCTGCCGTGTGCGATGTGTTCTTCTTTATTATGTTTTTTAAACCATTGTCTTATTCTTGATTGAGCCTGTTTCGTGACGCAAAATTTCAGCCAGTGCAGCTTTGGCGTGCCTGTTTTTGAGGTCAGTAATTCAACTATATCACCGTTATTCAGTTTTGTATCAAGCTGGGCAATTCTTCCGTTAATCAAAACCCCTGTTGTTTTGCAGCCCACTTCAGAGTGGATTCTGAATGCAAAGTCTATGGGGGTGGCATTTAACGGTAAATCTATGATATCTCCCATTGGTGTAAATGCAAAAATTTGATTGTCAAAAACGTCAAGTTTTACTTTTTCCACAAACTCATTGGCATTGGTTGCTTCTTTATCAAGTTCTATCATTTGATTCATCCAGGAAAATTTGATGTCATCATCTGAAGCAGCTTTTATTGATCCTGATTCTTTATATTTCCAGTGTGCCGCAATCCCGTATTCTGCAACTTTGTGCATTTCTTTTGTTCTTATTTGGACTTCCAACGGCCGCTGTTTCGGCCCGAGAACAGAGGTGTGAAGCGATTTATATCCGTTACCTTTCGGCATTGCAATATAATCTTTAAATCTGCCCGGTATAGGTTTAAAAAGTGAATGAATTATACCCAGAACTTCGTAACATTGGCGTTCCGTATCGACAATAACTCTTACTGCCGTAATATCGTACAAATCGTTAAATGCGACATTGAGTCTCTGCATCTTTTTATAAATACTGTAATAATGCTTTGCTCTGCCCGTTATTTCGGCATTTATCTCATTTTTCTTAAGCCCTTCGGATATTTTATCAATGAGTAATTTAACCGTGTTTTCACGCTCTGCCTTTTTCTGGGCTACAAGCTGTGCTATTTCAAAATATTTTTCGGCATTTAAATACCGTAGTGATAAATCTTCAAGTTCCGCTTTTATTTTTCCGATACCGAGTCTGTTCGCCAGAGGTGCAAATATATCAAGGGTTTCCTGTGCTATTTTGACTTGTTTTGCGGGTGCCATATAGTTAAGAGTCCGCATATTGTGAAGTCTGTCTGCAAGTTTAAGCAGAATAACCCTTACGTCTTTTGCCATTGCGATAAACATTCTGCGGAAATTTTCCGCCTGCCGTTCTTCTTTTGATTTAAACTGGAGTTTATCAAGTTTGGTTATTCCGAGTACAAGGTTTAATACATCTTCTCCATACTCTTTTCCCACCTGTTCCGGGGTGATTCCGGTATCTTCAATTGTATCGTGAAGAAGGGATGCCATTAAAGTATTCTTGTCCACCCTTAATGTCGCCAGTATTTTTGCTACTTCAACCGGATGAATAATATATGGCTCTTCACTCACTCTGTATTGACCGGCATGCAGTTTGCTCGCAAATAAAAATGCTCTGTGTATTTCTTTTATATCTTCTTCAGACCTGTTTTGTTCTCTAAGAATTCTTTCAAGTCCTTTAAATATATTTTCCTGTTCCATATTACGTTTTCCCGTCTATATTCTACACTTTATTTTTTATTTTTTCAAATTTGGATTATATTATTGTATAATTTTTGTATGAATACAGAAAACGGGTTTTTATATGAAACCTCTGACGGGGTAATTTTTTCGGTAAAACTGGTTCCTAATTCTTCACATAACAAAATTGTTGATTATACCGATGAGTATGTGAGGATAAAAATCAGCTCGCCTCCGGTTGATAATAGAGCAAATAAAGAGTTGACGGAATTTTGCAGTGATATTTTCGGTGTTAATAAATCAAAAATACAAATTGTTTCGGGTGAAAAATCAAAACTGAAAAAAATTCAAATAAAAGGCGTAAGTTATGATGCACTTTCACAAAAACTTTTGTTTGTGTTAAACTCTGTTAGAAAAGAAAGTAAGTAAGGGATAAAATATGTTAACTTTAATGTGGATAATACAAATCGTAACAGGAATACTTCTTATACTTTTAGTACTTCTTCACTCGCCGAAAGGTGACGGTTTAGGTGCTATAGGCGGTGCTGCAAATCTTTTTTCATCACAAAAAAGTGCCGAAAAAGGACTTAATCATGTGACTTATGTTCTTTCGGCAATATTTTTAATTTGTTCGTTTATTACGGGTTATCATTTATTCGGTTAAAAACCCGTTGAACCGAAACCTCCCGCTCCGCGTGCAGATTCAGCAAGCTCGGTTGTTACTTCAATCTCGGCTTTTTCAACTCTTGCTATAACCATTTGTGCAATTCTGTCTTCGGGGTTTATTGTATATTCTTCGTTTGAAATATTAACAAGGCCTACACAAACTTCTCCTCTGTAGTCGGCATCTACTGTTCCTACTGCGTTTATTAAGGTTATGCCGTGTTTTACCGAAAGACCGGATCTTGCTCTTATTTGTGCTTCATATTCTGTCGGAATCTCAATTTTTATTCCTGTCGGCACAAGTACTCTTTCAAGCGGTTTTAGTGTTACGGGTTTTTCTATTGCGGCATACAAGTCCATGCCTGATGAACCTTCGGTTTTGTATTCAGGCAGATGTTTATTATGTTCCATTCTTATAATTTTCATTATCATAGAAATTCTCCTCGTTTAATTTTTTTCTTCCAGTTTATATAAAGGCTGTCTGTTTGTAATGGTAAGATTTTTTGAAAGATTATACTCGCCTTTAAATTTCATGGAATATTGCTGTATATCTTTATTATCATATGCTATTTTAAATCTTTGAGTAAGCATTATTTCATTATGGAATTTTAATGAAAGTACTATGTCCATTAAATCAAGTTCTTTCTCCAGATTAGCTGCTACGGAGGATATAGAACTTAATACCGTACAAAAAGAGACGATGACGCCGTATTTCTTGAATTCCGTTATTATTTGCGCCAAGGTTGGTTTTGCATGATATACCAAATCTTCAACATAATTAAAATCATTGTACAAAAGGAACAGATTTTTTCTGTAATATCCTTTTTGCATTGGTTTTGACGGAGAAAAATGCTCGAGGAGTGTTTTATTAATCCTTTGCTTCCAATATTGGACTTCTTTTATTGTTAAGTCCAAATCATCCTGTCTTCTTTTTATCCTTTTTACCTGAGGTGCAATAAGGAATAACAGTTTCGGATTTTCTACCTCAATATTCGGTGATGCTACTGCATCAACCATCGGAATTCCGTCTGCGGGTGCCGATGTGGTTTTGAATGGTGTTTTTCTGTTTCGTTCTCTTATTTTTAAAATCAATCTTTCTTCTTCATCTTCCAAATCATACAATTTGGATTGAATTTTGTCAGAAATTGAGTTTAGAATAAAACCAAGCATTAAAGATATACCGCCTATTATTGCAAGCGAAAAATCAACGCCTACCCCCTGCGGAGAGTAATTTAATACTTTTCTTACGAAAATAATGGGACCTTTAAATACGGGATTGAATATATATAACCAATCTACTTCAAAACAGTTTAATAACCAAAAAACGAACGAAATAAAAGCATAAAAATACAAAAAATAACGCAGCCAAACAACGCAAACCTTGATTCGCGAAAACTTTTTTATTTGTAATGCTATATTTGTCGGTCTTGCCATTTTATATTATTTCGTTGTCGATTAACCTTGTTTTACCACATTTTGCGGCTATTGCCACAAGTGTTGTTCCGTTTATTTCCTGCACATCTTCAAAGGTATCCGCGTTTCTGAACTCCAGATACTCCAATTCCAAACTTTTATCCAGTATTGAGATTGCAGCATCAAAAAGTTTTTTTGTATCTTTGATACCTTGATTATACAATATTTTTATCTGATTTAAACTTTTTGAAATTGTTAAAGCGGTTTTTCTCTCTTCATCGGAAAGATAAGTATTTCTGGAACTTAAAGCCAGTCCGTCTTTTTCTCTTACTATCGGGCATGGTACTATTGTTAAATCAAGATTTAAATCATGTACCATCCGTTTTAATATGAATAGCTGCTGTGCATCTTTTTGACCAAAAAATGCAAAATCAGGCTGAACAATATTAAATAACTTTAAAACAACTGTTGCTACTCCGTCAAAATGACCGGGGCGCGATTTTCCGCACATGCAATCAATTAAATTATAAGGCGGACATACAAACGTAAGTTCTGTGTCGGATAATTTTACACCGTTTCCGTACATTTCATTTGGTGATGGGGCGAAAACGATATTAACTCCTAATTCTTCACAAATCTTCAAGTCCTTTTCAATTGTTCGAGGGTATTTGTCATAATCTTCATTAGGCCCGAATTGTATCGGATTTACAAATACGCTTACAACAACTTTATCGCAGGTCTCTTTTGCTTTTTTTATCAAAGATGCATGCCCTGCATGCAAAGCGCCCATCGTTGGAACAAGCCCGATTGTTTGACCGTTTTTCTTCCATTCTTTTATATTTTTTTTCGTATCTGATATGTTATTTAGTAATAAGGTCTTCAAGTTTTTCTCTTTCTTCTTCCGCTAAATTAAAAGTGTATTCTGGCGAAGGGAAAATTCTATCCTTCACTTCCGTGTTATATTGTGATATAGCTCTTTTCATTATTTCCTTAACATTTGCATATTGTTTTACAAATTTAGGAACATGCTCCGAATATTTGCCTATTATATCGTCAATTACAAGAACCTGACCGTCACAATACCTTCCTGCTCCTATACCGATGGTAGGAATATTCAAATTTTCACTTATATATTTTGCACTTTCTTCAGGCACCATCTCAAGTACAATGGCAAAGGCGCCGTTTTCTTCAAGTTTTTTTGCGGCATCAAGAAGTTTTAAAGTGTTTTCATATGATTTGCCCTGAATAAAATAACCGCCTATTGTATTGATATATTGCGGAGTAAAACCCAGATGACCTACAACATTTATACCTGATTGTGTGAGATGATTAATTTCTTCAAGAATAAAATCCGATGCGCCTTCAAGTTTTACGGCTTTTGCTCCTGATTGAATAAGTTTACCTGCATTTAAAACGGTATTTTCTTTTGATGCATGGTATGAAAGAAACGGCATATCAGCTATAACCAAAGCTCTTTTAACACCTGATGAAACCGCTTTTGTGAATGTAATCATATCTTCTATGGTCACATTAATTGTGCTGTTGTATCCCAACACTGTCATTCCCAGTGAATCACCGATTAATATCGAATCAACTCCGCATTCATCAATATATTTTGCGGTTGAACAATCGTATGCCGTAAGCATTGTAATTTTTTCGTTTAAAGATTTTAATTTTTGAAAAGATCTTACCGTAACCGGTTTTATATTTTCATTTGCCATCAGTGTTTTTCCTTTTCTTTTTTATACCAGTAATAGATTATTCTGGCGAGTCTTCCGGGAGAATGTCTAACGAAAGAAGAGTGTCCGTCTTCAAAACGTTTGTCTTCCACAAGATTTTTTTGAACAACCTGTATCCCCATTTTGTTAACTTCTTTTGTGTCAACAATAACAGGTTCGGAACCGGCATTTTTATATGGAGCCGTTAATTCTGCGGGCAAATCCGTATTTACAAGAACGGCATCTATTATTTTATCGTATTTGGCATGATTTATAATCGTTTTTATGTGATCCGATACGCTGAAACCGTCTGTTTCTCCGGGTTGTGTCATTATATTGCATACATATATTTTTTTTGCCTTGGCATTATTTACCGCTTTAGCGATATCTTTAATTAAAAGGTTCGGAATTACACTTGTATATAAACTTCCCGGTCCTAATATAATAATATCCGCATCTTGTATTGCCCATATAACATCTTCAAGCGGCTTGCAGTTATCTGGTTCGGTAAACAGTCTTTTTATTTTTTTGCCTGATTCGGGAATATTTGATTCCCCTTTTATAATACTTCCGTCTTCCATTTCGGCAACAAGACGCATATCATCAAGGGTTGAAGGTAAAACTCTTCCGCGTATTGATAAAACTTTTGAAGATTCTTTTACTGCGTTGACCATATCGCCGGCTATTGCGCACATTGCTGTGATGAAAAGGTTTCCGAAGCTGTGTCCTGATAATCCCTCCCCTTCGCGGAAACGATATTGAAACAGTTTTGGCAATAAATCTTCTTCATCATCTGCAAGTGCGGCAATGCAGCTTCTTATATCTCCGGGAGGCAAAACACCCAATTCTTCTCTCAATTTGCCCGAGCTTCCGCCGTCATCGCCTACAGTAACAACTGCCGTTATATTGTTTGTTATTTTTTTTATTCCCTTTAACATTGTTGAAAGACCTGTTCCGCCTCCGATTGCAACGATTTTAGGTCCTCTGTTTAATTTTCTTCTTCTGTATAAATCTTCCAAAACAGCATGTCTGTTTCTTTCGTTTTTTACATCTAAAATTGAGTAATTCGCATTAAGCCAGCCTATACAAAATACGATTGCCCCGGTAATAATAAGCAGCCAGCCTATTAGTTCGGAAGGAATCATCTGGGTGATTTTTACAATCATATCTATCATTGTATAGACCGGTCTCAGATTTGATATTATGCAAAGTCCTACGGCTGCAATAACAGCACCTGTTATAATAAGTATAAACCACCGTTTTACTTCAAGTCCCGGAAGCAGCCAGCCTGCATCTTTTGGTATTTTGTTAAATAGTTTATCGAATTTCAATTCCGGTTTCTCCCTATACCCAGCCTGAAAGCTCTGCCTTGTTGTAGTTAAACGGAGTCGGAGTTATAATCTCATTTGCTTTCTTTAATAATTCCGAAGCATTTGGATTTTTTGAATCAAAGTGTACTGTATCTGCCTTTACCGGCATAAACTGTCCGTTGCCAAGTTTTATTTGTGATGAATAAAGCAATGTTCTTATTCTGTTCAAGGCATCATCATTATTGATATATGCTTTGTTTTCCCAGTCAACTTTAAATTCTTGAGTATAAGTTTTATCTATAAATAATTCTCTGTTGATTACAATGTTTGTCTCTGCGGCAACCCGTTCCAGAATTTCATTATCAAGTCCGGTGTATACAAGCCATCTGTCAAATTTTTGTATTGCTTTTGCTATTGCTTTTGAAAATTCAAAATTTTCCGAAGCAAGTTTATACATTGCTCCATGCGGTCTTACATAATCCAGCGTAAGACTGTATGATTTTGCAAATGCCGCAAGTGCTCCGATTTGATATATAACCGTTGCTTCAATTTCGTCTTCTTTTAATTCCATCGGGCGGTATCCCAAGCCGGCAATATCATTAAAACCTATATGCGCGCCTATTGTTATATTCTTTTCTTTACATTTTAATAAATATTCCCTTATCAGGACCGGATCTCCAGCGTGTAAACCGCAGGAAATACTTACCGAACTTACGTAATCGAGAAGTTCTTCTTCTTTTTCATTTCTGAAATGTCCGTATCCTTGTGCGGCATCCATATTAAAATCTATATGTTTTAATGTCATAAATTCCCCTCGAATGTGTACGAATTACGTACTATTTTTCCTCATTTTATTATATATCAATAACATTTTTAGTCCAGTTTGTAACAATATTACAAGTATTTTTGACTTTTTCCCGAAAAATATTAAAAAGTAATAAAATCTCATTCATATAGAGGTATTTAAAAGTACAAAAAAACAACATAATTTTGTTGTAAACGTATAAAATTGGTTAAGGTATGCCATTCCGCTATAGGCTGCAAAAAGTTCTTGATTTCAGAATAAAGAAAAAAGAAGAACAACTGCAGGAAGTAATAAAAGCTAAAAATGAAGTCGACAGAATACAAAAGCTAATAGATGAAAACAGACTGGAAATCTCAGGTGTTATTCAAACAATGAGAACTACAAAAGACTTTAGGCAGATGGATGCATATGATAAATACCTTAAACATTTGTATATAAAAGAAGAAGAATTGAAAAGACAAAAACAAGAGGCTATAGATAAATTAGAAATTGAAAAACAAAAACTTATAGAGCGCGAACAAGAAGTAAAGGTACTTGAAAAACATAAAGAAAAAATGCTTGATGCATATAAAGAAGAGCAAAAAGCCATTGAAAATAAAACATTATCGGAAGTAGCAGTACAAAAATATTACCGGCTTAAGAAAGAAAAAACAGAAGAAGAAGGCGAAGACTAAAAGGATAGTATATGAATATAACAGCTAAAACAGAAAAAAATACGGAAATTAAACAGGAAAATAATGTTGTGCTTACGGAGCAGGATTCTGCCGTATTGTCTGATAATCAAAATGTGCCTTTCGCAGATATTCTTACACAACAGCTCGGCTATAGTGCGGAAAATGTTTTTGACGGTATTGAATTTAATTATGATACCGTTTCAATGAGCCTTGATGATGCAATGTTTTTTGTAAATCTTACAAGAGAAGGACAATTTACAGTAGTTCCGTCGCCTGAGGGTAATAATATACAGTCTTTAATACAAACACAAATTTCTCAGACAACTGCTGCTCAAAAAACGGTTGAAGTTACAAATCAATTGACAAATTTAATAGAAAAAGCACAAAATACGCAAAAACCCGTAAGAATTTCTTTTGACAATGATGTGTCGGTTATTCTTAAAATAGATAAACACGGTAAAGTAACGGCAGAATTCATTCCGGGTAGTATTGAAGTTGAAAATTATTTAAGAAACAACATTTCTGCCCTTCGCCAGAAATTTGACGAACAAAACCTGCCTTATAATGATTTGTTCTACAGACAAAATGGCAGACAAAACAAAAAACAAGGTAAAGAAAGAGGTGACAAGTAATGCGTGATGCATTTATAACTGCCTTAAATACTCAAAAAATATCGGCAGAATGGGTAAAAAATATTTCGGAAAACCTTATTAATGTTTATACCCCCGGATACAGAGAGAAGAAATTCACGTTTAAAACATTTTTGGACGGGTCAATTGTTGAGACGGATTTACGAAATATCGGGCAGGGAAAATCATCTCCCGGTACATCTGATGAAAATATTTTTCTTGAAGGTTCCGGATATTTTGTTCTGAGAAATGATCAGGGAAGAATTGTATATACAAGACTCGGTGAGTTTAAGTTTGACGGTGAAGGTGTATACAGAAGTTCCGACGGACAAGCTGTTCAAGGTTATATCCTTAACGATAAAGGTGAAATTATGAACGGCGCAAAACCTGTTGATGCCGAATCTTTTATAGATACTCCTTTTGACGGCGGTGCGGCTTCCGTTCCCACTACAAATATTAAAATGTGGATTGATCCGAGTAATGGTAAATACCTTGGTAAATATGAAGAATTTGAGTTTAAAGATGACGGTATATTATACGGCAAAGCTGACGGCGGAAAAGTTATGACACCTTTGTATAAAGTTGCGGTTATAAATTTTCATAATCCTCAGGAATTGTTTGAAGTTTCGGACGGACAGTTTATTGAAACGGCAAATTCCGGAAAACCTGTTGTCGGACGCGGAGAAGTAAGAGGCGGATTGATAGAGCTTTCTAACGTTGATTTTGATACTAATACGGCATATTATCAACAGGCTCAAATGCAGCTTGAACTTGCAAATCAGCTGATTAAATCTCATAAACAGCTTTTACAAAATGCAATAGAACTTATGAGCAGTTAATCTGATTTTTAAATAATAGTTATAAAAACGGTTTTGCATGTTAAAACCGTTTTTTTATTGTAAAATTTAGATGGCAAATTTATTTTTTTCAGGTTTTAAAATTGCAGAAGGAAAAAGTTTAATGCGTGTATCTAATATAAATTTCATAAATCCTCAAAAAAATATTACACAACATGCCGGTAAAAAGACATATTGTACCGGTTCTTCTGCCGGAAATAAACAGACATTATCCGCTTATTCAAGCGAAAATATAAAAGCTAATTTTATGCCGTCTTTCGGGTTTTCAAAGAAAGTCGGCAAAGCAAACATCATAGAAAGAAATACGGGCAGAGTTGTTGAAGCTGATGTAAGAAGAGATGTAATGGGGCCTTTTGTTACGTATAACCTGAATCTGGGCAGAAAAGAGCTTGGTTTTCTTGTTATGGATCGTGATACGATATATCCTGAACCCCAGCATGTTATAACTTTTCCCACGGATAATATCCCTAAGGTTTTAAATTTAAGAACCATTGAAGGCGAAAAATATTCAGGAATCGGTACGGCTCTTATTAAATCGGCTGTTAATGAAAGTTTTAACAATAACAGTTACGGTACTTTATGGCTGACGGCAGAAAAAGGGTACGAGAAAAACAGATCTCCATACAGAAGTGATGAAAATCCTATCCCTTTCTATTACAAAATAGGATTTAAATCTCCTGATAGAAGTCAAGATGCTTATATTCGCGAATGTCTTGAAAAAAAAGAATACGGAAAACTTCCTAATATTGCCGTTCTTATTTTTTCACCAAAGACTTCCGTTGATTCGGGAAATTCCCAAGGGCAAAGGCTTGCTTAAAAACCTATGTCATCAGGTGTTAATATTATTTTGATTCTTCCTTGAGGTTTGCATAATCTTGTTATAACTATATGTGAGCAAATAGAGTCTTTTGATGTGCAATTCATACATGTTCCGTTTATCGTACAAGGAGTGTTTCTTTCCGAATTTTTTGCTATTCTTTGCATATTTGTCGGAGCTGCAATTGTTCTTGCTCTTTTTATTGCATCTTCCAAGGAGGGCATAACTTTTTTAACGCCTGCTATTATGATTACGCTTTTCGGGCCGTATATTAATGCCGCTATTCTGTTACCGGTTGCATCTATGTTTACAAGCTGCCCGTCTTCGGAAATTGCGTTTGTTCCCATAATATAAGTATCTGAAAGTAATGATTTTCTTGCCAGATCAGCTTTTTCTTCAGGGGTTTTTGCCGCGTCTCTGTTGATAACCGTATATCCGTTTTCCGTGATATATTTAATTAATCCGATATCATTTGCCGAAGTGGTACCGCCCCATGCTATAGTGTGATCTTTAGGGATAAGTTCAACGGCTTTTTTTAAGGCCTCTTCTTTTGTTTGCACGTAATATGCATCAAAAAATCTTTTTTTCAAATTTTCTGCGGTTTTTTGTCCTAATTTTGAATTTCGTTCTGTTATAAATTGATTTTGAAGCATATACGACTCCTCTGATTAAATATTGTAAACAAATTATACCACGTTCTCGTTTCAATAACAAAAAAAATATTCAGCAGAATTAAAATATACATACATAAAGAGGGCTTAAGATGAAAATAAATTCCGTAAATAAGGTATATAATCCGTTGTTTGGCAGTCTCAGAACGGATAAAAATAATGTGGCAATGTTAAAAAACGGCAGCATGCCGATTCTGGATAATAAAAAAGAAAATATACTTGCTTCTCTTAATAAAATGGCTGATAATCCCGAAAGAACAAATATAGAATTCCTTCTTGACATAGCAGGAAATCTTGAATACGGACAGGCGGGAAATTCGGAGTTTAAAGATATTATTGATGAAACAACGGATGTGTTATCCGAAAGAGAAAATACCGATTGGTCGGAAGTATTGGCAGATACAATACGACGGGCATTATCTGAGTCTGATGAAGATGTAAGTGATTTAAAAACGAGATATGAACAAATTTTTACCCAAAAGCAGCCTCTTACTCCGCAGCAGAGGGAAATTATTGAACTCAGAAATCAATTTAAAAAACTGGCAGTAAATAAAAATTCCGTAGAAGACATAGACTCACTTGTAAGAAGTGCGCAAGTTTCAAAAAATATTGATTTCTTTATTTCCTCATCCGAAATTTCATTTGAACAAAAAAAGGAATGCCTTGAAAAATTCTTATATTTTCTATCGGATGAATATCCTATTAATCCTCAGCTTGCGGATAAAAAACTTCAAATAGCGGATGAAATGCTTGATGATTTACTGGTAAGAGTTCCCGAACAAAAAATACTTACAACAAAAGGGGTTAATCAATTATATTCCGGTATATGTGCAGCTATATCAATGTGCAGAAAAGCAGTCGGATATGAAGATAAAGTTCGTTATATGGATATTGTTCTGGAAGAATTAAGAGACAGTACTGTTATGCAGGTATATGATGTTACGGATCTTGGTTCAGGTAAGACAGTTAATATTCCGAAAATCAATATAGATTATAATTCGGCAATAATGCAGGGGTATAGAATTCTTGATGCATCTGCTCATCACTGGATGCAAAATGCTCATTCTTCGGGTGACGGTTCAATACAGTCCGAAACGTATACTGCTTTTGATGAGGAAACATACGGAATTTTCAACGATACAAGCTGGTATGAAGGATTTAATCCTGATTTGGCGTCGGAAAAAACATTGTTAAAAAATCTTATAAAAGAGAAGGAATTGCTTGAATCGGTTTTGAAACAGAAAAAAAGAGCGAAAGAAGCAGCACAAAAAATATCCGAAGCAAAAAAAGCAAAAATTGAAGTTCAATCCCGCATTAACGGTCAATTAAATAAAATTTTCGCTGAGATTTTTCCCGAAAAGCCGGACGGAGATATAACCAGGTTAATACGTTCAATATTAACTTTTTATAAGGGTACGGGTGATAATAATGAAGTAAATATTTCCGATAAAATGCCAAAAGATGTTAAAGCGGAAATAATAGCCGGGTTTATTAAAGAACAGACAAATACTCTTTCGGGTGACGAGCAAACAAATACGGCAATTGATAATAATTCGGAAAAAATACTTGATTGTATTGAAAAATATGCGGAGGCAGATAGTGATATTAAAAAATTATCGGCATTTAATTCCGCAAAATCGCAATTTGCTTATTACAGAAAGATTTTTCAACTTGCGGCTGCCCACCGGCTTGCTTTTGAATCAGATGTTAATTTGAACACCGGTGTTGTCAGATTTGAAAAAACCTCAGGTCTTCCCGTAAGAACAAAACAAATTACCTCTTATCTGGATAAACTCCGTTCTGCTTTAGATAATCCCGAAGTGTTAAAACGTTATTCAAACGGTGCTTCAAAAGAGCAGACGGAAAGAGATATTTTGTACGATACTTTAAGAATTGAAAGTACGATTCCCAAGCAATTGGATGATATTTCAATATCTTTGTTCGGCAGCTCTTTAAAAGAACAAACAAGACAAATACTTTCTGAAGTAAAAGAGCAGATAAAATTCGGTAATAAAGATCTGGCATCCATGGTTTCTTCAGTGTCCGGAACTAAAAATGATAAAACACAAATAGTAAATTATCTGGATAAATGGATTAATAAATTTGATACCAATATTACGGAAGAAGAAATTGATGAAGCTATAAGAATAATCGGCTTTGAAGACAGAATACATATGTTTAAAGCAATTTTTGCTCAATTTATAATGCGGTTTAATTCAGGTATTTCGGAAGAAGAAATGTCGGAATTGATTCAGCGCTTTGGCGGTGAAGATAAAATTGCTTCCGCTATTCAAAACAAGCAGAATAAATTGGAAGAAGTTATTAATTCGTATGAGTCTATTTTGAAAAGGTGGGAAGTGCCGTCTTCAAGACAATTAATTATTGAAAAAGCTGAAAAAGACAGGAATATTCTCACTGAGCAAAAATTAAGAATATTAAAGAAAAAATTTGATGAAGTTCGTTCTTTGCAGAGTAAGAATGATTCTATTGAGAATATTAAAGAAAGACAAAAAGCAAATCGTAAATTATATGATTTTACTAATGATGAGCTTGATATATTAAAATCCGTTGAGAAATCTTTACCTTTCATAAAAAAATACTGTAAAACGGAATACAGTACGGTTAATAAAGAATTGTTCGACGAACTGGAAAAACAGTATGCCCAAATCGGTATGTTGAACGGTCAATTTTGGGTTAGAGAAGAAGGGTCAACAGGTCTATCGGCAAATGAACAAGTAAGAATCATAGAACAAATGACAGGTAAACCTTATCATATTGAGCGGGATATTGAAAAAGCCGTAAAGCACATAAAAAAAGGAGACGGAAGCGGTATTATAAATTATAGTGTTGATGATGCTTCTTATGCCTTTCATGCTCAATATGTTCCTTCGGTTACAAGAGAAACAAGAATTGTTCCGAAAACAGGAGAAAAAATAACCGAAGATATTGTGTGGACGGATAATTCCTGGGGCAAGGCAGAAAAAGAATATTTTTGGAACGGAAGAAACGGTTTTAAATATACCGATTACGGTTCGGGATACGGCTGGAAAAACGGATTTATGCTGGCTGATGATTTAAGAATAGGTCAAAGTTTGGCTTCCGTTAAAACCTCAACAGGTATGGATAAACAGGATAAAGATGAATTTTCATTATTCCTTGATATGGTACTTCAAGGTACGCCTGTTGATGCTTATCAAAAATTATACAAAATGTTTTCTTATATCCTTTCAATGGATCAGGGCTGTGAATATTATTCAGCTTTGGAAAATTTGTTGAAATCAGGAAATAAAATCAGTTTAAAACATCTTGAAGGGCTTGATGGTCTTGTTGAAACAAAAACGGATTCTTTAATCAAAAGAATAGAAAAAATCAAAACAAGAGAAGATTTTGATAAATTACCCCAAGACGGTTATATAAGATTTTTACTCGAAGCGGTTTCTGTTTATATGGCGACAAATCATCCTGAGCTTGCTGACAGTGTTTTAGCGGCATCTTCTTTCGATGAACTCGAAGATATAAAAGAACATATGCGCGATGAACTTGTTGAAGAAATAGCAGGATTAATTTGCAAAAGTGATGATACTGTTGAAAAATTAATGCTGGCTTGCAGTTCTGATATAAACACAGTTTTTGATGATATTGAGAAAAATTATAATATTCCGTTTGATAAACAAGAACGTGCTGATATTCTGGCAAAAGTCTTTATGTTATATGATGAAGAAAAACTGGATTCTCTTGACGGAACATTTGATGCTTTCTCTTCCGCAGTTATTAATCAGGTTGAAATTGCGGCAACGGAAAAAATATCTGACGAAAAAGCCCGCGGATTTTTTACCGAAAAAGTTCGTGAGATAATCAAAAGAGAAACAGACGAATATTTGAAGATAAAATCGCTTGACAGTTCAATTCTGGCGAATTCACCTTTATATGATGAATTTATTGCAGCTGTTGATAAGTATCTTAAACCGTCATCGGATAAGGAACTTTTAGACTTGATTATGGGATTGCAGAATACCGGATATGAGCAGGCAAACGTATTTTTAAGTGCTCTTGATTATGAAGATTTAGGGCTTGATTTTAAAGATCCTTATGATTATATTCAAAAACTCAGAACAGGTGACAGTGCGGTCATGAAAGCATTTTCACAAATTGTTGCAAGTAATGTAATAAGCTCTGAACTTAAAAGTAATGTTTCAGAAAAAACGGTTGAAGTGTCAGAAGAAGATGATGAAGATATTAATGTTGAAATGTCACCGTCTGATTTGTACAGAACATTATATGTTAAATTGTCTGATATGGATGTTCAGAAATATATCAGAGATTTTAAAGCCGAAGCGTTCCGTAAATATAAAGTGAGACAGGCCTTCCCTCAACCCGTTGTTATAAAGGATGAAGAAATCGCAAAAATTTGTGCGGATATGTATGATTATTTTAATAATTTGATTATCGATATGAAAAAGAATGATTTTATTATATCGGTATTTGATCGGTATTCGGATGTTATGAAAAATCTAAAATCTGCACAATTATATAAAGCTGTCAGAAACGGTGATGTTTTTGTGCCCGATGATACAAATGAGCATGAACTTGATAACATATTGAATCTTTTAACTTCATACAGTGATTTTCTCAGTGAGGATGAATCTTTAGAATTAATAAAGGCTCCTGTTGATGAATTAATTGGTATATTATCCGAAAATGACGGAGAAATTGATTCTCAAGAAGTAATGTCGGCTTTAGATGAATTGCAAAGCGTATTTTCTGTCTGGAAATCATCCGGTGTGGTAAAAGAACATTTTGTTCAGGCCAGAAGAGAAGGTATTTCGGATATTAAAAATATGGCAGCTTTATTAATAAATTCTAATGTTGTGCCTAAATATAAAGATGAAGCATTTGAGAGAGTTAATAAAATAATAAATCTGATGAGAAAAGGCAGATATGATGAAGAACTGGAATATGAAGAAAATGAATTTATAGGATTTTTAATAAATCGCCATATTTTAAAAGAACCAACAACGCTGTTAAACGAATGCGTTAAAATGCTGCAATCACACCAAGATGAGTCTAAAGAATATGAAATTCTTAAGAGTTATCTGATAAAAGCATTGAAAATTGCCCAGCAGACAAAAGCTCAGTATCAAATGGTTCAAAATGCTCACGAAGGTATAAGTTCCAAAACAAAAGAATTGCTGCCTTTATTTAACATAACGCTTTCTGACGGAACGAAAGAGAGTATGAAGAGTGAAATGGGAATGATTTATCTTATTAACCAGCTTGAAAATGAGTCCGATGACCATACTACTCTTAAACTGTTCTTGGCGCAATCCGGACTCGCAAAGTTATCATTAAGCGCTCTTTTAAATAATTTTAACGGCGACAAATCAATGCAAATAGTAAATGAGACTTATGATGTTATTATGAAAAATATTGATGATTTTGAAAGGCTTAATGAGATTATCGACAATTTTATGAACCTGGAAAAAACACCTTTTAAATCATTGGAAGAGGCTATAAAACAATTAAGAAATTTTGTTGAGGGAAAAGTCAAGAATAATAAAGAAAGTCTGGTTTTTTCAAAATATTTGGATTATATTGATTCGGTTAAAATAAGACCTGAATTGAAAAATGCTTCTCCCGATATTATATTGCCTTTGTTAATTTCATTTAACAAAGATGCGGTTGCTTATGCGGGTGAAGATATAAATTCTCAAATAGATTATCTTTCCGAAATATCAAGTATTTTGGAAGGAAGAAAAATTCTTATTGATATTGTGGATGTACCTGAAGATTCGGAAGAAAATCAACGCAGAATCGCTTTTGCAGAAGAATATGAAGAATCACAGCAAATTATTCAGGATAAGATGCGTAAAATTCAAGAAAAGATAGAAAATTCCGATTTTATGTCGGCTGAATATGTAGAATAATATATTGCTTGTCCAAAAAAAATTGGTATAGTACCATATTGTCAGATAGGAGTATAAAATGAAAAAATTAATATCACTTATATGTTTTATTTTGATTTCCGTTTTTTCAATTTCACCCGTTTTTGCGGTTAACGTAGGAACGTATAAAACGGAAAGTGAATATGGTTTATTGGACGGATTTAAGTTTAACTGGAAGAGGACAGATAAAAGCCAGCCTTTTATTCAGCCGCGTGAAGAATCATCAAAAAAAGATTATGAAAAAGAATATCAGTACTATAAAGATGTTGAATATGAACGTACTAAATATATGTATGAAGGACGGGCAATTTTTTAATCAATAAAAAAAGAGCTGATATCAGCTCTTTTTTTATTTCAATTATTTTCTTATTACAGTATGTTAGATGTAACAGTGAAGTGGAATCTGCAATTTCTTCTGTCTGTATTGTTAACATAGTCAGGTAAGCGTTTTCCTATCGGGAAGCCCCAATATAAGTTTGCAGATAAGTATTTTGTAAGTTTTAATACTACACCGGGGCCTGCACTCATTAAGTAATCGGCACTTCCTTCAATAAATCTGTCACCGAACCATCCGAAATCATAGAAACCTGCGATTTGGATACTGTCACTGATAAATCCGTATTTTTCGGGTAATAATTTTTTCAATCCCGGAATAGGTGCTCTGTATTCAATACTTGCAGTTACACCGTAGTCACCGATACGGAAACCTTCATCATAACCTCTGACAGTTGTTATACCGCCGAATTGCATTGCTTCTGAAGCATACAGGTGTCTGTTTGCATATTGTGTATTAACTTGAAGAATAGCAAGCTGATTAGCCGGCAATACTTGTAAACGGGCTACGTTTGCATTAACTTTTACGAAGTTATTGCTTGAAAGATTACGTGCTTTATTGTAATCGGAAGCATCAATAGGAATACCGCCTGCGATACCCGTGTTAAATAACCATCTTCCGTATGTATCGTCTTTAATGTTTGTTAAACTTCCTCTTAAGACTCTTGTTCTGTATGAAGAATTATAATATCCGTCCCAAGCCTCGGTTTCTGTATTACGCATATCAAAGGTAATATCACCATATAATCTGTATCCTTCGCCTTGAGCCAATCTTCTTGATACGCCTACGAATATATTGTGAGAATCACCCTTTGCATTCATTCCCGGGTAATATCTGTGCAGTGCGTTACCGAGAGCAACATGCGAGTATGAATAACCGAGATTTAATCTTGTATCATTTTTTGCAATCGGCAAAGAGTACATACCGCCTACACCGAGAGAGTGGCGTGACATTGCCAGTGTACCCATTAATGTATCACCGTGTCCTGTTACATCGTGAAGACCTGCATATAAAACACCTCTTTGGGTACCGATAGCATCACGACCCTGGTTATCATATCTTAAGTCTAAGTTTATCGGGAATCTGTCTTTAACGTCTAAAGTAACATCAGAAAATTCTTCCGAATCTTCATTATCCGAGAATGATACGGAACCTTGCATATATTCTTCCGTACTCATATCTGATAATGCGTTACGTACATCTTTTACGTTTAAAACTTTACCTGTTTCAATACCGTTATCTATTAAATATTTTTTTGCGAGATAAGATTTTCTCTGCCATTTTCCGTTGTTAATTTCAACAAGACCGTATTTACCTTCAAGAATAACGATATCAACTTCACCGTTTTTTACTTTTTGCGGAGGAAGATATGCTATTGTTGAAATATAGCCTTTGTTTTGATAATAGTCCGTAATTTCGTTTGCGGATGCAATTAAGTCATTAATTGTGACATCTTGACCTATTTTAAAATCAACCAGTCTCATAAGAACATAAGTAGGAAATACAGTATTTCCGGTTATGTTTATCTTTTTAAGTTTAAAAGAAACTTGTTCCGTGTTAAGTAAATCCATCTTTTGACGAATTTCTTCTTCAATAATTGCAGGATCCTTAGTTTCTTCCTGTTTTACTTTTTCACGATACTGCTGGGTTTGAATAAAGTTTGAGTTATCAATGATACCTGCATCATAACCGCCCAAACCGATGCCTATATTCCCCGGGTCAGGTGCTGCATATACGCTGCAACCTACCATTGCTGCAAAGCATATAATTGATGTTTTAAATAATAATTTTTTCATGTTCCACTCTCTACGTATAAAGTAATACAATTCTTATTCATATTATATAATAACAAAGAAAAATATTGTATATAAACACATAATATAATATTTATCAATATTAAAACATAATGCATTCATATGAAATACGCGCAAAATTTATTTTGCGCATTTATATTATAATTTATAACATAACTTAACATTTTGTTTCAAGTAACTTTTTAATTATAAACTTTTATAAAGAAAAGTTAAAATAAATACTTTACATAGCAAATTTTTATTTTAGGCTTTTTATAAACTGCATATATACCATGCGGAATAAAAATAATATTTTAAATCACTATATCAATATAAGAGAATGGAGAAAAACATGAGAAAACTTTTAGGTATGGCACTTATTATCGGTGTGGTTTCTTCTGCATCGTTAATACCGGCTGCTTACGCTGATGTGGCTTTTGATGCATTACCGAGTTTAAATAATGCAACAAATGCCGACATAACGACCTCCGGTTCGAATATGAATATTCAAATCACGGGCGGACAGGGAAGTGTCGGAACAATGAACTGGAATTCATTTAATGTTGGTAAAGATGCATCCGTAAATTACGAATTTTCGGCACATAACCAGACTGCATTAAACAAAGTTGATGCGGCAGGCGGTCTTTCACAAATTTACGGTAAAATTACAAACTCGGGCTGTGCAGGCTGCGGCTATGAATCAACCGGTAAAATTATTTTATTGAATCCAAACGGCGTGTTTTTCGGACAAGGTGCCAATGTTGATGTAAATTCTTTCACCGTATCTACAATGAACGGAGTTTTCAATAAAGACAAAAACCAATTGGAACTTGAAAGAACAACTTCATCACCGTACGGAATAATGGTTGAAGAAGGTGCAAGCATCCATGGCGACAAGAATGTAACTTTTGCAACAGATAACGTGACCTTATACAACGGCTCAAAAATTTCAACAAATGTAGGACCGAATGTTGGTGACGATTCATACGGAAAAGTAAAAATCGTAACAGCAGACGGCGTAAACTTTGCATACTATAATAACGGTGCGGTAAAGAATGTGAACGGTGTTGTAGGTGCCGCTGAAAAAATGGTAATTGGTGCAGATGGCGCAACAATAAATGCAGGACACATTGATATCAGAAACTATTCATCCAATGTTGACAGCCAGATTAACTTAAACGGTTCAACATTAAAAGCAACAAAAGCAGTTGTCGGTAACGACGGAAATATCTGGTTGACAGCATCAAATAAAGTTGTAGTTGACGGTTCAACATTAACAACAGTAAATTACTCAGATGAAGCAGCAGCTAATGACGGCGGAGATATCAGTATTGTAGCAGCTGATAAGGTATCAATTAGCAATTCAAACTTAAATGCGGTAAGAAATATCGAAGCAATTTCACAAAATGCTGATTCTGTAGTTAATACATCGAATTTAACCGCAGGCAAAGATATTAAAATTACGGCAGAAAAGATTGCATCAGCTCAAAATTCTTCAAAATTGAATGCAAATAATATAACAATCAACGGTAAAACAAGAGCTCAGGCTGTTAAATCCGAATTAACCGCAAAAGAAAATGTAAACTTAATTTCTTTAGGTGATTTGGCTTGGACAAATAATTCCGCAATTACGGCAGGTAAAGATGTTAATGTAACTGCTTCTAACGGATATCTTTTCCTTGAAGATTCTATTTTATCAGCTCAAAAAAATGTAAATTTAGTTTCCAAGGATAATGTACAATCCGAAAGACTTGCAGGTTCAACTTTTACTGCAGGTAACGATGTTAATGTTGAATCAACGGCAGAAAATATCCTTTTAACTTCAACTTCTCAATTCCAGCCCGCAGGCAATTTAAATCTGAAAGCTGCTAAAAATGTTGAAATTACAACTCCTGCTGATTTGACAACTGAAAAAATGACATTTACTGCCGGTAAAGATGTAAAACTTACATCAAAAGAAGGTAATGTAAATGTTAAAGATACAACCAAATTCTTGGCTGCCGAAAAAATATATATTTCAGGTGCAAAAAATGTTTCAACAACAAATACGGTTGATCTTAATAATATACAAACAAATATCACAGCAGGTGAAGATGTTGATGTTACATTGGCAAATGTCGGTAACAGACAAAACGGACTTGTCGCAAAAGCCGGTAATAATATGAATATTACAACTGACTCTACTTTATCCGTATCAAGTTTAATATCCGGTAAAGATATGACAATCAATGCCAATAAAGTAATTGCAGGTCTTCCTTATACCGATGAAGAAAAACTTAACAATGATTATGAACGTTCATACATTGAAGTCGGCGGTGAATTTACTTCAAATGTTACGAATGACAACTATGAAGTAACTTTATCCGGTGATCCCACAAATGATGGTGCATATAACCAGAAACACCATATTCAATATGGTGAAGATGAAAAAATCCTTCTGGTAAATAAAAGACCCAGACCCGTTAATCCTACGGATCCTACTTTACCGGGAATTGATTCAGGTGATGAAGCGGATGTCGTTAATCCGGGTGATGATCCGGGATATACTCCTGATCCTACACCGGATCCTGATCCGAATCCGAACCCTGATCCGGATCCTAATCCCGATCCCGACCCGAATCCGAACCCTGATCCCAATCCGGATGATTGTGACGGTGATCCCGCATATGATGATACAATTGAAAACGAACAAAACCCCGGACTTAATACCAATGCGGCTTCACTTGAAACAAATACATTAAGAAATCTTTCAAGCTATACATCAAGAACATACAGCAAAAAATCTTTATAATTTGCAGCTGAATTGTTTAAAAAGAAAAGAGGAAATAAGAAAAACATTTCCTCTTTTCTTGCTATGTAACAAATTGTTAAGAAAAAGGGACAAATTACGCAATTCTCCAGACTCATTTTTTTTTATATAGTATATATAGGATATATTTTCCTGTTAAGAGAGATTACATTGAGAGATTTAAATTGGTAGTTCTTAAAGTTAAAAAAACAATTGTAAAGAATACGTAACACAATAGCAATTTTTTTTTTCAGGATAGTTTCTACCAGTATGATACAAGAATAATAACTAAAAATATAAGGAAGAAGAACATGAGAAAACTTTTAAGCACAACAATTATAGCAGTCGGTATCTTAACCGCAACAAGTGTTTCTCCGGCATTTGCAGATGTAGCTGCCGGTGCATTACCTCAATTAGGTAACGGCGGAGCAATAAATGCTGACATAACAACATCCGGTTCAAATATGAACATTGCAATTAACGGCGGACAAGGCAGTGTCGGTACAATCAACTGGGGCTCTTTCAATGTTGGTAAAGACGCATCCGTAAACTATGAATTTACCGCACATAACCAGACTGCATTAAACAAAGTTGATGCTGCAGGCGGTTTATCTCAAATTTACGGTAAAATTACAAACTCGGGTTGTGCAGGCTGCGGTTATGAAGCAACCGGTAAAATCATTTTGTTAAACCCCAATGGCGTGTTCTTCGGACAAGGTGCAAATGTTGATGTAAATTCCTTCACTGTATCAACAATGAACGGAACATTCAACAAAGATAAAAATCAATTAGAACTGGAAAGAACAACTTCATCACCATACGGAATTATTGTTGAAGAAGGTGCAGTTATTCACGGTGATAAAAACGTAACATTCGCAACAGATAACGTAACATTATACAATGGTTCAAAAATTTCAACAAATGTAGGACCTAACGTAGGCGAAGATTCATACGGAAAAGTAAAAATCGTAACAGCAGACGGTGTAAACTTTGCATACTATAATAACGGTGCAGTAAAAAATGTAAACGGTGAAGTCGGTTCTGCAGAAAAAATGGTAATCTTAGCTGACGGTGCTACAATAGATGCAGGACACATTGATATCAGAAACTATTCATCCAATGTTGACAGCCAGATTAACTTAAACGGTGCAGCATTAAAAGCGACAAAAGCTGTTAGCGGCAATGACGGAAATATCTGGTTGACAGCATCAAATAAAGTTGTAGTTGACGGTTCAACATTGACAACCGTAAATTACGCAGATGAAGCAGCAGCTAATGATGGCGGTGACATAAGCATCGTAGCAGGTGATAAAGTATCAATTAAAAATTCAAAATTAAATGCAGTAGGAAATATTGAAGCAATTTCACAAAACGGAGACTCCGTAGTTGATTCATCAGTACTTAATGCAGGTAAAGATATTAAAATTACCGCAGGAAAGATTGCATCAGCTCAAAATTCTTCAAAATTGAATGCAAATAATATAACAATCAACGGTAAAACAAGAGCTCAGGCTGTTAACTCCGCATTGGTTGCAAATAAAGAAATCAATGTTGCTTCAGAAGCAGATGTATGGTTCTCAGATGCTAACCTTAATGCATCAAAAATCACAGCAAAAGCTGATAAAGGAAGCGTAACAGGTTCAGCTGATGTAAACAATAAACAAACAAATGTTTATGCAGGTAAAGATATAGATTTAACTTTAGCAAATGTTGCTGAAAGAAACAACGGTATCGTTGCCGAAGCTGAAGAAAACGTAACATTAAAAACAAACGGAACATTGTCAGTATCAAGAATCGTTTCTAAAAATGGTGATGTAACTCTTGAATCAGACGCAGTAATCGCAGGTCTTCCTTACACAGATGAAGCTCAAATTCCCGGAGATGAAACAAATCGTTCATACATCTACGTAAGAAACGGCAAATTCACTTCAAAAGCAGCATACGAAGTTAAAAATTCAGATACATTAATCAATAACGATACGGCTCAAGTAAGACATCACATTGAATATGGTGACAACGGCGAAGAAAAAATCTTATTAATCAATCCAAGACCTTATACAGCTCCCGTTGAACCTGAAGAACCTGAATCAAATCTTACGGTTGACAATGATCAAACAGAAATGTTAAATAAAATACCTCGTCAACCTGAAACATACAAATACAACTCAAATGTAACAGATGCAAGAACAACATTCGTAGATGTATTCGCAGCAGCAAGCCAAATCGAAATTGAAGAAGATGAAGAAGAATAAAAATTAA
Organism: Candidatus Gastranaerophilales bacterium; assembly: GCA_944323955.1. Classification (GTDB taxonomy): domain Bacteria; phylum Cyanobacteriota; class Vampirovibrionia; order Gastranaerophilales; family Gastranaerophilaceae; genus Avigastranaerophilus. The sequence goes on along the minus strand of CALUUK010000006.1, from coordinate 67,523 downwards.
AGAACCAAACAAAAGGAGCCTTTTAAAAGGCTCCTTTTTCGTATCCGTTTGATTGACTATTTTCTATACATACGATAACATTTATTTAGTTGATTAAAGGGGATTTTGGTATGAAATTTAAAGTTTGTTTAATATTGACAGCTATTTTCACTTTTATTTCTTACGATGCACAGGCATATGTATATTCTCTTGAAAAGACGCCATCGGGAAAGATTGTCAGACCTATGCCTAAACAATCTTCCAGCATTGTCCGAAGTTCAGTTAACATGGATGAAGATATTGCAGATTACAACAAAGTTATAACAGAACTTCAGGAACAGGTTAATTTGAATCCTGATGATTATTCCTTGTTGGTTCCTTTGGTTGATGCGTATCTGAAAACGAAAAAATATGAAAATGCATATGAGGATTTAGAATATCTTAATTCACTTAAAAATAGCGGAAAACTTTCCGAAGAAGTGCTTGAAGATATTGAAAAACTCAGAGTGAAAACAAAGGACAGGGGAAAATATTCAAGAGACAAATCTTCGCTTTTTCTTAATGTTGCCGTTATAAATCTTATTTGTGATAATTTGGCGGAGGCTGAAAAAAATATAAGAAAGGCTTCATTGAATACAGTAAATCATAAAATGTATGTTGATGCTTTAAAGTTAGTTATTGACAGCAGTGCTGATTATGAGAACGGTCTTTTGTTCAGCAATATTTATCTTACAAATAATAAAATTCCCGAAGATATAAAAAAAGAAATTGCCAAATTACGCGTATATTTCTTTACTAATCAGGGAAAATATGAAGATGCTTTAAATGAGCAAATCGAAATTTTACAAACCGCTGATCGTGACAGTGGTGTTCTTTATGAAACTTATAAACTTCTTGTAAGAAATAATGCATCGGATGATAAAATATTAAGAACTTTATTCGGTGAAAACTGTAAAAACAAAGAACAATGTTATTATGACTTGTATAACCTGTTGTTTGAAAATAACAATTATGATGATGCAAAAGCATACGGTGAGAAACTTGAAAAACAATATCCGTCTTCATTAAGTACTGCTTTTTTAAAAGCGGAAAGACTTCTAAAAGAAGGACATATTAATCAGGTTCTAGAAATTTTGAATTCTGTTTCGGATAAACTTTCAAGAAATGAAGATATTGCTACTTATAACAGACTTATGGCTTCAATATCAAGAACACCTGATAAAGAGGCTTTAAAGCTGTTTAATCAGGGATATCCGGAAAAAGCACTTGAGCTTTTGGATGCTAAAAATATTGCTCAAACCCCCAATATACTGGCATTTAAGGCAAGATGCTGTATGGTTCTGAACAGAATGCAAGAGGCACTTGATTATCTAAACAGAGCAATTTCTCTAGACAGTGATAATTTATTTGTCAATATACAATTTGGCAATTATTATTATGTTACAAAGGATTATGAAACAGCGCGCCAATATGCGGAAAAATGTTTACAAATTGAACCGGATAATGAGTTTGCCATGCAGCTGCTTGATAAATTAAATGAATTGGATGCATCTGATTATATAAGCCAAATTATTGATACTTATGAAGCGCAAAATTATGAAGAAACGGAAAGGCTTATTGATGAGGCGCTTAAAATAGCACCTAATTCCGCCGTATTATATTATTATCAAGGACTTACATATATTGCAAAAAATAACTATGCCGCTTCTACTGCGTCTTTGTATAAATCACTTGAACTTGATAGCAGTAATATATTTACTTATTATTATCTCGGTATTACTTTTGATAATCTTTCGGAATATGAAAATGCGTATAATTGCTATGTTCAATTCCTTAAGCTGTTACCGCCTGATGAATTGGGAGAAAGTGATAAAATCCAGCATGCAAAATCGAGAATAAATAAACTTCAAAAATTATTATAATTTGTACAAAAATATATTGATTTTTGTTATTATATAAGAATGGATATATTAAAAACATTTGAAGTATTTTTGTCGGCGCCGATGAGTATAATCAGACAGCGTAAAATAAAGATTATGCATGTTGAAACTAATATATTTGTGCCCAAATTACCTATTTCAATAGATTTAAATGATGATATAGAGCTTACTGTTTTTAATAATCCCAAAGTATATAATTTACTTGCAGGCGTAATTTATAAAAGAAGATTGAAAAATGAGGATAAAAACCGCAAAATTCATAACGAGCGCTCCGTCTCTTAGCGAGTGTCCAAGGTTGAATTTACCCGAGTTCGCTTTAATAGGCCGTTCTAATGTGGGAAAATCATCTTTTATTAATTCGATTGTAAATGTAAAAGGGCTCGCAAAGACAAGTAATACTCCCGGAAAAACAAAACTTATTAATCTTTTTAACGTAAGTGATTTATTTGTATTTGCTGATTTACCCGGGTATGGTTATGCTAAAGTGTCCGGTAAAGTGCAGAATCAGTGGCAAAAAAATCTCGAAAAGTATCTTTTAAACCGGGAAGAAATAGTCAGTTTAATACAGCTTATAGATTCAAGACATCCCGTACAGGAAAATGATTTCCAAATGGCAGAATGGATAAATCATAATAACTTATATTCATTTGTAATTGCAACAAAAGTTGACGGCATATCAAAATCACAAATTTCTAATGTTTGCAGAAATTTTGAAAAAGAACTCGGACTTGAAGTTTTTCCCTTTTCAAAAACAAATTCATATTATAATCAGAAAATTATTGATAAAATATCAGAGCTTATTAAAAAATGATACCTATTTTGTTCTTTCAATAAAAGCTCTTATGCAATCGGTTAAACTTTCCGGTGTCTCAAGTTTGTTTGTGCTGCTGACATATGCCTGGTCTTTCTTGAGCTTTTTTGTCTGTCGTTTTGTATATTCAAGCATCGGATTACGTGCTTGAGACAGTTTTTTGATTGCTGCAATTAAAATCAGAATTACAATAATAAGAGCAAAACTTATTGAATATGACATTATCGGATTATCTTGAAAATACGAAACAAGAACATTTGCCGGTTTTACTTCGACAGTATTCCCGTCCGCGATTTGTCCGTTCGGATCAATTATCGGAATGGAGGATTTAAATAAATCTTCTTCTGTCAGTGTATCTTTTTTGCTCATTTATTTTCCGTTTTCTTAATTTGTTTCTTTCTTTTGACTGCGCGGTTTTCTTCCCGGTTTTTTCTTAGGCTTTTCTTGTATTTCTTTTTCTGCCGTTTTTATTTCGTCTTCTTTTATTTCTTTTTCTTCGGCCGAAATTTCCTCAGCTTTTTTTCTTCCTTTTTTTCTTCCCGGTTTTTTTGTTTGTTTTTCTTCCGAAGTTTCCTGTTTTTGTTCGGAAACTGCAGCCGTAACGGTATGTTGTATAACTTCAACGGTTTCAGGTTCTTGTTCTTTTATTGGTTCTTCTTTTTCTACAGGCTGCTGTGTTTGTAATTGAATTTGTTTATTTTGATTTTGTGTGTTTTCTTCCTGATTATTTCTGTTATTAAATTTAAAATTCTTTTTGTTTTGATTGTTGTATTTGTTATTTTGGTTATTTTGATTATTTTGATTGTTCTGTGTATTTTCGTTATTATCATTCAGGGGATTATTATTCGGATTATTGAAAACTTTATTTTGTTTATAATTTGGTATTTTATTCTTTATCTGTTGAACAGGTACTTTTAATTTTGCGGCTTTTGCTTTTATCTCACCCTCACTAACCGGAGCAGAGAATGTTAAATCTTCGGGAATATATCCTGTACCCTGACAATGAGGACATTTTTTACCGAAAATTTCCGATAAACTTTGTCCCTGTCTGTGTCTTGTTAATTCAACAAGTCCCAGATCCGAAAGCTGACCTACCTGCGGTTTTGCTTTGTCTTTTTCAAGTGCAAGTTCAAGTTCTTCCATGATTGCGAGTTTATCTTGTCTTGAGTTCATATCAATAAAATCTACAATTACCATACCGCCGATATTTCTGAGTCTTAATTGTCTTGCTATTTCATGAACAGCTTCAAGATTGGTTTTTACAATTGTTTCATCCTGAGTATCAGAGCTTACAAACTTGCCGCTGTTTACATCTATTACGGTAAGAGCTTCCGTTGTTTGAATAAACAAATATCCTCCGCTTGGCAAATTTACTTTTGTTTGAAGTGCGGCTTTTATTTCTTTTACGATTCCTGAGGCCACCAGCAGCGTTTCTGAACCCTTATAAACATTTACAGATATATTTTTATTCATATTCCAATTTTGAAGGATTTGCTGGGTTCTGTGAACGCCGTATGAAGTGTCAAGAATAATTTCATCTACGTCTTCGCTGCAGGCTTCTCTCATTACCATATATAATAAATCCTGATCTCTGTATAGAAGGCTTGGCGCAGGACGTGTTTCAGCTGCCGTTATTATTGTATTCCATTTTTCAAGAAGTATTTCCATATCTTCCTGAATGTCCGCATCAGATTGCCCTTCTGCTTCCGTTCTGACGATAACACCTATGCCAACAGGCTTTAGAAGGCTGATTATTGATTTTAGTCTTGCTCTTTCTTTAGGAGAAACAATTTTTCTTGATACGTTAATACCTGTTTCCTGCGGCATTAAGACAAGAAATCTTCCGGGAAGGCTTATTAGTGTTGATACTCTCGGCCCTTTATGCCCTACGGGTTCTTTTACGACCTGTACAATAAGTTTTTGCTTCGGAGATAATTTTTCTTTTAATGTTCCTTTCCCTATCGCATCATTGGCGTGTAAAAATCCCATCTTTTCATATCCGACATTGACAAAAGCGGCATCAATACTCGGCAATATATTATCAACCGTTGCAAGATATACATCATTTAACAGCATATCTCCTTTATGAATATAAAACTCACATACTTTCCCGTCTTCTATTACGGCGGCTATATTGTCTCTTTCTGCTACAACTATTGCTTTTGACATTGTTTCTTCCTTTTCTGAATTTATAAATCTTTATAACTTATTCATATCTTTGTCATAAAATTCAAGCCTTATAATCCTGAAATCGATTTCCGGCAGGTATTTTCTTACTACATCTTCAGGCTTTACCGAAGGTATATCAAGAGATTGTCCTGTTTTCAGTACCATATACAATGTACTTTCATCTGTGGTGACTGATTTTATGGCAGGTTTAATATTTATAAGTTTTTTTACACCTTTTTTGTTTATCTTCTCTATAAATATTTCATTATCTGAAGATATCTTATTTTTAATATACAACAAATCTTCACTTTTTAAAATACCCTCTCTAAACGGAGTAAAAGAATATAATGCCCATTGAGCCGTTATATCAATAGAGGGAGTGCTTTTTTCAATTTTGTTTGCATCGATGATTTTTATATCTTTAGGTAAAATCTTGTTAAGTGTATTCATAAGTTCTTTGCTTTGAATATCGTTATATATTTCAATATCTATCAATTCGGATTTTCCTTCGACAAATATCGGAAGAGCTATACCAAGTGAGATTTTAGGTGTCGGATTAAACCCTTGTGAAAAGCATAAATCAAGTCCCGAACGGTATAACATTTTTATGATTGTGTTTTGCCAGTCAAGATGTGATATGTATCTTAATTCATTTTCCTTTGTTATTTTAAGTCTGTATTTAAAAGAAATTTTTTGACTTGTTTCTTCTTGCGTTTGCTCTTTCGTAAAAATATACGGTTTATCAATAACTTTGTGCGTTTTAAGATTTCGGCATACACCGCAGTCGCTGCAATTAAATTCACACGGAATTATATTTTTTGAATTAAGTGCATTATTATACTGTTCTTGCAGCCAGTCTTTATTAATTCCTATGTCTATAATATCCCATGGCAAGGTTTCATCAAGAGAATACGATTTTTCCGCTTCTTTATCAATATCTATTCCGCATTTTTGAGCTGTATCCAGCCATAATTGCCGGTCTATATTTTCATCCCATGTTGAAAGGTATACACCTTGCTGATGAAGTTTTAAAATAAAATCATTATAACGGCTGTCTCCTCTTGTCATTGCGCACTCGAGTTTTGAAACAAAACTGTTGTGGTAATTTATTTTTACTCCTTTTATTGTTTTTACTTCTTCAAGCAAAAAATGAATTTTTTCTTTTATTTGTTCAAAAGTATTTTGTCCGAACCATTGAAAAGGTGTAAATGGTTTCGGTACGAATATGGAAACGGTGCAAGTCAGGTTTAATCCGTCTTTTAGATCTAAATCTTTTTTTAAACCTTTTGCTTTATATCTTATTTTTCTGAACAATTCCGCCATTTCCTGTAAATCTTCAATTGTTTCTGTCGGAAGTCCTATCATAAAATATAGTTTTACATTCGTAAATCCGTTTCTATAACAATTCAGAATGGTTTCAATTATTTGTTCTTCGGTAAGATTTTTATTTATAACATTTCTCAATCTCTGGCTGCCTGCTTCGGGTGCCAGTGTTACCGTGGTTGATCTTACCCCTCTTACCATTTTTGCAAGTTTTTGACTGTATCGGTCTATTCTCTGGCTTGGAAGAGATACCGAAACTTTTTTTCTGTTCATTATACACGAAAGATTTTCGATGACGCTTTCTATATTGGTATAGTCATTTGATGAAAGTGAAAGCAGAGAATATTCATCATACCCCGTTTGCTCTATTGAAGTTTCAACATTTTTAATTATATTTTCCGCTTTTCTTTCTCTTACAGGTAAGTTTACATGCCCTGCCTGACAAAACCTGCACATTCTTCCGCAGCCTCTTCTTATTTCAACGACGGTTCTGTCATGAACACTTGATGAATATGGTATCGGACTTTGCGCAATTATTTCATCATCTTTAAAATTGTAAATTCGTTTTTTTGTTTTATTCTGCAGCTCCGGTGAATATACTCCTTCTATACCGGCAAGTTCCTTAATGATTTCATTTCGTTTAAAGCCTTTTTTCTTTAGTTCATTATATTTTTCAAGAACATCGATTATAAGTTCTTCGCCGTCTCCTATTAAAAATAAATCCATAAAATTTTCTACAGGTTTCGGATTAAAACAGCATGGGCCTCCCGCTAAAATAATTGGATGCTCTTCTTTTCTTTCTTTTCTTAATACCGGTATATTTGCTAATTTTAACATTCCCAGCATTGTGGGATACGCAAGCTCGTATTGAAGAGAAAATCCGACAAAATCAAAGCATTTAACTTCTTTTTTACTTTCAAGAGTACATAAATTTTTATTTTCTCTTTCAAGTATTTCTTTATAATCAATTTCAGGTGCATAAACTCTGTCTGCCATAAATCTTTTGTCAGAGTTTACTATTCCGTAAAGTATTTTTTGTCCGAGATTACTTATTGCTATTTCGTATTTATCAGGAAATGCAAACGCAATTTTTACCTGTGCTTTATCAAAATCTTTGTTAAAGGCCAGATATTCTCCGCCGACGTACTGATATGGCTTTTTTACTTTTAATAAATCACATTCGGTATCCACTGTATACATTTTAAGCCAAATCTTCCGGTATATATCTTTCTATATCAACGATTTCACCGTATAATTCGTTGTTTCTGAAAACATTAAAAAAATCCAGCAATGATGAATAAGGCACTTTATATTTATAAAGAGCAACCCCAATCCCGTTATTTTTCATTACGCTTATTATGTAATAACATTTCTGAGCGTATTCTCTTAAATTTTCTTCTTTGAAATAATTACCGTTATCATCTTTTGTGAGTTTTACGTATTGAAAACCCTTAAAAAATCTTTGTCTTGAAGTATCATCTCTGTCCAAAGATTTTTTAAATAGATTGATTACTTTATCATTTCTGTTTTTGTCATCAGTCATACCCTATATTGAACAAAATTTAGTCAAAACAGGCAACTTATTAACAAAATTTCATGCTTAAAAATATACCTTAATTAATCATACTTTACAGGACATAAAGCATAAGTTTTTTCGTTTGAAGAGAACCAATTTGCAAAAAGGTCTATAATTTCACGTACAATATAAGAAAATGAGATTTTATTCATGTTTTCCGTCCCCTTTGCTTAAGTGTGTTTCAGTATTTTAACTCGGTTATGAGAATTTTTCCAGTGTATTGTTTACAATTGTTAAAAATTTATTTTAAAATCTTAAAAATAGCCTTTTTTACATGTTTCGGCTCATTAACGGAAAGTGCCGGCATATGGGCATCTTGAGGGTAAAAAATTAAAAAAGTTGTATTGTCTGCTTTTATTTTATCCGTATTTCCGTTTAGAAATACTACATCTTTTTCCTCATCATAATTTTCACAAACACTTGTTTTTTCAATGTTTGTGTAGCCCATATATTCTTCTCCGGATACTACAACTTGAATGTCAATATATTTTTTGTGGGCTTCAAGTTTCTGAACCGGCTTTGTTTCATATTCCTGCAAATTAAAGAAAACTTCGCTTCCTCTAAGTTCATATCTGCCGCATTCTTTTTCCGTAAGATTATGTGAATGAATATAATCAAAAACAAGTTTAAAATCTTTATGCAGTGTTATATATTTTTCACAATTTTCTAAAGTATCAATAATCATAATAAATTTTCCTTTTATGTGATATCTGAATATTTTTTATATATGTATTAATTGTAACAAAAAGTTTAATAATTGTTAAATTAAAAGGCAATTTTCGCGTCTGAAAAAACTTTATATAAATATAGGGGAAAAATTTTGGTTTGGACTTTCTTTTTGGGGGAAAATAATGAACGAAGATCAACTTTGCGTAATTTTTGGGACACAAACGGAACCTATTCGCAATGTATATAAGTTATCATCAAGGAAACAAGTTGATGAGATTCAGCGTATTATACGAATTTTTAATATAAATCAGGAACAGGATAACAAGCATCGGATGCTGGCGTTAAAAAATCTTGCGACAATGAAAGTTGTATTCAGTAATAACTGACGGGAACTTTTTATTTTATGTTCCTATTACTTTGTGGTATGCCTGCGGATATGAATAACTTTCCGTAAATCCGTTTGCCGTGTACATATTCACTGCGGCAATATTATCCGAATCGCAGCTTGCGTTAAGTTCTTTTAATCCCCACCCGCCTGATATTGCGGAATTGAAAAGGTCATCAACAAGACGTTTTAAAAGAATTTTGCCGAAACCTTTATGTCTGTGCTTCTTTAAGACAGCTACAATCGGTACATTTGCTATTTCATTATTGGTTAAATTAGCAAAACAGAATGCAACCGGACGTCTTTTGTATAAAAGAACCTTTGTTATTCCCGGTAAGAATTGTCCGTATATATTTTCGGTTATTTTCTCAAGTATATCACGAGAGCCGTTGTATGATTTAAATCTGTTGTCAAATAGTGCATCTGAAGAATCTTTGAATGCCTGATGTATTACTTCTGCAGCTTCCTTGAAATATGTTGTCTGCCAATTGGTAATTTGATATTCTTTTGAAAGTTCCGGAACGTACATTTCTTTTGTTTTATTTATAGATGTAATATCTGTTAAATTAAATACCATGACAGAAGTGTTTACCGTTTTAAATCCGTATTCAAGTATGTCTTGAACAAATGATGATTGCTTGCCCAGCATCGGATATGTTACAACTTTTTCACGCATTAATCGTTTATTTATTTCAATAAATTTTTCCAAAAGCAGTTTTCTCTTTGCATTTATATTTTCAGTGCCGATGCAGTGAATAATATTTAATTCCAAAGACTCGGAGATTAAAGTTGTATATACTAAAAATCCTGTCGGAATATTATCTTCAAAGAGAATAAGGCAATGGATAAGTCCTTGTTCAATGCTTTTGATAAATTTGTCATATTCCAAAGGCGAAAGTTCAAAATTATAATCCGTTGCTGCATTTTGCCGGAAATCATTATAAACTCCCGAAAAAATCCGGTAATAAGTGCTGTTATAAGGTTCAACTTTGTATATAGTTATGCTTCCCATAATTTTTTCCTATATATCAATTAAGTGTTCCATTTTGTCGACTTTTGTATGCATATATTTTTCATTATATTTATTTAAAGGCGTTCTTAGAGCAACACGTTCCGTTACTTCAAGCCCGTAGCCTTTTAATGCTACTATTTTTGTCGGATTATTTGTTATAAGTTTGAATTTTGTATAACCTAAATCTCTCAATATTTGAGCACCAATGCCGTAATTTCGTAAATCAGGCAGAAAACCCAGCGAGATATTTGCTTCAACGGTGTCCTGTCCTTTTTCCTGAAGGGCATATGCTTTTATCTTGTTTACAAGCCCTATCCCTCTGCCTTCATGCCCTCTCATATATATAAGAGCGCCTTTGCCATAGTCATTTATAAGTCTTAATGCAGTTTCCAGCTGGTTTTGGCAATCACATCTTTTTGAGTGGAATATGTCACCCGTTAAACATTCGGAATGCACTCTTACAAGCGGGATTTTATCTGTTCCGTCATCTTTTACTATTGCGACTTGGTCAACTCCTGAAATTTGATTTATATAACCGTATACTTTAAAATCGCCGAAATCCGAAGGCAGGTTTGCAACAGCTTCCCTCTTCATAAACATTTCTTTTTTCAGACGATATTCTATTAATTGAGCAACTGTTATGAACTTCAAATTATGTTTTCTTGAAAATTCCATAAGATTGTCTCTTCTTGCCATTGTTCCGTCTTCATTGACTATTTCGCAAATTACGGCAGCAGGCGTAAGTCCCGCAAGTCTGGCAAGATCAACGGATGCTTCCGTGTGGCCCACTCTTTCAAGCACTCCGCCGGCTCTTGCAATGAGCGGAAATACGTGCCCGGGACGTGACAGGTCTGACGGCAATGCGTCGTTTGCAATTGCTACTTCTATCGTTTTGGCTCTGTCAAATGCGCTTACACCTGTTGTTACTCCGAATTTTTTAACGGCGTCAATACTTTGTGTGAATGCGGTTCCTTTCGGATCAGTATTATGGTTTACCATTTCTGTCAACTCTAATTTCTCCGCTTTTTCACGGGTAAGAGCGAGACACAATACTCCTTTACAATGAGAGATAAGAAAATTGACTATTTCGGGTGTTGCAAACTGCGCCGGAATTATTACATCACCTTCATTTTCTCTGTCTTCATCATCGGCTACTATAACCGGTATTCCGCGTCTGAAATCTTCTATTGCTTCTTCTATTGTATTAAATTTTATTTCTGTCATTTTACACAAATCCGTTCTCGGCTAAAAAACCGTATGTTATACTGCCTGCGCTTTTACTTGAATTATAAATTTTTTCCGTGTATTTAGCAAATAAATCTGTTTCAATGTTAACTTTATCACCTTTTTTTAAATCTGCAAGATTGACTTTTCTTAAAGTGTCCGGAATCAATTCTGCGGAAAAAATATCACCGTTTATTTCTGCAACCGTAAGACTTACACCATTTATGGAAATTGAACCTTTATAAATTATATATTTCAGATATTCTTTCGGCATTTTAAAAAATAATCTTTTTGAAAATCCGTCAACTTTTGCATATAAAAATTCTGCGGTGCAATCAATGTGACCCGAGACAATATGTCCGTCAATTCTTGTATTTAAGGTTAAAGCTCTTTCAAGATTAACTTTGTCTCCGACATTCAATTCTTTAAAATTAGTTACTTTTAAAGTTTCATTAGATGCTTGTACTGTTATATGTTTTTTATCAAAACTTATTACGGACTGGCATGCTCCGTTAATGCATATACTTGCTCCTTCTTTGACATCAGATGGGATAATAGAGCATTCAACAGTCAACTCCATTCCTTCTGAAGTTGTTTTTATGCTTTTTACCATTCCCTGTTCTTCAATTAACCCTGTAAACATAAAAGCAGTGTAACATAAAAAGCGGTACTGTTTTAGTGTATTTTAATTATTATTACAATTATTAATTTAAAACAAAATTTAGTTGTAAACACAATAAAAAAATAATACAATATAACTGAAAGGCTATATATATCTGTAATGCATTTTAATATACGGTCAAAGGAGTTCTTATGGCAATAGCATATTTGTGTTTGGGTTCTAATATCGGGGATAAACTCGGTTATGTTCAGCAGGCTGTTAAATTGCTTACAGAAAGTAAAATGGTGACGGTTGTCCGCTCATCTGCCTTTTATGAAACCGAACCCTGGGGAAATAAAGATTTGGATTGGTTTGTTAATGCCGTTATAGAAATTAAAACAAAACTTTCTCCGAGAGAATTGCTTGATTTGTGTAAAAATACCGAAGTTCGTATGGGAAGAAAAAAATCGGAAACAAAAGGTTATGAGGCAAGATGCATTGATATAGATATTCTGTTTTACGGAGATATGGTTATTAATGAACCTGATTTGGTTGTTCCTCATCCTCACCTGCATGAAAGGGCATTTGCAATTGTTCCTTTGCTTGAATTGATTCCTGATTATGAACATCCTAAATATAAAAAGTCATTATTGGAATTGCATGAAGCATTGGAAACATTGGATGATGTCTACCTTTACGGAACAAGAGCAGGTATATAAAAATATTGCCGTGGCGGGTGCGGGCGCTTCGGGTGCTTTTTTGACCCTGTTACTCGGGAAAAATCCTTATAATAATGTATTTCTTTTTGATGAAAAACCGCCGTTTTCTACTTTGCTTCCTACAGGCGGCGGAAGATGTAATATTACTTTTGAGCAAAAAGATGTACGGGAGTTTGTTAAAAACTATCCCCGAGGTGATAAGTTTTTACTTTCCGTTTTGTCGCGTTTTGGTGTTGACAGAACCCGCAGATTATTTAACGATCTGGGTATAAAAACATATGTACAGGAAGATAATAGAGTCTTTCCTTCGTCGAATAGTTCGGTTGATGTTATAAAAAAACTTTCCTCTCATTTAAAAGGACAAAATATTCATATTATCCGGGAAAATGTAGTGTCGGTTTATAAAAAAACAGATGGTTTTGAACTTGGAACAAAACATTCATCATATATTTTTGATAAGGTGGTCATTGCAACAGGAGGAAAAGGCGGCGGATTTGAATTGGCGAAATCATCCGGACACAAAATAGTTGAATTAAAACCGTCTTTGACAGCCCTTGATATTAAAGAAAAAGATTTTTATTCTCTTTCGGGGCTTACATTTAAGTCGGTGAGCGCAAAAGCGATTTATAACAAAAATAAGTACTTTGCTGAGGGGGATATGCTTTTTACTCATAAGTCAATATCGGGGCCTTTAATATTTAAAATTTCGGCATTATCGGCTTATGATGAATATAGTACCGAAAATCCCCTTGAAATCAGCTTCCGTTTGACAAATGTTCCTCCAGAACAAGTAGAATCGGAAATAAAGAACAATTCTAAAAAAACGATTAAAAATATTTTCTCAAAATTTGCACCCGAAAAATTTATTTCCGTTATTCTCTCAGTGTCGAATATAGACGCAAACAAGCAGGCTGCTCAAATAAAAAAATCGGAAAAAGAAATTCTAATGAATGCTTTATTTGATTTTAAAGTACATGCCGTAAAGAGAATAAAAGATTCCGAAATAGTTACGGCAGGCGGTGTTGATTTAAAAGAAATAAATCCTAAAACAATGGAATCAAAAATTACACCCGGTTTATATTTTACGGGAGAAGTCCTTAATATAGACGGATTTACGGGAGGATTTAATTTGCAAAACTGCTGGTCAACAGCTTATATCTGTTCCGTCAGTATCTAAATGACTTTTATATTTATGATTTTCCATGATATCTTTTATCCCTGTTTTCCCTACGGCTAATGTTCCTTTTCCGAATTTGTTTTCTATTTTGTCAATAACTGAAGAGATTTTCTCACCTTTTTCTCTTTGGGGATTTTTAAAAAGCGAAAGCTGCTGTTTTTGAATATCTTGCAGATTTGCTGCCCAAACGCCCGACGAACGATAAACAATTCCTTTTTTATATATTTTATTAAACAGTTCATTTACCTTTTTAGTAAGTTCAATTTCACTGCTTGTAGGATTTACTGTTGTATCACCGAAATAAATAACTTTAAAATCTTTTGTTCTGAGCATTACGGATATTGCACCGGTTTCAAGGTTATTTTCACGAAGTTTTTTGCAAACATTGTGAAGATGCATCATAATTTCTGTTTGAATATAGTCTTTATTGTCTGAAAACTCAGGGAAAGCCCTTGTTCTTTGAATTGATTTCGGTTTTTTTTCAATTCCGGTTACAGGAATTACACTGAGTCCGGATAATTCATATTTTAGTTCAAGCCCTTTTTTTCCTAAAATATTTCTGTAAAAATTATCATCTTTTTTTAAAATATCCGCAGCGTAGAAAATTCCGTAAGAACGCAGTTTTCGGGCGGTATTTTTTCCTATTCCCCAAATTTCTTCCACCGGAATTTCGTTTAATTCATTCATTATTTCATTTTGTTCTATAATGTAAATCCCCGTGCTTTTTTTTGCTTTATGATTTGCCGCTTTAGCTAAAATAACGGATGATGCTAATCCTATTGATATACTCAATCCTATATGGGTTTCAATATCTTTTTTTATTTCGGTGATTAAATTTTTATATGAGGTTTTAAAAACTCTGTCCATTCCGGTTATATCAAGAAAGGCTTCATCAATTGAATAAATGTCAATTAAGTCTGAATATCCGGATAAACGCTGCATCATTCGTTGTGACATATCATGATACAAAGCAAAGTTTGAACTTTTATATATTGCTTTCGGAAATGCTTTTTTTGCCATAAAATAAGGCATTCCCATTTTTATGCCCAATTGCTTTGCTTCATTTGAACGGGCAATAATACATCCGTCATTATTACTTAATACACACAAAGGTTTCCCTTTTAATGAGGGATTAACTGCCTGTTCGCAAGAAGCAAAAAAATTATTTCCGTCTGCAAGTATTATTTTCTTATTATCCATAATAATCCTTAAAGAAAGTCTGCGGGGTTGTGGAAGGAATTATAACCCCGCAAGGAAAAATTATAAATGTTTGTTGGAAGATTAAAATTTTCTTACAATCCCTTGTGCTACGCCGAAAATTATTAATTGTTCTTTCGGGTATAAATTGGGATAATTTGCATTGGCAGGCTCCAGCCATACTTTTGAATTTTTATTGCGGTAAGTTTTTAGAGTGTATCCACCGTCTATGTACGCAATAACAATATCTCCGTCTTTTGCCGTGTTAGTTTTTTGTATAATAACTTTATCACCTTCAAATATTCCTAAGTCTATCATTGAATCGCCAGACACCGTAAATAAGAATGTAGAGGAATCATTTATGTTAAAACTTTCATCCAAAGATATTCTTTTTTCTATATAGTCGTCTGCCACGGAAGCAAAACCTGCTTTTACAACGGAAGAAAATAATACTGCTCCGAATAAATCTTTGTTTATACAAAATCTGTTATTCTTTTCCAGTATGAGATTTTCTTCTTTTAGCTTATTGAAGTATTGCCATACCGAATTTTTATGCTTGAACCCAAAGTCTTTTGCAATAATATCAAAACTTGGCAATATTTCTTTTCCGTATAATTCTTTTAATTTTTCAAAGAATTTTTTTTGTTTATCTGTAAGCATATTTATATTATAGACAACTGTCTATAAATTGTCAAGTAATTTATATAAAAAATTTAAAAATCAGGCATTGCCTGATTTTTAAATTTTAATTAACTCTTTTAGTTCTTTCCGTTTTACTTTTCTTGTTGTTGTTTTCGGCAGTTCGTTTTTTGAGATAATAATATTTGTCGGTCTTTTATATTGTGCAAGTCTTGTTGATAAGGATTTAATATCAAGTTTTATCATTTTTTCAATGTCGTCATCTGAATATGAATTATATAAATCAATTTTCGGAACAACAATTGCCGTTACTTCTTCAGTATCTTCTTTTGAACCGAATGTTCTTGATATTCCCAAAACGCAGACTTCCGCAATGTAATTACTTTTTTCAAGAATAGCTTCAACTTCTTCCGGGAATACTTTTTTGCCGCCTTGAAGAACAATCATATTTTTTATACGTCCCGTTATGAACAAATGACCGTCTTTGTCTATTGTTGCAATATCTCCGGTATGAAGCCATCCTTGTTCATCGATTATTTCCGCTGTCATATCGGGTTGATTATGATAGCCTTTCATAACGGAAGGACCTCTTAAAAGCAGCTCGCCTGTTTGTTCATCGGTTTTTGCTTCAAAATGGCGCAGCGGCCTGCCGACAGATGCAAGTTCTTTTCTTTTATCTGTATTAACGGATACAACCGGACTTGCTTCCGATAAACCATAGCCTTGATATACTTTTATTCCTATTGTTTCAAAAAATTTTCCTACTTCTGTATCTAATGGAGCTCCGCCTGAAATACAACCGAAAAATTTTCCTCCCATACTTTTATGGATTTTCCAAAACAGCATTTTCCTTATGCAATAAAACGGGATATATTCTGATAAAGTATATAGAAAATTAAATATTTTTCCGATATATTCAGGCGAGTTATTTATTTCTTTTTCAATACCGGCTTTTAACAGTTTTAAAAATGCGGGAACAACTATCATGAATTGAATACGTTTTTCTCTCATCACAGAAGTAATATCTTTTGGTTTTAAACTGTTTGTATAGTAAATTGTATGTCCGAAATTTAAAAAAGTGCAAAAACCTACAGTCATTTCAAACAGGTGATTCATCGGAAGTATGGACATCATATTTATTGTGTTTCCGTTTGGCAGAATTTTATTTATTGCATCCGTCAGGTCTTCAAGTTGTGCGTTAACGTTTCCGAATGATATTTCGACTCCTTTTGGTGCACCTGTTGTTCCTGATGTATAAATAATAAATGCCGTTGATTTTGAGCTTCTCTGCCGCCATTTTGCATCGTATTTGTCGGGCAGTGAATAAATATCTTTTATATCTCCTTCTTCACCGTATTCGTCATTTACTATTATGTGTTTTATTTCCGGAATTTCCTTTTGAAGCTCAAGAGCTGCGGTTAAATAGTTTTTGGACACAAGAATAACAGACGGAAGACAATCCGATAAAATGGATTTCAGTTCATATAAAGATAACTTTATATCCAGCGGAATTGTTACACATCCTGCCAGTACCGAAGAGAACACACAGGCGCCGTATTCGGGTTTTGACTCTGACAATATTGCAAGTTTTTCTCCCTTTTTTATATTTAAATCTTCAATTAAATATCTGGCTATTTTTCTTGAAAGAAGACCGATACCTTTATATGTAAATTCTCTCCATCCGTATTGCCCTTTTATTCCGAGAGCCACTCTTCCTTGATAATCCGCCGTTTTGCTCTCCAGAAGAGATAATATTCCGCTGTTTCTTAATTCCATATTTACCCTTTTTACACATATTCCCCTATAATAGAATTTTAGGCTTTTTTTCTAAAAAATACAATTTTTTAACTATTTTTGTATTTCTTCCCACTCACATTCAATAAGGCACAAATCTTCGCCTGCTCTATTTTTTAAACAATGAATTGTTGTATTGTTTTTAAATTCAATTTGCGAAACTATTGTTTCGCCGTATTTTGCTTCTTTTTTGTAAACTATGTCTAAAGTTTTAATTCTGCGGGTATTTTTAAAATCAAATGTTAACGGTTCAAATGCCCACACAATATAGTTAACGTTATTTGCATGACCGTTTACGTCAAGGTCGTTATATCTTACTTCAAATTCCATTAATGTGTCAATTTTGGTAAGAGGTGATATTTTGGCAAAATTTAAATCTTCGGCATTTTTCTCAAATGCGGGCATGTACGGGCTGTTAATGACTTCTTTAACGGGAATCATTGAGTGTTTTACCGTATCAATGATTGACCACATACTTGATATTTTTGCAATTGTTTTTTCATTTTTCATTATTGCAAAATTACGATACGCAAATATTTTGTTATAACCTCTTGGCTCTGTTACAAGAGTTAGATTTTGAATATCAAAAGGGTATTCTTCAAATTCCATCCGGTATTTTATTAAGAACCATGCATAATTTTGTGGATGCATAAAAGAATATCCAAACCCCAGATCTTCTGCATTTTTACCGGCTATATCCTGCAGAAAATTTAACAAAGCGAAAGGTTTCATTGCAAGATTTTGATCGGTTTCCGAATATTTTATTGTTATTGTTTCAGAATATTTATTGCTCATTATTTCATTTTAAAGATGATTAAAAAGATGATATCAGCATAGCATTTTTAGAAAAATTGTTCAAATCTTTTATGTTATCATTGATAACGGGAAGAGTTTGTATGTTGTCAGAAAATAAAATCGAGAAACTTCAAACATATTTAAAAAATTTAAATAATGCAGCAGTTGCTTTTTCTGCCGGTGTTGATTCTTCTTTTCTTTTAAAAATTGCTAAAAATATTCCGGGTTTAAAAGTAATTGCAATTACGGCTGCTTCTTCTCTTTTGCCTGAAAAAGAGCTTAATGATGCAATTGATTTTTGTAAACAAGAAAAAATAAAACATATTATTTTTGATTTTGACTGTTTCGGGACTCACGGTTTTAAAGTTAATCCGATTAACAGATGTTATTTGTGCAAAAAAGAACTTTTTAAGCAAATAAAAGAATTAGCAGCGGCAAATAATATTGAAAATGTATTGGACGGTTCTAATGCTGATGATGATAATGATTACAGGCCCGGTTTAAAAGCATTGACGGAACTTGCAATAAAAAGTCCGCTTAAATATGCGGGATTAAATAAAGAAGAAATCAGGTTTATGGCTGAAAAAATGAATATAAAATCATGGAATAAACCATCCTTTGCCTGTCTCGCTTCACGTATTGCATATGGTGAAGAAATTACCCGAGAGAAACTTCATATGATAGAAAGTGCGGAATTATTTTTATCAGGGTTATCTTTTTCTCAACTAAGAGTCAGAGTGCACAGGGACATTGCCAGAATTGAGGTTCCTGAAGAACAATTGGACAAACTTTTAAATAACAGGGAGGCTGTTGTATCCGAGTTAAAAAAAATCGGATTTAAATACGTGACAATGGATTTATCAGGATATCGAACGGGAAGCATGAATGAAATTCTTTAAAATAAATAATTCTCAAATAGCTGTTTTGAGTGCTCTTTTAGCTGCCGGATTGTATGCAGTGTGTATTCCGTGTGCAAAGATTATAGGTTTTCATGTGCCAAGTACAATGCTGGGTGCTTTTTTGTATTTGGGCGCGGGCTTTGGACTTCTTATGACTTCTTTTACAGTGAAAAAATAAGCAGCAAAGATACAAGGCAAATTACCATCATTAAAGGTTGTTTTTCCGGACTTGGCAGTTTGATTCTTGCATTATTTGCAGGTGAGGCTTTCCCCGAAATAAAATGGATTCTTATTTCTCTTATTCTGGGCTTTTTATCTTACGGTATAAGTGTATGTCTTTATATATATGCTCAAAGATATCTCGGTGCCGCAAAAACAGGTGCCCTTTACGCTATTGCTCCTTTTTTAGGAGTATTTTTCAGTATTTTAATATTGAACGAAAGACCCCAAATACAATTTTATGCGGCTCTTTTAATTATGATAATTGCAACATTATTGGTTATCAAAGACAGTTTCGATTGCCATGACTCTTAAAACAGGATTTGGATAAGGTCTTTTTCCGGCACCGTTGCCGGTTCTTTGTATTATAAATTTTTCAGGAAGTTTTTCTCCCGTATATAATGCTGCCGCAATTGCCGCTCCTGTCGGAGTTATCATTTCTCCTTCAATATTGCATATTCTTATTGGCAATTTATATTTTGATACAATTTCACATACGGCAGGAACAGGTACTGACATAATTCCGTGTGCGCATTTTACACTTCCCATGCCTTCCGTCAGTGTTCCGAAATATACTTTTTCAGGTTCTAAATCATCTAAAAGAACCGCGAAAGAAACAATGTCTGCTATTGAATCTACTGCACCGACTTCATGAAAATGGACATTTTCTATATTCTTTCCGTGAACGGAGGCTTCTGCTTCAGCAACAATGGTAAAAATCTTCTTTGCCAGTTCTTTCGTGCTATGTGTTATTTCGGCATTATCTATAATTTTAATTACGTTATTTAAATTTCTATGGTGGTGATGATGGTGTTCATGACTGTTTTCATTATGATGATGTTCAAGCGTTTCATCATAAATTACGTTGAAATCTGCCGCTTTTATTGAATTTATTTTCACTTCTTTTATTTCATAAGTAAATTCATTATGTAAATTCATTGAATTAAGTGCTTTTATCAGTTTTTTTTGTCTGCGCCCAAACTTATAAGTGCCGCAACTGCCATATCTCCCGAAATTCCGTTTGTACACTCAAAATATAAATTAGTCATTAGTTTACTCCCGATATTTTTCTGTTTATTAAGTTAGCACTGTAACCTGCATTAAATCCGTTATCAATATTGACAACCGTCATACCTTCCGCACAGGAATTAAGCATTGTTAAAAGTGCTGAAAGTCCTTTAAATGATGTTCCGTATCCTATTGAAGTGGGAACGGCAATGACGGGAATATCCGTCATTCCTGCTATAACGCCTCCTAAAGCACCTTCCATCCCCGCAACTGCTATTATTACATTTGCTTTTTTTATATCCTCCATTTTCGCAAAAAGTCTGTGTATGCCTGCAATTCCGATATCATAATATTTTTTTACTCTGCTTCCGTAAAATTCAGCAGTTACAGCCGCTTCTTCAGCTACCGGTATGTCTCCGGTACCGCCTGTACAAATTGCAATTTCACCTTCTTTTTTTATCGGTTTTTGAATTAATGTAAGCGTGCGTGATATTTCATTGTATTTTACTTCTTCTATCTCTTTTTGCACTGCATCCGCTTGTTCTTTATTCGCACGCGTGCCTAAAACATTTTGACCGGAGTCTTTAAATGTCCGAAAAATTTGAATAAGCTGATCTTTTGTTTTACACTCACAAAAAACGGCTTCAGAAAATCCTCTGCGCAATTTTCTCCCCGTATCCAATTTTGCAAAACCGATATCTTTAAAATCTTCCGTATTCATATTATTCATCTTCCTGCTCAGTTTTTACGGCTGTTTTACGCTTTGAAAAAAGAAGTCCGAGTTCAAAAAGCAAATATGTGGGAGTGAAAAGCAGTATCTGGCTGACTATGTCGGGCGGTGTTAAAATGGCTGCGGCTATAAGTAATAGAACGATTATATATGACCGCTTTGAACTTACCGCTTCATAAGATATAATATCCCATTTTATTAAAAGATTTACAACTAAAGGAACCTGAAACATTAATCCGAAAACAAAACCAAGCCAGAGCGCAAGGCTGACTACGTTTGAAATACCGAAAAGTGCCTGTACATTGTTTCCGGCGAAACTCATTCCAAAATTAATTATTAACGGCAGAATCATAAATATGCAGAATATAACTCCTGCCGCAAATAAAGTACTTGATGTTAAAACTATCGATTTAATAAATTTTTTTTCTTTTTCGTAAAGTGCGGGCAGAATAAAATCCCATATTTTTTTTGAAATGTACGGAAAACATATTATTATATCAATTAAAAGCGCCAATTTAATCTGTAAAATAAATACTTCCATCGGAGCAAAGTAATTAAATGTTATATTATTATCTCCGATGAGTGTTTTTGTCAGAAAATTAAGTGCTTTTGGTGATATATAAAAAGCAAAAGGCAATACAATACCAATGGCGCAAAAACATTTAATTAAGACATTTCTTAATTCTTCAAGATGATATATAAGGCTTTCATCTTTATCTTCGGGCATTTATTATACTTCCGGATTTTTGACATCATCTTTTATTTTATATTCTGACGGTTCTTCTTTTACCGCTTCTGCTAATTCTTCAGCTTCTTTTTGAATTGTCTGTTTGGCTTTCTTAAATTCATAAGAGGCTTTTCCTAATGCTCTTGCCAGTTCGGGAATCTTTTTCCCTCCGAATAAAAGTACAACTACAATTAATATTAATACTATTTCCTGTATTCCTATTGACATAATCTGCTCCTTTTTTTCTATTATATAACAGATTGCTCTTTGACTGCAAAAATTTCTATGGCGTTATTAGGACAATATGTTTTACATTTTCCGCATCCGATACATTTTGAACCGTCAACCCTGTAGCTGTCTTGTTCATAGACAATTGCTCCGGTCGGACATTCTCTTACACAGTTTTTGCATTTATCACAATTTTCATTTATCATTGCCATCGCAATTCTTGTTTTTTGTTTTTCTTCCAAAGAAATCTTCTTGATAGCACCTGACGGACATACCTGCGAACATTTGTGACAGTCGTATTTACAGTACTTTTCACCTTTTCTGTAATCAATATGAACCGCACCGAATTTATCATCGGCTTTTGTCAGTATTTTGTTGGGACAATTTTCTATACATAAATTACAGTTTAGACAAGTGTTCTGCATTCTTTCGGTATTTTCACTTCCTGCCGGCAGAATAATATTTTTTACTTTTTTTGCCGTGTTTTTCGCAAAATTGATTCCCATTGCAAAACCTGCTCCGAGTGTCGTCAGAAATGCAATGCCTGTAATGACTTCCCGTCTTTTTATACTGAATTTTACTTCTTCTTTCGGCTTTCTTGAGTATTTTATTGCATCTTTAGGACATACGCTTATGCATTTAAAACATTTTATACATCTTTCATTGTCTATTTTATTGTCACCGGCATCAATACAGGCTGCCGGACAATTTCTCTCACACATACCGCATGATATGCACTCTTTTGACATATGTATTTTATTAACGGAGAATTTTGATATAAGCCCTAATATTGTGCCGACAGGACAAATATTGGTACAGAAAAACCTGTTTTTAAAAAATACAATTGTCAGGATAATAAAAACTGCAGTAATGCCAAAAACGGTTCCGCTTATTGCAGAACCAAAAATTGTATAAGGGTCCGTATATCTTATGAAAAGTACGCTGCCTGCTATTAATACCCCGAATATCAATCCTGATAATATATATTTAAATATGTGATTTTTCCCGGCTTCATTTTTTTTTCTGTATATTATAAGTGCTGCAAGTTCCTGCAAAATACCGAGCGGACAGAATAAAGAACAATAAATCCGACCGAAAATCAATGTAATTATTATTAATACCGAGAATAATATAATGGCGGCTGCTGAGATATTACATAATAATCTTTGACTGAGCGCACTAAATTCTATGTCAAGAAAATTTAACGGATAAAAAATTCCGGTAAAAGCAAGAATTGAGAATATAAATATAAAACCGGCAATAAAAAGTCTTATCGTATATGGTATTTTTTTCTTCACTTTTTATCCCTCTTTTATAGTTTTATATTCTGCTGCAATTTTTGCAAGAAGTTTGGGAATATCTAAACTTTGAGGGCAATTTTTGTTGCAAAGGCTGCATTTTGTACATTTTTCGGGTCTTTCATCTTCCTCAAGCGTTTCATAGTATATTGTGAACATCATTTTGTTTTTCATAACTTTATATTGATTATATAAAGAAAAAGCAGCGGGAATATTTATTCCTACGGGGCAAACTTCGGTGCAGTATTTGCATGCGGTGCAATTGATTTCTCCTTGAGATTGTATTATTTTTGCCATTTCATCCGCGGTTTTTTCTTCTTCTTCGCTCATTGGTTTATAGTTCATAAACGTTTCTATATTCTGTTTTATTTGTTCAAGGTTGCTCATTCCCGATAAAACCGTTATGACATTTTCTCTTGATGCTGCCCACCTTAAACCAAACCCTGCAGGAGCTGCATCGGGATGGTTTTCTTTTAATTTTTTCATTACCGCATCACTGAGGTTAACAAGTCCTCCGCCTCTTAACGGTTCCATAACAATTACGGGAATATTTTCTTTTTGTACAATTTCATATTGCTCTTTTGCTTTTACAACATCCCAATCAAGATAATTTATTTGAAGCTGGGCAAAATCCCATTTATGTTCTTTTACGACTTCTCTTAAAATTTGAGGTGTGCCGTGGAAAGAAAATCCTAAATATTTTATTCTTCCTTCTTCTTTTAATTTAAGAAGTTCTTCATACATATGTACATTTCTGTATGTATCAACCGTATTTTGATTTATATTGTGACACATATAAAAATCAAAATATTCGGTTTTGCATTTTTTGCATTGTTCTTCAAAAATTTTTCTTACATCTTCTCTTGATTTCATTTTATATATCGGACTTTTATCCGCCAGAATAAAATCTTCTCTTTTATATCTGCTTAAGGTTTTTCCCATAGCGGTTTCAGATTGGCTGTTTACATACATATATGCGGTATCAAAGTAATTTGCACCGTGCTCCATACAGTAGTCAACCATTTTATCAAGTTCATCAGTGTCTATTTCATCACCTTGCATCGGAAGTCTCATACAGCCAAAACCAAGAAGCGGAACTTCTATATCTCTGAATTTTCTTTTAGCTATTTCACCTTCTTTTATAATTACTTCTTTTTTGCCGCACCCGGCTGTCATTAATGCCGCAGAACCGAGAGTTAATGCGCTGTTTACGATAAATTCTCTTCTTTTCATGTTCCCCTCCGGTATTGAAATCCATAAATAATATTACCCGATAGTGTTAATGAGTCAAGTAACGCAAAGGTTATATTGCTTAAAATAACATAATGAAACTTTATCCTTAGAATATAGTCATGTATTCTTAAGCAAATACAAAATTTTGTATTATAATGAGTATGGTAAGGAGCGAGTTGTGAGAAAAATTCTTAAAAAAACTGCGTTATTGACATTAACACTTTTATTCGTATGTGTTTCTTTTCCAGCCAGTAATACAGCAATGGCTGAAGCTGATGCGGCGCAATATGATATGGTGTGGAAAATTGTAAATTCAAAATACCTTGATCAGACAAATAACGGGCAAAACTGGTACAGATGGCGTCATAAATATGATGATAAAATAAAGACACCTGAAGACGCTTATGTCGCAATAGATACCATGATTGCAAGCCTTAATGACCGTTATACCAGATTTGTTCCTCCTAAAGAATTTACGGAAGAACAAAATATGATTAAAGGTTCACTTTTTGGAATAGGCGTTCAAATAGGGTTAAGAGACGGGAAAATCCTTGTAATTTCTCCTATTGAAGATACCCCGGGGGAAAAAGCCGGTCTTAAACCCGAAGATGAAATCCTTGCAATTGACGGTGTATCTACAAAAGATATGACGGTCGATAAAGCTGCCGACAAAATCAGAGGGGAAAAGGGCACTAGTGTTAAGCTGTTAATCAGAAGAAAAGGTGTGCCGGATAAAACATACAGCATTACCAGAGAGGAAATTACAATTAAGTCGGTTTCGGTTAAATTGCCCGAGAACTTTAAACTTGACGATAAAATCGGTTATATAAGATTAAGTTCATTTATGGGTAAAAATTCCGGAAATGATTTTGAAAGAGAACTTTTAAATCTTAAAGATAAAGAAGGAATAATAATTGACCTTAGGGCAAATTCCGGAGGTTTATTATCAAATGCAATTCAAATAGCGGATATGTTCTTGAATAACAGTTGTATTGTCAGTACTGTCGATCGTGACGGATATAAAGAAACCGCAAGGTCAAGAAATAACATTATATCTGCTCAACCTATGGTTGTTTTGATAAATAAAGGAAGCGCTTCTGCAAGTGAAATTTTGTCAGGTGCTTTAAAAGATAACCAGAGAGCTATACTTATCGGGGAAAATACTTTCGGCAAAGGGCTTGTTCAGGAAGTTAAACCGTTAATTCCTTTCGGTTCCGGACTTAATATAACAATACAAAAATATTTAACTCCTAACGGTACGGATATCAACAAAAAAGGAATTGCGCCCGATATTGAAATTAAAATAACCGAAGAAAATGTTAAAAATAACGATGATGTTCAACTGAAAAAGGCACAGGCTGTGCTTCTACAGATGATTGAAAACGAAAAAACTTCATCTAATTATTAATTTTGTTGCATATTATTTGTGCGGCATTTAACACAGGATCAATAGCTGGAGAATGTTCGGGAGAATATGGTAAATCCAAATTCATGAACGTCTTCAGCTTTGTTTTCCCGAGTATTGCGGGAATTACCGCATTAATGCGCTGGTTTACGTTCCCTTCTCCTATACCTTGTATCCCCAGAATAAAATGAGTGTTTCTGTCCGCAATAAGTTTTAATGTTACCATTCCCGGATTTGGCATATAACCTGCTTTATCCCTTTTGGTTACTGTTGCATATTCGGGCTGAAATCCGTATTTTATTGCATCTTTATAGCTTATACCTATCATTGATATTGTGTAATTAAAAAATTTTGTGGTCGTTGAATTCATTACTCCGTCAAAGTAGCAATGCCCTCCGGCAATATTAATTGCGGCGCATCTGCCCTCTTTATTTGCCGTCGATCCCATTGGAGACCAGAAATACCTGTTTGTTACAAGATTAAAATTATCTGTGCAGTCACCTGCGGCGTATATGTTGAACTTTGATGTCTGCATTGTTTGACTTACATGAATACTGTTATTTATTCCGAATTCTATGCCGCTGTCTTTTAAAAAATCGGTATTCGGTCTTACTCCGGTCCCGAGTATTACAATATCAGTATCTATTACTTTTCCCGATTCCGTAATAACTTGCGTGACTTCACCTTTGTCGTTACCTTTGAATTCCGTGACATTTTCATTTGTCATAATCGTTATCTGTCCCGGATTTCTGTTTATTATATAGTCAGTTATCATTTGAGAAAAATCTTCATCAAACATCTTTAAAATGTATGGATTTTTCTCTATTAACGTAACTTTCATGTTATTGTTTACAAGTGCTTCAAGCATTTCGACCGATATATAGCCGCCGCCTAAAAGAACTGCTCTTGAGGATTCTTTTATTTTGTTTTTTATATTAATGCTGTCCTGCACGGTTCTTAATGTAAATATGTTTTTTAATTCTGTATTTTTTATATCGGGAATAACCGGTATTGCACCCGTCGCAAGAACAAGAATGTCATAACCTACTTCATATTTGTTTCCTGAGGATAAGTCTTCTATAAGTAAAGTTTGTTTTTCCGTATTAACATTCAAACAACGACTTTTTGTGTATATTTCTATATTTTGTTTTCTGAAATCTTCAGGTGTTCTTACAATAAGATTGTTGACGTCTTTTATAACATTGCCGATAAAATACGGAAGTCCGCACGCAGAGTATGATATAATTTCTTCCTGTGTATATAATTCTATTTTGATATTAGGATTTTCTCTTCTTAACTTTGCGGCAGTTTTTGGTCCTGCTGCGCCGCCGCCTATAATTACAACCTTATTCCGCATTATATCTCCTTTTAAAAAATCATTCTCTCCAGTTCGATTCCGCTTATATTTATAAGCGAATTTTCCAAACGTATTGCACTTTCTCTGTTTTCGACCTGCAATAGTATAATACCGGTATCAGAACATAAAAATGATGCATTGTTTATTCCGATGCGCAGTTTTATATCACAGCCAAAATCCGTCAATATCCGCTGCAGTTCAATGGCGTTATTGCCTTTGTCGTTTAATTTTATTCCGATAATTATTGTCATAGTCTAAGTTTGCATTAAAACAATTTCTAATGCATTGCCTTATTGACTAACCAAAAGAATATATAACTATTGTTTTTCTTCTATGAACGGAATGTTTTTTAACTGTTTATTTTTTAATCTGTTTACTACCGAATCTACAAGAAATTCATAAGATTTGTTTTCTTTTATTGCGGGAGAGAATTCTTTTATAAGCATTTCTTCAACCATTGCTCTGATTTTTAAATCTTCTCTTACAAAAGCATTATCTGATGCTATCTCTTTCAGAAAATCATTTCGGGATTTTTTTAAGTTTGCCGAGAGTGAAAATTTAAGCCACTGTAATTGTGGCTTTATCTTTGATAATTCTTTTACAAGTTTTACGTTCTTTAAACCGAACATTTTATATGTACTTCTCCTTTTCTGAAGGATACATCCTGCACTTCTTTTATATTATTATCCTTTATATATGATAAAACATTTTCCACGTTTTGTACAGTGTTAATCTTCTCAATCAGCGTGTACAAGACCAGATCATACAATAAAGAATTATTTTCCAGTCTGGGAATTTCTTTCGTTAAAATAGTTTTTACCATTAAAGCAAGTTTATCTGTATCGGTATGTTTGCTTGTGAGCGGATTTGACATTGTTTTTTCGGCGGAATTTCGGTTTTCTTCGCTGCTGTTTACCAACTCAATTGTTACTTTTTTCCCCGAATTAAACATACATACCTTTCCTTTTAACTTTATTGTTTGTCATGTCAGTGGTTCCTCTGAAACAAAGGAGTCTGAATATTTAAAATTTACTTTTCTTTGATAATCTGTTACATTTCTTAATTTCAGCTATTAATGACTTTCTTTTGGCTGTTTGTGTTATTTCAGGGATTTGCATTGATTAAAAAAGTACTTTTGTATGTTATTTTTAGCTAAAGTCTTTTCTTATTTTTGCCGATATAAAATTTGAGTTTTTATACGAATGTAAAAGAATAGTGTTTTTTGCACAGAGAAAAGGTAATATTATGACGAATTTTTCTATTAATCAAACAGGTGTTCAAAGTAATAAAACTTCTGATAACGCAAAGGCGAATGATTACTTGAAGTTGAAAAAAGAATATGATCGTATTAAATCAAAATTAGATCGCTCCGATTTTGCAAATTCTCCCGTTGCAATTGAAAAAGAACTTACTTTTATTGCAAAACTCAAAGCAGCCGCCCTTAAACAGGGATTGAAAGAAGAAAGTGCGCTTTGGGAAGAGAGGGAACAAACTTTATATAAGAAATTGGCAAATACTGCTTCGAATATTCCCGCGGTAAATTATTATAAACCTATTTCATTTAGCGGGGTTTCGGCTTTGGGTATGAGAAAAACTCCGGAGAATCAGCTTGATTTCTCGCAGGAAAGATTTGTTAATTTTTTCTCTCAGGGGTTTGCAGATGAAAATGCAGTTAAGTCAGAACTTCAGACAATGTGTGATATGGGTGTTGATGTAAATTCTGCCGTTAAAATTTTTAATGTTATTAAAAAATTTGATTCACAAACCGGTTTATATACCATTAACAGAGATACATATAAGAAACTTCTTGACATGAAGAGAATACTGTTAACTACCAGAGAAAAAGAAAGAGAAGAATATAACAGTCCTATTAATAACATAGGTATGGAAAAACTATCTGTCGGAAGAAATACAATAATTTTTAAAGACGGAAAAGTTTCGTATATTTCTCCTGTTGAAGAAAAAAGTATACAATGTATGCAGGAAGAATATGATAAAGCCGTGTCGGAAGAAGAAGATGCACTTTTATATGATTTTGCTTCTTCTTACCTTGATAAAAACGGAGAAATTAACAGAAATTATATAAGAACACTGCATCAGCTCAGACAAGCAGGAATAATAAGAAATCAAATTCTTAATTTAACGGATAAATGTGTTAATTCTGACGGCAGTATAAATAAAAATGTTATGGACGGTATTGTCCGTCTTAAAGAAGCAGGGGCGATGAGTGCTGATATTGAACCTTTATTGAAATATTTAACGGATGATAAAACCGGGATTATCAATCAGAATGACTTGGGAAATGCGATAACTCTTACAAAATCCGTTATGAAAGCAAAAGATGTTGCGGCTCTTTTACCCGCAATGGGCAGCGGTGAAGAAGCTGCGGAATATATATCCCGATTTGCAGGCATGCTTGACAGTAAACAAGTTATGCAACTGGTTGAAATGGTATGTGATACCAAAGGTGTTCCAGATGAAGATGCAATGGATGTTGTAAATTCATTATTAAATAATTCTTCAATATTTGATGAAAACGGTCAGATTGAACCTCAAAAATTTATCGGACTTTCCGAACATATGCTGGGTGTCGCAAAAGATTTTAACTCTTCGCCGCGTGTTAACGAAGATGCCGTAGCTGTTATTTTTGAGGCTTGCAGGCGTTCAATGCCCGTTGCCGATATTGAAAAATTACTGCATAAAAGCCTGAATGAGCAGGGCAAAATAGATAATACATTAGCAAAAATAATATGGCATTCTCTCTGGAAGAATGAAGATGTTTCGGAAATCAGCTGGCTGTTGGACGGATGTTTTAAAAATGGTAATGTTGATAATAAAAAAGCACAAACAATTTTAAATTATATGAGTCAGGAAACTTAGTATAATTGTGAATATTGAATTATCTCAAAACCGGAATCTTGAATTTGTTGTTTAAGATTTCGGTTTTTTACCGCAAGAAATTCTTCATAATTATTTTTTATTGAATTGTCAATTGTCGGATGAATTATAATTTCGGTTATACTTTCTTCTTCTTTTATGCTTTTTAATCCGTTTATTATGCTCTTTTCATCCATATATCCCGTATACAAAATACCGATGAAAAATTTATTTGTATAACTATGATTGTTAATTGTGCTGAATCCGTTTAATATTATACTTTTTATTATATTTGCGGGAAATTTAATGTCTAAAATTTTAGAAGGTATTATATAAGGTATTTCTCTTTGTGTTCTTATATATTTTATGTTGTATTCTTCCGCCAGTTTTTTTGTTATTTGAAAAATTGCCGGAATTGCGTGAATATGTCTGTGAGAGTCAATATGAGAGATATTTACTTCGTTTAAAGTTTTTTCGATTTGAATTCTGAATTCTTCTTCAACAGCATTTAAGAATTTTTTATCCCCCGATTTTAAAAGTATGCTTAAAAATCCGTTATTAAAATAACCGTTGGTGTCACATAATAATTTATTTTTTGATAAACTTTTACCTTCAGTTAAGTTAAAATGAAAACCGATGTCTATTGTTTTTATCTGAGGATAAATCTCATAAACGGCGTTGTTAAATCCGTCCATGTTTGCCATAAGACTTGTCGAACTTAAAATTCCTTCTTTATGGGAAATCATTATGGCTTCATTGACATTTTTTGAATGTCCGAAATCATCGGCATTTATAATAACTTTTTTCATTTGCATATTCCGGTATCATATTTTATTATTATAATGTTAGCACAAAGGTTGTTTAATATGAGTCTGCCGGTTTTATCAATTATTGTACCGTGTTTTAATGAAAAAGAGTGTATAAATTCCGCCGTTAACAAGCTGACGGAAATCTTGAAAAAACTTGAAGAGGATAATGAAATATCTTCAAAAAGTTTTCTCTTTTTTGTTGATGACGGAAGCAGCGATGAAACTTGGGAACTTATTAAAGCGGAACATGAAAAAAATTCAAAAGTAAAAGGTGCTAAATTTACAAGAAATTACGGTAATCAAATGGCTATTTTAGCCGGTTTGTTTGAATCCGATAAACTTGATGCCGATTGTTTTATTACTATAGATGCAGATTTACAGCAGGAAGAAGAAAAAATAAAAGAATTTATTCAAAAATATAAAGAAGGAAATAAAATTGTCTGCGGGATAAGAAACAACCGTAAAACCGACGGATTAATGAAGAAAACCGGGGCCTTTATCTTTTATAAACTAATGAATATTTTCGGTGTAAATATAAAACCGAATCATTCGGAATACAGGCTTTTGAGTAAAGAAGTGGTGCAGACTCTCGAAAATTTTAAAGAACGAAATATGTTTCTGAGAGGAATTTTTAGTGAGATAGGTTTTAAAAAAGATTATGTATACTTTGATGTAAAACCCAGAGAACAAGGTGTCTCGAAATTTACATTCTTTAAAATGGCGGCTCTTGCTCTTAACGGAATAACTTCATTCAGTATAATTCCTCTCAGAATGGTTACTTTTGTCGGCTTTTTTGTTGCTTTGATAAGTTTTTGCATCGGACTGAGTGCATTTATTGATAAAGTATTTCTTTCAAAGGCTGTTTCGGGATGGGCTACAATTGTTGTTACAATAGGTTTTATCGGAGGTATCCAGATACTTTGTATCGGTGTTATAGGTGAATATCTGGGACAATTGTTTCAGGAAGTAAAAAATCGTCCGAGATATATTATTGAAAATACGGTTATTTAGTATCATCTTTTTCAAACCATACATATGTCTGCGGCAGAACATGTATAAACGGGTTGTTTAAGTCTTTATAATTTTCGGGATTTGATACAAATAAGTTTATTTTTTGTATTTTTTTTATTATTTGTGAAAAATATATTCTTATATTCATAACAATTTCCAACGTTATATTCCATTTTTATTATAAAAATTCTTCAGTTAAAAAAACAGATACTTTCTGTTAATAAATTGCTACTTTTAATTAATCTTATGTATAATTCTTCTATGAACAAAATATTAATTGCGGATGATACAAAATCTTGGCTCGTTTTTCATGAGGCAACAATAAGGAATATATTTGGTAATTATTTTGAAATTACTACCGCAGGTTGTGCTAAAGAAGCATTGAATATTGTTAAAAGAAATGCTGCAAATCCTTTTGGTATTATCATAACCGATTTACAGATGGAAAATGATTTTGAACCTCTGCCTGCCGGCGAATGGCTTATTGAAAGAATACAGGAACTGAAAGAATATTCAACTTCAAAAATAATTATTATTTCGGCTATGTATAATATTGAGACTGTTGCAAAAAAACACAATGTCGAGTGTATTTCAAAAAATATGCTGGTTAGAAATGAACTTTTGTTGAAATTTATGTTTGAAAAGTTAATGCCTTTTTTAAGCGAAATTGAATTGAATTAAATTTATATTTAATTATGTTTGTGTTAACATAAATTTGATTATGGTTAATTTGGACATGTCGAAATATTCAATAATAACATTGGAAGAAGTGCCTTCTACAAACGGTTATGCCATTGAAAATGTATCTTTTTTTGATGACGGAACAATTATTTATGCGCCGCATCAAACAGCAGGAAGAGGAAGATATAAAAGAAAATGGATATTCGATGAAACCGAGAATCTATATATGTCAATTGTTCTTAAACCTGATAAAAATTCTTTTCCATATGCTAATTTAACACAGTATTTATCAGTGGTGCTTTGTAAGTTTTTAGAAAAAAATTTTGATTTGACACCAGAAATTAAATGGCCGAATGATATACTGGTAAACGGAGCTAAAATATCGGGGATTCTGGCTGAATCTTGTATGCAAAACAATCAAATAAAAGCTGTTATTTTAGGACTCGGACTTAATGTTAATTTGCAGCGGCATACAATAGAAAAAATTGACCAAAGAGCAACTTCTCTTTCTGTTTTAAAAGGTCAGAATTTCGATTGCGAGAAGATATTAAGAGGTATTTGCGATATCTTTTTTGAATCTTATGACGAATTTGCCGGAAAAGGCTTTGCTTTCATAAAAGAAGATTATATTGAAAGATGCGGTTTTTTGGGAAAAAATATAACAATAAGAGAAGATGAAATCAAAAAAAATTATTTTGCCAAAGCAATAGATGATGAAGGGCTTTTGATTGTTAATGACGAATTTAATAATGAATGTAAGATAATAACAGGAGATGTATTATGCTAAACGAAGGAATCAGACTTATGCTAATGGGAATGGGAACGGTTTTCTCATTTCTTGTAGTACTTTTATTTTCTGTTTCGATTATGGGATGTATTGTTAAAAAATTGAATGAAATATTTCCGGAGCAGATTGCCGCTGTTCAAAAAACAGTCACGAAAGTAAGTTCTGATATTGAAGTTGCTATAGCTGTAGCGGCAGCAAAAATGAAAAGATAATGTTTATTAGTATAAAAAGAGGGAAAGACAATGACGAAAAAACAAATTAAGGTTATGGATACGTCATTCAGAGACGGTTTCCAATCAATCTACGGAGCAAAAGTACTTGTAGACGATTTTATTCCTGCACTTCAAGCTGCTGTTGCTGCCGGTATTAATCATTTTGAAACGGCAGGCGGTGCAAGATTTCAGGCACCTATCTTCTTTTGCAATGAAAATGCATTTGAAACCATGGACAAAATCAGAGCCGCTGTCGGTCCTGATGTAAAATTACAATCTCTTTCAAGAGGTGTTAACGTTGTAGGTTTGAACTCACAACCCAGAGACGTTATTGACCTGCACGCTAAAATGTTTGCAAAACACGGCGTTAATGTTATCAGAAACTTTGACGCATTAAATGATGTTAACAACTTAATTGATTCTGCAAACAGTATTAAAAAACACGGGCTTCAACATGAAGTTACAATCACAATGATGGAACTTCCTTTCGGTTGTGAAGGTGCTCATGATGTAGCATTCTATGAAAAAGTTTTAAGAAATATTCTTGATGCGGGTATTCCTTTTGACAGTCTTGCATTTAAAGATGCTTCAGGTACATCTAACCCGAGAAAAGTATATGAAACGGTTAAAATGGCACGTGAAATCTTAGGTAAGGATGCTCATATAAGATTCCACTCCCACGAAACTGCAGGTACGGGTTTAGCTGCATATCTGGCTGCCCTTGACGGCGGTGCTGACGGTATTGACCTTGCAATGAAACCTGTTTCCGGAGGTACGGGTCAACCTGATATTATTTCTATGTGGCATGCTTTAAAAGGTACTGATTACGACTTGGGTCTGGATATTAAGAAAGTTATGGAAACGGAAGAAATCTTTAAAGAATGCATGAAAGATTATCCGCTTGATCCTATTTCTTTGGCTGTCAATCCTATATTAATTCAGGCTCCTCTTCCGGGCGGTGCTACGGCTACAACTGTTAACCAGTTAAAAGATATGGGAATGCTTGATAAGTTCCCTGCTGTTATTGCAGCAATGAAAGAATGTGTTGAAAGAGGCGGTTTCGCTACTTCCGTAACGCCTGTTTCACAGTTCTATGCTCAACAGGCATTTTTAAATGCGGTTCAAGGTCCATGGGTACAAGCTAACCCCGGTTATGCAAAAATGCTTCTGGGTTATTTCGGAAAGACTCCTTGTGAACCTGATCCGGAATTAGTAAAATGGGCGGAAGAAAAATTGAATATGCAGCCTACTACCGAAAAAGTTGTTGATTTGAATGAAAAAGACCCTGAAAAAGGCTTAAAAGCTGCCGAAGCAAGATTAAAAGCAGCAGGTCTTCCCGTAACTGATGAAAACTTATTTATTGCTGCTGCTTGCAAAGACGGCAATGTTGACAAAGGTATTGACTTCTTACTCGGAAAAGGTGTTGTTTCCGTTAATAAAAATGCAGCTAAACAGGCTCAAGCTGAATCTTGTGTGTCTTCAGACGGCTGCACAGTTACTGTTAACGGTAAAAAATATGCCGTTAAACTTCAAAACGGTAAAGCGGTTGTTAACGGTAAAGAATATACCGTTGCTGTTAAAGACGGTATTGAAGAAACTTCTTCTTCTGCTGCTGCAGGTGAAGGTGTTGAGGTTAAAGCTCCTATGCCGGGTGCCATCTTAAGAGTTGAAAAAAGTGTCGGTGATACAGTGGAAGAAAATGAAGAAATTCTTGTAATTGAAGCTATGAAAATGGAAACTCCGATTAAATCTCCCAGAGCAGGCAGAATTACTTCATTAACCGTATCTCAAGGCGATAAAATAGCTACCGGTCAAGTAATGGCTACAGTTGATTAAGGAGGTACAATATGCAAATAGCTGACGGATTAAAAGAATTATGGTACTCAACGGGTATTTATAATTTTATACAAACCGCACAAGATAATGTTTCAGGAACATGTGTTGAACAATTTCTGACTCATTTCGGACAGCCTATAATGATTGTTATTTGTTGTTTCTTACTGTGGCTTGGTATTAAGAAACAGTTTGAACCGTTATTGCTTGTTCCTATTGCATTCGGCGGTTTGCTTTCTAATATACCGATGCCTTTGGGTGAAGAAATAGCCGGTCCAAACGGATTTTTGGGTATAATATTTGCTGCAGGTATCGATAAAGGTTTATTCCCGTTGATTATCTTCATGGGAGTAGGTGCAATGACAGACTTTGGTCCTTTAATTGCAAATCCTAAAACTTTATTGCTGGGAGGTGCGGCTCAATTTGGTATATTTGGGGCATTGCTGCTGGCTCTTGCTCTTGGCTTTGATGCTCAAGCCGCAGGTTCTATAGGCATTATCGGCGGTGCTGACGGGCCTACTTCAATATATGTAACAACAAAACTTAAACCCGAATTATTGGGTTCAATTGCAGTTGCTGCATATTCATATATGGCACTTGTTCCTGTTATTCAGCCTCCGATTATGAAATTATTAACTACAAAAAAAGAACGTATGATTCAAATGACTCAGTTAAGAGAAGTTTCAAAACGTGAAAAAATTGTTTTCCCGATTTTGGTACTTATTCTTTGTTTAATATTCTTGCCTTCTGCTTGTCCTCTGATAGGTGCATTGACATTCGGTAACTTATGTAAAGAATGCGGTGTCGTAGACAGACTATCTGATACTATGCAAAATGCATTAATCAATATTGTTACCATTTTCTTAGGATTGACAGTCGGTTCAAAATTGCAGGCAGACCATTTCTTAACGGTTGAAACTTTGAAAATTTTGCTTCTCGGGGTAACTGCTTTTGCTCTGGCTACTGCAGGCGGTGTAATTATGGCAAAGATAATGAATTTGTTCTTGAAAGAAAAAATCAATCCTTTGATAGGCTCTGCAGGTGTTTCTGCGGTACCTATGGCGGCCCGTGTTTCTAACAAACTCGGACTTGAAGAAAATCCGCAAAACTTCCTTCTTATGCACGCTATGGGACCGAATGTCGCAGGTGTTATAGGATCTGCTGTTGCAGCAGGTGTTCTTTTAGCATTAATTGCGCACTAATTTTCTATTGAATAAAAAAGTCCTGTCATTTTACAGGACTTTTTTTGTTGTTTATTTATTCATGCATAGAGTATATTCCCAAAATGGTATTTCTTTCTCTTGCTTTTTCTTCAACGCAGCTGCTGCCGCCGGCACCTGAAGTGTTTCCTTCAATAGCGGTTATGGTTGATGAACCGTCGCCGTTATCAACAAACAGTCCCACGTGGTCGGCAGATCCGTCGCCGTCCCAGTCATACAGGACAATATCACCGGCTTGTGCCTCTTCGGCGCTTATTTGATGACCTTCTCCGTGTGCTTGAATTGTGGGACAGTATGCTTTATTGTCAACGTTTCTGTACCATTCCGGAAGATTTTCGTCACCTATAGCTTCACCAAGTACCATTCTGACGAAATCGGCACACCATTGTCCCGGGTCAAATTGATAGCCAAGTTCCGCAAATACAGATTTTATTTCAGACTCGCTTAAATCGTCAAATTGGCGTGCCCAGTCTATTGCGGCTTGCATATCACTTCCCGGAGATAATTCTCTTGCCGTTTGTTTATTATCATAGTTTGTTATGGCAGTCTGAACATCGTTAACATATGCCTGTGATTTCTCTATTGAAGATTTTGCATCTTCTGTTCTTGCCGTTTTTGTCGAGTCATAATTATCTTTTGCTTCTTTATATGCGTCCATAGAATCTTTGATTTCAGGATACTTATCAAGGATTTGTGTTTCCATTTCCTGCATTTTCTCATTTAAAGCATTTGAAGTGTCTTCGCCTTCACCTGAAATAAGTGCTTCTTTTTCTTCTTTAAGTTCTTCTAATTTTTCTTTTGCGTCATCACGTGCTTCTTCTGCTTCAGTTACGGCGGCTTCTGCCGTTTCAAGTCTTGATCTTGCATCTTGAAGTTTTGTGTTTATATTTGATGCTTGTTCGGAATTCATTTCTGATGTATCTGTATTTTCAAGATTTGAAACAATTTCTTTGAGATTATCTCTTGAAGACACAGCGTTGTCATAAGCTGTTTCAGCTTCAGATACAGCACATTCCTGATCAGAAATTTCCTGTTCTTTTTCGTCAATTTCCTTTTGTTTGGCATCTATTTTGTCTTTTAATTCCTGAAGATCATCAGCCATATTTTTATCGACTTTTTCAAGTTCTTTTTGGTATGTTTCAAATGCATCATCCATTGTTTCTTTCAATCCTGAAATTTCAGGGTCGCTGCCGTCAAGAATGGCGGATAAAGCATCTTTTTTTTCGGACAGGTCTGTTTGAGCAGTGTTAAGTTCTTCGTTTAACTCTTCTTTATTCATATTATCAAGTGTTTTTTCAACGGTTTTAGGCATTGATGATGCACCTGAGGCTGAACCTGTGCCCGAAGAACCTCCTGATGAACGTGCTGCATTATTTGCATTGGATGTCCGCGGTGTATTTTTTGTTTGTTCAACTTCTTCAATTTCCTGTTCTTCTTCCGGCTCTTCTTCTGTTTCTTCTACAGGATTAAATTTGCCTTCCTGTATGTCTTTTATTGCTGCCATAAGGTCTTCTAAAGATATATTTGAAGCATCATTATCGTAATCTTTGATTATATCCAGGAAGTTTCCCAGTTCATCTTCTGAAATATCACCATCTGTATTAATATCTATTGCGGATTTAAAAGTATCATCTTTCATCAAATCATTTAAAATATTGGTAATTAAATTAGTATTTTCGAGATTTGCAGCATTTGCAGCATCTTCTGTGCCCTCTTCACTTACAGGAATTTCTTGCACTTCCATATTCCCGGATCCTTCTGTCTGTTCGGTTCCGATTTCACCCGGGGGATTTTGTGTTGATTCAATGTTTCCTTCTGCTATTCCCTGTTCATCAATTGATTCGGATGATTTTCCATTGTCAAAATCATTACTGTCATCACTTTTTGCATTCGGATCAATTAATTTGCCGTTTTGAACATCCATTTTAAGGATATCACTAACGCTCATAGAAAAAATTGAGACATCACTGCAATCATATTCCGATTTAAGGTAATCCTTAAATTCGTTCATATAACTGAAAATGCTTACACTGCCTATTCTTTCATCAAATTCTTCTTGAGTAATATCACCATTTTGGAGCAAATATTCTTTAAAATCAGCCTGTAATTTTGAAAAATCAATGCCCATAGCTTCCCTTTCTACAAAGACCTTTACCTATATTTGTATTTGTCGGCATTTTAGATCTTTTTGCTAAGGGAAATTTATATATTTTTTACAAAAATTTACAAATTTTTTATAATTTCTTCCGTGTATTGTTTTGTAGAAGCACTTCCGCCAAGGTCGGCAGTTAAAACAGTTCCTTCACTTATTGTTTTGTTTAAGGCTTTTTCAATTTTTAGTGCAACTTCATATTGGTCAATATATTTAAGCATTTCTATTGCCGAAAGCAGCAGTGCAGTTGGATTTGCTTTATTCTGTCCTTTTATATCCGGTGCGCTTCCGTGAACAGGCTCAAATACCGCTGTATCTGTTCCGATATTTGCTCCCTGAGCGATACCTAAGCCGCCTATTAATCCCGCACATAGGTCTGAAACAATATCTCCGTATAAATTTGGCAGCACAAGAACATCAAATTTTTCAGGATTTTGTACAAGCTGCATGCACAGGTTATCAACAAGAATTTCTTTATATTCAATTTTTGGATAATTTTTTGCAACCTCTCTTGCACATTCAAGGAAAAGCCCGTCCGAAAGTTTGCAAATATTTGCTTTTGATACGGCAGTAACTGTTTTTCTTCCGTTTTTTACCGCATAATCAAATGCAAATTTTACTATTCTGGTTGATGCTTTTCGTGTAATTAGTTTAATACCTTCAACGGTATCATTATCAATTTGCTTTTCAATTCCCGCATATAAATCTTCGGTATTTTCTCTGACGATTACAATATCAACATTATTAAAATGTGTTTTTATACCGTCTATATTTTTACATGGACGAAGGTTTGCGTATAAATCAAGAGTCTTTCTGAGTGCAACATTTACACTTCTGAAACCTGTCCCTATAGGGGTAGTTACGGGAGCTTTTAAAGCTACTTTGTTCTTCTTTATGGAATTTATAACTCTTTCGGGGAGAGGATTTCCTTCTTTTTCAAGTACATCCGCACCGGCTGTTTGTATATCCCATTCAATTTGTGCCCCTGCTTTTTTTAATATATCTGTAACCGCATCAGATATTTCAGGACCGATGCCGTCTCCGGGAATTAGTGTTACTGTTTGCATATTCTCTCCATTTATACTAAGTCAAAATCACCGTGCAGTTTTAAATGTTCAATCAATCCGCCTTCGTTCAAAAGTTTTATCATAACATCAGGCAATGGTGCAAACGGCAGTTTTATATTTTTTGTTTTGTTATATACAAAACCTTGTTTTACGTCAATTTCAAGTTCATCGTTAACATCAATTTTATCAGTATCACACTCAATTAAAAGTAAACCTATGTTAATTGCATTACGATAGAAAATTCTGGCGAAACTCTTTGCCAGTACTGCACCTACACCGGCAATTTTAATTATTTGGGGGGCATGTTCTCTTGACGAACCCAAACCGAAATTATTTCCGGCAACAACAAAATCACCTTTATTCATTTTGGAAGCAAAATCAGGGTCTGCATCTTCAAGTACATGTTTTGCTAATTCGGGAAGATTTGAACGCAAATGGAACAATCTCCCGGGGGCGATATGGTCTGTTGATATATTGTCACCGAATTTAAATGCTTTTCCTCTTAATTCCATTATAAAATCTCCCTAACATCAGCTATATAACCTTTTATTGCACTGTATGCCGCAGTAGCGGGCGAAGAAAGATATATATATCCTTCGGTATTTCCCATCCTCCCCTGAAAGTTTCTGTTCTGTGTTGCAAGACAAACTTCTCCGTCACCTAAAATTCCGGCATGAACACCTACACAGGCTCCGCATCCCGACGTTACTATTGCTGCTCCGGCTTCAACGAATGTTGAAATTAAACCTTCATTCAATGCTTCCAGAAATACTTTTCTTGATGCGGGAGTAATTAAAAGCCTTACATCCTCGTGGACTTTTTTCCCTTTTAAAATATTTGCCGCAATTCTTAAATCTTCCATACGTCCGTTTGTGCAGGTTCCTATATAAACCTGATTGACTTTTACTCTGTCCATTTCATCAATTGCTTTTGTGTTATCAACCGTATGCGGGCATGATATTGTCGGTTTTAAATCATTTAGATTTATATTAATTACACGCTCATATACGGCATCAGAATCAGCTTTAATTTCTTTGTATTCCGTTTCCCGGCCATGTTCTTTTAAATATGCTTTTGTTTTTTCGTCCGTTTCAAATAATCCGACTTTTGCACCTGCTTCAACAGCCATATTTGAAACAGTAAAACGATCTGACATTGACATATTTTTTGCACCCGAACCGGTAAACTCCAGTGCTTTATATGTTGCACCGTCGGCTCCGATTAAGCCTATTAAATGCAGGATTAAATCTTTTGCATATACGCCTTTAGAAAATTCACCTTCGAGTACAACTTTATATGTTGCCGGAACTTTTAACCAGGTTTTCCCAAGCGCCATAACAACTGCAATATCTGTTGAACCCACACCGGTTGCAAATGCAC
This sequence comes from Candidatus Gastranaerophilales bacterium, assembly GCA_944323955.1. Classification (GTDB taxonomy): domain Bacteria; phylum Cyanobacteriota; class Vampirovibrionia; order Gastranaerophilales; family Gastranaerophilaceae; genus Avigastranaerophilus. Next base: position 26,380 of record CALUUK010000006.1, on the reverse strand, counting down.
CCAATGCGCCTGAAGTACAAGTGTGAGAGTCGGCGCCCAAAAGAACTTCTCCCGGATTAACATAACTTTCAATAAGCCTTTGGTGGCAAACTCCTTCGCCGACTTCAGAAAGTACCGCTCCATACTCTTTTGCAAAATTTCTGAGTACGGTATGAGAATTTGACAGTTCTTTTCTCGGACTCGGAGCTGCATGGTCTATAAATAATATTGTTCTTTTCGGGTTAAATAGTTTATCTTTATTTAGTTTTTTGAATTCATTTACGGCAAGAGGACCCGTTCCGTCCTGAACCATAACTACATCTATATTGGATATTACAAGCTCTCCCGGCGTTACTGTTTTGCCTGCATGAGCCGATAATATTTTTTCTGCAATTGTTTGTCCCATAATTTCTCCCTATACAAATAAATGCGGTTGTGTAATATTCTGATCGTCAACTCTCTTTTTCAGGTTACCTGTAGGAATGTAATACGGAGTTACGGTCATGATTTTTGCCGCAATATCCGGGTAGTAATATATAAATTTGAGTTCACTTTGTGTTAAAGGTTTTTGTGTATGTACATTGGCATAGCGCGCGAGTTCAAGAATGTTTCTTGCTTCATCTTCATCTGTAAATTCTATTTCCATCTTTTCATATACATTCCTAAAACCTTTAATTCCGCCGTATTCTCCGGTTGTAATCATACGACCCGTTTCAACAATTTCGGGTTCTCCTCTGCCAAGTTCTTCATAATCATATAATTCATAATTTAATCTGTCTTTTAAAGTGCCATCTGCATGAATTCCGGATTCATGAGCGAAAGCATTATCTCCCGTAGCGGGCTGGTTTATCGGAATCGGTACGTTAAACGCATATGCCGTATATTTTGCAAGTTTCCAGGTTTTTGAAAGGTCAATGTTCGGGTCTATTTCATATTTGCCGTGCATTCCGCTTGATTTTAATACACCGAGCAAACATGAAATTAAATCCGCATTGCCTGCGCGTTCTCCCATACCGTTAATCGCCGTGTTAATATATGCATTTACACCTGCATCAATGGCTGCTTTTGCTCCCATTACCGAGTTTCCTGCCGCCATACCAAGGTCGTTGTGAAAATGAAGTTCAATATCCATTTGTGTCGCTTGGGCTATTTTAGATATTCTTTCATATGCACTTATAGGATCATCATAGCCTAAAGTATCGCAATATCTGAATTTTTCTGCTCCATGTTTTTTTGCTTCAAGTGCAAATGTTATTAAATAGTCCAAATCAGTTCTTGATGCGTCTTCGGCATTTACTCCGATTGATTGTGCTCCGCAGGCTATCGCCGTATCAAGTGCTCTTGTCGTTGATTTTATAATGTCATCACGGGTCTTTTTCCCGCCGTATTTTCCTTTTATCATTTGATCAGAGGTTGAGACGGAAAGATTTATATATTTGAGTCTGGGAACATTCTGAAAAGACAGCAGAACATCCTGTTCAATACCTCTCATCCATCCTGATAATCTTGTTTTTGTTATTACTCCTCTGTCAACAAGTTCTAAATTCCCGTTTAGGTAATTAATTTCATGTCTTGTTGTCGGAAATCCGAATTCTGATTGCGTAATTCCTATATTATCAAGCATGAGGTTAATTATTGTTTTTTGTAATTTAGCAAGTCCCAGTCTTGAAGTCTGTACTCCGTCACGGTTTGTTACATCAACAAAATAAATGTATTTTTTGTTCGGCATATGTTTCCCCTTTTATATAGAGATTATTATACCATACTTCTTATATCTTTATTAAATATATATTCTCTTATTTTCTAATTCTCTTATTTTCTTGTAAATTTCAATGTTAAAAGGAACATTTACATTATATTTCTCAGCAAGACGGATAATTTCACCGGCAAATATATCGACTTCTGTTTTCCTTCCAGCTCTTATATCCTGAAGCATTGACGGCTGGGCATCTTCGATTTCTTCCAGTAAAAAATTTAAAGCTGCTTGTGTAATCTGCTTATGATTTTCTATACCCTCTTTTTCCGCAATAATTTCAACTTCTTCTATTATATCCTTTAGCTTCTGCACTAATGATGGTTTTTCTTTGATTTCTTTTAAAGTTTTATTTGTTACGGCGCAAAGTTGATTAATCCCTACATTAATCATAAACTTTTTCCAATATTCTTCTAATATATTTTCGGAAACTTTGTATTTAATACCGGCTTTTGAAAAAAAAGTGCAAATTGCGTCAAGTGCAGGTTCCTGAATACTGTTTTCGATACCTGTAACAATTTGGTATATTCCGTCTTGAAAAATGTTTCTTCCGTTTCTTATACAGGAATGACCGAGATAAAATGCGGTTACAATATTTCTGTTTCCGTATTTATCTGATAATTTTTTTTCACTGTGAATGCCGTTCAGCAAAGATATATATATAGTATCTTTATGTACAAATTTTTCAACGTTGTTGATGGCAAAATCTAATCCGTCATTTTTTGTGGCAATAATAACAAGGTCTGCTTTATAGCTGTCGTCTTCAGGAGTTATATATTCAAAAATATAGGGCTTTGAATTAAAACACGTATATGTTTTTGTGTATCTTTCATATCTTTCTTTATCTACCAGTATTTTAAGATTTGCGGCAGATGAATTTTTTATTGCGGCGGCGCATATACAACCTAAACCGCCCAGTCCGCACAACAAAACATTTTTTATTTCATATATTTTCTGCATATAGGAAATTAACTTCCTTTTATAAAACTAAAAATAACTGCAAGTATTATTCCTGAAGGAATAAGCACAAATATTGTAATTGTATCTAAGATATTTGTAACTATTGGTATTATATCAATAAAATATCTGCAAAATATGTAAAAAAACGGGAACAGGAAAAATATTCCGAATATTCTTTTCATATTTTGTTTGAATTTGTTGGATTTTCCTTCCGAAAAATCCGCTATTCTTCTATATACTACCGATAAGACGGATATTACAGCTACAAACTTGATGAAGTCTATTATATAAATTAATGTATTATAAAGAAATTTATAAGTTATATACGGCTGAAAAATTTCAAATCTTATAAAAGATAATCCAAAAAAGATTAAAGTTAATATTAATATATTAATTATGTAATTTTTTCTGTTTATATAGCCGTAATATCCGAATAAATTATTATTATAATCTTTGTATGACATAAATTCCTTTATAGGTGTTTGTTTAAATTATTAACAATGATTGATTTCGGAACCATATTAACTATTCTTTCCACTAGTTCTCCGTTTTTGAATATCAAAAAGCTCGGTACTCCGCTTATAGAGTATTTTTGAGCCGTACTTAGATTTTCGTCCGCTTTTATTTTTACAAACTTTACTTTGCCTTCAAATTCTTGGGCCAATTCATCAATTATCGGCGCCATTTTTCTGCAAGGTCCGCACCATGTTGCCCAGAAATCTACCAAAGTAACCTGATTGGATGATAAGACTTCCTGTTCAAAATTTTCGTCTGTTATTTCAATTACATTTGCCATGACAAATACCCCCCTTTTTTATATAGTAAATGATTTCAAAAAAAAGTAAATCGGTAAATAAGCAAATTAAATAAATTTTTGAATGATTTATTTTTAACAAGAAAAACAAGCTGTTTACGGAATACAATTTTTGAGCGGCGGCTGAAATATTGTTAAGCGTGCAAAAGAGTTGTATCGGGACATAGGATTAAATATTTTTCTTGACATTGAATTATATTGTTTATATTATACAAGAAGCATAATCGATATGCCGGTGTAGCTCAACGGTAGAGCAACGGTTTTGTAAACCGTAGGTTGTAGGTTCGATTCCTATCACCGGCTGATTATAGATTGTACATTCAAAATTAAACGGGTAGGTGGCCGAGTGGCTAAAGGCGACAGACTGTAAATCTGTTCACGAGAGTGTACGGTGGTTCGAATCCACCCCTGCCCATTTTTAAATGAGCACTTGTGGCGCAGTGACTCTGCCGACGAAAACGATTTTAGTATGGCAGCACTCCCGCAGGGAGAAGCGGCAAGGTTATCCAAGTACATGCCCTTGTGGCGCAGTGGTAGCGCACTCCCTTGGTAAGGGAGAGGCCACGGGTTCAAGTCCCGTCAAGGGCTATTAAAATACCTAATATAGAAATATAGGATATAAGTAGAATAAACAAAAAAAGGAGTTTAAACTCATGGCACGCGAAAAGTTTGAAAGAACAAAACCGCACGTTAATATTGGTACCGTTGGACACGTTGACCACGGTAAAACAACATTAACTGCAGCAATCACATCTTGTATGGCAGCTGTTGGTAAAGCTCAAGCTAAAAAGTTTGATGAAATCGACGCAGCTCCCGAAGAAAAAGCAAGAGGTATTACAATCTCTACAGCTCACGTAGAATATGAAACAGATGCTAGACACTATGCACACGTTGACTGCCCCGGACACGCTGACTACGTTAAAAACATGATTACCGGTGCTGCTCAAATGGACGGTGCTATCCTCGTTATTGCAGCTACTGACGGTGCAATGCCTCAGACAAGAGAACACATCTTACTTGCAAGACAAGTTGGTGTTCCTAAATTAGTTGTTTTCATGAACAAATGCGATATGGTTGAAGATGAAGAATTACTTGAACTTGTTGAAATGGAAGCAAGAGAATTGTTATCTAAATATGAATTTGACGGTGACAATACTCCGTTCATCAAAGGTTCTGCTTTAAAAGCATTGGAAGCTGTTCAGGCTAATCCTACAATCGGCAGAGGACAAGATAAATGGGTTGATAAAATTTGGGAACTTATGGATGCAGTTGATACTTGGATTCCTACTCCCGAACGTGATGTTGACCAACCGTTCTTAATGCCTGTTGAAGACGTATTCTCTATTACCGGTCGCGGTACTGTTGCTACAGGCAGAGTTGAACGTGGTAAAGTTAAAGTAGGTCAGGAAGTTGAAATTGTTGGTTTCGGCGAAACAAAGAAAACAACCGTTACCGGTGTTGAAATGTTCCGTAAACTTCTTGATGAAGGTATCGCAGGTGATAATATCGGTGCATTATTAAGAGGTATTGATAAAACTGACATCCAAAGAGGTCAAGTTTTAGCTGCTCCCGGTTCTATTAAACCGCATACAAAATTTACTGCTAACGTTTACGTTTTAACCAAAGATGAAGGCGGACGTCATACTCCTTTCTTCCCCGGTTACAGACCTCAGTTCTATATCAGAACAACTGACGTTACAGGTTCAATTAAATTTGACGGCGAAATGGTAATGCCCGGTGATAACGTTGTTATGGACGTAGAATTAATAGCTCCTGTTGCTATTGAACAAGGTATGAGATTCGCTATCAGAGAAGGCGGACGTACTGTTGGTGCAGGTGTTGTTGATAAAATTATTCAATAATTAATTTTTACTGAATATTTAAAGAAGCTGGATGTTATCTTCAGCTTCTTTTTTGCTGTTTTTTTGTAAAACTTTTTTAATAAACTGACAAAAATTTTTTTCCCGGATTTTACAATAAAAAAGATTATTAGAGAGTTTTAATTTGAAAATATCAAACATAACCGCCTTATATTCAAGTAAAACATACACATCAACCGAAACAAAAAAAACATTTCCCCGGCAGATTGGTATACCATGTGATGTAGTCAGTTTTACTGCTAAAAAATATGACGATGAAAGTATTGTAAATCCTACAAACCACTGTGGTTACTGCGGCTGCAAAGTATATTCCGAATCTCAAATAGACAGTATTGCAAAAGAAATTTTATTATCGAAATATGACAGACTTCAGGGAAAAATAAAAAGTGTTCTTGAAAAACTTGAAGGTGCAAAATATTCTGAAGAACTTGCACTCGCAAAGCGCCTTGAAAATAAAGATCAAATACAATTTTTCAAAAATTTGCTGGATGCGGCTTCAAAAAAACCGTTTTTAAAAGGAGATGCACTTTTCCAGCAAGTGTATCAGGTAAATACCGACGAGGCAATGAAAATTCTTGTTGCTAATTTAAATCCTTTGTTGAAAACAATCGACCATATTTCTCCTCAAAATGAAGGTAAGGATAATCAACATTCCGATATTAATCTTGTTGAAGCATGCCGCTGTTGTAATCATGATTTAAAAAAAGGTGCTTCGTTTATAGAATTTTATACAATGTATCCTTCAATAAAGAACAATATGCCGCCTGAAAAATTTCAATATGCTGCATCTTCCCTTTTGGATTCTCAATCTGACGGGGTATTGCAGAGATTGTCAGCGACCAATATGTTAAAGACAATCCGTCGTTTGTTTATACAAAGGGCCGAAGCTAAAACGTATCTTGATTCTATTGATTTCAGGATACAAACCAGTATATCAGGTATTAATAGTGCAATAGAAAGTGCAAGGCAGCAAATTGAGGAAAAAGAAACAGAATTAAGACAAAAAGAAGCTCAGCTTGACGAATTAAAGAAAGATAAAGAGTTTCAGGCTATATTGGACAGAATTGCTTATGCCGGAAATATTGAAATAAAGGAAAGTGTTATAGCTCAGCTGAAAGGAAATATACAGCATATAAGCAATCAAATAAACGAACTGAGGCATCCTCCAAAGAAGAAAAAAAATCCAAGATTTTCACGTGAACAAGCGAGACAAGAATTATCACCCGCTGAGAAACAAGAAAAAATAGAATCTTTGAAAGCCCAGATGCGTCATATTGAAAATCAGATTCTTGAGCATGAAATAGACAAAGAAGAGCTTGAATCTAAAATAAAAGAACTTAATCAGATGTTTCCTCCTGCCGGTGAAATGCAACAGCAGAAACGACAAACAGATTCTGTTATAAATGCTTATCAGCAATTAGCAAAAGTGCTTCGCGATCTTTCCGATAAGCAGGCAGAGTTAACTTCACAACAGGCTAAAAAGAATGAATTGGAAGCATTGCTGAAAGAGTTCCCGCAAGGATATGCAAAAGCAGAGGATTTCTCCGGTGATATTCAAGATGAATATAAAAAATATTTGGAAATGGAAAATACGCTTGAATACATTATTGAACATCCAAACGGCGGCGGTGTAAATACGCTTATTAAACAATATGCAAAAGCAAGTATAGAACAAGAAATGGAAGCATCAGAAGCTAATCCTCTTGTTATACAGCATAAAAAGCAGAAAGAACAGTCGCGGCTTGAAAATGAAAAATCTTCAGTTGAGAAAAGTATAAATAATTTACAAACTGTTATATCGGAACTCAAATCGACAAAGTCAAAACTTGAACATACTGTATCAACTATGTCTCAGGAAGAAGCTATTAGAAAATCCGCTGATTTATCAGAAAGAATAAGAATAACTAACGAAAAAGAACAGTATATAAGGCTTCCTAAAGTAATTGATTCTATTTCTGCAGAAATATTACTTTTGCGTGAAACCGTTTCGGATCTGGAATCAAAATTAGTTGAAATTCAGACGAATTTCCCTAAATCTTAATAATTGTAATGTATTTGTCTTAATGTTTAATCTAAACTATTATTTTAGTGGTGGAGTGTCATAAAATGTCGTTTTCATACAATATATTGGTATTAGATGATGATACACTTGTTACATCCTCGCTGAAATCATTATTGACTATCGAGGGATTTTCAAATGCCGTGTTTTTTAACTCGCCTGCCGAGGCGGTTTCTTATCTTCAAAATAACAAAATGGATGTAATAATTTCCGATTTTATTATGCCCGAAATGAACGGACTTGAATTTCTGTCAAAAGCAAAGGAATTATGTCCCAATTCAAGCAGGATACTTTTAACGGGATATGCGGATAAAGAAAATGCGATAAGAGCAATCAATGAAGTCGGTCTATATAAATATATTGAAAAACCCTGGGATAATGATGAGTTTGTGCTTAATATAAAAAACGCATATGAAAGAGCTCATTTGGTTGATGCTCTTGAGGAAAAAAACCGCGAATTGGAAAATTATTCCAAACATTTAGAAGATATGGTGAAACAAAAAACGGCAGGTATTATTGAGATAAATGAGAAATTGTCTGCTGTTATAAATAATTGTGCGGACGGAATTGTTATTTTTTCTTATGATAAAAAAATTATTGATATTAATCCGGCTGCTGAAACTATGTTCGGAATGACCAAAGATATCATAGAAACAAAATCAATTGAAGAATTATTTGCGGCTAAGGACATATCCTGGGAGGAGGTTTTCTTTAATCAAAATCAACAGTTTTTGCGTGAAATATCCGTCAAAAATGCAGTGAACGGAAATATTATTCCCGTAGAAATAAGCTGTGCTTTTATTCCTCCAAAAGAGTCCGGAGAAAAAGGGACATTCGTGTTTGTTATCCGTGATGTAAATCTTCAAAAAGATATGGAAAGACTCAGAGAAGATTTTATTGCCACATTGACTCATGATTTAAGGACGCCTTCTTTGGCTTCAATTCAGACATTGGAGTATTTTCTTAACGGTGCTTTGGGAAAATTAAATGATAAACAAAATATGTTGCTTGCCACAATGAAAAAGAGCCAAGAGGATATGCTCGGTCTTATAAATACACTCTTAGAAGTTTATAAGTACGAATCGGGGCGCTTGCAGCTTGTTAAAACTTCTTTTGATTTTCAAAATCTCATAGAAGAGTGTATTGCACAAGTAAAACCTATTCTTGAAAATAAAAAGCAAACAATTGAAAAAATATATTTGAATTTTAATCATAATAATGTATATGCAGACAGAAACGAAATCAGACGTGTTATCATAAACTTAATAGGCAATGCAATAAAATATACTCAAGATGAAGGTTTAATTACCGTAAAAGCCGAAGTTGAAGGAAATGATTTACATTTTTCGGTGAAAGATAACGGTGAAGGTATATACAAGCAGGATATTCCCAAGTTATTTAAACGCTTTTCTCAGGGAACACATGAAAAACGCTCTATTAGCACAGGTTTGGGACTGTATTTGTCTAAACAGATTATAGATGCGCACGGCGGTAAAATTTGGCTTGAAAGTGATAAAGGTAAAGGAAGCGAATTTTTCTTTCTGCTTCTGGATGCGGTTAAATCGGATGAAAAGGATAAGTTATGGACGGCTTAAATGTTTTACTGATAGAAGATCATAAAATGGTAAGGCTGGGACTTTCACTTGTTTTTGAACATTGTGAAGATATTAACCTTATCGGAGAAGCACAAGACGGTAAATCCGGAGCGAAAATGGCTATTGAACTTAAGCCCGATGTTGTGCTTATGGATATCGGGCTGCCCGAGATGGACGGAATTCAGGCAACTTCCGTAATAAAAAAAGCTAATCCCGATATTAAGGTTTTAATATTTACTTCAAGAGAGTCTGATGATGATGTTTTTGATTCTTTGGCTGCAGGTGCTGACGGGTATATCATGAAAGGTGCAAATGAAGAGCAGATGATTAATGCAATAAAAGCTGTTGCGGAAGGTACCGCTTGGCTTGACCCCGCTATTGCAAGACTTGTTTTATCAAATGTAAAAAAACATTCGGGTGCTCCTTCTTTTAATCAATCTGCGGAGAGTATTAATAAACCTGCGTCAAAAAATGTATACGGGCTTACCGAAAGAGAGCTTGAAGTCCTTGCTTTGATAGTTGAAGGAATGAACAATCAGGAAATTTCCAAAAAATTATTTATTACATTATCAACGGCAAAAGCTCATGTTCATAGCATTTTACAAAAATTATATGTTTCTAACAGAACACAGGCAACAATTCAGGCTGTAAAAGAAGGTTTGGTATAATGAAAAAATTTTTCATTCTTTTGTTTGCGTCTGCTCTTTTGCCTTGTTTTGCCTTTGCGAAAAAAGAAGAAATACCCGATCCTTTGTATTTGTCTTCTCCTGTGCAAGAATATGTTCCGGCCGAGGAGAATGATGAAAGTATTGAAGATTATAAAACACTTAATGAAAAGTTTAGGGAAAAATTCCATCTGCCGCCTTCAAAAAAGGTATATTATCATAATATTGACAGGTCTAAACAGCCGATAACAATGGATGATTATTATGAAATTTCCAAAGATATTAAACGTTCGGAATTTAAAATACCTGAACCTGATTTTAGCGCAAGCGCTCAGTATATTATGCCTGACCCGAAATATAGAGTAATAAGTTATAATACTCCTCCCGGACAAAGAAATATTGATATTTCGAGAATTATATCCGAGAAAACGGCAGTGTCTCCGGGAATTTTATCTCCTGATAAGACAAAAATGGTTTATACAAAATGTTCTTTTTATCCTAAATTCGCTCAAACCGCTTCATCAGCTTATTATATCCCCGTGACGGAAACATCGGATGCTTATGATGCTTTGTTTATGACAAATGTTATAAATCAGGATATGACTCCTATTGTCAGTGTTGGAATGGATGATATTCTTAAATACCGCTTTGTTACTTTGTTCCCCATAGATTGGTCTAAAGACAGCACTAAAATTGCTTTTAAGGAAAAAATAGGTTCTAATCTTGACCAAACCTGGCAGACAAATGTTATTATTTATGATTTTAAAACAAAATCATGGAAGAGACTTAATGCTGTTCGTGAGGCAATTATATACTGGTGGCGGCAGAATAAACAAATTGAACTAAAAGATTATATGTGGGATATTTTCCCGGTAGGGTGGGATAAGAATAATCCTGAAAGATTGATTGTTTATGCATATGCTTTCTCTGATTCCGGCCCTAAATTTTTGGGAACATGGAGTATTGATTATAATGAAGAAAAATCCCAATTGGTTTCAATAGATTCCACCGATGCGCAAATAGATTTGAACGGATTTGGGCTGAAAGAAATTAAACTTGAAAATTAACATTTATCTTTTCTAAAAATCCGATACTTTTTCTTATATCATCTTCACTATACATCTCAAGAACTATTGAAGGTGTTATATTCGTTTCTTGTATACAGTCAAAAATTTCTCTAAAGTTCAATGTTCCGTTTTCCAGATTTGAATGGTCATCGTTTCTGCCAAAATTATTATGAATGTGCATATGATATAAATTTTTTCCGTATGCTTTTATCCAGTCTGTTACTTTTGTTTCTTTTGCATATAAATTTACATGTCCGGTATCAAGTGCAAGTTTAAGGTTTGGAGAGTTAACGCCTTCAAAAAGTTCTATGCAGTATTCAGGCGTTTTTTCAAAAACATTCTCAATAACTGCCGTTATTCCTGATTGTTCAAATTGTTTTATAAAGTCTTTCCAAAAAAGTATATATTTTTTTCTAAATTGTTCCTGTGAGCCGTAATGTTTTGTCCCCTTATTCCCTGTATGAAATAAAACAGTATCAGCTCCTATTGCTTTTGCTGTCTCAAAAGATTGTATACATCGCATTTGGCTGATTTCTCTTAATATACAATCACTTCCGGCTACATTTACATCAGAAAACATTGCATGTACCGTAATTCGATTTTTAAAATCACCAATATCATGTTTTATTTTATTTACCGTACTTTCAACAGTTGCATTTTTATCTTTATATAAAGGCAGTCTGCTTATCTCAAGTCCGGTATTTAGTTCGGCTGCAAGTTTGGCAGATTCCGAAATTGTATTTTTTGCTGATGAGGATATTAATAATTTTATTATGTTGGACTGTGTCATTTTTATTATTCCGATGTATATAATTTATCTAAAATTGAATTATTTAAATAATCTTTTATCATATCTTCCAGAAGTATGGAAATTTTTTCTTCGGAAAAATCTTCGAAATCGTATGTAAGTCTTTTTACGGTCGGAGGATGATTTGCTATAAAATGTCTTATATCAACAATTACTTTCATATATGTCGGATATGTTATTACAAGTTCCGAACTGTTTTCGTTTCCGGTTACTGAAAATTTACTCTCATTTTCATTTAAGGAATAATTAATTTCCGCATTTTCTATTTTATCCGTATATGCCGTTTGTATTCTGTAAAATACGGGTGCTGTTATTTTTTCAAAATTTTGAAGAAATTCTTTTTTGAAATCTTTTAATCTTTTGCCTGTTTCATCTTTGATATCAATAACTTTAGCTGTTTCTTGAAAATTTGTATTGTATAAGTAGTTAAAGTCGGTATCTGTTTTAATTTGTTCTTTTACCGCTGTATATAATACGGGTTCCATTTCTTCAAATGCCGTTGTTATTTCTGCAGCACAGGCATAAATTTTACAATCGTTTTTTAATTCGGTACAAATTCTTTCAAAGACTGATTTTGCTCCGCTTTTTCCGGCATTATACAATATAATATAAAAACCTAAAGATTTTCCGTGAGCAACAATATCATTTCCTCTTAAAGTCTTTTTAACCGTGTTGGCGATTTTATATGTATTAAGTCTTTTATCCCCGTTATTTACCGGTCTTATATACATAAAAACAGTATTTTCAAGATTTTCTTCTATGCTTTGAGTAAAGAAGTTCTTTAGCGCAATAGCAGCCATATCTTTTAGATATATACCGCTTTGTTTATCCAGAATATTTGCTGCAATTAATATTTTGTTATTCATATCAATCTGCTTATAAAGAACTGATTTTTGAAGAGTTAATAACATTCTCATAAGTATTACGGAATCTGAATTGTCTAAAAAGAAAAAGTCATCTATTCCGTTATCAAAGGCATACAATAGTTTTTCTTCATCAAATGTGTCAGCAGTGAATAATATCGGCACTTTGTCCAGAGAGCGTATTTGCCTTATTTCTTTTATAACACCTAAAGAATCATTCTGAGCGCAATATAAAATGATTATGTTTGGCTGTGTCGTATTCAAAACTGAAATGGATTCTATATAAGATACAATTTTAATGGTGTCACAATTCCTTAACAATTTCAGCTTTTCAGAAATATATTGTCCTTTTTCATATGAATTAGATATTATCAATATAGAATTATTTTTCAAAATTTACCTCTGGAGTTCCTTAGAACATCCCTTTTTTTCTAAAAAATAAAACTACAACAATTGAAGTTATAACTGATAATGTAACTACAATAAGAAAACCGTAGCTGTTTGAGCCGTAAGGAACCGGTACATTCATTCCCCATAATCCGCCTATCATTGTCGGTATTGCCATTATAATTGTTATTGCAGCTAAAAACTTCATTATCTGGTTTAAATTGTTATTTATTATTGATGCAAAACCTTCCATCATTGCTTCAAGAATCATTCTGTGCATATCAACCATTTCAATAGCCTGTCTTGTATCTATAATGACATCTTCCAACAAATCACTTTCTTCTTCTGTTATCTTGATATTTGTTCCTGTTGTGGATTTTGTCATTCTGTTAATTTTTTGCAGCACTATGTCATTATCTTTCAACGCGGTTGAAAAATATACAAGAGTCTTCTGTATTTCCATAAGCTGGAATAATGCTTTATTATTTGTTGCTTTTTGCAATTCCGTTTCAATTGCGTCAGTTGTTCTGTTTATTAAATCTAAATATTTTAAGTAAAACTTTACCGAACGATACAGCATTTTCAGCATAAATTCGGTTTTTTTTCTTGTATCAAAAGAATATGCTGTATTCTCATTGAAGGAAGAAAGTATATTGTTATCTTTTGAACATACCGTTATTATTGATGTCGGAGTGTAAATGATACCTAAAGGCAAAGTATCAAAACTTCCGTCTTCCGTTATTATAGGAAGATTTGTAATTATAAGGGTATTTCCGTCTTCAATTTCTATACGCGATCTTTCATCAAGGTCTAATGAGTTTCTTAAAAAGTCTTCATCAAGTCCGAGAACGAGAGATACCTGCTTTATCTCTTCTTCGGTAGGCGTTATTAAGCTAAACCAAGAACCTGATACAGCTTCACTGATGCTTAATCTCTTAAGGCTTTTATTATCTTCGGTTTTAAATATCTTAATCATAATATACTTCTCGGAAACCTTATACGTAAATTAAATCATAAATCAGCCTATATTGGAAGCATATATATTATGTATTTTTAATTTAATTTTCCTGTTTTATTATGTTTATTCTGTGAGAATTTAACAGTTGCATTAAAAGTTCTTCATTTTGAATGACGTATTTATTTTGAATATTTTGAAATTCACTGTTTGCATATATAAAGCTAAAATCTCTGTCTTTTGGATTAATATTATATATTGCTTCAAATTCCTCCGGAACTTTTATTTTTGATAAATTAACAGATTCGATTTTTTGTTTTGTAAGATTATTATCTATACACATAATAGTTAATATAAAGTCAAGTTCGGTTTTTGGATTTTCTTTTCTTTTATAAATTTAAGATAGGACAGTGCTGTTTTTCTTATATTTGTCTGACTGCCGGGATGAGAAATGTTTGACAGCAGAGTTCTTACTCTGTATTCAAGTGCTTCCGCAACCTGTTTATCTGATATTCCTCTGTTTACAACTTCTTTTTTCGCATCTCCCAATATGTTTACAAGTGATTTCAATGTGCTTTGGCTTACTGCTCTGTTTGTGTAAAAGTCTTTATATGTTTGTTCAAAATGTGACCAGAATAATGTTAAATCACCATTTTTGTTATTTATACAGGTATCATATTGTTCTTTATTTTTTGTTTCGCTATGCCCGCCTGTTTTTACAAGTCGGATTTTATATATACGGAATCTTTTTCCTGCCGTGTCTGTGTTGTTTCGGTTGTTATTAAATTATTATTTATATCTTCATTATTTTCTTTATTTCCGGTTTTTGGCGCGGTTGCATACAAAATTATAATTATAATCATTACAACTATAAATACCAAAAAAACTATTGAAATAGGTTTTTTTCATTTTTTCTCAAAGAATTATCCTCATTAAGTCTTGTCTTAACTGTTTTTTATTAATATTTAAGGGACAGGATCATATCCGCCGGGATTAAACGGATGGCATCTTAATATCCTTTTTAGTCCCATAAAACCGCCTTTTATTATCCCGTATTTTATTATGGCCTGTTTTGTGTATTCGGAACAAGTCGGATAAAATCTGCATACCGGAGGTGTTAGTTTTGAAATTATTTGATATAAATTTATTAATTTCAGTATTACTTTTTTTATCATATAAACTCCGCTACTGTATAATGACTTCCGGTTCTTCTTCTTGTTCCATTTGCTGTTCGACAACTTTTGGCAGGTGTTTTATCAAACAGTACCTTTTTTCGGAAGCTAAAAGCATGTATTTTATTTCTTGATCTTCTATTGCCCATAATGCTTTTATTTCTACAATAACATAATCATTTTGATTTTGTTGCAAAAAATTTTTAAGCCATTTGTAATCATTGTCTTTGTGAAAATCTATGTTACCGTCATAGTAGTATACAAGACTGTATTTCTTTGAAGGTAAAAATGCGGAAAGATTTACTTTATCCTCATGTGCTTTTCTCGCAAATTTTATTAAGTCTCCTTCCCCGCTGTTTGTAACTATAAAATTATATCCGTTCGGAGTTATTATAAATGAAAGACTTATCATCAAAATCAGATTTGCTATGAATGCGCAGGTTCGTCCTTTTAGTATGACGGAAAATATTGAAATTAAAGGGATTAAGAAAAAGACAATCACTACGGGAATTATCAAATGATTATATCCGTATATTGATAATTTATTTATATAGCTATGCCCGAAGAGAAGTAAAATTGAGAAAATTATAAACAGTATATTGGGTAATATTGTAGCAAAAAAGATACTTTTATCTCTTTGTTTTCTTACTATATATTCATACCAGTAATGACCCGATATGCAGGCAGCGGGAAACATAAGAAATAATATAAGATATATGTATTTTGAACCGTATAGTATTACAAAAATCAATGATGTAAAAAAGACAATTGTATTAAGAGATAAGAATTTATCGGTTTTTGAAAGTCTGCGCCACTTTTCTCCCAATTTATCCTGAGAGTCATCTTTTATATATGAAATAACTGAATTACATATATCTTTAAATCTGGAACCGATTATCCATAAAAAAGCGCATGTCCATGGCATAAATCCCAATATAAATAATACAATTCCCAATAAAAATTTCTTTATTCCTATATATTTGAAGATGCTATATGCAGATATAAATTCTTTTATAAATTCAAAGCCGTTGGATTTTACGGTAAATATAAACCACGGGGCAATCATTATTGTCATTATTATAATACCTGCAATAATATTTGCCGGCTTAAATATATTAATAAGTTTCCCCGCAAAAATATGCATTATAATCATAATTAATATAGGCAAAAATCCGAATAAGCCTGCTGTTAAAATGCAAATGCCGCTGAAAAAGTATATTAAAATCCATAAGTATAAATTATTTCTGCTCTGCATTTTTGTAAGCAGTATTAAATAGCTTAATAAAATTGCCATCATTGCCGATATCGTATATAACATATCGTTTGTTGCGAGATGAGAAAATACTATGAACCCGAAACATGTTGCGAGAATTAATGAGATAATTAATGCATATGTTCTTGTAAGAATTTTGGAAACTGTTAAAAATAAACTTAATATCCCTATTATGCAATATATTGCTATGGGTATTCTGGCTGCAAATGTACTTATTTTCCCAAAAATCAAAAAAGATATGTTTATAATCCAAAATAAAAGCGGCGGAGTTCCAAAAAATGTTTCGCCGTTTAATTTTAAATTAATCCAATTACTTGAATTAATCGCGTCTTTTGCAATTAAAACATACTTCGTTTCATCGTAGTCAATAAGCGGAAATTCACCGAGATTAATGCAGTAAAGACAAAAACAAATAAATAATAAAATCATCGAATATAGAATGGTTGTGTGATTTTTTATATAATTCATCTTCTTTGTCCTTATACTCAATTATACGGACTGAATATAGTGCTTTATTTCTTCTTCCGTATTCATTTCTGTTGTACATACGAGAATTTGTCCGTCGTTAATTTTTACTCCGGCAAGAATTCCTTTATCTTTCATTGTTTTTAAAAATAAATCCGCATTTTTAACTTCAAGTACAAATTCGTTAAAATAGTCTTTGTTTATAACATTAAAGCCTTTTTTCTTAAGTTCATCCGATAAGATTTTTGCATTTTTTGTACTTAAATATGCCGCTTGTTGTATACCCTTTTTCCCCATAAGTGCAAGATATATAACGGCATTTAAAATTGCCAGTCCCTGATTGGAACATATATTGCTTGTTGCCTTTTCTCTTCTTATATGCTGCTCTCTGGCTTGAAGTGTTAATGTAAATGCTTGCCTGCCATCGATATCAAGAGTTCTGCCTACAATTCTTCCCGGCATCTGTCGTTTATATTTATCTTTTGCTGCGATAAATCCGGCATAAGGTCCGCCAAACGAAAGAGTGTTTCCAAAAGATTGAACGTCTCCGACAACAATATCCGCCCCGTATTCCCCCGGTTTCATTAAAACTGCATTGCTCATTAAATCAGAGCATACTATAAGCATTGTTTTTGGATTTCTTTCAATATCTTTTAAAATATCAATGTCTTCAACGGAACCGAAAAAGTTTGGATTTTGTATTATAAACCCTGCATATTCTCCTGATTTTAATTTGTCTGAGATATTTGTTATATCTGTTTTTAAATCTCTTGTTTCTGCTAATTCAATTTCAATATTTCCTGCGTGAGCATATGTTTTTACAACTTCAAAATATTCGGGATTAATACAAGCAGAAACAAGAATTTTATCTTTACCGCTTATTCGTGATGCCATTAACATTGCTTCGGCACAAGCATTTCCCGCATCATAGACAGAAGCATTGCAAACTTCCATTCCTGTTAAGTCACAAATCATTGATTGAAATTCGTATATAACCTGCAATGTTCCTTGCGAAATTTCAGGCTGATACGGTGTGTATGCCGTATTAAATTCAAATCTTGATGATATTTGTGATATTGCAGCGGGTATAAATCTGCTATATGCGCCTGCTCCAAGAAAACAAGCATAGTCTGTTTTATTCTCTTTAGCAATGGACTTTATCTCTCTTTGTACTTCCATTTCGCTCATTGCTTCAGGTAATGTTAACTCGGACATTCTTGCTTTTTTATCAATCATTGAATAAAGGTCATCTAAACTTTTTTCTCCGATTGTTTTTAGCATTTCATTTTTTATAGCTTCAGAATTGGCTTTGTAATTATACATATTTATTCAACTTCTTTTTTATAGCTGTCGTAACTTACTAAATCTTTAATATCTTGTTCAAATGCTTCCGCTGATACTTTTATGAGCCAGATTTCATTGAAATCAACTTCATTCAGCAATTCGGGTTTTTCGATTAATTCTTCGTTTATTGCTTCAACACTGCCTGATACCGGCATGTAAAGTTCTGATGCGGCTTTTACCGATTCAACCGTACCGAAAATTTCGCCTTTTGAATATTGTGTACCTATTTCGGGCATTTCTACAAAAACAATATCTCCTAACTGTTCTATTGCATAATCGGTTAAACCTATATAGCAGCTGCCGTTTTCTTCATATACATATTCATGTGATTTTGAACATAATATATTTTCTTTTACAGTCATCCGTTTTCTCCTTAATTTCCTTTATTGTGTTTGTGTATAAAATTCTTCTCCGTTATTTGGGCATTATATAATTTATTTCTTATCATTATTTGAATTGTATCATTTATTTTTAAATTATTCTCGGTTTTAATATATCCGAATCCTATGTTTATATTTAATGTAGGAGAGATGCCTCCCGAGGTGACGACTCCTATTTTCTTATTATTATGGTATATTTCATATCCGTGGCGGGCAATTGCTCTGTCTGTCATTTTAAAAGCAATTAGTTTCTTTTGGACACCGTTTTGTATTTGCTGTTGAATTACTTTTTTGCCAATATAATCTTCTTTCTTGTCTTTATCAACAGTCCATTTTAAACCTGCTTCCGGGGGAGTTGTTTCTTCGTTCAGTTCGTTTCCGTATAAACTCATTGCGGCTTCAAGCCTCAGTGTATCTCTTGCCCCCAGTCCTATAGGCATAATTCCGAAGGTTTGGCCTTTATCCAATAATAATTGCCAGAGTTCTGATACTTTTTCGTTTCGTATTATAATTTCAAATCCGTCTTCGCCGGTGTATCCTGTTCTTGAAATATATACGTTTTCTCCTATTAACATATCTTTTGTGATATGAAATGTTTTTGGCTGCTTTTCTCTCGGATATCCTGCTTGCTCAAGTATTTCTGCGGACTTTGGTCCTTGAAGTGCAATCATTGAATATACATCCGACTTGTTTTCAATTGCTACATCAAAATTTTGTTTGTTTAACATCATCCAGTCATAGTCAACATCAAGTCTTGAAGCATTTACGACAAGCAAATAATCATTGTCTTTTAATTTATAAACTATTAAATCATCGACAATTCCGCCGTTTTCATTTGTAAACTGGCAATATAGCGCCATAGTATCCGAAATTTTTGACACATCCTGTGGAAATAATGTTTGTAAAAATGCAAGAGCATCTTTTCCTGATACAAATATTTCACCCATATGTGAAACATCAAATAAACCTGCATTTTTTCGGACATTATTATGTTCGTCTATTATGCTTGTATATTGGACAGGCATTTCCCATCCCGCGAAATCAACAATTTTGGCTTTTGCCTTAATATGTTCGTCATATAAAAATGTTCTTTTTGCCATAAAAACTCCGTTTATTTTGAACATATTACTCTTGCTGCATGTATACCCGAAGCGGAGGCTTGTATCAACCCTCTTGTAACTCCCGCTCCGTCGCCTATTGCATATAAATTTTTAACGCCTTCTGTCTCAAGGTCGTTTGTTAATTTTACTCTGCCTGAGTAGAATTTAACTTCAACCCCGTATAAAAGAGTATATCTGGAGGCAGTTCCGGGTGCTATTTTATCCAATGCATAAAGCATTTCAATTATGGCTGTCATTTGTCTGTAGGGAAGAACCAAACTTAAATCACCGGGTGTTGCACAGGATAATGTCGGGGTAATTACACTGCTTTTGATTCTGTCGGGAGTAGAACGGCGTCCGTCAAGTAAGTCGCCGAATCTTTGAACAAGCACACCGCCTGCGAGCATATTAGCAAGTCTTGCAACATGTTGGCCGTATGCTATGGGTTCTTTAAATGGTTCCGTGAATTTTTCCGATACCAATAGCGCAAAATTTGTATTTGCTGTTCTGTAGTTTGCATAACTGTGTCCGTTTACGGTTGAAATCCCAGAATAGTTTTCCGTTACAACTTCACCATAAGGATTCATACAAAAAGTTCTTACTTCGTCCCCAAATGTTGGTGAGTGATATATTAGTTTTGATTCATATAATCTTTCGGTAATCGGTTCAAAAACCGGAGCCGGAAGTTCAACTCTGACTCCTACATCTACGGCATTATTTACCATACCTATTTTGTTTTTTGCAAATTCATGCGTCAACCAATCAGCACCTTCTCTTCCCGGCGCAATAATTATATGCTCGGCTTCTATTTTTTGATTATCTTTTGTTATAAAACCTTTAACCTGTCCGTTTTCAACAATTAACTGATCCGCTATCGTATCATATAAGATTGTAATTCTTTTGCTTAGATAGTCTTGCATATTTTTGAGAACATCAAGGCTTCTTTCCGTTCCAAGATGTCTTACCGGAGAATGAACAAGTTTTAGCTCGGCGAGTACTGCAGCTCTTTCTATATCCGCAAATGCTTCTTTGTCTAATCCGAATACTTCATCCGTTGCACCGAATTCCAGATATTTATCATCTGTATATTTAACAAGGTCTTCAACATTTTTACGCGGCATATAGTCAAGCAAGTGACCTCCTACATCAGGAGTAAGAGTTAATTTCCCGTCTGAGAATGCTCCTGCGCCGCCCCATCCGCATAAAAGTCCGCATTTTTTACAGGAAGGACATTTTTCATAACCTTCTCTTAAAAGACATTTTCTTTTTTCAATTTGGACGCCCTTTTCGACTAAAATTACTTTCCATTCCGGTTTTAATTTCATGATTTCAAGTGCCGCAAAAATCCCTGCAGGACCGCCGCCGACTATAGCTACGTTATACATTTCTATCTCCGCTCATGTTCTATTTTCAACAACATTAAGATTTTATCCTAAACATTATCTATTTTATACAAATCGTAAAAAACTATTTACTAAACTAAACTTAATTTCATATAATCAATCTATGAATATAAAAATTATTGCCGTCGGTAGAATTAAAGAACAATATACAAAAGATACCATTAAAGAATATGAAAAAAGACTTTCTTCATTTTGTTCTTTTTCTGTTACGGAAATACAGTCCGAACAAATAATAGATGAAACGTTAAACGAAAAATATAAGGAAATAGAGTCCAGGCGAATTTTGCAGGCAATTAAACCTAATTCTTACATTATTACACTTGAAATAAACGGTAAAATGCTTTCATCTGAAGATTTTGCACTGAAAATAAAGGAAATATCAAATGAGGGTATTAATGATGTTGTCTTTATAATAGGCGGAGCCAACGGACTTTCAAAATCGGTCAGCGATAAAGCAAATTTCAAGATGAGTTTTTCAAAAATGACTTTTACTCATCAAATGGTAAGAGTGTTATTGATCGAACAAATATACCGTGCATTTAAAATTAATGCAAATGAGCCATATCACAGATAATATTTTCTTTGCACTTACGTTTTAATGTCTTTAATGGTCTAATATCTTGTTAAAAAATATATCTATACATGATAATGTGTAAATAAATGTAACAACATTATGAAAATAATGCGAAAAGATGTAAAATATGCTATTATTATAATGTAATTTATTTTAAAATGAAATATCAAATTATCAATTAATTGTAATTTGTAAATCGGAGAACCACATTTAGTCAAGGGGATTTTATTATGATTTATTGCTGCGGGTTTTATCAAGCCCCAATTCGGACTGCATTTTTGCTTCCGAACTTTAAGTATAGTGATAGAAAATTGAAAATTTATGTATGCGGAAATTGCGGAAAACTTGCTGCAGAATTGACTCAATTTAATGTTATTACAAAAAAATATGAAACTTATAAACCGTCTTCCAGAAAACGTACGGAAGAATTTATCAGAAAAATAAAAAACGGCAAGTTCGATGAAATTAATATAAGAAACGGTACAAAAGAGCGTGCCGGGTTTGTTTACGGCGTTAATACCGAGTACAGGAACGGCAAAATCCGTCAATATGCCGTTGATTTTAACAAACAAAGAAAACTTGTCAAAGAGCTGAACAATGTGAGAAAAAAAGAAAATATAAATGAAAAACATAGAGATAAATAAAATAATAAGATTCTCGCGGAAACTTTGGCAATAACAAGTAATAAAGGAAGTAAAATGTAAATAATACATGCCTTTATAATGTAAAAACAAACCAGATAATGTATATATAATATAATAAAATGTAAATAAATGTAACAATACGACGAATATACTTGCATAAAAATGTAAAAAATGTTATTCTGAAATTATGATTTGATCTAAGACCTCAGTAGGCAACTCGCCGGATTAACTATTCGGTGAATGTAACAGGCAGAACTTGCCCCGAATACGGTGACTGGAATCGCTAAGTCAGAGGGAGTACCATAACTAATTTACGGCGGAACATTTATTGTTCCGCCGTTTTGTGATTAAAAATTTAAACGGAGGCGTATGGCTGGAAAAAAGAAATTATCTTCTGGTGATAAATTTAAGTATTCAAAAAATGAATCTTTTGAAAACCTTGAGACTGTCCAAAAATTGGCTTTGAACAAAAAAGGTAAAGATGATGAAATTAATCCTGATATTTCAATTTTTCTTAAAGCTGAAGAACTTAAAGGTAAATTATGCGGATTATATAGTGAAAAAGATAAACCTTCCGCAACCGTAAATTTTATGGGCAGCGTAATAATAAATGATGAAGAACTTCGGCTTAATGTCGGAGAAGATACTGATACGGATTTTAACAATGATACAATTACCTGAAATACTTGATATACCTGAAAAACTTATTCCCGTTATAACTAATATTAACAACTATAATTATTTTTTAATCGAAGGAGGAAGGGGTGGTGGCAAATCCCAAAGCATAGCAAGACTCATTCTCTGGATTGCAGAACAGCGTAAAGTGAGAGTTTGTTGCGGAAGAGAAACTCAGGCAACTATTTCTGACAGTGTTCATAAAATATTTAATGACCTTATTACCGATTATAATCTCAATTTTACCGTAAAATCCAATAAAATTATTCATAATTATTCTAATTCAAGCATTATATTTAAAGGTTTTAAAGAACAAGGCAGAGTGAATATTAAAGGCTTGGAGGGAATTGACATTTTGTGGATAGATGAAGCCCAGGCGATTTCAAAATCTACATTGGATGTTATTATTCCTACTATCCGAAAAAAGAACTCTATTGTAATTTTTACAATGAATCGTCTCGTTCGCAAAGACCCTGTTTATTCTGAATTTGTATCCAGAGATGATTGTTTGCATATTAAAATTAATTATTACGATAACAAGTATTGTCCTGAAAAACTTATATTAGAAGCTCAGCGCTGCAAAGAACGAAATATTCAGGATTATGAATATATATGGGAAGGCAATCCCATTGATACAACAAATGATTTCTTATTTTCTTCAATAAAATTAGACCGTGCAAAAAATTTAAAAATTAATGAAGAAAATTACAGAAAAATCCGTTGTATGTCAGTTGATCTGGCAGGCAGCGGAGGAGACCTTTGCGTGGCAAGTCTTATTGAGTCTAAAAGCACCACGCAATGGTCTTTAGAAAAACAGGACTTCTGGTCTGAACCTGATACTGATATTACTAAGGGCAGAATTATTAATCTTTATTCCTTATGGAAACCTGAATTGTTAATTTTGGATGCTGACGGTTTAGGTTATTCAATATATGTGAGTATCAAAAATGTTATTGCAAATACAATAAAGTTTAACGGTGCAGCTTCAAGCAATAGGCCTAATGCCCTGAACAGAAGAGCTGACGGATATCTTACATTAAAAGATTATATTGATAATGAGTGGCTGAAAATATCTTCAGATTTTACTGTTTCCCAGCTTGAATATATAAAAAAATCATATAAACCAAACGGGCAGATTGTTATTCAGTCTAAAAAAGATATGAAAGCAGAACAAGGAGAAAGTCCTGATTTTGCTGACAGTCTTATGATGGGTATTTATGCGATAAATTACTATTCATATTTAATAGATGAACGTGAAGAAACCGTTATATTAGATTCTAATTTTGATCCTTACGGCTAGAAAGGAAAAAATAAATGAAAAGAGAACAAAGAATGATGCTGCAAGGCGGAGTAACATATGAAAAAGAGGCTCCTGAAAGAAAAATCTACATAGCAAATTTAATGTACAGATATCCTGAGGAAACAGAAACAATAGAATTAATACCGACAGAAACGATAGTGTACAATAATAGTTTTGGTCGAACAAATGAGATAGTAGAGCAGGGAAGATTAAGAGATATAAGAGAAGAGCAAGAAATCAGGGCGAGAGAAGCGAGACTGCAAAGAAGAAATACTTCGGAAAAACCTGCAAGAGAGAGAATAGACTATATAAATAAAGTGGGGAATGTAAAAGATTTCGGAGTACCTCAAGTAAATGAAAACATCGTAATGAAGGCGAAAACAAAAAGGATACAAACTCCTTCAAAAGATTACAATGAGATAGCAAGTTTGATGTACCCAACAATGGAGGAGAAAAGCCAAATACAGGTGAAGAAGAAAGAGCCGGTGCTGCTTGGAGAGACTTCAATTTTAAAAGAACCGGATATGATAACCCTTGCAGATAAGGAATATGAAGTAAAACCGGTTGATAAAAAAGAGGAAAACAAGGATAAAGAAATGGAGGCAGAGAAAAAAACTGATTGGATAATGCCTGTAAATGGCAGAATTAGCAGTGACTACGGAATGAGATTTCATCCTATTGAAAAAAAAGATAAATTTCATAATGGTTGGGATATTGCTGTTCCGGTAGGAACTCCTATTAAAGCAGTTGCTAATGGTGAGGTAATAAAATCAGGCAAGGCTTCAGGTTATGGTTATTCAGTTGTACTTAATCATGGTATGATAAACGGTAAAATTGTAACAAGTGAATATGGGCATATATCAAAATGGGTCGTCAATAAAGGAGAGCATGTAAAACAAGGGCAAATAATTGCATATTCGGGCAATACTGGTTCATCAAACGGGCCTCATTTACATTTTACAATCAGAGAAGGTTATTATAGAGGTATTGGTGTTTCACCAGCAAAATATATTGATAAAAATAAATTTTAATATTATTCTTCCGGTAAAATAGTCTTTTGAATATGTTTTATATATTTTTCAATTGTTTTATTTTTAAGAGATTGATAATTTAACAGTTCCGTAATTTTTTTTGTATTTATGTTATTTTCTTT
Source organism: Candidatus Gastranaerophilales bacterium (assembly GCA_944323955.1). Lineage (GTDB taxonomy): Bacteria > Cyanobacteriota > Vampirovibrionia > Gastranaerophilales > Gastranaerophilaceae > Avigastranaerophilus. The sequence goes on along the minus strand of CALUUK010000006.1, from coordinate 1,112 downwards.
GAAATTTCTATATAAATAGTTTCTATATGTATAAAAATCATCAATGGTTTCAGGTTTATAAATATTTTGGAAATAATTTTTCTGTGTAAATGTTATTAACTTTGTATCTAATTCTTCAACAAATCCGAATATAACTATTTCTGACATAAGTAATAGATTATGATAGTCTTCAAAATTATATCCGTCTTTTATTAATTTGTCATGAAGTTGTTTTGCTTCAACTACAACATTATCTATATCTTTCTTGTATTTAGGGACTTCTTTATTAATAATTTGTTCAATTTCAATTTTGTATTGGTTACTTTTCTCAATGGGGATAGGTTTGTACTCTGTTGCGAAAGAGAGGATAGGAAAGAATAAAAAAGAAAGAAAGAAAAGAAAAATTTTCAAAATAGAGCTCCTTATGAACAAATAATAACATGATTTAAGAAATGAAGAAAGAGTAAAGAAAGAAAAGAGAACAAAGAATGATGCTGCAAGGAGGAGTGACATATGAAAAAGAGGCTCCTGAAAGAAAAATCTACATAGCAAATTTAATGTACAGATATCCTGAGGAAACAGAAACAATAGAATTAATACCGGCAGAAACAATAGTGTACAATAATAATTTTGGTCGAACAAATGGGATAGTAGAGCAGGGAAGATTAAGAGATATAAGAGAAGAGCAAGAAATCAGAGCGAGAGAAGCGAGACTGCAAAGAAGAAATACTTCGGAAAAACCTGCAAGGCAAAGAATAGACTATATAAATAAAGTGGGGAATGTAAAAGATTTCGGAGTGCCTCAAGTAAATGAAAACATCGTAATGAAAGCGAAAACAAAAAAGATACAAGCTCCTCTAAAAGATTACAACGAGATAGCAAGTTTGATGTACCCAACAATGGAGGAGAAAAGCCAGATACAGGTGAAGAAGAAAGAGCCGATACTTTTAGGAGATGCAAAAACATTAAAAGAAGAAGTACTATCGATATCAGATGTTGAAAAAACTTTGTTCAAAGGCGGAATGATGGGAAACCGTCCGTTAGAAAAGATACAGCCTGTGGCAAAAAACAGAAAACAAGATAGAAATTATGAAGAAATAGCAAACTTGATGTATCCGAGTATGGAAGAAGAG
>CALUUK010000005.1 GCA_944323955.1 Candidatus Gastranaerophilales bacterium | reverse complement strand
TCTCAGTCCCATTGTGGCTGATCATCCTCTCAAACCAGCTACTGATCGTCGCCTTGGTAGTCCATTACACCACCAACAAGCTAATCAGGCACAGGCTCATCCTTAGCCACCGGAGTTTTCAAGATTAGTATTTCAACTAAGCTCATATGCGGTATTAGCAGTCGTTTCCAACTGTTGTCCCCCAGCTAAGGGCAGATTTCCTATGTATTACTCACCCGTCCGCCACTTTCAATAGGAGCAAGCTCCTATATCACGTTCGACTTGCATGTATGAAGCACGCCGCCAGCGTTCATCCTGAGCCAGGATCAAACTCTCCATTGTCAGAAAAGTTATGTCCATCATCCGCCGAAGCGGATTGCTCGACTTCATTTTATTGTCCGTCTCATTTTTTTCAAAATCAACAGGTATATATCGTTTTCAGCTATTCAATTTTCAATGTTCTATTTCTCTTGAAATTAAAGTCAGCAAAATGACTTTTTGTCTATTCCACATTCCTTTAAATTTCTCAGTCACTCTCTCAAGCGACATCTCTTATCTTATCACCTCATTTTTTGTTGTCAACAACTTTTTTTAAAATTATTTCAAACTTTTTTGAGGTTTATTTCTCAGAGTATTTAGTCTCACCATTAACACCTTTCGGTGCAGTTTTCATTCGCGTCTGACTTTTAATCTTAAAAATGTATATTCGCTATACATTCCAGTCTTCGGCTCCGTGGCAACTTCCACGATTTATAATGTATTCCAAACAAAAATTTAAGTCAACACATGTTTTTTATCTTTTTTTCTTTTTTTTGAATTATTTTTTCCTTTTTTCTTAAAACCTTCCTGCCATTTGGGTTTTAGCCCTTCATAAAAGTTAATGATTTGCACTTAAATATAAAATAATATATTATATATAGATATATTTTTAGATTATTAAGGATTTTTTCATGGCTAGAATTGTAAGACCCACATGGGCAATAAGATGTGTTCAATCAGGATGCAAATGTTTATTCGAAGTAGCTGTTGTTGAAGAAGGCAAGCAGCAGGAAGTCGTTTGTCCCAATTGCGGTGAACACTACGTTTATCCCGTTATCGAGGATAAAAAAGAAGAATAATGTTTTTTAATAACACCGATAAAAGGTACAATCGTTTCAGTGATCATTTAAGAAACCTTTACGGAGTTAAAGTATACAAAGTTACTTTAGATGCAGGCTTTACATGCCCGAATCGTGACGGAACAATCTCGAATGAGGGCTGTATTTTTTGCGACAACGGCGGGAGTTTTTCGCAGCTTTACCCGCATGACATATCTATCAAAGACCAGTTAGACCTTGGAATTCAGTTATCAAAAGATAAATATAAAGCTCAGAAATTTCTTGCTTATTTTCAAGCCTATTCAAATACTTATAAACCGGTTAATGAACTCAGAGAAATTTATGACCAGGCATTGAGTCATGAAGACGTTATCGGCATGAATATAGGCACACGTCCTGACTGTGTTGATAATGAAAAACTTGATTTAATAGGCGATTATACAAAAAAGCACTATGTATGGCTTGAATACGGTCTTCAAAGCATTCATGAAAAATCACTTAAATTTATCAACAGGGGTCATTCTTTTGAGACTTTTTGCCATGCCCTTAAAGAAACCCAAAAAAGAAATATCAATGTATGTGCGCATGTAATTTTGGGATTGCCCAACGAAACAAAAAAGGATATGCTTGAAACTGCGAAAGTTTTAGGTGATTTAGGGGTTAACGGAGTTAAAATCCATCTTTTATGTGTATTAAATAACACGCGTCTTGTTAAATTATATTATCAGGGCAAAGTTCCAATGATGGAAGAAGATGAATACGTTGAAACAGCATGCGATTTTCTGGAACTTTTGCCGCCCTATGTTACTATTCACAGGCTTGCCGGAAACGGGCTGAAACCGAATATGCTGGCACCGGGGTGGCTCAGCAAAAAATTTGTGGTTCTCAACAAAATCGATAAACTTCTGGAAGAAAGAAATTCCTATCAGGGATCTAAAATTATTTCAAATATTTAAAATGAAAAATCAAACAATTCTTTTACTTCAATATCAAGTGCATTAGCAAGTATTTTAATTGTTTTTATTGTAACATTTGCTTCACCGCGTTCTATTTGTCCGATATAGTTAAAATTCATATTAACTATCTCTGCCAGTTTCATTTGGGAAAGTTTTCTTGTTTTTCTTATATATGCCAGTTTAGCACCAAATCTTTTTTCTAATTCTAAATTCGTACTCATATTAATATACAGTATAAAAAACTTAATACTATATTTCTAATTTATACATGTTATTAACTATTATTAAGGGTATGGAAATGCTTATTGATTTTTTGGAATGTAAAATTGAAAACGAATTTTGGAATTTATACATAAATGCAGATTTATGGAATACATTAACGGATGAAGAAAAGCAGCAAAGTTTAAAACCTTATGAAAGATATATTTCCAACCACAAATACAGATGCAAGGGAGATATAATAAAAATCATAGATTACTATTCCCTTACATTATTGGATACTTATAAAATAAATCAGAAACTCTTTTAAACTGCCGTAATTGTATCTTTATCTTTTTTTACAACTTTATATCTTGATTTGTAATCTTTATATCTGTTTTTAAATTCCAAATCCTCATCTTTATTTCTGTGATTATATTCATGTTTATTTATTGTACTGTCATGAAGTTGAATAACGCTTGTTGCAACATTTCCGCAATGTGCTGCAATTCTTCTCAAGTCATTCAATAAATCAGAGAAAATAAAACTTCTTTCCGCAGAGCACTGCCCTGTTTTTAATCTTTGAATATGATTATTTTTCGCTCTTCTGACACCTTTTTTAATAACTGCTTCTAACGGTTCTATTTTTTGAGCCAGGTCAAGATTATCGGTCTTATAACACTCAAGTGTCATATCAAATATTTCACATACAGCATTAACAATAGTCTTAATTTCTTCAACCGCCTCTTCGGAAAACTTTGTTTCATACTCATGAAGTTTTTCGGCAAATTTCAAAATATGCGAAGCATGATCGCCTATTCTTTCATAATCACCAATAGCAAGCAATAATTGCGAAAGTTTATTGTTATCTTCTTCCGTTAATTCTCTGCCTGAAAGTTTTAAAAGAAATGATGCCAGTTTATCTTCATATGTATCAATAATAGTCTCATTTTCAACTATATCATCCACTTTTTTACGATGAAAACTTTTCAGCATTTTTGTTGATGTAATAAAGTTATATCTGACAACTTCCGCCATTGCAACAGTTTTGGCAAAACATTCCGAAATTGCAACCGAAGGAGCAGCCAGTAATCTTTCATCAAGAAATACTTTATCTTCGGATGATTTTTTGCTGTCGGGAACAAGTTTAACCGCAAGTTTTTCAATCAATTTAATAAAGTTAAATAATAATGCAGCCGTCATAACATTATACATTGTATGTATTAATGCGACTCCTGCCGGAGAAACATCCATTGATACAAATTTAAACTTAAAAATCATATGCAAAAGATAAAAAGCAGGTAATAAAATGCAGGCACCGAGTGTATTGAATATAACATGAACGCCCGCAACACGTTTCGCATTAGTACCTACACCGATACTTGCCAGAACGGCAGATATACAAGTGCCCAGATTTTGCCCCAAAACAATAGGAATGGCAACTCCCCATGAAACTCCGCCCACAAGTGTGAGTGCCTGCAATATACCCACCGATGCCGAAGAACTTTGAATAACCATTGTTAATAAAGCACCTACAATAAAACCTAAAAACGGATTTGTAAATGCAATCATTGCATTTCTGAATCCTTCTTGCTCCGCTAAAGGGGTCATTGAGCTTGCCATTAATCCCATACCCGACATTAAAATAGCAAAACCTACCATTACGGATCCTATGCTTTTTTTACGGTTGCTTTTTGCCGACATAATCATACATACACCGATAAACGCAAGTAAAGGAGTAAAGGATTCGGGTTTTAGCATTTTCAAAACAAATGATGCACTCTCCTGAATTCCGGTTAAACTTAAAATCCAGGCAGTAATTGTAGTACCTATATTCGTTCCGATTATAACACCTATTGTTTGTGATAAATCCATTAATCCTGAGTTTACCAGACCTATCAACATCACCGTTACTGCCGACGATGATTGTATAACAGCCGTTATTCCGCAGCCAAGCAGCAATCCTTTAAAAGGATTTGATGTCATTTTCTTCAGAAGTTTTTCCAGCTTGCTTCCGGCAATCTTCTCAAGACCGGATGACATAATAGAGATTCCGTACAGGAAAAAAGCCAATCCGCCGATGAGAGTTAAAATTGAATATATATCCATACTATTTTTCTTCCTATTTATTCAGCGAGTATACTCTCTGTTATAAATATACAGTAAATGTACGGACCTTTATATTATTTATAACAAAAATGATACATTACCTGATTATCATAGCCGATTTGTTATTATTTTCTCCGTTAATTATATTTATAATATCTCACGTATATATATTGAAAGGATTATTGTATGAAAAATTTTGTTGTTAAATACGGGGGATTCATAGTAAATATTGTTGCTTTCTTCACTCTAATCGGTGTTTTTATATCAGGTGTCATGGTTATGATGAATCAGGGGCTGATGGCAGGAATAATTTCTCTTTGGGGCGGAATTGTCGCATTTGTTGTTGCCTTCTTCATGATTTATCTTGTCATGTCTATTAATGATAATCTTGCTGATTTAAATGATAAACTTTCCGGAAAATATTAATAATTAGTTTATTTTTTGGTTATCGTATTATTTTTGATATCAAAAATTTCAACATTGTTAAGATATTCATCTCTAAAATGAAGTGTATCAACAGATGTTATAATAGTTTGCGTTTCCGTGCCTATGGCATCAAGCAAAAAATTTTGCCTTACATCATCAAGTTCAGCCAAAACATCGTCCAGAAGCAAAACCGCATTTGTATTAATCTTATCTTTTATTAATTCCAATTCGCCGAGTTTTAACGAAAGAACGATTGTTCTTTGCTGACCTTGAGAGGCATATTTTTTTGCTTCGAACGCATTTATAAAAAATGAAACATCGTCTCTGTGCGCACCTACAATCGATTGTGCACGAATAATTTCTTCCGGTTTTTTTTCTTCAAGTTTATTTTTAAAATTTTCAAGAATATATTCGATATTATTCCCGTATTTATTACTGCAGTCAATATCACTCAAAATTGATGAATTATAGCTTATTGTAAGATTCTCATCGGATGAGATATGTTTATGCTTTTCTTTTGCAAGTTTTTGAAGCTCATAAAGAAAATTCAATCTTATATAAATAACATTGCTGCCCGTTATTGCAAGCTGCTCATTCCAGATATCAAGCATAGCCGTATCCGAGTTAAGATTGCCTTTTAATTCTTTTAAATAATTATTTTTTTGCGTACGCACTTTATTATATTTATTTAAGCGTTCCAAATATGCGGGAAAAATCTGGCTTATAGCTAAATCCAGCCATTTACGTCTGTCATCCGGACTGCCTCTTAAAAGAAGTAAATCATTTACTGTAAAGCAAACGGCTGAAATATTACTTATAAATTCTGATGATTTATTTTTAGAAATCCCGTTAACCTTTAATTTTTTACGATTTGGCGGATTGATAAAAACTTCCAACTCAACATCAATATCAAATTTTCGTATATCAGCCTTTAACAAACAACTATCTTCTCCCCATTTAATAAGTTCGGCATCTGTTTTTGCACGTAATGAATCTAATGCCGAAAGATAATAAACAGCTTCAAGAATATTTGTTTTTCCCTGTGCGTTTTTACCTATAAACAAAATTTTATTGGAATTGAATTCTACTTCCAAATCAGCATAGTTTCTAAAATTTTTTATCCCTAATTTCTTAATAAACATAAAACTATTATATAACAAGATGACGCCTTATGAAAAATTTGATAAAATAAACAAAAAAGGATTATTAATGAATAAAAAAATTCTTATTGACCTTGGCAAACGGCTTTATGATAAAAATTTAACAGTTGCCACATCGGGAAATTTAAGTATTAAAACAAATGAATGCATCTTCATAACAGCAACAGGCACTTCATTAGGGAACCTAACGGAAGATGATATCGTATCAATGAATACTGAAGCACAAGAACTTGACGGAAAAAAAGCATCATCAGAGAAAATTCTTCACTGTGAAATCTACAAACAAAGACCTGATGTAAACGTAATTATACATACCCATCCGGTATATTTGACGTCCTTTGCATCATGTCATAAAGCACTAAATGAACCGATTATGTCCGAAACTGTTTTATATTTTGAAGACATCCCCGTTGCCGATTATGCAATGCCGTCTTCTTTAAAACTTGTGAAAAATACAGTGAAATACTTGAAACAAAAAGATGTTGTTATGATGGCAAACCATGGAGTTATTGCAATCGCTGATAATATTGAACATGCTTTCTCTAAACTTGAAACGGCGGAATACTATGCGCACGTTACACTGAATGCTCTTTTGCTTGGAGGAGGAAAACATTTATCTCATAATGATATTAAGGATTTAATGAAACTAAAAAAAGGATTAGGTTAAAACCTAATCCTTTTAATTATTTGTTTTTCAATTAGAAGTTCAATCCTGCTTCTCTTGCAGCATCTGCTAAAGCAGCAACTCTTCCATGATATAAGAATCCGCCTCTGTCAAACACAACATCTTTAACACCTGCTTTTAAAGCCTTCTTTGCAATTGCTTCGCCAACTGCTTTCGCTGATTCAATATTACCGCCGTGTGTTAAATCTTTTCTCATATCTTTATCAATTGAAGATGCGGATACAATTGTTACGCCTTTTACATCATCAATAATTTGAGCATATATATGCTTTGTGCTTCTGTATACAGCCAATCTCGGAGCTTCGGTTGTACCCGATAATTTTGCTCTTAATCTTCTGTGGCGTTTTTGTGTTGCTTCTTTTTTGTTCGTTTGTTTAATCATTTCTCTTTCCTTTCACCCAAACCTTCTTATTTATATAAGGGTTTATGCGGGCAATTTAATTATTAATTTAACTATTTCTTACCTGCTTTGCCGGCTTTACGTCTGATATGTTCGCCTTCATATTTAATACCTTTGCCTTTATAAACTTCCGGCGGTCTCTTGCTTCTGATTAAAGCGGCAATATCACCTACTGCTTGTTTATTTGCACCTGTAATTGTAATTTTTGTGTTTTGTTCAACTGAAATTTTAATACCTTCGGGTGCTTCAATATCAACAGGATGCGAATAACCCAATGCCAGATTTAAGGTATTTCCTTGCATTGCAGCACGGTAACCTACACCGACAATTTCAAGTTTTTTTGTAAATCCTGATTTAACACCATGTACGGCATTGTTAACCAGTGTTCTTGACAAACCATGTAAAGAACGTGATTTTCTGTCATCATTTTCTCTTGTTAATGTAATTTGATTTCCGTCTTTTACAATTTTAATTTCAGGACGAACTTCAACTGTTTCTGTGCCTAAAGGACCTTTCGCAGTTACGGTTTGTCCATTTATTGTTACCTCGACTCCTTCCGGAATTTCTACAGGTAATTTACCTATACGTGACATTTCTTTATCTCCAATTTTATTATTTACTTCACTTATATTTACGAAAACCTTGACTACCATACGTAGCAGAGGATTTCACCGCCGACATTTTCTTTTCTTGCTTTTCTGTCGGTCAACAAGCCTTTACTTGTTGATATAATAGCAATACCCATTCCGCCTAATACTTGAGGAATATCTTTTGCTTTACAATAATTTCTCAAACCGGGTCTTGACACTCTCTTTAAGTTTGAAATAACCGGTTTAGACTTTTCATCATACTTTAATGTGATTTTTAATGTTTTAAAGTTTGAACCTTCTTTTTCAACTACTGTATAGTCTTCAATATAACCTTCAGACTTTAATAATTTTGCTAATTCTATTTTTAATTTAGAACCCGGCATTTCAACATCAGTTAAAGATACCATATTAGCGTTTCTTATTCTTGTCAGCATATCTGCTATCGGATCTGTATTCATTCTTATTTTCCTTTACTTTTTACTACTTACTCGAATTCATCGGCAGTATAGAAAAGCTATTTTGAGCTGTCGGGCTTAATATTTAAGCCAAACATAAATCGGCACCGCCGACTACCAGCTGGCTTTAACTACACCGGGCAATAAACCTTGATGAGCCATTTTTCTTAAGCATATTCTGCAAATACCAAAATCTCTGTGAAATCCGTGAGGACGTCCGCAGATTGAACATCTGTTGTGAAGTCTTACTCTCGGGTATTTTCCTTTTGCAACTAACGCTTCTCTTTTAAGCTCTTTATCTATCATTGCTTTCTTAGCCACGTTATTTCTCCTTTATTTTTTAAATGGCATTCCAAGTGCTCTTAATAAAGCTCTTGCTTCTTCATCTGTATTCGCTGTCGTTATTATTGAAATATTCATACCGTGAACCGCATCAAGTTCGTCATATGAAATTTCAGGGAATAATGACTGCTCTTTTAAACCTAATGTATAATTTCCTCTTCCGTCAAAACTCTTTGTGCTTACCCCTCTAAAGTCACGGATTCTGGGTAATACAACACAGATAAGTTTTTGAAGGAAGTCGTACATTCTTTCGCCTCTTAAAGTTACCATAGCACCAACGGGCATTCCTTCTCTTAACTTAAATGCCGCAATTGATTTTTTTGCTTTTGTTGATAACGCTTTTTGACCGGCAATTTTTGTTAATTGATTAACAATTGCTTCAGCCAGTTTTGAATTATGACATGCTTCACCAACACCCATATTCAAAACTATTTTGTTTAATTTAGGGATTTGATGAACATTTTCATATTTGAATTCTTCCTGAAGAACTTTTTTAACTTCTTCATTGTATTTTTGTTTTAGATTTTTTGTTACTATTGCCATTTTCCTTTTCCTTTCGGCAGAATGCATCACCTCGCGTGATGCCCATACCTCTTAATTATTAGTCTAATTTTTCTCCGCATTTTTTACAAACACGAACTTTTTTATTATCAACCACATCATATTTTATTCTTGTTGCTTTTTCACAAGCAGGACAATATAACATTACCTTTGATGAATCCATGGCTGCTTCCATTTTTATTAAGCCGCCTTGATTTCCGCCTTGTGCTTTCTGTGCTTTTGTTACAATATTTGCACCTTCAACAACAACTTTATTTTCTGATCTGATAACTTTTTTTACGGAACTTACTTTACCTTTGTCTTTACCTGAAGTAACTACAACTTTATCTCCGCTTTTTACATGTATTGGATGTTTTTCAACCGTTTTTTTAGCTCTCATTGTTGCCTCTCCTAAATTACTTCCGGAGCAAGAGAAATAATCTTCATGAAGTTTTTATCTCTAAGCTCTCTGGCAACCGGACCGAATACACGGGTACCTCTCGGGTTGCCGTCTTTATTAATAATTACTGCTGCGTTTTCATCAAATCTGATTACACTGCCGTCAGCTCTTTTGATATCAGCTTTTGTTCTGACAACAACAGCTTTAACAACTTCAGATTTTTTAACAGCCATATTAGGTGTAGCGTCTTTAACCGCTGCTACGATAACATCTCCTACATGTGCGTATTTTTTATTGGAACTGCCCATTACACGAATGCATAACAGTTCTTTTGCGCCTGTATTATCTGCTACCTGTAATCTTGTTTCTTGCTGTATCATTTTATTTCATCCTTTGAAGTTAACTTATCGTTATTTTACTTTTTCAACGATTTCGGAAACAATCCAATGTTTGCCGCCTGAAATCGGTTTAGATTCAACTATTCTTACAATATCACCTTCACTGCACTGGTTTTGTTCATCATGTGCCTTGTAATTTTTTGTTGTTTCTATAATCTTTTTATATTTCGGATGTTGTGCATAAGAAGCAACTTTAACAACTGCCGTCTTATCCATTTTATTACTTACTACAACACCTTGTCTTTCTTTCTTAGGCATTTCTATTTAACCTCATTTTTTTGATTAATTACTGTTTTTGCTCTCGCAATAGTCTTTCTCAATTCTTTCATTTGAGAATTTGCTCTTCCTAAATCAGTAGCATTATCGTACTTGTTAGTGAATTTTTTGAATCTTATATCAAATAATTGTTTTTTAGAATCTACAATTATTTCATTAAGTTCCTGTACTGACTTTTCCTTAATTTCTTCTAATTTCATAGTTATTCACCTGTTTTCTCAACAATTTTAACCTTAATCGGAAGTTTTTGTGCAGCAAGTTCAAGTGCACGAATAGCAACTTCTCTTTGGGGATAGTCTAACTCAAAAAGAATTCTGCCCGGTTTAACTACAGCTACCCAATATTCAGGGTTACCTTTACCTTTACCCATACGAGTTTCAGCAGGTTTTGCCGTAATCGGTTTATCGGGGAATATCTTTATCCATACATTACCGCCTCTTTTAATTTCACGAGTCATGGCTCTTCTTGCGGCTTCTATCTGTCTTGATGTAATCCAAGCAGGATCTTGTGCCTGAAGTCCGTATGAACCGAGTTCTAACCGGGTACCGCGGGTTTCATGACCTTTCATTCTGCCTTTCATCATCTTACGATATTTAGTTTTCTTGGGCATTAACATGATAGTTTTTCGCTCCTAATTTCATTATTTACTTAGTTATTTTCACTTGAGTCTTCTGACTCTGCTTGTTCTTGCTGCGCTGCGGGAGCTGCAGATTTTTTCTTTCTTCTTGCACCGACGGGTTTTTCATCATAGTTATTAACACCGGCTTTTTTAGCTTTTACGTTTTGATCAGCCATTTCACCGGGCATTAAGTTGCCTTTGAAAATCCATACCTTAACGCCGATTTTACCCATTATGGTATCTGCTTCCGCAAAACCGTAATCTACATTTGCTCTTAATGTCTGAAGAGGAATTCTTCCTTCTTTAGCCCATTCAGAGCGTGCAATTTCAGCTCCGCCCAATCTTCCCGATACCATTACTTTGATACCTTGAGCGCCTGCTCTCATTGCTCTTTGCATTGCTTGTTTCATTGCTCTTCTGAATGCAATACGTTTTTCTAATTGAAGTGCTATTGATTCCGCTACTAATTGAGAATCTACATCAACTCTTGCAACTTCAACAACATCAACTGTTACTGTTTTATTTATTAATTTTGCAACCGCTGCTCTTAATTCATCAATTCCCTGACCGCCGCGGCCTACTACTACACCGGGTTTTGCTGTTACAACAGTTACCGTAACATTTTGAGCTTTTCTTGCTATTAAGATTCTTGATATGCCTGCTGCATATAATCTCTTTTTAACAAATTTTCTGATTTTTGCATCTTCGGCTACAAATTCGGGATAATCCTTTTTTGCAAACCATGTGCTGAACCACGGTTGTATTATACCTACTCTAAATCCGGTCGGATGTGTTTTTTGTCCCATGTCTTATTACCTTCTACTTTGATTCGTTTGTTACTTTAACCGTTAAATGCGATGTGCGTTTAACTCTTGCATACATTCTGCCTTGAGCTCTGGGTTTTGCTCTTTTAAGAGTTCTTGATTCATCGGCATATATTTCAGAAACTTTCAATGCTTCTGCCGTTGCACCAAACTTCTCCGTCGCATTAGCCACTGCCGCAGTTATATTCTTTTCAACTACGCGAGCTGCAAAATACGGCATAAATTTCAACATGCTTAATGCTTCTGCTGCTGATTTGCCTCTTACAAGATTTATTACTCTGCGTAACTTTCTTGCCGGCATTGTTATGTCTGTTTGTCTTGCCTTAGCTTCCATAATCTACTTCCTTTTCGCTGTTTTATCTTGACCTGCGTGGCCTCTGAACATTCTTGTAGGTGCAAATTCACCCAATCTGTGTCCTACCATGGGTTCTGATATATATACGGGCACGTGTGTTTTTCCGTTATATACCGCTATTGTATGTCCAACCATGTCAGGATTTTCAGGTGTAATCATAGACGCTCTTGACCATGTCTTGATTACTTTCTTTTCTTTATTTTCGTTTAATTTATCTATTTTTTTCTTTAAAGAATCGTGTACATATACGCCTTTTTTAAGTGAACGTGTCATTAATTTTCTCCTTTATTAGCGTTTTCTTGCTCTGACTATTAATTTGTCAGTTGTTTTCTTAACTTTTCTTGTCTTACGACCTAAAGCAGGTTTGCCCCAAGGAGTCTTCGGATTTCCGCCGGGACCTGTTTTACCTTCGCCGCCGCCGTGAGGGTGATCACAAGGGTTCATTGTTACACCTCTTACTGTAGGTCTTATACCAAGATGACGTGTACGACCGGCTTTACCGATTTTCATATTCTTGAATTCAGCATTGCCCAAAACGCCAATTGTTGCTAAACATTCTTTTCTTACCATTCTCATTTCCGAGCTTGGCATTTTTATTGTTACATAGTTTCCTTCTTTAGCCATTAACTGCGCACTTGTACCCGCTGTTCTGACTAATTTTGCACCGCGTCCGGGAATTAATTCTATATTGTGAATTATTGTACCTAACGGGATTAATTCCAGAGGAACTGCATTTCCTACTTGTATTTCCGCTTCGGGACCCGATACAATTGTATCTCCCACTTTTAAATCATGCGGTGTAAGAATATATCTTTTTTCACCATCGGCATAGACTACCAATGAAATTCTTACGTTTCTGTTCGGATCATATTCAACTGTCTTAACCGTTGCAGGTATACCGAATTTTTCACGTTTAAAATCGATTACACGGTAAGCCTGTTTATGTCCGCCGCCTTTATGTCTGCAGGTAATTCTGCCTGTGTTGTTTCTTCCTGCTTTCTTTCTTATTGGTTTTAATAATGATTTTTCAGGAGTTGAAGTTGTTACTTCCGCAAAATCACTTTTTGTCATACCTCTTTGTCCCGGAGATGTCGGATTAATTTTTCTGATACCCATTGTTATACTCCTGCTAATTCTTCAATAGGATCCCCTTCAATCGTTACTATAGCTTTTTTGCTTGATTGAGTTCTTCCTACCGAGTATCCTACTCTTTTTGCGTGTGACGGCATGTATACCGTTCTTACTTTTGTTACTTTTCTGCCAGGAAAAGCTAATTCAATTGCCTGTGCAATCTCTACTTTTGTTGCATCTTTAGCGACTTCAAAAGTATACTGAGAGTATGCTGCAACCGTCATTGATTTTTCTGTGATTATAGGTCTTTTTATAATGTCGTATAATCTTTCTTTGTTTTGTTTTATTGTACTCATTATTTTGACAACCTTTCAGTAATTTCTAATATTGCTGCCTCTGTTATCACCAAGCTGTCTGCTTCAAGTAAATCTTTTACATTTAAGTTAGCAGGTAAAATGATTTTCACATTCGGAAGATTTCTTGCTGCTAATTCCAATTGTCCGTTTTCAGCCGCTTGAGTATTAGCTATGATTAAAATCTTACCTTCTACTTTTAAAGCCTTAAGTGATTCTGCTACCATTTTTGTTTTAGCTTCTGTTATTTCAGAGAAATCTTTAACTAAAACAGTATTATCCAATCTTGCAGAGAGAGCTGATTTTAAAGCCAATCTTCTTGCTTTTTGCGGCATAGAAAATTCATAGCTTCTCGGTTTTGGGCCGAATACTACACCGCCGCCTGCAAACAACGGTGATCTGATTGAACCTGCTCTTGCTCTGCCCGTACCTTTTTGTTTCCACGGCTTTCTTCCGCCGCCTGATACTTCTGCTCTTGTTTTAGCACATGCGTTTCCGCTTCTTGCATTGTTTAATTGTCTTCTTAATGCCATATGCATTACGTGCAAATTCGGTTCCACTCCGAAAACTTTTTCATCAAGAGCGATTTGTCCGACTTGCTTTCCGCTTGTACTTAATATTGAAACTTCTTTTGTCATAATTTCTTTTTCCTTGTTTTGTTTGTTAGTTGTCTTGAATTTCCTTTTCGCTCGTGCAACTTGTTCATTTCGCTATCGCTGCCATTCACTTTGCCCTCGCTTACCGAACTTTGTCCGTCCGGAAATTCGCTAGTTCCATTTAACTCTTGATGGTACAACTGTTACTAATTTTCCTTCAGGCCCGGGTACCGAACCTTTAACAAGTAACAAATTGTTTTCACTGTCAACTCTTACTACTGTAAGTTTTGAAATAGTAACTCTTTCGTTACCCATATTACCGGCCATTCTTTTTCCTTTAATTACACGGCCCGGAGTTGTACCTGCACCGATTGAACCGGGTTCTCTGTGATTTTTTGAACCATGCGCCATTGGTCCTCTTCCAAAGTTCCATCTCTTTACTGTACCTTGGAAACCTTTACCGATTGATGTTCCTGTTACATCTACTTTAATACCTTCTTCTATAACGCTTAAATCAATTTTTTGACCAACTTCATAGTTTTCGGGATTATCTAATCTGAATTCTTGTAAATGTCTGAAATTTTCGAGTCCGTTTTTCTTAAAATGACCGATTTCAGCTTTTGTTAAATGCTTTTCTTTTGCAGGTATTACGCCTACTTGAATTGCATTATAACCGTCTGAATCAACAGTCTTTACTTGTGTTACTGTCAACGGATCAACTTTTATTACTGTTACGGGGATTGCAAGACCTTCTTTATCGAAAACCTGTGTCATCCCAAGTTTTTCACCTATTACTCCAAGTGTCATATTTCACCTTTCTTTTGTGAGCGCTACGTTAATCTGCTTGCTTCGTAGATCACATTCAATTTATGAGGAGTTTCCTATTAAATTGTAATGTGTTTTTCTTTGTCCCTTTAATTTCCTTTCTCTCGAGCCTGTCGGTCCTTCGCCTTCGGCTGTCGTCACTTCGGCTCTCACATCATCGAACTCGCTCGCTTTCGCTCGACTCCGTTCTACGGAAATTAAAGTTTAACTTCAATATCTACTCCGGCAGGCAAATCCATTCTTGTCAACTCTTCTGTTGTTTGTGCTGTCGGATCATAAATATCAATGATTCTTTTGTGTATTCTCATCTCAAAATGTTCTCTTGACTTTTTGTCAACGTGAGGTGAGCGAAGTACACAATACAAACGACGTTTTGTAGGAAGAGGCACGGGACCTGCAACTCTTGCGTCCGTTCTCTTAACCACTTCTACAATTTTACTTGCAGATAAGTCGATTAACTTATGATCGTATGCTTTCAAACAAACTCTGATTCTTTGTTGCTTGCTTTCGTTCATTTTCGCTTCCTTTTGTATATTACTTTTTGCTTGGAAACCGCTTCCTCAGCGCCTCCTCATCTCCGGTCAGTCCGGCTTTTAATCAGCTCTCACTTATTATCTAAGCCCGAGCCTTTTATCAATTGCCAACCTATCCTTATGACTTAGCATGTTAAGTCTATGTTAAACATAATTGTGCGTCAACTACTATTTTTTTATTTTTCTTCTTTTTTGTAATATTTCTTTATTTTTGTGTAATTTTCTTGACAAACCTTGAAACGGTCAAAAACAATACGACTCTTTATTGTTTTATAAAGACCAGAAATAAAGGAATTATTATAGCCGTTATTATTCCAACAATAACCAGTGCAACAGATGCCATTACAACCTGTTTCTCACGATTTTCCTGAATACATCTTGCCGTACCTATAACATGACTTGCCGCTCCTATTGACAAACCTATAGCCACATCATTTTTGACTTTTATCATTTTAAGTATCCTATGACCGAACATACCTCCAAACACTCCTGTTAACGCAACCACGCATGCTGTTAGTTCCGGAATTGCATTTATTTCTTTGGAAATTTCTACAGCTATTGGTGCCGTTACCGATTTGGGAAGCAGCGATTCTATAACAATAAAATCCGCATGGCACATTTGTGCCGCAACATATGTTGCCGCTATTGCAAATGCGGAAGCCGCAACAAATGCTGTATATATAATTCTTTTATTTTTTTTCAAAAGCTCTATATTCTTATATATAGGATAACCTAAAGCTATTGTGGCAGGTATTAATATCAAGGTTAGATAGCACGCACTTTCGTTATATATTTTATAATCTATATGAAAAATCTCCAAAGTTAAGACCAGCATAACTCCTGCAATAACAATAGCGGGAATTTTTCCCGCAAACGGAATATGTCTCATCTTTTCCGCAGCCTTATAATACAATACTGTTATAATGAACCCGAACGGATTAATCATGATTTTTCCTCATTTTATGCAATCTTAAAAATTTAAGTCCGTATTCTACAAAAAGTCCCGTAATGATTATCATTAAAGTTGTAGTGACAAATATAACAACCAAAATAACAAGCCAATTTTTCATTATCATATGCTTATAAACAACAAGTCCGCCCATAAACGGAACTATAAACATTGCCATATTTTTAATCAAGAATTCACTTGTCGTTTTTATCCATTCTTCTTTTATGATTCCTTCAACAAGTGCAAATGCAAATAAGATAAGTCCCAATATAACGGGAGAGAGCGGAACATGCAAAAATTTTATTATAACAGAGCTTACAAAATAAAAACCTGTTAAAATAATAAATCCCAGTATAAAATTAAGTATTAATTTGATTTTTTCCATCTATTCCTTTTCTATTTCATAAACAGCGTAATTATCATTTC
Organism: Candidatus Gastranaerophilales bacterium; assembly: GCA_944323955.1. Lineage (GTDB taxonomy): Bacteria > Cyanobacteriota > Vampirovibrionia > Gastranaerophilales > Gastranaerophilaceae > Avigastranaerophilus. The sequence continues at coordinate 141,351 of CALUUK010000005.1, read as the reverse complement.
TGTACACGGGTTTTAAATATACATTTGCCTCTTTTATATATGTTTTAGCTTCTAAATCATACATTTCTTTGTCATAATATTTTCCCGGTCTGTCTTTGCCGATAATGCTTATCTGATAATCCCCTTCTCCGAGTCTTTCTTTTTTATCCGAAATTTGAAAGCTCAATCTTCCCGTATAAAGGTATATTGCCCTCGGATGCCAGTATATAATTTTACTGTCTGCGGGTATATTCTTATTTATATAATCATATACTTTTTTTGCAGAAGAACTTATTGTTCCGTTATCCGTATGTTTGTATAAAAATCTGTTTGTAAGATTCATTTTTGACAATACAAAAACATTAAATAAACATAACACAACAAGGGTAATAATGCCTGTTAATTTTAAATATTTATTATTAAAATCATATATTCCCAGCCCTAAGAATACAAAAAAGACGGGAATCAAAGGAATTATATATCTTATTTCCTGTTCTACGGGATATGCAGCATATATAATAAAAGTGCAAAGATAAATAAATAAAACATACTCATGTCTAACTTTTTTGATTATTCCGTATGCCGATAAAACCAATACAAAACAATATAAAATATAAGAAAATATTTTCCCTGCCGCAAAGAAATTCAAATAAAACTGATTAAAATAGTATCCGGTCATCTTTATCATTGAAGCCGGTGTAAAATCTATAAATCCTTTTAAATAAAATGTCGGATATTTTATGCTGATTAAAGTATATACAACTGCTGTTATAATATAAGGCAGACCATATAATATTACGGCGGTATGGCTTATTTTCTTTTTACTGATAACAAGTTGCGAAATTTTTATTAATTGTGCAAAAAATAAAACAAGAACCGGTAAAGCGCCGTTTTCTCTGAAAATAACACTTAAAGATAATAAAGAAGATACAAAAATCGAGTAAATTATCTGTTTCTTTAAAAAGGATTCTTTTAAGAAATAATCAATTGAAACAACGGACAGAAAAGAAATCAGCAAATACGGCAAGTCTTTTAAAATATCATTTGTAAATCCGATGAAGAACGGGCTCGTTGCAAAGAATAATGTTATTAGACCGCCGATAATCCTGTTTGTTTTATGTGCAAGATATATAAAAAAAGAAAATATAAATAAACAATATGCCCCGATAATAACACCTTTAAAAGCAAAAATATTATTCAATCCGAACAATTTATACAAAGGAACAAGCAAGAAAGATGTTCCCCAGGAATATGCGTTTGAAGCAACGGGGTCAACGTTATTTGCATTCATAAAAGAATAATCTTTGATAAATTGCCCGACGGTATTATTCGCGGCAGCAACCGCCTGATTTATCACTTGAATGTCATCACCGGAAAACCCTATTGAGCTGTCTGTATTTAAAATGCATAATAAACAGCACAATAATGCAAAAATAATACCTATAAATATACTGCTCCTAAAAAATGCCATTTTATGCTCCAAACGATGACATTTTTATTTTATAGAAAACATTTTATTTTGAAAACATTATACTTCGACGGGATATTTTATAAGCAGGTTTCTTGCATCAACGGCGCATTGTCTCAATTTTGCATAGTACTCAATATCTGCTTCATCGGTTGAATTTTTGCATCCTGCATCGGCGGCCTCTGCCATTTGTCCTAACAAATCGGAAGTTTGAAGAATGCTTCTGTATATTGAACCTTCATCCATTATTTCTTGCGGAACTATTCTCAAAAGTTCTTCCCAATTTGCCATACTGTATGGATTTACCTTATTCAATAATGCCCAGTTATACATAATCTGCGCACCGGTTTTACTGTATTTATCAGGTTTATGTGCAATACCCTCGGCAGCTTCCGTATTAAATATTTCAAGAGCTTTTGACTGAAGTTCTCTTATACATTTTGTTGTTTTGGAAAGGTTATTAAACCCATCAGCCTTAATATCGTGTTCATCCTGATATTTTTCAATATCCATCAACGCTTCAATTTCTCTGATAATGACATCTTTAGATGTTAAGCGGAGCCATAATTGTTCGGCCTGTGCAAAATCGTCCCTGACCTGACCGGGAGGATTTTTCTTGATAAAGCTGTAATTTGAACTTATTGCATCAACCAGATGCTCATCCAAATACTGCATTACTCTTGCATGTTCTATCGCTTTTTTTATTTCATCACATTTTTTATCAAGACGCGCTTTTGCTTTTTTACCTTTATTCTCTCCGCTATTTGCTTTTAAATCGGTTCTGAGCTTGTCAATATAATCTTCTATTGTTCTTGTATTTATTCTGTTTTTATAATGTTCAAGTGTTTTAAGCTGATCCTGTAATATTTTTGTAGGAACAACATCACCGTCTTTTAGAGCCTGTGCAATTTCCGCGGAAGACATCTTCCCCGTTTGTTTTGTTATTGTATACATTTTAGAGCGTCTTGCTCTTTGAAATTTTATTTCTTCAATCAATTCATCTTCGGCAATATCGGGCTTTTTCAAATTTTGAACAAAAGAGAGCATATCTTCATATGTTGCAAATTCAGAAACAGCATGCCCGAGTTTATTTATTTTGGACGACAAAGATGAATATGTTGTTCTGTAAACACTGTCAATATAATCCTCAGAAGGTTCAAATATATAACCAAAATCTGTTTCAGGGGTTATTTCACTTTCCTCTCCGTCGGCAGGATTTGCAATTGCACCTGCCACCATTGCAAGTGATTCAGGCGTAATTGAATCAAACTTCTTGCCTGCAAGTGCTTCAACAAGAGTTAATGCATCATATCCTCTGATTTGAGCTGCCATATTTCCTTTTACCGTCGGAGATACGGCACCGTCTTTGGACATTAAGAATCCTTGTTTTAAAAGCACATTGGTTCTTTTCTCACTTAAATCAATCAGTTCGGATGTTTTTTTGCTTCTTTCACTATCATCCTGACTATACGCATAGAAAGACTGCCCTATAAAATCATTCAATTTTGAAGCATCGTCATTATGCTCATAATACCCCGATAAAAATGCATAATCAGGATTATAATTACTTTCCAGCGGATTGGAACCCATTATTTCCAGATACAAAAATTCTTGTTCCGTTTGTCTGTCGCAGGGCATTGTATAAACAAAACCTTCGGTATCAATACCTCTCCTGCCTGCTCTTCCTGACATTTGCTTAAATTCATTCGCCGTAAGTGTTCTGGTAGCCCGTTCTTCTTCTGTGTTTTCAGCATCCGTAGGTTTATACGGGCTTGATATTACTACTGTTTTCGCAGGCATGTTAATTCCCGCGGCCAGAGTCTCGGTTGCTATGACAACTTTTGTCAATTTTTTCTGGAATAACTCTTCAATTAATTCTTTTTGTGCGGGAATAATTCCTGCATTATGTATTGCATAGCCTTTTTTCAAAGCATCCATATCCAAATCAGCGCCTATATATCCTTTTAGCCTGTATTTGTTTACGGTTTTTTCAATTTCTTTTTTTTCTTTATCCGTAGTTAAGTCAATACCGCTTTTTGCAAAATATTCCAATAGTTCACGAGAAAATTTTCTGCTGAATACAAAGAAAATTGCAGGCAATTGGTCATTATTGTCCAATTTATCAACAGCCATCTTAAAATCACTCGGTTTTGGTTTGGGTGCTCTATAATCAACAGGGGTTTCGGGTGCAACACCTGTCTTTTTGATTTTCCTCTCTATAGCTTTACGTTCATCTTCATAAGAATTTGTATAAATACTTCCGTACCTTAAAGGAACAGCTCTTGCGGAAGCAGGCATGGAAACAAGTTCAATTGGTTCTCCTTTAAGCTCGCTTTGCCAGTTCTTGAGCTCTTTTGGATTTCCTATTGTAGCGCTCAATCCCAAAACTTGAACATCTTTAGGCGTAAGCATTATTGACTCTTCCCAGACGGAACCTCTTGAATCATCTCCTAAATAGTGGAATTCATCAAATATAACACTGCCTAAATTTTGCATAAGAGGATTTTTGTCCCCGTACATATTTGACAATGCCATATTTCTGTATACTTCGGTTGTCATTATAACAATCGGAGCATCTATATTTTCTCTTCTGTCTCCCGTCAATATACCGACATTCTCATCACCGTATACTGCACGAAATTCATTCAATTTCTGGTTACTTAATGCTTTTAAAGGTGTTGTATAGAAAGTGGTTTTTCCCTCATCCATATTTTTTGATGCAACATAATGGGCAATGGCGGTTTTTCCTGTTCCGGTCGGTGCTTCAACCAAAACGTTTTTATCTTCATTTAAAGCTCTGCCTGCCTCAATTTGAAAAGCATCGGGACTGAACCCTTCAGGCAGATGATACCAATTTTTATTTAATGTTTCATTAAACGCTCTTGCGCCGAAAGAAACCATATCACGCCCCATAAAATATTTAAATATCCCGGAAGCATCTTTTTGGCTGTAAACGGGAACAGTGCAGGTTTTATATATTTTATTCGGACTATTAATGTTATTTACGTTCGGACTAAAAGAAATTCTTGATATTTTCATAAAATCTTACCACCCTCTATAGAAGCAGTAAAACCCGGGAAAAATTTTTTTACCGTATAAAACAAAACATGTTAAAACAATGTTACATTATACAATCGATGTAAATCTTTGTATCTCGCTTTTGCCGAAAACTTCAATACTTTGAGCATTATGAACAAAAATAATACAGGATATTACAGGCTTAAACATAGCAAAATCTTCATATGAAAGTTTCTTGTTTAAATCCGCCATATTATCTGCCAGAAGTTCCGTAATCAATACTTTATCTTTAAAAACAAGTTCACTGAAATAATCCAGGGCGGATTTACTTGTTATTCCTTCAAAATATATTAAATCGGGTGATTGAAACTCAATAAATCTCATTGCTTTATCCATATTAAATCCTATATTTTCATTGAGTTCGCATTGATTAACATTATCCAGCTTGTATTTTGCAATTGATTCAATTGTCATAATATTCTTATTCGAATTTGCAATCTCCGATAAAATTGAATAAATAATATGTGTTTTTCCCGATAATGAAGAACCGCAGACAAGAACAATTCCGGGTTTTTCAAGCTCGGACATAAGAGTATTTATCTGTGCGGGTGTCAATCCGGTCTTATCAAGTTTTTTAGGCGGCTTATAAATTTTTAGAGAAATTCTTTCACCGTTTATTGTAGGAAAAGCCGATATACTTGCAGTCAAAATTATTTCATCAACTTTAAATATTAATTTACCAAGCTGCGGCAGTTCACAAACAGCTGCATCCAGATTAGACAGGGTTTTCAGTTTTGAAATAAAAGAAACAACCAATACTGAGGGAATCTGTCCCATATTTTGAATCTGTGAATTCATCCTGAAATTAACACTTAAACCGCCGGGAACATGTTCAAAAAACATTTCATGCACATTATTTAAAATCGCCTGTTTCAATATCGCACGGATTAAGATTTGTATGTGTTCATCGGATAAAACATCATTATGCAGTTCCTCCTGCCAGTCAAAGCTGCTTGCTGTTTCTTCTATATTTATTTCGCCGACGGAACTGTCGCTTTTATAATATTCTTCTATTTTATTCAATATTGATGACTCTGCGCTGACAACAGGTTCAATATCGCAGCCGGTCTTTTCAACAATTTTATCTATCGCAAACAAGTCCAGAGGATCCGCCATTGCAACCGTCAAAACATTTTCTATCTTGAAAAGCGGAATAATCTTATATTTCTGCGCATCATTAAAACTGATATAAGACAAACATCTTTTATCTAAAGTATAATCTTTTAAATCCACATAGGGGATATGAAGTTTTCCTTCAAGAAATTTTAAAAGATTTGTTTCTGTTATCAGTCCTGATTTTATAAGAATATGACCGATATTAACATTTTGAGAAAGTGCAAGTTCATTGGCTCTTTCTATATCTTCATAACTTATAAGCCCGTCTCGAACGAGGTCATACTTTAGTTTTTCAAGAGTTTTATTTGTAACAAATTCCATTTAACTACCCTAAATAACTCTTTACTTTTTCCACAACATAGTCGACCTGAAACGGCTTTGTAATATACTCATCCGCACCTGTTTCTTCACCTATAATTTTATCTTCCTCCTGAGAACGCGCCGTTATCATTAAAATCGGGATATCTTTATATTTATTGTCATATTTAAGAAGTCTGCTTATTTTATATCCGTTAATTTTCGGCATCATAACATCAAGGATTATCAAATCAGGATTAATTTCTCTTGCAAGACTAAGCCCCATTTCGCCGTCTGTTGCGGTTATACACTCATACCCCTGCGCTTCCAATACAAATTTTAATATTTCCAGTATATCTGTTTCGTCATCAACTATTAATATTTTCTTCATCCCTATCACCTTTAAAATTGTTCAATTTTGGAATTAACACATCTGCAGTTTCGCCGTCTTGCGGGCATAAAGCCGCAGAATATACTATATCATACTCCGGATACTCTTGTCTCATTTCATTTATATATGTTGCAAGTTTTCTTATCTCAAAATCAAATACAAAAGAATCCATGTCAACCGAATACAAATAATAATAGCGTTTTCCGTCTTCTTCTTTCATATATTCATGAAAACATGAGGTTTTTCTTATCACATGTTCATCACAAATTCTGTCAATCAATGATTCACCATCAAGAATATTTTCTCTCAGTCCGATAAGAGAAATGTTAACATGTTCTGTTTTTGCTTTTTGAATATCCTGTTCAAGTGACAATTCAAATATTTCACTTTCACTCATTAAAGGAATTGCAAGATAAAACGTAGAACCTTTATCAAGTTCACTTTCAAGCCATATGAAACCTTTATGTGCTTCCATAAGTCTTTTTGCAATAGGAAGCCCTAATCCGGAACCTCCGACTTTGCGGCTGAGTGAATTTTCTATTTGTTTAAACTGCTCAAAAACTTTATATTGATTTTCGGGTGCAATACCGATACCGTTATCTTTTACGGCTATTTTTACATATTCTTTACTCATTTTTTCGGGAAGTGAATCAAAGAACGGATTATTTTTAATTTCATCAGCACTTATTCTGGAAGAAGTAATCTCAATTGTTCCGTTTTCTCTGGTAAATTTAACAGCATTAGATACAAGATTTGTTAAAACCTGTTCCATTCTCTGTGTATCAATATAAACCAAATCAAGATTTTCTGCCAAATTTAGATTTATAGTAATATTTTGCTCTTTAGCCAGATTGTCAAGTGTATTTTTAACAAGCTCTACAGGAAGATTAATATTAGTTCTTTCAAAACGAAATTCCATCTTACCCGCTTCAATTTTAGACAAATCCAACAAATCATAAATAATTGCAGATAACCTTTTAACATTGCTTTTTGCAAGGTTTAAAAACTTTTCCGTAGCTTCGCTTATCTCCCCTGTCATACCTTTCAAAATAATATCAACGGAACTGTTTATAGATGTCAAAGGTGTCTTAAGTTCATGAGATACTATGGAAATAAACTCTGATTTTAACCTCTCCAGTCTTTCCAATTTCATATTCGTGTCTTTGATTTCTTCATATAATATGGCACTTTCAAGCGGAAGAGAGACCTGTTTTACAAGTGTTGAAAAACATTTGGTATCATCCGGCATAAAATCCGAATCTCTGAAAACTTCTATTATTCCGTAAAATTTATTTTTTATATTTATCGGTGCAAACAAATTATCAAACCCGAAAACATTCAAATCATATTCACCGTATTGGTCTTTAGATGATTTAATTACACGAATATCTTCCATTTTAGGATTTATGGAAAATAAATTTTTATAATTCAATAAAGCCCTTAATTTAATAGCATTTTCAAGTTTTACCGAAATAGGAAATAGTGATTTTATTATTAATTGTATATCATTAACTTCATTCAAAACCAGAGCGTAACAAAGAGAAAGAGACAAACTCCTGTCCAGTCCGTCGGTCATAATTTCTATAAGATTTTTTTTATCCAGAGAACCTGCAAGCTGTGTACTGGTTGAATATAAAACATTTAACTGATACAAACTTTTTGCCAGATCATTGTTATTTTTGGAAAGACCTTTAAATGTTTCTCTAAATTGCATAGCGGAATTTAATGTTGCAAGCATTAAGTTTCCGTTAATGGGTCTTTGTATATAGTTATTTGTATATTTAAGGCAGTCATAATTAATATTTTTCCCGGGAAGAATAATAACGGAGCGGATATCCTTTGACTGCATTTGAAGTTTTAATGTACGGAGCAATGACATAATATCAGGTATAAGGGCGTCAAAAATAACTATATCCGTTTCATCCGAAGCCGTATATATCTCGGCGTCTTCAAGTGTTTTTGCAGTTTCAAGTTCGTAGTTAGCGGATGAAATAATATTTTTTACTTCATCAATCAAATTATTATCATTTGATACCAAGACTGCTTTTGCCATTATCATATCCCTTCGGTAAATATTGTAGCACAGGTTTTGGTTTACTGCTTTTGTAAAGAAATGTAACAAGATAAAAGGTATTAAGCAATTCTCGAATGTTTATATACTTTATATATATGTAGATGATACACGAGAGATTCTAACGGACCAAATAAACAAATTTTATATTCATACTTACCTTACTTACTACCTTTTACTAACACACGAGGAAATTGAAACAGATTTCAGAGGAACCCTAAAAAGTTCCTTTTTTTTTGCGGTTTTTGCGCAGGGTGGAGTCGAATGAAATGAGCGAACCCGATTATGTGAGGGCAAGGTGAACGACAAGCGTCAGCGCAGTGAACCGCTTGCCCGAGAGTGAGCAAAAACCAAGACAGCGAAATTCCGTACGGGCAGAGCCCGGTTAGCGAACGCGAAGTCTGCGGCAACGAAGTGCAGCTGACGACAGCAGTGAGCGAAAAGAATTTCAAGACAGCGGTTTTTGCGCAGGGTGGAGTCGAATGAAATGAGCGAACCCGATTATGTGAGGGCAAGGTGAACGACAAGCGTCAGCGCAGTGAACCGCTTGCCCGAGAGTGAGCAAAAACCAAGACAGCGAAATTCCGTACGGGCAGAGCCCGGTTAGCAAACATGAATATCCAATTATTCAACAGCGGCAAAACCTTCATCAAGTGCCTGAATATTACCTTCAAGCATAGCAGCCTTTTTACCCGTTAAGATATTCTTCATTTCGTTTATAATGCTATCTTTTTTTACAAAAGGTAAGGTTTTAATAAAAGCACCGAGAGAAACTATATTTGCCATTTTTTCATGTCCTGCCTTATGAGCAATATCTGTCATAGGAACAAACTTATATGTAATATCATTTCTTGAAGGAGCCGACTTAACCAGAGAAGAATTGACAATCATCGTTCCGCCGGATTTTATTTTCTTTTCAAATTTTTCAAAAGAAGGTGCATTCAGAGCAATAACATTTTCCGGTTCTTCAACAAAAGCGCAAGCCACTTCATCATCAGACATACAAACAGTGCAATTAACTGTTCCGCCTCGCATTTCAGCACCGTATGCCGGAGACCAGGTAACATTTAAATCTTCTTTCATACAGGCTCTTGCAAACAATTGCCCGATAAAAAGGACCCCCTGACCGCCAAAACCTGCTATTAATACATTAGAATTCATTATAGTGCCTCACTGACTTTGTCTTTATAAACTCCGGGAACAAAAACCTCTGACATTTCACCTCTGACACGTTCATGCGCTTGCTGCGGAGTCATTTTCCAGTTAGTAGGACAAGTAGCAAGAATTTCAACAAATCCTGTGCCAAGTCCTTTTATTTGTGCTTCAAATGCTTTTTTTATACATTTTTTGGCATTCATTATTGCCTTCGGATTATCCAGAGTAACACGTGCAACATATGCCGTTCCGTCAATTTCTTTTAAAAGTTCGGATATTTTTAAAGGGAATCCCGAAAGTTCTGCACAACGCCCTTTCGTTGTTGTTGTAGTAACCTGTCCAATTAAAGTGGTGGGGCCTGCTTGTCCGCCGGTCATACCGTAAGTAGTATTATTAATACAAATAGCAGTAATTTTTTCACCCCTTGCCATAGCATGAATTGTTTCCGCAATACCTATTGAAGCCAGGTCACCGTCACCTTGATAAGTAAATACAACTTTATCGGGTTTAGAACGTTTCACACCGGTTGCAACAGCCATTGAACGGCCGTGTTGAGCTTCCACGATATCCAAATTGAAGAAATCATATGAGAACACACTGCAACCGACAGAGGCTATTCCGATTGTTTTTTCTCTGACTCCAAGCTCATCCAGAACTTCCGCCACCAACTTAACGGCAACACCGTGGTCGCAGCCGGGGCAAAAAGAAATTTTAAAATCTTCTTTTATTGAATCGGGTTTCTTATATACAAGCTGTTCCATATTGTTTTTCTTCCATTTTTCTATAAACATTTTCAATTTGTTTATATATTTCTTCAACTGTCATCATAACCCCCGCAGGTCTTCCGAAAAACTCAACGGGAATATTTGCGGCACCTGCAATACTTGCTTTAATATCTTGAAGCATTTGACCGCAGTTTAACTCTATGTCTAAAATACCGTCAACTTTTTGTGCAATTTCGGCAACTATTTTTTCGGGGAACGGATTCAACATAACCGGTCTGAATAAACCGACTTTAAGTCCGTTCTTTCTTGCCTTTTTCACTGCTGCTTTAGCTATTCTTGCAATGCTTCCGAAAGCTGTAATTACAAGTTTTGCGCCTTCAATTTCATATTTTTCAAACACATTTTCGTTATCAAGAATTTTTTTATACTTTTCAAAAATTTTAACAACTCTTTTTCTGAGTGTTTCCTGATCACGTTCAATAGAAGCAATAAATCTGGGTTCTCTGTCCTTTGCACCATCTAAAGCCCAGGAAGACTGGTCGATTTCTTCATAAGGATATTCACCGACCACTGCAGGTTCCATCATTTGTCCAAGCATACCATCGGCCAGCAGACAAACAGGAGTTCTGTATTTCTGCGAGACATGGAAACATTTATAAGTAAGGTCAATACACTCCTGAACACTTGAAGGCGCGTAAGTAACAATCTTATAATCTCCGTTTCCGCCGCCTTTTGTTGTTTGATAATAATCCCCCTGAGAAGCATAAATATAGCCCAATCCCGGGCCTGCTCTCATAACACTTACCAATACACAAGGGATTTCATCTCCCGCAATAAATGATAAACCTTCCTGCATAAGAGCAACCGCACAGGAAGAAGATGAAGTCATTGCTTTAACCCCGGTTGAGCCCGCACCCAGCACCATACTTATTGCAGCAACTTCACTTTCCGCCGCAACATATGCTCTTCCTTTTTCGGGCATAATAGTACTCATATACTCGCCTATTTCACTTTGAGGAGTGATAGGATATCCGAAATAACTTTGACAACCCGCTTCAACTGCAGCTTGCGCAATAGCATAATTACCTTTTAATAATTCTTTTTCTTTTTTCATCTGTACACCTTTTCAATCGCCATATCAGGACAAACTCTTGCACACATAGCGCAGCCTATGCATGTTTTACTATTGTCTGTTTTAACGGGATAATACCCAATATTATTTACTGTTTCATCCGCTTGTAAAACCTTATTGGGGCACACGTCAACACATAAATAACAGGCCTTGCATTTATCTCTGTTTAATACTATTCTTCCCATTGTAACCACCTGATGTTTGACATATTCTAATCTGTTATTGAACCTTTCGCATTATTGTTACCGTCCGAATATCCACCTTTAAAAGGTGTCGCTCAGAAAATTCGAAAACGATAAATATTAGCGAATTTTTCTCAGATATACCGTAATATGTTACCACCGAAATATTATTTTTGCTACTACTAAAAAGAATAATATTAATTTTTGGTAATTTTGCCAGTCAAAAAACTTTATGATATAATCTCAAAAGAGGGAGATTTCAGGCTGTGCCGAGAAAAAAATGTATTGAAATTGTTTTAGATGTTGAGACAACGGGATTAGATTATAAAAAAGAAAGAATGGTTGAGTTTGCCGCTATTCGTTTGGAAAACGGTAAAATGAAAGACAGATTTGAAACTCTTATAAATCCCGAACAGCATATCAGAAAGTCAAGTATTGCCATTCACGGAATAACGGAAGAAGACGTCAAGGATGCTCCGACTGAAGCCGAGGTCATGCCTCTTATTCTTGATTTTATAGGTGATTATCCCATAGTTGCACATAATGCAATTTTTGATTATTCATTTATTAATGAAGCAAGTATAAGACAAACGGGCAATCCAATTCAGAATACAAGAATTGACTCTCAGATGATGTTTAAAGAAATTTATCCGGAGCTGGAATCTTGCGGACTCGAAAGCCTTATGACAAAATTCAACATTGAATTTTCTACACGTCACAGAGCAATGGCAGATACAGAAGGACTTGCTAAAGCATATCCGGAACTAAAAAAGCTATATGAAAAAAAATATGCATGGCAGGTTCAGCAGCTTGAGAATATCGATTACCTTTTTGAAAGATATTTAAGGATCCAGCAGGCTGTACAAATTATGCAGTCGGAAATGCAGGACTTAAAATCGGTATTCAGACTGCATTTTGAAAAAGGCGGTGAAAGCATTCACTCCCCCAACGGTGAGACTCTTATTTACCAGTCTAAACGCGGATATACATATGATTTTGTCGAAATAAAAGATATTTTGGATGAAATAGGCGCGCTTCCGAAAGCCGTTAAATTAAATAATAATTTTATAGACAGATTAATTGCTTCAGGCAGTATAAGCAAAGAAATTAAAGAAAAATTGTCCGCAGCACGTCAGGAATTTTCCGAAACCAGAAATATTCATATAATAAAGTCTGACAGAAGAGCCGAACATGTTTAATTCTTATCAATACAGATAATCAAACTCCAGATGTCCTATTTTAACAATATCTCCTTCTTGAACACCTGCTTCTTTCAATGCATCAAAAACGCCCATGGCTTTTAAAATATTTTGAAATCTATATAATTGCTCCGTATTTCTTCCGTCAGTTACATTGGCGAGTCTGAAAATTTTTCCGCCTTCAACAACAAAAGTATGTTTATCTGTTTTGTAGACGCTGTAAGAACTGTCATCATTGTCATATGCACCATCATCTTCTTCAACGTCAACAACAATGACCGGTTTAGGTATTTCATCAACTTTTTGCGCAACAAAATACATAAACTCTTTTAAATTTTCACGTGTTGCCGCAGAGATAGGGAAAACATCATCGGAAAACTTTTTAAATTCTTTAATATAATTTTCGCGTGTTTGTTCATCAACAGCATCAATTTTATTGAGCGCAATAACCTGATAAACTTTTGAAAGAGTTTCGGAATGCTTTCTAAGCTCTTCATTTATAATTTTATAATTACTAACGGGATTTTCTGCCGTCAAATCAACCAGATGAATTAAGAAACGACATCTTTCAACATGCCTTAAAAATTCATGCCCCAGACCGGTTCCTTCGGATGCACCTTCTATAAGACCCGGGATATCTGCAATAACATACCCGTCGCCGTTATCTTTTTTAACAACACCAAGATTAGGAACAAGAGTTGTAAAAGGATAATCGGCTATTTTAGGTTTAGCGGAACTTACCGCACTGATAAGTGTTGATTTTCCCGCATTAGGCATACCTAAAAGCCCAACATCAGCGATTAATTTAAGTTCCAATTCAAGTGTCCTTTCAATGCCGTTTTCTCCGGGTTCGCAAAATTGAGGAGCTCTTTTTTGAGAAGTTGCAAAACACGCATTACCGCGTCCGCCTCTGCCGCCTTTTGCAACAAGAATTGTTTTTCCGTCAACATCCAAATCGGCAATAATTTTTCCGGTTTCTACATCTTTAACAACGGTACCGACGGGAACCTTTAAATATAAATCTTTTCCGCATCTGCCGTGCTGGGTTTTAATATATCCGTTTTCTCCGTTTTCTGCTTTAAATACCGATTGATATTGAAAGTCCATCAATGTTGACATATCTTCAGTAGCAACAAGGAAAACATCTCCGCCCTTGCCGCCGTTACCGCCTGCCGGCCCGCCTTTATCAACATACTTTTCTCTTCTCCAGGCAACAATTCCGTTGCCGCCTTTTCCCGAAAGTATTTTTATTCTTGATTTATCTAAGAACATTTCCCTGTTCCTTTAGTTTTTCAATAATACCTTTAAGTGCAATTTTAACATGAGCATAATTCAGTCCGCCTTGCATATAAACTGCATAAGGAGGTCTTACCGGACCATCGGCGGAAAGTTCAATAGTAGAACCCTCTATAAATGTTCCGCCTGCCATTATGAGTTTACTGTCGTATCCGGGGACCCCGTCAGGTACGGGCGTAAGATAAGACTCAACCGGAGAAAACGACTGCAGGGTCTTACAAAATGCCAGTAATGGTTCAGGAGCTCCAAACTTTACGGTTTGAATAAGATCCGTCCTTATTTCGTTCGGTTTAGGTGTCGAAACAAAACCTATATCTTCAAATACTTGAGAAGCAAGTATAGCACCTTTTACCGCTTCCGAAACAATTGAAGGGGCCATAAAAAGTCCTTGAAATATAAGTCTGAGCTGATTTAGCATAGCTCCGCCTTCACTGCCTATACCAGGTGCCGTTAATCTGTATGCCGCCTGATTAACATACTCTTCCCTGCCTGCAATATATCCGCCTGCTTCAACGATACCGCCTCCGGGATTTTTTATTAAAGAACCCGCTATCAAGTCAGCGCCAACTTCCAATGGCTCAAGTTTTTCGACAAATTCCCCGTAGCAGTTATCAACAAAACATATACACTCAGGATTTTTCGATTTTACAATTTTCACAATCTTTCCTATAGTTTCAATATTTAGCGACTTTCTGAGTGAATAACCTCTTGAACGCTGAATTAAAACCATATTAACAGATTTATCAACAGTATTTTTTATTTTTTCAAAATCAACATCAGTATCATTAATAAGAGGAATTTCTTCATATAAAACACCATGTCCGATTAATGATGCTCTTTTATCTCCTCTTGTTCCTATAACTTCTTCCATAGTGTCATAAGGTGAACCCGCAACAGATATAAGTTTTTCACCATAACGTAAATTACCGAACAGACAGCACGCTAAAGTATGCGTACCCGAAACAAAATGATTTCTGACAACAGCTTTTTCAGCTTTAAAAACATTGGCAAACACCTTATCCAATGCCTCACGCCCCATATCATCATGCCCGTATCCGGATACGCTTGCAAAGTGTTCAAGTCCTATTTTATTATCAAAAAATGCTTTTAATACTTTTTCCTGATTATATTCTTTTATTTCGTCAACAAGTTTAAAATATTCCCAAACTTTTGACTCCGCATTTTTTACAATATTATCTTTATCGTCCATAATATCTAAATAAAAGCATGAATAAGGATTATATTCAACTCGGGGAATAAATCACCCATTCGGCATATACTAATTTTCTTTTTTTGAAGTAATATTATAAGAGATGGGCAGGACATTATAAAATGACTGAATTAAAAGACAAAGACGAGCAATACAGTGTATTTTTAAAATATAAAGAGCGCAACGAAGAAGGCGGATTTGTTTTTACGCTCAGAATTATTTTTATATCTTTTTTTGTTGTTGCGGCAACAGCTTTTTTAATGTTCATAATAAGTAACTATGATAATATTTCAGCAATTATTTCAAGCTATACGGATAAAAATCTTCAGGGCGTAAAAATCAGTAAAAAACCTGATTTAACCCAATCAAAATTTAATTTAAAAATGCTCAACAGATATCAAAATATTCTGCTTCTGGGCGTAGATTCCAACGGGCCGAATACTCTGCCGTTCTCGGGTGTTCGTTCCGACACAATGATTATTCTTAATATTGACCTTCAAGGCAAAGGCGTAAATGCCATATCCATACCGCGGGACAGTAAAGTATATCTGGCAGATGAACACGGTGTACAAAAAATTAATGCCGCTTATGCCCTTGGCGGTATTGAACTTACAAAAAAGACAATTGAAGAAACTCTCGGAATAAGAATTCATAATTATATGATTGTAAATGCCGAAGGAGTAAGGAAATTAATTGATGCAATAGGCGGAGTTCCGATATATATTGATCAAAATATGCACTATAATGACTACAGTGCCCATCTGTATATTAACTTCAACAAAGGCAACCACATTCTGGACGGAGAACATGCCGAGCAGTATTTAAGGTTCAGAAAGGATATGCTTGGAGATATCGGAAGAGTATACAGACAGCAGAAATTTGTAAAAGCACTGATAGAACAATTAAAATCACCTGAAACTGTAAAGAAAATTCCCGAACTTTTAAAAATAGCAAGTCTTTACACAAGGACAGACATGAATTTGTATCAACTTTCACAATATGCATCTGTTGCGCGTGAAATAGATTTGAATAAAGTTGAATTTGTAACACTTCCCGGCGGTCCGAATAAAAAAGGAATTATCAGTTATTGGATACTGGACCCGGAAAAAACCCAGCAGACAATCAATCGGCTTATTTATCATAAGAAAGCGGATATGACGGAAGATGATATTTCATTGGGCATAGTCTTTACACGTGAACAGGAAATAAATGCTTATGAAATAAGAGAACAATTTAAAAGTCTGGGGTATGACGTAAATTGCATGGGAAGAGCCGCACAAATTTCCGAATCCGAGATTATAGGTTATAACACACAGATTTCAACGGATATAATAAGAACAATAAGAAGAAAAGTTCCGAAAATTGCAGAATTTAAATTTGTTCATGCACCCGTAAGAAGTTTTTGTACAACAAGTGACATTGTTATAACAATAAAAGATACTGAAAATTTTGAAGAACAAGAATAAAAAAGGAATATGAAATGGAAATGTTAAATATTGCAATCCCAAACAAAGGCCGATTGTCTGAAAAAATTTATGACCTGCTTAACTGTGCCGGGCTTGTCTTTCCGTCAAAAGATGAAAGAAGCCTTCAGGTAACAACAAAAGATAAAAAATATTCCATAATTTTTGTCAGAACTCAAGATATTCCTATGTTTGTTGAAAACGGTATTGCAGATATAGGCTTTACGGGTTTTGACATATTAACGGAATTAAAAGCAGATGTTGATAAAATAATGGACCTTGATTTCGGTTATTGCGAAATGATTGTTGCCGTAAAAGAAGAAGACTCTTATAAAACATCATCGGACCTTCCGCAAAATCTTAAAATTGCAACTTCATTTCCTAACATAGCAAGAGAATATTTTGAAAAACTGGGGAAAACACCCAAAATTATAGAAATTTCGGGAGCAACCGAAATTACACCGAGACTTGGTTTATCGGATGTGGTTGTTGATATTACATCATCAGGCTCAACTTTAAAATCAAACAAATTAAGAATTATAGACAAAATTTTAGAATCAACCGCGATTGTAATTGCAAACAAGAATTTAAACGAAGACAAAAAAGAAAAAACACAGGTTGTTCTTCAGGCATTAAAATCAGTAATTGATGCAAGAGAAAAGAAATATTTAATGGCCCATGTGCCAAAAAGTTCACTGGATGATATAAGAGCATTTTTACCCGGGTTGTCTTCACCTACACTAATGACACTTGCAGGCGATGATAAAAATGTCGTAATGCATGTAGTTGTTGATGCCGATAAAGTTTTTGACAGCATAGCTAAACTTAAAAAGCTGGGCGGCAAAGGTATTCTTATCATGACAGTGGATCAGATGGTGAAATAATGAACTATCCTAATATTGAAAGACTAATAGAGATAATAGATATTTTAAGAAGTGAAAACGGGTGTAAATGGGACAGGGAACAAACCCATCAAACACTCAGGAAAAATATGCTTGAAGAAGCATATGAAGCCGTTGATGCCATTGATGATAACGATATGAAACATTTACGAGAAGAATTGGGAGATGTTCTTCTTCAAGTTGTATTGCATGCTCAGATAGCAAAAGAAGAAAAAGTCTTTGATATAGAAGATGTTGCAAAAGGAATCGCTGATAAACTTGTGCACAGACATCCTCATGTTTTCGGAGATATTAAAGTAAGATCAACGGAAGAAATTATTGATAACTGGGAAAAATTAAAGAAAGAAGAAAAACCGCACAGAAAATCCGTAATGGACGGAATTTCAAAAGCACAGTCGGCACTTATGAGTGCACAGAAAATCAGCAAAAAAGCCGTTAATGTCGGTTTTGAATGGCCTGATGAGAAATCACTTTATGATTGTGTTTTATCAGAAATAAAAGAGTTTTCCGAAGCATCTTCCCGTGAAGATAAAGAAGAAGAGCTTGGCGATATACTCTTTGCGGTTGTTAATCTTGCAAGATGGAATAATATAGATGCCGAACAGGCATTGTTAAGCGCCAATAAGAAATTTGTCAAAAGATTTCGTATGATGGAAGAATCAACAAACAAAGCACCCGAGCAGCTTTCATTGGAGGAATGGGATAATCTTTGGAAATCCGCGAAAATAAAAACAGCACAAAATAAAAGCTAAATTTCATGCGGGTATTATCGCTTTTCAAATTCTAAAAAAAAGAATATAATCATAATAAACGGTATGAAAAGGTATTAAAATATGGGCGAGACTTCAATAAATACTTTGCTGAAAAAAGCTGTAGAATTAAAAGCATCGGATATACACTGCATTTCTGATGATGTTCCGTCATTCAGAATTGACGGTAATATTGTCAAAATAAAAACAAAACCTATGACGGAACAAGATATAAATGCTGCAATAGAAAAAATGGCACCGTCATCAATGCGTGATACAATCTCATATTCTTATGATTTTGACTTTCCGTATGAAATCGAAAACTTAGCCCGTTTCAGGGTCAATGTTGCAATGTCTTTCGGACGAAGAGTTATGACAATACGTATTATTCCTTATAATATCGCAACATTTGATATTCTCAATCTGCCGCCGATGATAGAAAAATTTACCCATTTTGATAACGGTATTGTACTTGTAACAGGTGTGGCAGGCTCAGGTAAATCAACAACAATTGCCGCATTGCTGAACCATATTAATAATAATTTCAGAAAACATATAATAACAATAGAAGATCCTATCGAATATGTTTACAAAAGTAAAAAATCCATTTTGACACAGCGTCAAATCGGAATTGATACTCCGAATTATATTGACGGAATTAAGTTTGCCTTAAGACAAGACCCGAATGTTATATTAATCGGTGAAATAAGAGATAAAGAAACAGTTGAAAGTGCCCTTCACGCAGCAGAAACAGGACACCTTATATTCGCTACGCTGCACACATTTAATGCTGTTCAGACAATTAACCGTATTTTGAGTTTCTTCAATCCTAATGAAAGAGAAATGATAAGAAGTCAGTTCGCGGAAGTATTCAGAGGAAGCATTTCACAAAAACTGCTTCCGCAGGCAAACGGCATTGGCAGAATACCTGCAACGGAAATCCTTTTCTCAACTCCTACAATTAAAGATTTTATGAAAAAAGATGAACTTGAAGAAATTTATAAATTGGTTCAAAAGGGCGGATATGATAATATGCTCACTTTTAACCAAAGCCTTTATCATCTTGTTAAAAATCATCTTATCACTGAAGAAGTTGCACTTGCTCATTCCGATAATGAAATTGAACTTAAACATTATATCGGAGGAGTATACTCCGGAAGCGAGGTTTTTTAATTTCTAATGAAAGATAGGTTTACAACAAATGTCATAAACCTGAAATCCTACAGTATAAGCGAAGCAGACAAAATAATCGTAATGTATTCAAAAGAAAAAGGATTAATAAAAGGGGTTGCAAAGGGGATAAAAAAACCGGCAAGTAAACTCGGCGGAAGAATGGACATGCTTGTTGCAAATAAACTCATGCTTAACAAAGGCAGAAACCTTGATACAATATGTCAGGCCGAAGCAATTAACACCTTCTTTAATCTAAGAAGAGATATGAACAAATTGTTCTATGCAATGTATGCAAGTGAAATAGTAAGCAATTTCGGCATAGAAAATGACCCTAACAGTGAAGAAATTTTTAATCTTTTTTATTCGTTTCTTGAAAAAATTTCAAAAGCAGAAAAAAAAGAACATATTATGTTATGCCTGCTGAAATTTCAGCTTAAAATAATGAATATAACAGGTTATTCAATTGAACTTGATTCTTGTGTAAAATGTCTGGAGCCCCTTGGTAAAGATGATATTTATTTTTCCGTTGAAAACGGAGGAACGCTTTGCAAGAATTGTGCTGACGGAGTGTCAAAAAGAATAAAAATCCCGTATAAAATAAAAGAATTCTTATCCGTAATTTCAGAAGAAAAATTTGAAACAACTACAAAATATGATAATCTGGTAACAGAAAAAATATGTGACAGCTGCATTAATTTACTTAAAAATTATATAGAATATTATTCCCCGAAAAGATTTAAAACAGTGAATATACTTGAGAGCATAAGGTGAAAAATGGAAATAAATAAATATATAGAGCATACTCTTTTGAAGCAGGATGCGACAAAAAAAGAACTTTTACAGCTTTTTGATGAAGCAAAGCAGCATAAATTTTTTGGAGTCTGTATAAACCCTTGTAATGTTATGCTTGCGGCAGGATATTTACAGGGAAGCGGAATTAAAATTGTTACGGTTGCCGGATTTCCATTAGGAGCATCACTTACCGAAATAAAAGCGTTTGAAGCAAAAAAAGCAGTTGAGCAGGGCGCCGACGAAGTGGATATGGTACTTTCTGTTCAAGCTGTTAAAGACGCAGACTATAACTATGTTCTTAATGATATAAAAACAGTAAAAAAAGCTGTAGGAGATAAAATTTTAAAAGTTATAATTGAAACCGACCTTTTAACAAAAGAAGAGATAATAAAATGCTGTGAGCTTATAAAAGAAGCGGGTGCAGATTTTGCAAAAACATCAACCGGCTTTGTAAAAAACGGTGTCGGAGCAAAAGTTGAAGATATAAAGTTAATGTATGAAACATTAAAAGACAGCAATGTTAAAATTAAAGCCTCCGGCGGTATAAAAACAAGAGAAGAGGCTCTGGCTTTAATTCAGGCGGGGGCATTAAGACTCGGAACAAGTTCCGGAGTAAAATTAATTATCTCATAATTTGTGATGCTATATCCGCAGGACTCAAAGCAATTTCGGGACGCGGTATTTGTGCAGCCTGATTTGCCTTTCTGGCAGCAGATTTAATACCATTCATCTTTAAATTATACTTCATTGCAAAATACAAAATAGCAGTACCTATTGCCAATGTCGTGCATTCGGAAATAACTTTTTTCGTTTTCGCGGTAGTAATTTTATCCTGTTTGGATTTTAAGGCAGCTTTTTCATACTCTTTTGATACCGCGCCGAAAGATTGTTTTTGATATAAAGTATTTACCGGAGAAAAAGAAACTTTCATATTTACCTACTGCTTTTGTTTTAGTACTTCAAGTCCCGATTTTTCTATGTCGGGAGTATTAACTTCAAATAAATGAATTCTGCCCGGTCCCAGATCAACATTAATCTTTCCTTCATCAGCCTGAAGCACGGATTGTTCTCCGGTGGTCGGGAACAAATTATTAAGTTTCTGAGAAGCGGATAAGCCCGGAATATTAATCGTTCCGCCCTGTCTTGTATTTACATCCCTGTTTGCAATTACAACAAGAGTTTTTCCGTTTAAATGACGGGCATAAGCTATAATTTTATCATTTTTATTGTTTTCAATCGGCAAAGGTATAAATGATCCCAGAGTGAGCAAATTACCGTATTTCTTTCTTACATCAAGAGTTGCCTTCATAAAATCGCCTATTTCCGGATGATCACCGATTAAAGGTCTTGAGAAATTGAAAATATCAGGTCTTCCTCTATGAACGGTACATTCTTCGGAATCTGTATCCGTTTGAGAATCAGTTGTACCTTCAAAGTCATACAAATAATCATCACCTGTTTGATATCCGTCAAAATAATAAGGATTTAACATTGGAAGTGTTGCCTGAAGTCCGGATACAAGATTTGAAAATGTTACGCCGCCATGGTTCATAATAGAAATATCATCATGAGTTCCGAAAGAACCAATTAAAGATTTTCCGGAATCAAGATTCTGCGACATATTAATATTTTCTCTGACATAATTAATCAAGTCGCTTGCATTATGCCATTCATGGAAATTGTGGAATTGTCCGTAATAGCTGTCAAAACCGGCTCTTAAACAATCTTCGGGTCTGTCATAGTCCATATTTAACATCGGTGATGCATCTTCGTACGTATAACTTTCCGCAAGCCAAGCAAACTCAGGATCTCTTTGTCTTGAATAGTTAATCAATATGTCCCAGAATTGTGTAGGTTTAGTTCTTGAAACATCACTTCTGATACCGTCAACGCCTAAATCAATACACATATCGACAAAGTCTTTATGCATTTTAAGCAAATCTTCGTTCAGTTCACCTCTTGTCTTATCTTTCCAGGGATTAAACATTCTTATATCATTCCACCCCTGAGGAGTTTTAGGTGTACCGTCTTTTTCAAAAGCCATTAGTTCCGGCCTTGCGTTAAACAGATCAAAAGAAGCACAACTCGGAAGGTCAAGCATAACACTTATTCCGCGTTTATGACATTCATTAATAAAATTCTTAAATTCTTCTTTTACCGTTCTTGGGTCATTGGGATCATCCAATGCAGGATCTATTTGAAGGAAATCCAAAGGAGCATATACAGAACCTGCCGTTCCCATTGCATTATTTTTACCGGGAGGATTAACGGGAAGAACATGCAATGTGTTAATTCCCAGGTTTTTCAATTCATCAAGTCGGTCAACGGCATTATTAAAATTACCTCTTATATCACCGTCTCGCAAAAGTTCATTTCCGGTTTTATCTTTTGCACCAAAATTTCTGATAATAATACCCATTATTTTGGCATCGTTATTCTGGAACTTTGTTCTTAAATCATTATGGTATACTGACGAAGCCTGATTGTTATTAACCGGAGTAACGGCCAGAGCAGCATTTATACCTTGATTTTGCATATATCTTTCAAGTATATTTGCCCCAAACGGTTGCATAGAACGTGAAGCATCGGCATTTGAAGGCATAACCGCAACAGGCTCGGGTCCTTTTTGAACGGGAGCTGACGGCGCTATGGGGAAATATCTGTCTATGTAATTAGCCATTTATTTTACTTTCTTGTTCTGCTTGCTTTTCCATTTTACTTTTTCTGCCGAAAGTTAAACCGATTATTAATGTTGCTGCGGTTATAACTGCCAGTGAAATACCGAACATTTTTGTCCAGAATTTTGTATTTTTCATTTTTCTTGCACAACCTTGAATTGTGTCTTTTACGGTTGAACCGACAAGATTGCTTCTTTCAGTTGCATTCGGACTATGAGTTGCTTCATCCAGAAGATAATCGGCAAAGCTCGATTTCATCGGGTTTTCCCAATTAACAACTTTTTCTCTGAATTGAGATTTATATGATTCAAACCCTTTAAGAATTTTAGCCGTTTCTTCGGGACCAAATTGCTTTTCCAGAACCCGTTTAACCTGAGTGCTTTTATTCTTTGTATCAAATAACACACTCATTACCGCTTTATATTCGTTTTGTGAAAGATTAAAATTATTTGCTGCAAGTTTTTCGGTATAATCCGTAGTTTTAGCTTCTAAAAGTATATGCTTGCATGATTTAAGTAATTTATCAATCATGGTTTGTGTAGGCTCTATACCCTGCTTCTTAAGAGCTTCTGTTAATTTGCTTGTAAGATCGCCCCCTGCATTCTTATCCAATTGTTTATAAAGTTCAAATGTTTGAAGCAGACGATAGAAAGAAGATTGTGCCCCCATTGTTCTTTCACCGGCATTTCTTACTATTGTATTTTCGCTGGTTTTTATTGCGTCAGCAACTTTTGATAAATCGTCAGAGTCAATTCCTTTTACTGCTTTAGCGCACATTTCATGAGCCTTTGCCTGTACTTTTGAAATAAATGCTCTGTCACCTTCAGAGGCATTACCCAATTGTGCTTCATATTTGTTAATTAATTTAGTAATCTCAGCTATTGCCTGTTCGTATTTTGCGCTGTCTGCAGCCAGTTGAGTAAACTTTTTATCCAATACGCTTATTTCTCCGTTTGCAAGAGCAGAGAGTTCCGCATCATTTAATTTTAGTATTTTAAGAACTTTGGTACATACTCTGTTCCATTGTCTTGCAATAAACGTACCGTCTTTTTCAACAACTCTTGCGCCTAAATATTTATCAAGCAAAGCCCTGTCTGAAGAGAAAGACAATAATGAAGACTGCAAACCTTTAATTTTTCCTGCAACTTCATCCGTTAAATCAGAAACTGATTGTTCTTTTATAGACTTATTAATTAAGTTTTTGATTGTTGACTTAACCTGTGACTGACGGCCTGTTCTTTTTCCGTCAAAAGCAGCCTTTGATAATAAATCCGCAACTTTATCCACAGAACCTGACTCTATAGCACTTGCAACTTCAGGATTTGTCATTGCGGCAGCTATTTTTTCCGAAGAAATATCTTTTATTCCCGCAATGGCAGAAGAAACCATATCTGCACTTAATGCCGGCTTTTGTTTCATCTGTTTTAATGATTCTTTTATTGCCGCACTTATATCGGCAGAGTTAGCCGAATCACCCAGTTTTTGAGTTATTTGAGAAATTAATTCGTCAGTCATTGCTTTTCCGGAATTTTTTCTCAAAAATCTTTGAAGTGATTTTTCGGCAAAGAAATTTTTAATCTTTTGAACAGGTCCCATGCCTTTTTCAAGATTTATGGCAGAAGAAATAAGGCTGCCCTTTTCAATTAAGTTACCAACCGGTTCTTCAAGTGCTTTACACCCCATTGCGCTTAAAATAGGAGTAACAAATGAACTCATCATCCAGAGAGTATTACCTTGAATAGCGGTTTTCTTGGCTCTTTGTTTTATAAAGTTATCCCTGTCATGAATATCATCACTCACTTTTAGTTTTTCGCCCATTGTGTCAAGGTCTTCCCTTGAATACAAATCGGTCAAATCATATTGAGGATCTTGATGCAGCATCTTTTTACGACCTTGAGAGTCAATATATTTTTGATGAATATCAACCCCTGTTCTTGCTCTTAAAGGAGCCTGAATCGCTAATTTCGGCCACAAAGCCATACCGCCGAAGAAGGTGCCGAATCCGATAAATTGCATTGCTTTATCAAGTTTTAACGGATTCTTAATAAAAAGATATGAAGCCAGTCCTAAAGAACCCAATTTCATTGCAACGTCATTAATTCTGCCCAGTTCGTAGTCATTAGCTTTACCTTTTGCCGCTTTTCCGATACTTAATATATCCTGTTTCAAATCATGTGCATATTCTTTGGGAGTAGCAAAAAGTCTTGACGGTAAAAGTTTTCCTTTATAGTTTAACGGTTTTACTTTGCCGTCGGCATCAAACGTAAACTCAGGAGTTTTAGCCTGAATTGAAGGTTGTATTGATTGATTTGATAGTATTGAATTAAGCAAATTTGACATATTAACAAACTACCTTTTCCCTGCTGTCATCAATCAGCGAAGTTGACGCCTGAGTTTTTGACCCCTTATCTTTACTAAAGTCATTAAGAGCGAAGAAATTGCCTAATACCGTTAATCCCAATGCCGCACCAAAAAGTACTCTTCCCGCAACCTGAGTTTTGGTAGCCTTTTCCAGCCCTTTTGTTATTTTCTCATGATTTTTAAGATTCTTAACAATTTTTCCGAAATCTACTCCGATAAATTCACCGAAGCTCTTTCCGAGTTTTTTTGCAAAATCTATAATAAAGAAATCATCGGGCATGACTTTTTTAATTTTGGCATGATCTTTTAAATTTCTCAATCTTTGAATAGGGTTAAACAACATTTTTTCCCATGGTTCCTGCATTGCAACACCAACTGCAGATGCTGCCCAGAAATACGAAGAAAGAGTTGTAAACAGTTTTGTTTTAACAACCGTTTCTTTAATAACAGATTTCATTTTTTGATCGGAATGATCTATTTCTCCGGGATCATAGCCGAACTTTTCACTTACTTTTTTGTAATAACTGTTTCTTTCATCACCAAAATATTCATTGTTATAGAATAAATCCCAACGCGGGAAATCAACACTTTCAAATGCTTTATGATTTTCATGCTGAACTAAATTGTTTTCATTTCCTTTTTCGGGAAGTTCATATACTATCTTGTCATAAGGCATATTTACATCTATACCGCGGACATGCTTAACGGGAAGCTCAATAAATTTTTTGGAGAGATTTTTCATAATACCGTAAAAAGCAACACCAAGCGCCATTTTATTACCCAATTTCGCGGCACTTTTTGCATTTGGAGTATTAAAGCCTATCCTTGCCAGATTAAATACAGCCATCATTGCAGCACTGCCAAGCAGATACGGAACTGTTCCCATTTGCAGGAATTGATAGAAATTGGCATTTTTGCTGCCTTTAAATCCCTTTATCGGATATTTTACAAATGCATTTGTCAGTTTTTCGGCATTTATTTTTAATGAAGTTGATATCGGATGTTTATCCATTTCTTCAACCAGTAAACGGTCATGATTTTCGCAGACACTTTTTTTGTCAGATTCCTTCTTACCAAAAGAAACCTGATTATTTCCCCTGATGGTATTGTTCTGAACTCCTATTTTATAGAACATTATTGCCTCACACATGTACCCGAAATCATAAGTATTCTAAATCAATATTATTGCCAGATGGAAGACATGTTCTTTTCGTTTTTTTACATATCTTAATAATACTCAAACACATGTCATTACAATTTTCTTGCTAAATTGAAAATAAAATTATAAAATGATGTTTGTAGATAACTATTTAGTAATTAAATTTCCCGAAATTAATTCCTATCGCAAATTATTTACAAGCAAATTACCAATTTAAGGAGAAACCAGATGTACGAAGACGAAAAACTTATTTGCGAAGATTGCGGAAGTGAATTTGTGTTTACGGCAGGTGAACAAGAATTCTATGCACAAAGAGGTCTTGTAAATAAACCCAAACGCTGCCCTGAATGCAGAAAAAACAGAAGACAAAAAAACAGAAGAAAATTGTATGAAGTAACATGTTCCAAATGCGGCTGTCAAACGAAAGTTCCTTTTAAACCGATTGAAGGAAAAGAAGTTTATTGCAAGGACTGTTTTGCAGCAATGAAAGAAGCTGAACAAAATCAGTAAATCAATTTATATATAAGAAAAAGAGATAACTTTAAAGTTATCTCTTTTTTAGTATAATATTTTATGAGACATTTGAAGAAAGGCCGTTATGGAAAAATTAAAGGTAGGCATTATCGGGTTTGGAACGGTGGGAACCGGAGTTTATAAGGTTCTTCAAACAATTGATAATATCGAAATAAAGAAAATAGCCGTAAAAAACATTAATAAAAAAAGAAATATTGAAAATTTTGATGAAACAATACTGACTAATGATGCGTTTCAAGTTGTAAATGATCCTGATATTGATGTTGTTATAGAAGTTGCAGGCGGTGTGAATCCCGCTTTTGATCTTTTAAAAACCGCAATAAATAACGGCAAACATATAGTCACTGCAAATAAAGAACTCCTTGCAAAAGAAGGAAGCGAATTGTTCAGACTTGCAAAAGAAAAAAATATTATTATTCTTTATGAAGCAGCCGTTGCGGGCGGTATTCCGATAATAATGCCGGTTAAAACAACTTTGTCGGCAAATAAGATTACAAAAATAGCCGCTATTTTAAACGGTACAACAAATTACATTCTTACAAAGATGCATGAACAAAATCTTTCTTATGATACGGCATTAAAACAGGCTCAAGAACTCGGTTATGCAGAAACAGACCCGACAGGCGACGTTGAAGGCTATGATGCCTCATATAAAATTTCAATTCTTTCCACAATTGCTTTCAACAAAAAGGTCTCAATCGATAAAATATACCGTGAAGGAATAACAAATATAAAACCTCAGGATATTCAATCAGCAAAAGACTTAGGATACAGAATAAAACTTATAGCAATGGGGCAGGTGCTTGAAGACGGAAAAATTGATGTAAGAGTTCATCCTATGCTTGTTGCAAAAAAACACTTGCTTGCAAAGGTAAATAATGCAACAAACTCTATTATGTTAACGGGATATCCGGTTGGAGAATTAGTACTTACAGGACCCGGAGCGGGTGCGGAACCAACCGCAAGCTCGGTTGTCGGTGACCTGCTTATTCTGGCATCAGAATTAAAAACATCGCCTTGTCCTTTGCCGCAAACTGTATGTAATCACGAAGAAATTGCCGACCAGATTGAAATCGGAGATACTTATAACGATTATTATATTTCTATTAATGCAAGCAATAACCCGGGTGCAATAGGAATTATAGGAACAATCTGCGGTAAAAATAATATAAGTATTTCCACTATTATGCAAAAAGGCATAAATCCCGACAATACCGCTCAAATTGTTGTTATTACGGAAAAAAGCAAAGAATCTGATGTGCAAAATGCTCTGAAAGAAATGCTTAAATCAGACAGTATAAAGAATATAGATAACCTTTTAAGGGTTATGAACTAGGAGATAAATATGGAAAAGAATCACTATCAAGGATTAATAAACAAATACAGACAATATCTTCCCGTAACGGATAAAACTCCCGTTATCACACTAAACGAGGGAAATACACCTTTAATTAAAGCAGACAATTTTGCAAAAAAAATCGGCTTAAACGCAAATGTTTATCTAAAATATGAAGGAGCAAACCCTACCGGAAGTTTTAAAGACAGAGGGATGACAATGGCTGTTACAAAAGCCGTTGAAGACGGTTCTAAAGCAATAATCTGCGCTTCTACCGGTAATACCTCGGCAGCTGCCGCCGCATACGGTGCAAAAGCGGGCGTAAGAGTCTTCGTTTTAATCCCCGACGGATATATAGCTCTCGGAAAATTATCACAAGCAATGATGTACGGCGCTGAAATAATAGCAATAAAAGGGAATTTTGACGAAGCACTTGAAATGGTCATTGAAATTTCTAAAAATTCACCCATAACACTTGTTAATTCCGTAAATCCATACAGAATAGAAGGTCAAAAAACAGGTGCATTTGAAATAATTGAAGCACTTGGAGATGCTCCTGATTATCACTTTATACCTGTCGGAAATGCAGGAAATATTACGGCATACTTTAAAGGATATGAAGAATTTTATGCACTTAAAAAATCTTCTCATCTTCCTAAAATGATGGGATATGAGGCAGAAGGTGCCGCCGCCATAGTAAGAGGAGAGAGAATAGCTCATCCTGAAACTATTGCAACAGCAATCAGAATAGGAAATCCCGCAAGCTGGAAACAAGCGGAACGTGCAAGAGATTTATCTAACGGAACAATTGATTCCGTTACGGATGCTGAAATTATAGAAGCCTATAAATTAATGGCATCAACGGAAGGTATTTTAGCCGAACCCGGCAGTGCCGCTTCTGTTGCAGGACTTATTAAAGCCAATAAAGCCGGTTTAATAAAAGAAAATTCAACCTGCGTTTGTATTCTAACAGGTAACGGATTAAAAGATCCCGACAGCGCAATAAAATATTCGGCTGCTGAGGTTAAGAAAACTAATGCGGATTTACATGAAATATTAAAGGTTATAAATATATAATCTAATATTAGCAAATTAATATTAATAAATATCAGCAAGAATAAAAAAAACAAAAGTCCTGCTGCTTCGCAACTCGCACTTTACGTGCTCGAACAGCGCTCCGCCTTGTTGCTGCCTCATTAAGCATTAAGACGTAAAGAAATATAGGCTGTCAGATTTCATTTCAGTTTGCCGTTTGACTTAAAATTTTAAATCCGGAACTAAATTTTTTAAACTATTTATCGTATTCTTTCTCAAACCCGAATAAAGAGCTGACAGATTCACCGTCATGAATTCTTGAAATAGCCTCGCCCAATAATGGTGCAACGCTTAATTGCTTAATTTTTTCGGGTAAAAAGCTCTTATTTAACGGAATTGTATTCGTCACAATCACTTCTTTAATAGGTGCTTTTTCAAGTCTTTCAAGTGCAGGGCCTGAAAATACCGGATGTGTAGCACATACATATACATCTTTAGCGCCTTTTTCCTTCAATAATTGTGCCGCACCGCAAATCGTTCCTGCCGTATCAATAATATCATCAAACATTATACAGGTTTTATCCGCAATATCGCCGATAATATTAACTGCGATAGCTTCATTATGACGGTTTCTTCTTTTATCTATAATTGCCATCGGACAATCCATTTGTTTTGCAAAATATCTTGAACGTGTAACACCGCCCATATCAGGACTTACAATCACCAAATCATCTTTAGGAATTTCAAGTTTTTTAACATAGTCAACAATAACATTTGTTGCATAGATGTGGTCAACAAGAATATTAAAAAAGCCCTGAATTTGTCCCGTATGTAAATCCATTGCAAGAATTCTGTCGGCACCTGCGGTTGTTAAAAGGTCAGCAACAAGTTTCGCCGTAATAGCTTCTCTTCCCGATGTTTTTCTGTCCTGTCTTGCATAACCGTAATAAGGAATTACCGCCGTAATTGACTTTGCACTTGCACGTTTAAAAGCATCGATTATAATCAAAAGTTCCATCAGGTTTTCATTAACGGGATTACAAATCGGCTGGACTATAAATACATCATCGCCCCTGATACTTTCCTGGACTTGAACATATATCTCGCCGTCCGCAAAATTTTTCACTATCATCGGGCCTACTGTAGTTCCGAGATATTGTGCAATTTCTTCTGCCAGTTCCATATTTGAGCGTCCCGCAAAGAGTTTTATATCATGCGTGGGATTAATAGTCTTTTCACCCTGCGGAAATGCCAATTCTAATTCCATTATTTATTGCCTCCTGATAATTTTTTTATTTGTAATCTCACCCAGTCCGAAATAACTTTCATAGGTGAGCGTGTTATTGCTAATGAATATGCTTCAACATCTTTTGTAATAATACTTCCTGCAGCAACGGATGCCATTTCATTAATTGTCACGGGCGCAACCAATACCGAGTTTGAACCTGTATTCGCACCGTCTTTTATTAT
This sequence comes from Candidatus Gastranaerophilales bacterium, assembly GCA_944323955.1. Taxonomy (GTDB): domain Bacteria; phylum Cyanobacteriota; class Vampirovibrionia; order Gastranaerophilales; family Gastranaerophilaceae; genus Avigastranaerophilus. The sequence continues at coordinate 110,400 of CALUUK010000005.1, read as the reverse complement.
TGTTTTGCTTTTTACTTTTGAAATCGGATTATAATTTGCGGTTATAGTACCTGCACCTATGTTAACCTTGGAACCGAGTTCACTGTCACCTATATAGCTGAGATGTGAAACATTGGTGTTGTCCTTTATAACGGATTTTTTTATTTCCACAAAATTACCGATACGAACGTTATTACCTATTTGCGCGCCGTCGCGGATATGAGCAAAAGGACCTATTTTACAATGTTTTCCTATTATATTTTTGCCCGTAATATATACATTGGGAAGAATCAATGTATCAGACCCTATTGTTGTTTCGGGAGATATAAATGTTGTATCGGGATCAACAATTTGGACTCCTTCTTCCATCAGACGTACAACAGTTCTCTTATTTAAGAACTTTGCTGCCTCAGCAAGTTGAATTTTTGAATTTATTCCGAAAATTTCTTCATTATTTTCAAGTATATAAGATTGAACATTAAGTTTATTTTCGACAGCCCATTTAACTATGTCTGTAAGATAATATTCACCTTGGGCATTATTATTTTGCAGGTTATTAAATGCGGGAGCAACAGTTCTCCAATTCAGACAATATACGCCGGCATTTATTTCTTTTATAGCCTTTTGTTCCTCTGTGGTATCTTTTTCTTCAACAATAGCAATAAACTTACCATCTTTATCTCTTGCAATTCTGCCAAGTCCAAAAGGATTATCAAAAATAGCAGACATAGCAGTCAAATCAGCATTGGCTTCAGTGTGTGCCGCAACAAATTTTTTCAAAGTTTCTGCCGTAATCAACGGTATATCACCATTAAGAATAATCACATACCCGTCAAAATCCTTTAAATAAGGAGCCGCTTTATTAACGGCATCACCCGTTCCCAATTGCGGAGATTGAAGCACACATTTTGCACTCGAACAATATCCGCTGACAAATTCCTTTACTTTTTCAGCCTCATGCCCGACAATAACAAAACTCTCATCAACAAATCCCGTATTATTAGCCGCATCGATTATATACCCGAGAATAGGTTTATTAAATATGGAATGGAGAACCTTCGGAAGGTCAGACTTCATTCTTGTGCCTTTGCCTGCCGCAAGAATTATTGACTTGACTTTTTTGTTTAACATAAAATCCGTTCTTTCATAATCGTATTTTCATTCTACACTAAAAGAGCAGCATGGCATGACTTTTTTTTAACTTATTTGATAAAAGTTAATATACTTAATTTTTTACAAAGTTACGAAACTCATCCGTAATCTTTCCGTCATAATCAACCGAATGAATCTCAAAAACGGTTATATCCAAACCGATATTTTTTATACGGTCAATATACTTTTTATCGGATTCTTTTTTCAATATCAATGCAACCGCAGGTTTTTTGCCTGTTTGTTTGGCATAATATAAAGATTGTCCCACACTTTCCGCCCACTTTTTAGCGTAATCAAATTCTATTGCATAATCTTGAGTAAGACAGTCAATCCTTGTTTTATCAGGAAGAACATATTCCGTTTTTCCGGTACAATATTTATTCACATAATCCTTTTCATACACAGGAGAAGAACTCTCAACCTTTTTATCAGGATTAATTACAACATCGGAAGCAGAGAAAAACATTAATCCCAAAGCCAGTATTATAAGTATAAAATCAAAAAAACCTCGTTGTCTCATATATGAATTATATAAGAATTTTCCGTATTTTGTAAAATAGCTGTCAAAAGATATATTTACGCGTTTTATAAATTTTGTAATAATTCGAGAGAAAATAATGCAAATAAATCCGATAACATATAAACCTAACTTCGGCAGAGCTTTCACTACCCGTGAGAACATTGCTTATTCAGAGTTACTTAATGATGCAAGAGAAAACTTAGGTTTAGAAGATACATCGGCAATTATTTTTGATTTTAATATTCCGTCTGAAAAGAAAAAAAACACGGCAATAGGTACTACCTGGTCACAAGCAATGATTCCTTTTATTAAATTTACAGAAAAAATGACAGGAATTACTTCCGTTCAACTCGAACCTCAAGGCAAAATCACATCAGGCAATGCATCACCATATTCCGGTACGACTTTTGCTTTTGGCGAACACATAATAGATTTATCAAAACTCACTTTAAAAAGATACGGTAAACTGCTTTCTGCCAAATATATTAAGAATTTAGACAAAAATTATCCCTATGATAAACACAAAAGAGAATACAAGACCGATTATTCATATGTCACGGGAACACCGTCAGAAACAGGTATTCAAACGAAAGCATTAAATCTTGCTTTTAATAATTTCAAAAAAGGAATTGAAGAAAAAAATCCGCAAGTATTGAAACTAAACAGCGAATTTAATTGTTTTAAACGTGAAAATAAAGATTGGCTTGAGAAAGAAGCACTCTTTACGGTACTTTCAGATATATACGGAACACAAAACTTTAACGAATGGAGCGAGCCCGATAAGAATCTATACGATACAAATACAAACGAACAAATAAGACAAAACAGAATCAAAGAACTTAAAGAAATCCGTAAAGATGATATGGAATTTTCGGATTTTGTACAATTTTTGGCGGATAAACAGCAAAAAGAAAGCCATTCATTCACAAAATCAAAAAACATAAAACTATACGGGGATTGTCTCTTAGGATTTTCAATGAGCGAGATGTGGGCAAACAAAGAATGTTTCAGAGAAAATTTATACTACGGCGGACCGGATCCGAATTGTCCGGATACAAACTACATTCAGACATGGGGGCTGCCTGCTCTTGATTATACAAAGCTCGGTGAATGCGGTGAAGACGGAGATATATCAAAACTGGGCATTGCAGGAAAACTCTTATTTGATAAATATACAACATTTTTTAAAAGATATGACGGCATAAGAGCCGATGCGGCATGGCAGTTTGTAACACCGTTTGTTTATCAGACAATAAACGGAAATTACGAAGAAGTAAAAATGCCCGAAATAAACAACACCATCTTTAATATTATGATTGCTGCCGCAAAAAAAGCAAAAAGCAGCGGAGAAATAATGCTTGAAATGGTAGGAATTTCCGCCGATAAAGGCAGAAATATGACAATGAATAAATATCCGCATTTATATTCCACTGCATATGCAGAATACGATGAAACCCCCGCAAAATTTCTTGAAAAAGGATATAAAGACGGTATGTTTTATACCGGTGCAGGCAATCATGACAATGATTCACTTATTAACATGGCTATAGATACGGTTAAAAGAGCACTTCATCTTGAAGGTATGAAGAGAGATTATCATCTGGATGAAAATATTCTTAAATTTAATAACTCCGACTACAGGTCAAATTCTGAAGAAGAACAAAAACGTGAAGATTTCCGCACGGCAAAATTGGCGGAAATCTTCACGGCAAAAAAACAATTTTTTACTCTGCCTGATATGTTCGGAATGTCAGAAAGAATAAATATTTCAGGTAAAGCTGATGATTCCAATTGGACAGTAAGAATCCCTTCCGATTATGAAAGATTTTATTTTTCACAACTTGCAAACGGATACGGAATAAACATGCCCAAAGTTCTTTCAGTTGCAATGTCAATGAAACACAGCAACATAAATGATAAATTAATATCAAAATGCAATGAGGCTGCCGAAATACTGAGGGAAAAAGGTCCTATGACGCAGAAAGAAGCGGATATGGCAGAAAGAGACGGAATTCTTAAACACAAATTTGAATACATACGATAAAGAGCCCCAAAAGAGGCTCTTTTTTATGTGTAAAAGGAGAATTAAAACTATCCGAGATTTTGTAATTTCTCACTCATACCCTCAATATCATCTTTTAACATCTTCTTAACGACATCATTCTGAGCATCAAGCATTTTAACTACCGTTTCAATGTTTTTAATTTTGTTTTGTAATATTGCATCGGCGTTGTTTAAAATACTGCTGGAAACTTTTTGATAAGCCGCCAGAGGAGCACTTGAAACACCCTGGAGTAAGTTACCTATAAGAGTTGTTCCCAAACCGAAAGAACCCAAATAAGGAGACATTGACTGCAATATGCCGCCGAAGCCGGATACAACACCTGCTGCAGGCAATAAGAAACTGTCACCGAAACCAAAGCCGGATGCCAGACCTGCTGTATAGGTCAATGCATTAACACCCGCAGAACCGGCTATATCAGATACGGAAGTTAAAGAAGATGCACCGCCTGTCAGATATCCTTCTTGTGATGTTGTACCAAAACCTTGTACAACAGGACTTGCAGCACCTCCGGTAAAACCGGAATACTGAGATAATGAACCGATACCGAAAGCTGAACTTGTGCCGCTTGTTGTAGAAGTAGGAGTCCAATAAGAAGTACCGGGAATATTCAGAGCCGTACCGCCGCCCATTGTTGACATAAATGAACTCGGAGCAATCATACTTGCGAGTTTCCACAAAAAGCTGCCTGCAGTACCAAAACCTGCACCATCGGAAGATGAACCTGACACGGTAATGTCTCTTAACAAGTCATATGTTTCAAATAACATAGCCGTAGCATCACTGCTCAAACTGCCGTATTTATTTGAAATTACCAAATAACTGTCATTTCTATAACTCATTTTACATTCCTTACCTGTGTTTATTGATGTTTACTTACTGCCGTCTTCAAAACATTTTTCTAAGCAAATGTTTTGAACGTATTTTCAATATTTTTATCCAACACTTGTTTTACGGCTTCTAATTCTGTATTAAGCTCATTTTGTTCGGTATCGATTTGATTCAATCTTAATTCAAGAACTTTATCTTCTTCCTGCAAAGATTCGGTTTGAGCATTTAAGTCAGCAACAGCTTTGTTGTACTCATCTTTGCTCATTGTATAATCAACCAATGCAGCTTCATAACCTTCAGAGTCATATGTTTTTGTTGCATTGACATCTTTTTGTGAAAATTCACCGTTATTAGGTGTAATGGAATTAATTCTGCCCGTTTTTTCATCAAAACCAAGACTTGCATTATTAAATTCAAAAGGTTCCGTTTTTGTTTTTGAACCTACTGTATAGTAGTAGACAGAAGTAGGATTTGCAGCATCGTCTTTATGATCCATTTGATACTGCGAGAAATAATATGTAACACCCGAATTGCTGTCTTTATAATAATAAAGGTTGTCATTTTCTATATCGGCATCACTTACATTTTTATAAGCACCTTCGTCTTTCATAAATTCTTTAATAGTTCCCGCAGACGAAGAATCAACAGCCGTAAGTGTTATCGGATCTTCCGTTCCGAGCGGAGTATAAACGTAATTATATCCTGTTATTTCACCGCTTTCATCATAAACTGCAACTTTTTGTACGGTAGATTTATCTATCCATTTACCGGTAGCACCTTCCGTCGAATATGTACGGATACCTTCTACGTGATAACCGCCTTCGTTTTGTTTATAATAATTTGAAATACTGTACGTTCCGTCCAAACTTTCGGTACCGGTTACTTCAAAAGAATATGTTGTTGAATAATATTCGGTTGCATCAGGTGCAACAGGAACTTTCAATGTTAATAACTGATTATATAAAGAATTGACTTCCTGTGCCAGTGCCATACGTTGTTGGTTTACTTGCTGACCTTCATATTCTATGTTTGATTTTCTTGCTGTTATTCCGAGAAATCTTGCCTGTGATGCTGCTAAGCCCATTGTTCTCTCCATTCTGATTGTTACTCTGCTCATGTTATCGACCTGTTTGGCATGAACTTTAGTTTGCGGATGTTATAATATTAAGTTTTGTTAACAAAATATTATAAAACTTTATCCGAATCAGCTTTTTTATTGGGAAATCATACCTGCCGCAATATATATTTAATGATATTTTTTTTTAAGGCAACAAAAAAGAGAACCGTATTTGGTTCTCTTTTTATATTTTTTATGTTTTTTATTTTATTTATATAAATTCATAGCCATACATCTGTTAAGACTTTTTCTTAAATTCATAAGTCTGACATTCATTTGATTTTTCAAATTCTGGCATCTTATGGTATCTGCTATTATATTAAATTCCATATCAGCAAGAGAATTATGACGAACTGTTGTCGGAATATAATTTCGTGCGTCCGCAGCAGCTTTATCTACACTGCCTATATTTATGCTTATCGGTGATATATTCATTTTACATTTCCTTAATTGTTTTTTATCAAAATAAAAAATAATTTGATTACTTAACCATTATAATAAAAAAATGAAAATAAAATTTTTTGTTTTATTTTTTGAAACAAATTTTTATTACATAAAATTATTTATATTTAATTCATAATAATAAGTCTCAAGTCCTAAGCATGATACGTAAAGAAGATTTATTATAAAAAATATTATAAATGCTTTAAATAAATACTTCCAATGTTCACCAAGATTTAATTTGAAAGACGGAAAAGCAAGCATAACAAAAGGCAAAAGAGGTATAAAATATCTGCCCTGAACCCCCTCTATTATTGTCTTACCGACAGGTGTCCAGGTTATTAGTTCCATATATAAAATCAAAAAATAAAACAACAGAAAGAAAATTCCCGAAAATATTTTTATATTAACTTTAATATTTTCCCGAAGAACCAAAAGCATCAAACAAAATACCAGAATTGTTCTTCTGCAGACAGCTTCAGGTATCGGAACTGAAAGCCACCCTAAATAGCCTATCAATTGCTGTACATAAATATATCCTTTTTCTTTTGTAGTCATTATAACAGCATTTAATGTACGAAGAGGATAATGCAAAATATAAGATTTATCATTAATTACTTCACAGGTATGATTTGTATTTATAAAGTTTAAATAATTACTCGAATAATAAAAGGCAATAAAGGTTATAAACAGCAAAAAGAACAATATCTTAAATTTATGTTTCTTAATCGGCAGAAAAAAGTACAAAAATACGGGATATATTAAACCTTTTGCCAGAGCTCCCGTAACGGAAAGGAAACCCAGTATGCCTGACTGTTTATTATTTATACCTTCTTTAGAAAACATTAACCTGAACAGATATGCGAAAAGTAAGAAAGTAAAAGCGATACCGAATGAATCGGCGTTATAACTCATCCCTAAAAACAATGACATTGGCAGCAATGCCGTAAACATAAACGGATATTTAAATACGGGAGTAATTCTTATTGCCGCTGCAATAAGAACAATATAAAAAAGCAGACTGAAAAATCTTCCGGAATAAAAAATCGATAAGCCGTTATCAAAAACCATATTCCCTGCTTTTATTCCAACTGCGGGAGCGAAATACATTACAGGTGAATACCTCATTGCAAAATGCAGATTATCATTGGGAAAACGCTCTGCCAGAATTTTTGATAAAACATCATCATAAGGTCTGAGTTCGGGTCTTATTTCACTTATTAAGTGTCCCGATGCCACATCACAGCTTCTATACATATGACAAGGCTCATCAGGTACACACCCCGGCGGCGTAAGAAATAAAAATATACTGCCGAAAATAAATGCAATAATTATAAATATTATTTCGGGAAGATTTAATAAACTTATAATATATTTATTAATTCTTGAAATCATTTATACTTTTGGCGCCTCGATTATAAAAGTTACAGGCCCGTCATTTAAGAGATTTACCTCCATATGGGCGGCAAATACCCCTGTTTTAACGGGAATATTTTGTTCTTTTGTTTTTGAAACAAAATACTCATACATCATATTTGCATCATCAGGTTTCATTGCATTATCAAAAGAAGGGCGCGTGCCTTTTTTAATATCTCCGCAAAGTGTAAATTGTGATACTATAAGCATTTCACCCTGCACATCTTTTATTGATAAATTCATTTTTCCGTTTTCATCCGAAAAACAACGCAAATTTGATATTTTATTACAAAGCCAATCGGCCTGTTCTTTTGTATCACCTTTTTCTACGCCGAATAAAACAAGATATCCCTTATTGATTGAACTAAAAAGTTCATCATCAATTGTAACGGAAGCATTTTTTACTCTTTGGATAACTGCCTTCATTATTTAACCGCAATAACTTCTATTTCCACAAGTGCGCCTTTAGGTAAATCCTTAGCCGCAACACATGAGCGCGCGGGTTTTGAAATAAACGCGGTTTCGTATATTGAATTAAATACCGAAAAATATTTCATATCGGCAAGAAAGCAAGTTGTTTTGACAACATCGGCAAAAGTAAAACCCGCAGCTTCCAGAAGTCCTTTTATATTATTAAGCACCTGATTTGTCTGCGCTTCTATACCTGCATCAACAAACTCATTAGTTTCGGGATTTATTGCAATCTGACCCGAGCAATAAAGAGTATTGCCGCAAAGATACGCCTGCGAATACGGCCCTATTGCTTTTGGTGCTTTATTCGTCGATATTATTTTGTTCATTATCAATATCTCCAAGTTTATTCTGGATTGCTTCTTCAACAGTATCCATCATATCGTCTTCGGTTACGGATTCCTTTGTTTCTGTTGAAACAATCTTATTAACGGCCATAACGGAGTCATTTTCCATTAAGTTTTGTATTCTTACGCCTGTTGCAGGTCTTCCCTGACGTGAAATATCGCTTGCTTTTATTCTTGTAACGATACCGTTTTGAGTTACAACCATAATTTCATCCGTTTCTTCAACGACAGTTAAAGCAACAAGTCTTGAAGCAGCAGATTTAAATTTAGTTGCAATCAGTCCTATACCGCCTCTGTTTTGTGCTCTGAATTCCGACATTTTAGAACGTTTTCCGAATCCGTCAGATGTAACAACCAGCAAGTCAGCATCAAAGTTTCTCGGAATAATATCACAGCCTATGATTGTATCACCCGCTCTAAGTTTCATAGAGTTAACACCTCTTGCACTTCTGCCTAAAGGTCTTAAATCATCTATGGCAAATCTTATAGCCATACCGCAGCTTGTTGCGATAAAGACTTCATCAGTATTATTAGCCTGTTTTACCCAGTTTAGAGTGTCGCCTTCTTCAAGCCCGATAGCTATAATACCGTTCTTTCTTATATTTGCGAAATTATCAAGTCCTATTCTCTTGATATAACCTTTCTTTGTAAGCATTATAAGATTAGACTCGGGATCAAAGTTTGATACGGGAACAACGGCAGTAATTTGTTCATCCTGTTCAAGCGGCAGAACGTTGATAATAGGCAGACCTTTTGCCTGTCTTGAGCCTTCGGGGAAATCATAAACATTTAAGCTGTATACCGTACCTTTACTTGAGAAGAACAATACTTTATCGTGCATCATTGCGGTAAAGAAGTGTCCGACATCATCATCTTCTTTTGTTTTTATACCGCCTTTTCCGCGTGTTGCACGATTTTGGCGCTCAAAAGTATCTAAAGAAATACGCTTGATATATCCCTGGCGTGTTATAAACACAGCCATGGCAATATTCGGCGTCAGGTCTTCAATTGTCATTTCATCAGCTTCGGGCAAAATTTGTGTTTTTCTGTCATCGCCGTATTTTTCTTTATCTTCGTTAAGTTCTTTTTTAATGATTGAAAGAACTTTATTTCTATCCGCAAGAATTTCTTCATATTCGAAAATTTTCTTCTTTAATTCATCATATTCAGCTTTGATTTTATCCTGTTCCAAACCTGTCAAACGTCTTAACTGCATTTCAAGGATTGCATTAGCCTGGTCAACATCGAGTCCGAATCTAGACATTAAGCCGACTCTTGCGTCATCGGCCGTTTTAGATTTCTTAATAAGTTCAATAACATCATCCAAACTTGCAAGAGCAATTAATAAACCTTCTAAAATATGAGCTCTCATTTTAGCTTTTTTAAGGAAGAACAGAGTTCTTCTTGTAATAATTTCAACCCTGTGCTCAATAAATTCGGTTAAAACTTCAAGCAAATTCATTAATCTGGGCTGTTGGCCGACAAGAGCAAGCATATTCACACCGAAAGTTGCTGTTAACTGGGTATATTTATACAAATTATTTCTGACAACATCGGGTTTAGCGTCACGTTTAAGTTCAATAACAATACGCATACCTTCCCTGTCGGATTCATCACGGATATCGGATATGCCTTCAATTCTCTTATCTCTGACAAGTTCCGCAATTTTAGTAATCAAAACAGCTTTGTTAACCTGATAAGGAATTTCGGTAATAACAATAGCGGTTCTGCCCTGGCGTCCGCCGCCTGCAGGAATTTCTTCAAAAGAAGAAATTGCAGACATTTTAATAGAGCCTCTGCCCGTTTCATATGCTTTCCTTATTTCGGAAACTCCGATAATACTTGCGCCTGTGGGGAAATCAGGACCTTTAACATAATGCATCAATTCATCCGTGGTTAAATTCGGGTTATCAATTAAAGCAATTGTACCGTCAACTATTTCACATAAATTATGCGGCGGAACATTTGTCGCCATACCTACGGCAATACCTGAAACTCCGTTTAACAAAAGCATGGGAAGGCGGACCGGAAGTACGGACGGTTCTTCCAAAGAACCGTCAAAGTTCGGCACGAAATCAACCGTTTCACAATCAATATCAGCAAGCATAGAGGTTGTAATTTTATGCATTCTTGCTTCGGTATACCTCATAGCTGCGGCGCCGTCGCCGTCTACCGAGCCGAAGTTTCCATGCCCGTCTACGGTCAGATATCTTGTAGAGAAATCCTGTGCCATACGAACCAAAGATTCATAAACTGCAGTATCACCGTGCGGGTGATATTTACCCAAAACTTCACCGACGATTCTCGCACATTTTTTAAACGGTTTATCAGGTGCCATACCAAGTTCATTCATAGCAAAAAGAATACGTCTGTGAACGGGTTTTAATCCGTCGCGCACATCAGGAAGCGCACGACCTATAATAACCGACATTGCGTAATCTATATAACATTGTTTCATTTGTTCCCTGATATTAACGGGAACTATCTTTCCATCCTCAAAAAAATTCTGTTGAGCCAAAACAATACCCCTTTTATAGCTTTTCTTTATTCGGCAGCAGCAATGCCGCTCCTCTCACTCAAGCATGAATTGTATTCATGATACCCATATTGTAACACAAACACTCTTTAGGAGCAAAAATTAACAATAATATTCTCTCACCTTTTTATTTGTGATACCATGACTATTATAGATTATCCCGGCGGCAAGGTAATATGTTAAAAATACAAAATTCAACGGAAGAAATTCAAACAATTGTTAAAAATACTAATCTGCAGCATATAGCGATTATCATGGACGGAAACCGCCGCTGGGCAAAAAATAAACTTCTTCCCTCCGCAGCAGGTCATAAAAAAGGTGTGGAATCGTTGAGAACCATTCTTAAAGCCTGCTCTGAATTTGGAGTTAAATATCTTACTGTTTATGCTTTCTCAACGGAAAATTGGAACAGGCAGAAAGATGAAGTGGATTTTTTAATGGCTCTGCTTGCAAAAACAATTGTTGATGAAGTCCCGGAATTTAATAAAAACGACATAAAACTAAGTTTTATAGGCGACAGAACCTCTTTATCGGATGATATTAAACAGGTGATTGAATTCGGCGAAAAAGAAACCATAAACAATAAAACATTGAATCTTCAAATAGCATTTAATTACGGTTCGCGTCTTGAAATAACAAACGCAATGAAACGTATTGCACAAAAAATAAAAAACGGGGAACTTTCTCCCGAAGAAATTACCGAAAAAACAGTAGAAGAAAATTTATACACCAATAATATTCCCGACCCCGCACTTTTAATAAGAACGGGCGGTGAAAAAAGAATAAGCAATTACCTGCTTTGGCAGGCAGCTTATACCGAAATTTATGTAACCGATACCTTCTGGCCTGATTTTGACAAAGAAGCGCTTGCCGATGCCATTTTGGATTTTAATAAAAGACAAAGAAGATTTGGTAAATAATATGATTAAAATTATACTCGCAACATCTAATCCGCATAAATTAGAAGAAATTAATGCAATAAATAAAAATCCGAATATAATTTTTGACGTGATAAAAGGTGATTTTAACCCTGTGGAAAACGGCAGCACTTTTAAAGAAAATGCAGCAATAAAAGCAGTTGAAGCAAGTAAAATTACAAAAACATACTGTCTTGCCGATGACTCGGGATTATGTGTTGACGCGCTTGAAGGCCGGCCCGGATTGTATTCCGCAAGATATGCTCCCACGCAGAAAGAAAAAATCGAAAAACTTTTAAATGAAATGAAAGATGTACCCTATGATTGGCGCGGTGCACATTTTATATGCTCTATGGTGCTTGTTGACGCGCAAGGAAAAACCCTCCATAGCGAAACAGGAAAAGTATTCGGTTATATTGATGATTGCGCAAAAGGCTCAAACGGCTTCGGTTTTGACCCCGTGTTTTTCATTCCCGAATATAACAAAACAATGGCAGAATTACCGGAAGAAGAAAAAAATAAAATCTCTCACCGCGCAAATGCCCTAATTCCTATGCTTAAATGGATAGAAGAAAATTTATAAAATTAAAAGCCAATAAAAAAGACACTCAACAGAGTGTCTGAAAATTTGCCTTGGGCCGGACTTGAACCGGCACCAGGTTTGACCCTGATTGGATTTTAAGTCCAACGCGTCTACCACTTCCGCCACCAAGGCTTACGCTTTAACCAGAACTATAATATAAAAAAATTTTTATGTAAAGTAAAAAATTCAAAATTATAAAAAAGGTTGTTAAATATTACTCGTGTATGGTATCATTACTACTATGAGTAATAATAATTATTTTTTATATAAAATGAATAAATAAAAGCATTAATATATATTGAATAGATAAAGGTGCACATTTTTCCGTGCCCTTGGGAAGAACGAGGTATAGGACAATTAATATAGATATTAATACTATCATTCTGCTTTTGGGATTTATTGCCGTTATATGTATTTTTTTCGTCAGTTCGAGAAAAGAACAAAAAGAAAAAGCATCATTTCTTGAAAGTATGGAAGAAAGAAACAGTCTTTATAAAAAAGAAGCCATGATTGCAGCGAAAGAAGCAGTACAAAAAGATGTCGATAAATTTCAAGAGGAAATGAAAGAAAGAAGACAAGAACTTTCAAGACTTGAATCAAAATTAACAAAAAAAGAAGAACAGCTTGAAGATAAAGAACTTCAAGTGGCAAACAAAGAACAGGAACTTGCAAAGAAAAAAGATGAATTGCTTGATAAAGAAGACTATCTGGCAGAACAAATACAAAAACAGATTGAAGAACTCGAAAGAATTTCGGGACTTACATCGGAAGAAGCAAAACATCTGCTTCTTGAACAATTAAAAGTAGATCTTCAGCAGGAAGCAAATAATCTTATCAGAGAAAATGAAAATCATATAAGAGAAATTGCGGATGAAAAAGCTAAAGAAATATTGACAACAGTTATGCAAAGATGCGTAATAGATCAGGTTGTCGAATCAACGGTAACTTCCGTAAACCTTCCGTCAGATGAAATGAAAGGCAGAATAATCGGCCGTGAAGGAAGAAACATAAGAACACTCGAAACACTTACGGGAGTCGATTTAATAATAGATGATACACCTGAGGCCGTCGTACTTTCATGTTTTGATCCGGTAAGAAGAGAAATAGCCAAGTTAGCACTTGAGAAACTGGTTTCGGACGGACGTATTCACCCTGTTCGCATTGAAGAAATGGTTGAAAAATCACGTCAGGAAATTGAAAATAAGATTAAAAAAGAAGGTGAAAATGCCGCAATGGAAATGGGCATAATGAACCTTAACAAGGAACTGATTAAAACATTAGGAAGACTGTATTACAGAACAAGCTACGGTCAAAATGTGCTGCAGCATTCATTAGAAGTAGGGCATATTGCAGGTATGATTGCAGCCGAAATCGGGGCAAATGTCAAAGTGGCAAAAAGAGCGGGACTTTTGCACGATATAGGAAAAGCGATTGACCAAACACAAGAAGGTACACATATAGAGCTGGGCGTCGAACTTGCAAGAAAATACGGTGAAAAAGAAGAAATTATTCATGCCATTGAAGCTCACCACGATGATGTTACGGCAAATACAATTGAAGCAGTACTCGTAAAGTTAGCCGATGCCATTTCGGCGGGCAGACCCGGTTCAAGACGTGATACTCTTGAAATATATATAAAAAGATTACAAAAACTTGAAGAAATTGCTTTAAGTTATGAAGGTATTAAACAATCATTCGCTGTTCAGGCAGGTCGTGAAATCCGTGTTGTTGTTCAGCCCGATAAATTTGATGACCTTGCAAGTACAAGATTGGCAAGAGATATCGCAAAACGTATAGAAGAAGAACTTGATTATCCGGGACAAATCAGAGTTACTGTTGTAAGAGAAATCAGAACAACAGAAATTGCGAAGTGATGACAAATAAAATAACTGTTATGTTTTTAGGCGATATAGTCGGCAGACCCGGCAGATGGGCTGTTAAAAATTATATTGCCTCTTTAAAAGAAAATAAACCCGATTTTATTATAGCAAATGCCGAAAACGCATCCCATGGATTCGGTTTAACAAGGAAGAATTATAATGAGCTTTTGGAATGCGGTATAGACTGCCTCACTTCCGGCAACCATATCTGGGACAAACGGGAAATTTTTGAATATATAGATGAAGCGGATAAACTTATAAGACCGATTAATTATCCCGGCGGCACCCGCGGAAAAGGCTATGGCATTATAGAAAAAAACGGACTTAAAATCGGAGTAATAAATGTTCTCGGCAGAACATTTATGGGACTTGTGGATTCACCATGGGAAATTCTTCAAAACGCAGTAAATGAAATAAAAGAAGAAACTCCCGTAATTATTATTGATATTCATGCGGAAGCAAGCGCAGAAAAAATATGTATGGCAAAATATTTTGCAAAAATGGGAGTTACCGGTATTTTCGGCACCCATACACATGTTCAGACCGCAGATGAAAGAATATATGAAAATTGCTGCGGATATATAACTGACGCCGGTTTTTGCGGAGATTCGGAAGGCGTTATAGGAATGGAATACGAAACCTCGGTAAAACGTCTCTTAACATCAATCCCCGAAAGACTTGAAGTTGCAGCTTCGGGTAAAAACCAGATTAACGGTGTAATTGTTACCGTTGATGTTTTAACCGGTAAAACCGAAGCAATAAAAAGAATTAACGTACAAATGAATGTTAGTGAGGAAAATATTATTATGAAAGGATGAGGAAGTGAAAGTCGATTTACATATCCACACATCCTATTCGGATGGCGTTTTTTCACCTGAAAAAATTGTCGATACCGCAATAGATGCAGGACTTGGCGCGATTGCAATCACAGATCACGACAATATTTTGTCATACAATCTCGCTGTTGAATATGCAAATGATAAATCTCTTGAAATTATTCCGGGAGTTGAAATTAATACACTCTACAAAGGCTATGAAGTACATATACTGGGTTATTTTATGGATTTAAATAACAGCGATTTCCAAAAACTGCTCAAAACCCAGCAGCAGGCACGTACAAAACAAACAAAAGAAATACTTACGCTGCTCGCAAAAAAAGAAGGAATTAAAATTCCTTTTGATAACATAGTGAAACAAGTTGCCCAAGGCGGAAGTATCGGGCGTCCGCATATCGCAAAAGCAATTACAAATGCAGGCGGAACTTCAAGCGTTATAGAAGCATATAATAAATATATTAATGATGATTCAAACGTATATGTCCAAAGAAAAACAGTAAGCCCGTTTGATGCCGTCGAAGTTATTTATGATGCAGGAGGCATCCCCGTTTTTGCACATCCTTATGATGTAGATATTGCAGATAATCTTACAAAAGAAATGATGAATTTCGGCTTGAGGGGGCTCGAAGCCTACCACAGAAAACATTCTCCGGCTATTATAGAATATTTTTCAACATTAGCTGAAAAATACGGGCTTATTGTAACGGGCGGTTCGGATTTTCATGCACCAAATCCGCTGAACGGGAATGTCATTCTCGGTAAAAACTTCATCCCCGAGTGGATTTATGATGAACTTATAAAAGAAAAACGAAGAATGGAACTTGCCCGGTGAAAAAAATTGCCTTAAAAATAATAAAAAGCGCACTTATTATATTTATATTGACAGCACTGATTATTTTACTGATTCCTTTTGATTTATTTGATATGAAACAAGCCCAGAGAATTGCAAAATGGAAATCGGTTTATGAACAGCTAGAGTATGCTTTTTCACTTGTTAAACTTTACGAAGGCGATATAATTCCGTCTGCAGATAGTGACGGAAAGGCAGTTTCGGATGATTACATCATAAAAAGAATTGCTCCTTATATGAATTTAAAGACCGATAACTATTTAGACAATAAATATAAATACAGAAAAATGAACGGAAGATTTTTATCAAAAACATCACAGTTTATTTTTGATAAATTTCTGCAAAGGAAAGACGGGGTTTACTTAGGTATCAGACAAAATTCCCTGCAGGAGGGAAATAATAATCCTTCATATTTAATGCTTGTGGATATTAACGGAAATGATAACCCCAACAGAATCGGTAAAGATATATTCTTCGTTAACCTTCATAAAGATAATATATCTGCGCTTGGAAAAGGGAAAGATCATACAGCGCTGAAATCGAGCTGTTCTCCCATCGGCGGAGGTTTCTATTGCTCCGAATATTACCTTTTGGGCGGTAAATTTTAAGTAATTTTAAAAAATGTTAATATATACCAAATATATAGATTATATATAATAGAACACGGGTATTGTTATTATATAGTCAAATTCTTTATTACTTATTTTCCTTCACTCCTTTTCTCCATAACAAGACTGTGGTCGCTATGCGACCTTTTTTTTGCTTAATAAAACAATTTAAAAATATAAAAAAGTCCCTCATCTCAAAGATGAGGGACTTTTTACCAAAATAGATTACATGGTTGCCTGAAAAGTAGTAACAGGATGACCTTCACGCATAACCTGTCCCAGAGTATATATCTGTGCCTGATATTTTCTTATTTCCTCGGCAACTTCACCGGAAAAAACCTTGTCATTTTCTTCAAAATATTCAATAAACGGGTTTACTGTTATTTCCTGTATTTCTTTTTCCGCAACTTTCTGTATTTCTTGTATTGTTTTTTGCGGAATATTAATATTTATCCCAAACGGATTTTTTATAATAGGCTGATTTTCCATAGTTCCTCTTTTTATACAAATAAATAATCGGCAAATTGTTTTTTTACTTTAATTTTTTTATTTATTTTGTAAAGAAAAAAAATGATTTTGTTACAATATTTTTTATTTTGAATGACCGAAAAGTTTGCGCCATGTAAAATTTGATTAAAAAATAGCAAAAAAATTTTTTTTGGATGTTAAACCAAAAGGAACAAAGAAAACATTATATGATAGAGAAAATAAATCAGCCGAAAATTTCAATAAAACAAACAGAAACCAATAAGAAAACCTGCAGTTTTAAAGGGCCGGAAACAGCTGTGTTAACCGGGCTAAGAGCTTTAAGTAACAGTCAGGCAATAGGTGCAAGTGCGGTTGACTTATGTTCAATGGTTATTCCAAGAACCGCGGTGGAAACAAAAAACCGTGGTATTCAGGCAGGTATTGAATCAGGGATAAGAGAAGGTTCAAGCTGGCTTCTTTTTGCATGTGTCGGTTTAATAGGCTATGCCGCATCTTTGTTAACATCGGGAAAATTCAATGACGAATTCAAAGTCAAAGCCCAGAACATATATGCAAGCGGAAATACCGTTAAGAATATGTCTGCGCTGTGGGAAAATGCAGGCGGCAATCAAAAGCAGTATTTTGAAGGATTTTTAAAAAGTATAAAAGGCTTAAGCGGAACCGAATGGAAAAATGTTTCCGCTGATACTTCTTCACAGGTTATTGAAAATCTGGTTAAATTAGCTGATAAATCAAAAGAACTTGCAAATTCTTCCGATTCAAAATCGATATTAAAAAAGGAAGTAAAAGACTTAAAAAATCTTGTTATGTCCCAAATAGTTAAAGATACGGGAGCATCAGCTTCATATGTATTAAAAGCAGACGGTGCCGCAAAAAGCGTATCTTCTACTCTTGGAGAACTTGTCGATAATGCAGTTGTCCTTTCAAATTCTTTTGAAGGAAGAACAAAAGAGGGTTTACAGAAATTTGTTAAAGCATTATCTTCAAATAAAACAATAAGCACTGTTCTCGGACTTGCTGTCTGTGCAGCTTTATGTATGTCCGTACAGCCGCTTAATACGTATTTGACAAAGAAACGCACAGGAGAAGACGGCTTCGTAGGGGTGCAAGACAGAAAAGCAGACGACTCAAAAGGTTTTAAAGCATTGAAAACCGCAATAGGTGTGGGATTTTCGGCTTTTGCCATAAGAACTATAGGTAAACTTTCAGAATTAGGACAAAACACTCAATTTAACAGTAAGTTTGCGTCAATAAACCAGTTTAAACTTTTGTACGGCTTAACAATTACAAGCCGGTTCATGGCAGCAAGAGATAAAAATGAACTTAGAGAATGTGTAATTAAAGATACGTTAGGATTTACAAACTGGCTGATATTCGGCGGTTTGGTTTCTAAATTAATTGCCCGCGGAATTGGCGGAAAAGAACTTATAAACAATCCGGTAGTAAAAGAAAACTGCAAAAGTAAACTCGGATATGCGTTTAATTGGCTTTCTAAAGCCGGTGTTAAGTCTTTTGATGAAGTTCTGCTACCAAAGATGAAAGATATCGCAAAAGACGGCAAGGTAAGAAAATTCTCTGAAATGTTCAAGAGTGCGGACAGCGCAACAAAATCCAAAATTCTTAAAATAGCAGGTTCTCAAGTTGCAGGTTACTTGTATTCAGGGCTTGTTCTGGGTATAGGTATATCAAAACTGAATATATTTATTACAAGAAAGTTTGAAGCAAAAAAAGCAGAAAAAGAACAGAAAAACCCTGCAATAAATAACGGAGAAAAACCTGCTCAAAGCGGTTTAAACAATGTATTTAAAAATGCAGAACAAAAGAAACAGAGCATAAATACAAGCTATTTTAAATATGCTAAAGAAGATTTAAGCGATGTGTTTAAAGATTTTGCATAGTTTGATATAATTTTCTTATGTCTTTATCTTTAAAACAAGAATTTGAAAACATGCTTACAAAAGAAAGCCGGCTTGCAATTGAGCTTTCCGCAGATAATGCAATGATTTTCGGAGTTGATATTTATTTAATCGGCGGTATTGTACGTGATTTTATAATGCATAATAAAATTAAAGATATTGATATTGCGGTTGAAGGAGATGCCATTGAATTTGCCGAATTTTTATCCTCAAAAGTACGGTGCAGAATTATACAAATTCAGGAAAATTTAAAAACTGCAAAAATAATCTTTCCGTCAGGTGTTGAGATAGATTTTGCCTCCACAAGAGAAGAAATTTATACAGGTTCGGGAATACTTCCCAAGGCTCATAATTTTGGATGTAATCTTAAAAATGATGTTAAAAGACGCGACTTCACAATTAATACACTTGCAATAAAACTTACGGATAATAAAAAATATGAACTCGTTGATTATTTTGGCGGATATCAAGACATATTAAATAAGAAAATTAAAATATTACATGAAAAAAGTTTTATTGATGACCCGTCAAGAATAATAAGAGCATTAAAGTTCAAAGAACGCTTTGATTTTGAAATCGATGAAAAAACATATAATTTAATGCTGCAATATTTAAAAATTCCCGATAAAAACATGCCGTTAGAGCGTATTAAATCAGAGGTTAAACAATATTTTTCAATAGATAAAGAAGATATCTATGAAAGATTTATCGAAAGTGAAAGCTATAAACTTTTTTGTGATAATCCGGTGCAGGTCATTAATAAATCACGACTTAACGAAATAAAAACATTAAATATTCCGGAAAAACCGGATATCCGGTTTATTTATTTTGTCTGTCTGGTTATTAATTCGGATTATACTTCTTTAAGATTTAATTTAACGGCACGTGAAATAAAAATTATAAATCAGGTCAGAGAATTTTTATTTTGTAATACGGAAAAACAAGATAATTTACAGATATATAAAAGTTATAAAGATGCTGATAATCAGGCTGTTTTAATATATTATCTGCTTTCCGGAGATAAAAATGTAATAAAGTTTTTATCTGAATTAAAGAATACAGAAATTTTAACAACGGGGAAAGATTTAATTGAATTGGGATTCAAGCCTTCAAAATCTTTTTCTGATATATTTGATTTAATATTAAAAGAAAAACTTGACGGGAAACTGAAAACAAAAGAAGAAGAAACGGTATTCATAAAAAATAACATAAAAAAAGAGAGCGAATAATCCGCTCTCTTTTTTATTTTTATACATTAGCCATAAGACTTGATGCTTGTTCCTGAAGGAGTTTTACCTTATCTGTATGCTCCCAAGGTACATCAAAATCGGTTCTGCCTAAGTGTCCGTATGCAGCAAGTTTTTGATAGAACTTACCGCCATTTTTGGCAGGAAGATTTCTTAAATCAAATTGATTGATTATTGCAATAGGTCTCAGGTCGAAATTCTTTTCAATTAATTTCATAATTTCATCGTCTGAGATTTTACCTGTCCCAAAAGTTTCTACGAAAATAGAAACGGGTTTTGCAACACCGATTGCATAAGCAAGTTCAATTTCGCATTTTTCAGCCAGACCCGCAGCTACTATATTTTTTGCAACATATCTCGCTGCATAAGCTGCGCTGCGATCAACCTTTGTAGGATCTTTTCCTGAGAACGCACCGCCGCCGTGTCTTGAATAACCGCCATATGTATCAACAATAATTTTTCTTCCGGTTAATCCGGCATCACCCTGAGGTCCTCCGATTACGAACCTGCCTGAAGGATTTATCAGATATTTTGTTGAGCTATCGGGTTTTAAAACTTCATCTTTAAAGACATAATTTATAACAAGTTCAATCATGTCTTTTTTAATAATTTCCTGAATTTTAGTATTATCCGAAATACCGTTTATTTCTTCATCATGTTGCGTTGAAATAACGATAGTATCTATTCTTACGGGTTTATCATTTTCATACTCAACAGTTACCTGTGATTTTCCGTCAGGTCTCAAATAATCAACAAGTCCCTGTTTTCTGATTTGAGCTAATCTGTAAGAAAGTTTGTGAGCCAAACTAATAGGCAGGGGCATTAATTCGGGAGTTTCATTACATGCAAAACCGAACATTATACCTTGGTCGCCGGCACCTATATCATTAGTTTCAGCTTTAGAAGTATCCGCATTATTATCTCTTGTTTCAAATGCTTTATTTACTCCGCCGGAAATATCTGATGATTGTTCATCTATACTCGTAATAACAGCACAAGTATGGCTGTCAAAACCGCCTGAAGATTTTCCTGTATAACCGATATTTTCAATTGTAGTTCTCACAACATGCGGAATATCAACATAGCAGGAGGAAGTTATCTCTCCGGCAACAAGCACCATGCCGGTTGTAACCGATGTTTCCGCAGCAACTCTTGATTTATTATCTTTTGATAAAAATTCATCAAGAATAGCATCGGAAATCTGGTCGCATACTTTATCGGGATGACCTTCCGTTACTGATTCAGACGTAAATAAATATCTTTTTGAACTCATGTTAACTCGCTTTCATGATTTTTAATTACTTATATAATTCTACTCTCAAAATAGATAACGTCAAATCAACAGCTGAAGAAAGCAAAAAAAGAACCGCAAGATGCGGTTCTTTTTTTGCTATTTAGATTCTCTGATGTTCAGTTTTTTAATTAATTTTCTGTAATCATCAAGATTTCTTTCTTTCAGGTAAGATAAAAGTCTTTTTCTTTTACCTACCATCATCAAAAGACCGCGTCTGCCCTGGAAATCTTTTGCATTAGATTTAAGGTGTTCAGTTAATTCTTTAATTTTTTCAGTTAATAAAGCGATCTGGGTTTCGACGCTTCCTGTATCTTTTGCATTTTTTCCGTATTGTTCAACAATTGCGGCTTTGTTTTTAAGGTTAATTGTCATTTTAAATTCCTTCTTAATTTGTGACTTTGTTCGGTGGGTAAGTCTTAAATTTAGTATTTGTAAGATGATGATACCATTTCAATATCAAAATGCAAATGCTATTTTCAAGTTATTAATTTTTCTTAATTAATTCTTTTATTTATTAAATATTTTAAAGAATTCTTTTAAAAATTCGTAACCTCTCAAATATGTTTTATAGTCCATTTTTTCATCTGCGGAATGCATATTAAATATATCCGCAAGACCGACTAAAGTGGGTTTTAGAAATACCCCGTTTTTATTTTTGCTGTTTGCATATATATGAGTTTCCGCACCGGCATGGAAGGATGAAATTTCAACATCTAAATCAATATTTTTACCCGCCTCTTTTGCAACTTCAATTAAAGTTTCATCATCACTTTTTTCAAACGGGGGAAGATGCATGCTTGTCTCAATCTCACAAACCGCAAGTCCTTCATATTTTTTATTGAATTTATCCGCAATTGTTTTAATCTCTTCAATAAGGTTATTTTCAAAATCTCTGCTTGAACTTCTTATTGAATATGCAGCACCTGCTTTTGTGTTTATAACATTGGTAACAGCCCGGTCAATAATACATTCCTGATATTTATTACTTTTTATATCGGAGTATTTTATATTATCTATTGCAGTTTCAATACCGCCTCCGATAATTACACCTAAATTAATTGATGTTACAACACCGAATTCGTCTTTTTTATAAACCCCCTGAGGGATTTGTTCAACAAGTTCCGCAATAAGTTTTGCAGCATTTAATCTTGTTTTATCATCAATATCAATACCGGAGTGTCCGCCTTTTAATGCCTTTACATTTACGGTAAGTTTTGTATAACTTGCACCTGCAATCTGAACCTGTCCGAGTTTATCGGCATCCATGACAAGCACATATTCCGAATTTATTTGCTCTGTTTTAACATTATGAATTCCGGACATATTTTGTTCTTCATCTCTTGTAAAAATAATTTCAAGTCCGCCATGCTTAAAATCTTTGTTTTGTGCCGTTTCTATTGCTAAAAGTATAGCTGCGGCAACACCTGCTTTATCATCGGCGCCGAGAGTTCTTGTTTTATCCGTTTCTATGATATTTCCGTTTAATTTTATATTAACCGGCGAATCATCCCCTACTACATCCATATGCGAGCTTAACAAAAGAGATTTTTTATTATTATCTGTCGGTGCAACAAAAGCATGGACATTTCCGTATTCGTCTTTTTTTGCCTCAATATTATTTTCTTTAAATATTTCAAGTATTTTATTTATTACTTTTTCCTCTTTCAAAGAAGGAGAGGGTATCTGTACCAGTGTACAAAAAAGATCTATAAGTTCATGTTTTTTTCTTATGTTATTCATAATATGTCTCCTGTTTGTATCAAATTATAGACTATATTTCAGAAATAGTATACAATATATATTATAGGAAAAGTACAAGGAAGAACTATGGCTAAAGTGTTATTATCTATTCCCGATAAATTTCTGGGGCAAATTGATGAGGTTGCCGAGCAAGAGCAAAGAACCAGAAGTGAACTTATAAGAGAAGCTCTTCGCAGTTATATAAGGCGCAATGTAACTTTTGATATCAAAAAAGTCAATTCTAATGCCGAATTACTTGACAAATTGCTCGATTAGATTGTTCTAAGCGTTCAAATCATAAGTGTTACAGCAATTATACAGTGTAACACTTGAATTAAATTTTTTTTGTAATAATATTGTATTAATGACACTTGAAAGCTGATAAAATAAGCACCAGAGGATATATATGGCTCGAAAAGTATTAATATACATAGTTATTATCGTTTTCATAGTATTTTTATATCCCGTAAAATCAATGGCAGAGGCTGTTTCCAAAGTAACAGTTAAAGATTTAATCGTTAAACATTCGATTGAAATGGGAATGGATCCTGCAATGGCACTTAGTATTGCAAAGGCGGAAAGCAATTTTCGTCAGGACAGAAAAAGTAAATACGGCGCCATAGGTGTTTTCCAGCTTATGCCTGCAACCGCCAAAAAAATGGGATATAATCCTTACCATATAAACGATAATATTAAAGGCGGCATCCAATATTATAAATTAATGTATAAAATGTTCGGAACAAAAGAACTTGCACTGGCTGCTTATAATGCGGGCCCGGGAAACGTGAAAAAATATAAAGGGCTCCCTCCTTTTTCCGAAACAAGAAAATTTGTTTCATCAATAATGAACAGCTATAACAATTTTAAAGTTAATCCTGATCCGGCAATTCTTCGTTATCAGGATTCAATTAAGGGAATAGCCGATATACAAAAAGAAGAAGAAATAGATTTTAGAGCACAGCATGAAGCTATTTTAAAATCTTATTTATCCAATCAAGGAATTTAAGAAGGTAA
This sequence comes from Candidatus Gastranaerophilales bacterium, assembly GCA_944323955.1. Lineage (GTDB taxonomy): Bacteria > Cyanobacteriota > Vampirovibrionia > Gastranaerophilales > Gastranaerophilaceae > Avigastranaerophilus. The sequence goes on along the minus strand of CALUUK010000005.1, from coordinate 86,154 downwards.
AAGAGAGTATGTTTCAAGAGATAAAGACACACGAAATTACAACCGACGTAGTTATTTTCACAATCAAAGATAACAAACTTCAAGTACTTCTTGTTAAACGTGCGAATGAACCGTTTAAAGGAAGATGGGCTATTCCGGGCGGTTTTATACGGTTATCTGAAAATCTTGATAATGCTGCTCTCAGAATACTTAAAGAAAAAACCAACGTTGATAACATCTATCTTGAACAGTTATATACTTTCGGCGATCCTTTAAGATATCCGAGCTCAAGGGTTATCACCTGCGCATATTTTGCTTTAATAAGAAGTGATGATATTAAATTATCTTTTGACACTTCTCAAGGCATTACGGAAGTTCAATGGCATGAAGTTTATAATTTACCTACACTTGCATTCGACCACAAAGAAATTATTGAATATTCCATAAAAAGAATGCGCGAACGTCTTGAATTTTGCCCCATTGCATTTCAGCTTCTGCCGGAAAAATTCACTCTTACCGAATTACAAAAATCATATGAACTCATACTGGATATGAAACTTGATAAGCGTAATTTCAGAAAAAAAGTTTTAACAGGTTCGGTTCTTAAAGAACTAAACGAATATACAAAACTGGGTTCAAAACGCCCCGCAAGGTTATATTCTTTTGACAATATTACATTAAATTCCAAAAGAGGACATTTTTTCTCATAGACATTACTCTCATCCGTAAATTCAAAAAGTCAAATATCATGTAAACAATTATTTAGTGTACATTTTAGGTTTGTAAAAGTTTATTTATATTCAGATTTTTTTTAAGATTTTACTTGCGATTTATGATAAATTTGATAAGGTAAACAGATTATGAAAGATATTTTGGATTAGGCTTTTATATTCAAAAGATTCTGACAATCTTACAGTTATACGATACAGAGTCAAGGAGATTTTAGGTATGAGCGAATACTTGAGCAAAGAAGAAATTCGTAAGTGGAGAAGCTCATTGGAACGTATTACTCTTGAAGAGTATGCGGCAAGATTAGGTAAAGTTATTCAGTCCGAAAAACATGATGACAGTTTAGTAGATAATGTTATGATGAGAACGCTTAATTCAATGTCTGTTGAAGAATATGTTCCCGCAACGGAAAAAATACAAACAATAGCTATTAAATCCTTTAAAAAAGAAAAAGAAATAACAGAGAAAAAACATAATAAAGAAGCCGCAGCAAAAGAAGAAAACGTTAAAAAACAACCTTCAAAAGAAAAAACTGCGGAACAAAAAGGAAATGAACAACCAAAATCGGAAGTTGAAATTAAATTGCCGGTTGATGACAATGTGGAATTTTCGTTCAAAAAAGCATTAACAGCACGTGAACATCTGGTGTTTGAACATTTTCTCGCGAATAAAAATACCATAGTATATGCTAAAGATTTAGCAACTATTCTTGAACTTCCGAGAGATTATGTATATAAATACATCAAAAATCTGAGAAGCAAATTAAACGAAGATATTCTGAAAAACGCCGATAACGGCGGATATATGCTGCAGGTATAATTTTTAAATGACTAAAGAAAATAAAATAAAAAAAGTAGCATTTCCGCATATGGGTAATGTTTATATTGCCTGGTCTGCGGCTCTTAAGAAACTTGGGGTTGAGCCTTTTGTTCCTCCGTATTCAAGTAAAAAAACGCTGGAACTCGGTTCTAAATACAGCCCTGATTCTATTTGCCTGCCTTATAAATTAATTCTCGGAAATTTCATGCAAGCATTGGAAAAAGATGTAGACTATGTCGCAATGATTTCATCGCCCGGTATATGCAGATTGGGTGAATACGGTCAAAGTATAAGACATGTATTAAAAGATTTGGGTTACGATTCAAAATATATTGAACTTCAGCTTTATGACGGGTTTAAGGGCATGTATAAATTCTTAAACGAGCTTAGTGATACAAGAAATCCCATAACTATAATAAAAGCTATTAATATTGCGGTAAGAAAAGTGTTTGTACTTGACAGAATTGAAAACCTTTTTTCTTATTACAGAGCAAGAGAAACAGTTCAGGGAACGGCTGAAAAAAATTATCATAAAGCGTTAAATATTATCATTGATGCCGATAACGTAAGACAGTTAAAAAAAGCTGAAAAAGCAGCAGTTGAAGAAATTAAAAAAACAGAAATTGATATTAACAGAGAAATTGTGAATGTTGATATAACAGGTGAAATATTTCTTGTTCAGGACCCTTTTTCAAATCAGAATATAGAAAAAGAACTCGGCAGAATGGGCGTACAAACAAGAAGAAGCCTTACCGTCTCAAGTTTCTTAAAAGATGCAATTATTCCCAAATGGTTTAAAAAAGGTGAAACACATCTCGAAAGAGCATTCAGAATGGCTCGTCCATATTTAATGCGTGATATCGGAGGCGACGCGCTGGAATCCGTAAGTGACGTTGCATATGCTAATGAACGCGGTATTGACGGCATTATACATGTAAGTCCTTTCACCTGTATGCCCGAAATTATGTCACAAAATATATTTCCTACAATGCGTGAAGATTGCGAAATACCGATTCTTACCCTCATCTTGGATGAGCAAACGGGAAGAGCAGGTTATATTACAAGACTTGAGGCTTTCGTTGATTTAATGAAACGCAAAAAGTTTATGAAGAAAAAACAGGGAAAAACACAAGTCCTAAACTAATTTATACAGTTTTTAAAATAAATATAAAATATAAAATAATTAGTGTATAATGAAATCATGCCGAGAAAGAAAATCAGTTTTATTATAGCCGGAATTATTTTACTGTTTGGAAGTTATTCTTATGCAATCGAAGAGAACAGCGATCAAGCAACGTTTAAAGCGCTGGAAATAAAAAACGGAAGCAGAATAACTCTTGAAGACTGCGTTCTTGAAGCATTCAAAAACAGCCCGCAGATAAAAAGAAAAAAATATCAGCTTGACCTGGCAAAAGCAAATGTAGGAATAGCTAAATCTCAATACTTCCCGGTTATAAGTGCCGGAGTGGGACTTTATAATGAAAACAATTCTACTTCATCATCATATTTCTATTCCCACTACAAAAATTTTCCCTCGGTTGCAGCTTCCATTAACCAGCTTGTATGGAATTTCGGGAAAACAACCGCTTATATTAAAATGGAAGACTTTTACAGAATCGGCGCCGAATATGAATTTACCGACAGCGTATGCTCTGTTTTATTTGATGTTAAAACAAAATATTATGAACTGCTTCTTGCAAAAGCCATGGTTTACATTGCGGAATATAATAAAAAAATAAATGAATATTTTGTCAAAATATCAGAAGACAGAAACAAATATGAATCCGAAACCGCAAAAATTAATTTATGCGATGCGGAAATCAAATTATTGGATGCCCTAAATGACTATAGGAACGGAATAATAAATCTTTCAAATTCAATGTATCTTGAAAATATTCCTGATTTTTCCATAACACATACGCCGACATTTCATTTTGATGATGACTTTTTTGAAAATCCCGACCAGCTTTCATCAAAACCTTTTGAACCAAAAACATTTGACTTTGATATGAATAAAGCTATTGATATTGCATATGCAAACAGTCCGGAATTAAATGTTTTAACAGCAACAAAAAATGCAATGGAACAATCTTTAAAATACGTAAAGAAAACATATATGCCTGATTTAACCGCAGATATGGGCTATACTTTCGATAAAATCAATTCGGAAACAGGAAACAACGGATTAAGAGTCGGTGTAAATCTGACATCAAAAGTTAATTTAATGGAATTAAAGCATGGTATAAAAGCTGCTCAAGCACAGATTGACATTGCAGATAATGAAATTACATTGTATAAAAAAGATTTGTTTTTTGAAGTTAAAAGAGCTTTAAATAACGTTGAAAAATCTCAAAGACAAATACCTATTGCAAAATCATATATAGATGAAGGTTTAAACAACCTGAAATTAATTGAAAAACAATATCTTGCAAAAAATATAGACTACACTTCACTTCAAGACGCAAGAAAAGATTATATACAACTTTTGCAGAACTATGCTGACAGTATATATAACTATAATATTGCTTTGATTCAGCTTGAAGAAGCAATGCATTATCATATGGTAGATATTCATTCAAAATCAAACCATGCAATAACCCACCATTTTCAGGAAATTATTGATTCTTTCGGTTCGGCTATCAGCTGTGATAAAAAATGTATAAAAAAATCAGAAAAGAAAAAGAAAACTTCAGTCGAACAATTATAATATATTAAGAAAAATTAACACGAAAAAACCCGAAAATCCTCAATTTGTCAGGTCTTTTCGGATTTTTTATTATTTTTACTCCGCATAAAAAGGCAATTTTTAGGGTATATATTTTTTATATATAATATATACCTAATTCAAGAAATCGAGGATAGCATGAGCTTTAATTTCAGTTTCGGATACAATGAGAACCAGAGCAATTGCTCACGAATGATGGGATTTAACGAAAAAGCACTGGAAAGTATAAATGAAAGTGATGATATATTTGAATCATACGCTCCTGATTGCGATTACTCACAAGGTAATAATGAAAATGTTTCAATTATGAGTTTTTCACAGTTTGAAGATGATATATTCGGAACATACGATGACAATGAAGACGGCGGAATCAATTGTAACGGCTAAAAAAATTTAGTATAATAAAAAAATCCTCCTTTATATAAGGAGGATTTTTTATCCTTTAACTGCTCCTTCATTTTGTCCTGAAACAAAATACTTTTGCATAATTATAAAGAAAATTATTATCGGAATAATTGATATAATTGACCCGGCAGCAATTAATCTCCAATTGGCGCTAAACATTCCCTGAAGATCATTTACGCCGACAGGCAGAGTATACAATGTCTTTTTGGTAAGAACAATACTCGGCCAGAGAAACTCTCCCCAGGAACCTATAAAAGTAAAAATTGCAAGTACTGCAAGCGTAGGTGATGTCATGGGCAGAAGTATTTTTCTCCAGATATTGAATAAGGAACAACCGTCAATAAATGCTGCTTCTTCCATCTCTTTAGGTACGGAAAGAAAGGCCTGACGCATCAAAAATATTCCGAATGCATTAACAGCAAACGGAAGAATCAAACCCAGATATCCCGGAACACATCCGTAAGAATCAACCATATGTAATTTTAATACTATTAAATAAACCGGAAGCATTATTGCCTGAAAAGGAATCATAATTGTTGAAAGAATAAGAGAAAAAACAACTTTTTTTCCTTTAAATTCCATTCTGGCCAGAGGATACGCCGCAAGTGACGAAAAAACCAGATTTAAAATTACGGTAAAAGCCGCAACAATAAAGCTGTTAAAAAAATAGGTCAAAAAAGGTATCTGTTTCCAAACCTGTATAAAATTTGCGAATGTTAAATCCCGGGGTAAAAAATACGGCGGATATTGAAATATATTTTCATCCATTCCTTTTAATGCGGTTGATGTCAGCCATAAAAAGGGAAATAACGATAAAAATGACATTAATATAAGAAATGTATGGGAACTGAAGCCTTTAATAAATTTTCTAATCATAATTTATACCTCTTATTCTCAAAGAAAGTAATATTTATGATTGAAAAGACAAGGATTAGTATAAGAAGAACAACGGAAGCACAGGAAGCCATTGATAAATCAAGATTTTCAAATGCGCGTTCATATATATAATATACAATTGTTTTTGTAGAATTGAGAGGCCCGCCTTTTGTCATAACATATATTTCGGCAAATACTTTTAATGCAGAGATAGATGAAACAGTAACAACAAGTGCAATTGTAGGCATTAAGTGCGGAATTGTAACCGTAAGATGCTTAAAAAACTCATTTGCCCCGTCAACTTCCGCAGCCTCATACAAATCTTTCGGAACACCAATCAATGCGGAAAGATATATCATCATATAATAACCTATGCCTTTGTATATTGTTACTATTGCTACAGACAGCATTGCAAAACGTGTATCAGTCAACCAGCCGATAGGCGAAATGTTTATAAGCTGCAAAAAGTAATTTAAAATTCCCTCCTGCGCATAAAGCCATTTAAAAGCTATTGCAACAACAACTATTGATACCACAACAGGAAGATAAATCAATACTTTATATAATGAAACACCCCGTATTTTTCCGTTGATAAAAATTGCAACAATAAGAGGGAATATTGACAAAAAAGGTACAACCAGAATAAGGAATAAAAATGTATTTGTCAGTGCGGTATAAAATTCTTTTGAGTGCAAAAGAACAGCATAATTTCTTAACCCTGCAAAAGCCGGATTATAAATATCGGTCGAATAGTCTTTTAAGCTGATTACAAAAGTTTGAAAAAATGGTATAAAAAAGAATATACCAAGCAATACAAGTGCAGGAAACAAAAATAAATATGCAATATATTTTTTATAATAAATATTCAAACCTTATAACCTTATGATAATATTGATTATAAACTCTACCAATAATATTTGCATAATATGTAACAGGAAATAAAGTGGATTATATAAGAGAAATACAAAATAAAATAATTAACAAATTAAATTCTGTTTTCAGAGGGAAAAAGCATAGCCCCGAAAGCGTAAATTACAGCGGTTCCACAACAAAACGTTCAATGGGTGCAAACTATACAATGGAATTTTCTTCCGAAACAAAGAAAATTAAAGAAGAAATTGATGCCCTTGTAAAAGACATAGTAATTAAATATATAAAGTCACCGGAAGAGCTCATAAAACATTTGGAAGATTATAAAATCAACATATACAGAATACCTTATGCGGAAAAAATCCTGGAAAAATTTCAGGAAGAAGAAGGGTTTATTGTAGGGTTAAACGGTAAGAAGGCTTTTCTTTTACATAATCTTTTAAGACTGCTCAATGAAAAACCGCCGCAGCTGAAATTTAAAACCGAACCTATGTTTATTTTTGATATAAAGGACGTTGAAATATACACGGCTGCAAGAGCACTTTATAAATATTTCGGATTTAAAAACAATCTTCCAGGTTATGATTCAAGAGCACAGGAATTATATAAAATAACATCTCACAGAAAAAAGAACATATTTAAAGGACTTTCATCCGAAGATATTTTTGCCTGTAAAGAAGCGATGTCACGTGATATGGAATCTATAAATTTCACTGTGTCGCTGTCTGTTGAGTTTGAAAATTCCAAAAAAGCGTCGCAAAAAATATCAGATAACGGCGCAAATATATAAAAAATTAAAAAAGGAGAAGGTTTTTTCCTTCTCCTTTTTCTTATTTCAAAATGATTATTTTGACTCTTCAATGACCGCCTGAGCAGCTGCAAGTCTTGCCTGCGGAACTCTGTACGGTGAACATGAAACATAGTCTAATCCGAGTTTATGTGCGAATTTAACACTGTCGGGATCACCGCCGTGTTCACCGCAAATACCGCCTTTTAATTTCGGATTTACGGCTCTTCCTTCTTTTATTGACATCTCAATTAATCTTCCGACGCCTTCTTTATCAAGAGTGATGAACGGATTATAAGGTAAAATCTTTTGTTCTACATAGTTCTTCAAGAATTTTCCTTCCGCATCATCTCTTGAATATCCGAATGTCATCTGTGTCAAATCGTTTGTACCATATGAGAAGAATTCCGCTCTTTTTGCAATTTCGCCTGCTGTTAATGCTGCACGCGGAATTTCAATCATAGTACCGAATTTATATTCAAGCTGAACACCTTTTTCTTCCATAACATCTTTAGCAACTTTAACAAGAACTTCTTCAGCTGCTTTAAGCTCGTTAACATGACCGATTAAAGGAATCATAACCCAAGGTTTAACATTAACACCTTCTTTTTTAACATCACATGCAGCCGAGAAGATAGCTCTTACCTGCATTTCGTTAATTTCAGGATATGTTAATCCCAGACGGCATCCGCGAAGTCCCATCATCGGGTTGGATTCTGATAAGTTTTCAACAATTTCAAGCATCTTTTCATCTTCCGATGCATCTTCTTTTAATGCTTTCTTTGCAGCAACTTTTGCAATCAATTCTTCCTTAGAAGGCAAAAATTCGTGGAGCGGCGGGTCCAATAATCTGATTGTTAAAGGAAGTTCGCCTATTCCTTTAAACATTGCATAGAAATCCGAATACTGCATAGGAAGAAGTTTATCAAGAGCTTCTTTTCTTGCTTCCTTTGTACCTGCAATAATCATTTTTTGAACCCAAGGCAATCTGTCAGGATCCATAAACATATGTTCCGTTCTGCAAAGGCCGACACCTTCAGCTCCGAATTTCAAAGCATTTTCAATATCTTTAGGAGTATCGGCATTAGCTTCAACGGTTAATTTTTTGATTTCATTAACCCATTTAAAGAAGGTTTCAAAATCTTCATCAATACCGGCTTCAACAAGCTCAATCGCACCTTCCATAACTTCGCCGGTTCCGCCGTCTAATGAAATAATATCATTTTTATGGAATACCGTGCCGTCTGCGCAAGTGATTGTTTCATTATTCAAATCAATTTTTAAATCTTCACAGCCGGAAACACAAGGTTTACCCATACCTTTTGCAACAACTGCAGCGTGAGATGTAGCACCGCCTCTTAATGTTAATACACCTTGAGAAACAGCCATACCGTGAATATCATCAGGGCAGGTTTCAATTCTTACAAGAATAACCTTTTCCCCGTTTTCTCCTCGTTGAGCCGCTTCTTCGGTATCAAATACTATTTTACCGACAGCAGCACCGGGAGAAGCATTTACACCTTTGGACACTTTATGTGCATGTTTTACTTTATCAGGGTTAAAGCAAGGCAATAATACCTGATATACACTATATGGATCAACCTGCATAATTGCTTCTTCTTTTGTAATTATGCCTTCATTGAACATATCAACCGCTATTTTTATTGCGGCTTTTGCAGTTCTTTTACCGTTTCTTGTTTGAAGAATCCAGAGTTTTCCTCTTTCAACGGTAAATTCCATATCCTGTACATCGTGATAGCCTTTTTCAAGCTGTTTTGCAATTTCTACATATTGTTTATAGATATCCGGCATATCAGTTTCAAGTTCCGAGATTTGTTTTGGGGTTCTAATACCTGCAACAACATCTTCACCCTGTGCATTTACAAGATATTCACCGTAGAATTTGTTTTCACCCGTTGCAGGGTTTCTTGTAAAGGAAACGCCTGTAGCGCAGTCATTACCCATATTTCCGAAGACCATAGTTTGTACGTTTACTGCCGTACCGAAATTATGGTCGATTTTATTCATATTTCTGTATGCAACCGCACGCGGAATATTCCAGCTTCTGAATACTGCTTCGATAGCCTCTTGCAATTGAACATACGGATCTTGAGGGAATTCTTTACCCGTTACTTCTTTGATAACTTTTTTGTATATTGGAATTAAAGATTTCCATCCGTCTGCAGAAATTTGGGTATCTTCTTTAACGCCTTCACGTTCTTTTACTTTTTCAACTTCAGATTCAAAATATTTTTGTCTGTCCATTTCCCAGGCAACCGAACCGAACATTGTTAAAAATCTTCTGTAGCTGTCGTAGCAGAATCTGGGATTATTTGTCAATTTAATCATTGCTTCGACGGTTTCGTCATTCAAACCGAGGTTCAGGATAGTTTCCATCATACCCGGCATAGAAACTCTTGCGCCCGAACGAACTGAAACAAGCAGCGGATTTGTGCTATCACCAAATTTTTTACCTGTTTGCAATTCAACATCTTTTAATTTTTCTTTAACTTCATCCATAAGACCATCAGGCATTTTATTGCCGTTATTGATATAATCCATACAGGTTTTGGTTGTAATTGTAAGTCCCGGGGGAACGGGAAGTCCTAAATTGGTCATTTCCGCAAGGTTAGCCCCTTTACCGCCAAGTTCATTGCGCATTTTGGAGTTACCTTCTCTGAACAACCATACTCTCTTTTCTGTCATTCTTTTCTCCTTACTAATAAATTTTTGGGATTATCCGTTTAAGTATATTTTTACCATGAACATGTCTTTATAACAAATAGAAAAAAGAGCTCCTTAAAGGAGCTCTTTAATTCTCAAATGGAAATCATTTATTTTGCAGCTTTTGCCGTTTCAACAACAACCGAGAATGCCTCAGGTTCGTTAACTGCCAAATCAGCTAACATTTTTCTGTTAACAGCAACAGAAGATTTTTTCAATGCATTCATAAATTTTGAATAACTAAGTCCGTGTTGTCTTACGGCAGCATTGATTCTTACAATCCATAAACGACGCATGCTTCTTTTTAAGTGGCGTCTGTCTCTGTATTGGTATTTAAGTTTCTTCATTACGGCAGTATTAGCTACTTTGAAGATTCTGCTTCTTGCGCCTTTAAAGCCTTTAGCAAGTTTTAATATCTTTTTATGTCTTTTTCTTAGGACATTACCGCGTTTAATTCTCATTTTTCAATTCCTTTCTTCTAATTCAATTAACCCGAGCACTTCGCATACGGAAGCTCTTTTAATACCAGATTTCTGTGTGTAGCAGAAACCTCAACCATAGAAGAAAGTCTTCTTTTTCTTGAAGCACTTTTGTGTTGAAGTAAGTGTCCCTTACCTGCTTTTCTTCTTAAAATTTTGCCGCCGGCGGTAATTTTATACCTTTTTGCGCCTGAGCGGTGCGTTTTCATCTTAGGCATAGTTTTCTCTCCTTTTTTTACTTGACTGTAAACAGGCCGAACATACGACATGCCATCCGCATATTCAAACCTTTATAAATATTTTAAAACAAACATGCTCTAATGCAAGCGTCCGTATGAAATTTTCTTAATCAGACTACGGAGCCAGAATTGTAACAACATTTCTGCCGTCCATAGAAGGTTTCTTTTCAACATTAATTTTTTCACCTTCCAGATCGGTCAAAAACCTGTTTGCCAAATCATATGCCAGATGATTATGCTGCATTTCACGGCCTCTTAACATAACAACAATTTTTACTTTGTTGCCGGCTGCAATAAATTTTTTGATGGCATTAATTTTAACATTATAATCATGCACATCAATTTTATATCTTACTTTAATTTCTTTAATTTCAACTGTATGCTGTTTCTTTTTGGATTCTTTTGCACGTTTTTCAATTTCATATTTATATTTGCCGTAATCTAAAATCTTGGCAACGGGCGGTTCCTGATTAGGAGAAACGATTATTAAATCCAACCCCCTTTCTTCTGCCATCATAAGAGCTTTTGATGTCGCAACTACGCCGTGATTATTACCTTCTTCGTCAATTAATCTGACTTCTTTTGCTCTAATGTTTCTGTTTAACAATGCATTGGGTTGGTTATCTCTACTAATGGTCGTATCCTCCTTGTTTTCTACTGGCATTATTGTATCAGAATAGATTTTACTTTGCAAATAAATTCTATACTTTAAAAAAGTTAATATTTTGACACAGGCATATTTTTAGTACTTGATTTTAAAACATGTTTTATATAAACTTTACACATAACCGTAGACAGTCGGGGGCTGTACAGGATAAATCGGTAAGTATGCATAATTCAGAGACATTACAGTCCGGCAGAAAACCAAATTTATCAGGCAAGCCTTAAAATATACCCGGCCGAGGATTAACAAAAGTCAATAAGTCAATTTTTAGGATTGGTTATTTATAGTTTGTTGATAAATTTACGGTTGTGCCGTAAATTTTTTGTTTGCGGTCAAATAGGTCGATAATTACACAATAAGGAGCAAAAAATGTCAACAAAAGCCTTCAAACAAGAAAAAATTGAAGCAATGAAAGAAAATTTTGCAAAGGCTAAAGTTGCCGTAGTTACTGAATACAGAGGACTTACGGTTGAAGAAATAACAAAACTTCGCCGTGCACTTCAAAAAGAAAACAGTGATTATATGGTAACGAAAAACACCCTTGCAAAAGTTGCATCAAAAGGAACACAATTTGAAGTTCTTGAAGACGCATTAAAAGGACCTGTTGCTATTGCTTTCGGTTTTCACGATGAAGTTACACCCGCAAAAGTTGTAACAAAGTTTATTAAAGAAGCAAAAAAAGGCGAAATTATCGCAGCAGCTTTGGACGGTAAACTATTAGACGCAAAAGAAACAGCAGTTCTTGCAAATCTTCCGTCCAAAGAAGAACTTTATGCAAAAATGCTTGGCAGCATAAATTCACCCGCTACAGGTATCGTTGGTGCTGTTAACGCAGTTATGTCAGGACTTGTACGAGCAATGGATCAAGTTGCAAAACAAAAAGCAAGTTAACTGATATAAAAAGTAGTTAGTAAAAGAAAAACAAATTAAAAGGAGAAATAAAATGAGCGTAGAATCTATTTTAGAATCAATTGAAAAATTAACATTAATCGAAGCAGCTGAATTAGTTAAAGCTATGGAAGAAAAATTCGGCGTATCTGCTGCTGCTCCCGTTGCAGTTGCTGCAGTTGCTGCTCCTGCTGCAGGCGAAGCTGCTCAGGAAGAAGCATCAGAAGTTAACGTTATTTTAGCTTCTGCAGGTGCTAACAAAATCGCTGTTCTTAAAGAAGTTAGAGCTATAACAGGTCTTGGCTTAAAAGAAGCTAAAGATTTAGTTGACGGTGCTCCTAAAGCTATTAAAGAAGGCGTTAAAAAAGAAGATGCCGAAGCTATTAAAAAACAACTTGAAGCTGCAGGCGCTACTGTTGAAATCAAATAGTTTTAAACTATATTTCATAAAAAGAGAAATCCAAAAGGATTTCTCTTTTTTATTGTGTCATTTTAAATACCCTGTAAGGTAATATAAATTTTCTTCCCGTGATAAATACTTATTTCTGTACTAAGTTTTCACGGAGGAGAAAAAATGAAAAAAATCAGTCTTTTAATTTTATCACTATTCTGCTTATGTTCTATGTCTGCATTTGCGACACATGATAATTGCTGCAAAAAACCGCAGAGTGTACCAAAATGCGAAAAACCATGTCCTCAAACATATACCGAATCGGATTGTGATTCTTTTTTATGTACAGAAAAGAATATGAACAGTGTTTTCAGCGGAATGAATTTAAGCAATGCCCAAATCTGTAATGCTAAAAAAATACAGGAAAAATACGAACAGGAAGTTTTAAGTTTGGAAGAAAAACTTGAATGCGAATGTGCAAAACTAAAAGAGCTTGAAGAATGCTGCGCAAATGCTTCCGAGATAAGAAAACAAAAAAATGTTATAAAAGAACTTGAAAAAACAAAAAAGAAAATTTGCGAATGCTACGAAAATCAATTCAAAGCAACACTTTCAAGCGACCAGGAAAGAATTTATAACAAAAACAAAAAATAGAAAATAAGAGCCGAACTACAGAAAAACAGGTCAAACCCAATCTTTTATGATTGTAGGTTTGACCTTAGTTTTTGGTTTTTAATAAAAATAGTTTGAACAAAGGATTTACTTTTCCAAAAAAATCATTAATATGTTAGTACGGCAAGCAGTAAGTATTTAAAAAGGAGCATATTATGAGTATATTAAACGGTCAGGCGCTTTTAGCAAGTGCGATGTCAGGATTAACTTCCACCTATTCGACATTGATGAGCAACAGTTCTTCGGGAAAGGGTATTTCTCTGGACGATTTATCAAATCTTACAAGTTCTCAATTGCTAAATCTTGGCAGTAATTACAGCTTTGTTCAATATTTAACAAGTAATTTCGCATCTGTAGATAAAGACGGCGACGGTGAGATTACGGGAGCGGACTTGCAAAACCTTATGAATACAATGCAATCACAAGGTTTAACTTATAGTGAAATTCAATCTTTATGTGCTTCAGGCAGCGGAGATTCTTCTTTATTATCAACAGTTTTAACTTATTTTAACCAGATTGATGCAAACGGTGACGGCAGAGTAACCAGCGATGAAATAACAAAATTCAGTATGGATTGTAATCAATACGAAGTAGAAAAGAAATACAAATCATATAAAGCCTCAAACACCAGTTTATATTACAATGACGGCGTAGAAGATGATACATCAAGCGTTTTGGACTCGGTTCGTCCTACTATAAACGGAAATTCAAACTCATAAAAATAAACAAAATTCTTTTAAACCCCTAAATGCAAATATTGCTTTAGGGGCTTTATTATGTCTTTTTGTACAATATGTTGTTATATATTTTACACACACTTGCATAATCAGGAAAGTATGTTATAATGTAAATATGCTTCTGTATTAGAGTTTATTAAACATTTTATTGTAAATATAAAAACAATAACAGGTAAATTTAATACGAAATTACGGATAAAATTATTAATAAGAAGAGCCGTATGTCTCTTTGGGCAGAATAAATGTTCTGTCTTTTACTACTGCAAAGAAAGGAATGTATCATGCACAAAAAAACAAATCAGCATCAAAATCAAGACAATTTTGTTTTACAAGGAGGTATTAGAGAAGATGTTTACTACAAAGAGCCTGATTCATCTTCAAAATCAAAACAAAAATACCCGCAGTTTTCAGATATTCCGTTTTACGAGCCGTCTGTTGAACAATATAATGTAACAACTGATTATAAAGAACAAATTAATCAGGCTAAACAAGATTATGCCCTTACTAAATATAAAATTCAGCAGAAAGAAAATGAAATTAAATCTCTTGAAAATCAAAGAAAGTTATTAAAACAACAGCAGCTGCAAAATCAAAAAATGATTAATTCTTTAAATAAACAACCGTCAAACCTTACAAAAATTAATTCAAATTTTGTTAAGCCTGCAGTCTCTCATCAATCTATCGAACAAGATTTATCTTTAATGAAAAAGAAAAAACAATCTGCTATTAATGAAGATTTAAACCGTTTCGATAAAATGCAAAACAGAGCTGATGTTCTATATGGCTCTGATGATGAATATTATCAAAAATATTTTCAGCAGTTTCAAAATCGTATGGATTTTGCCCTTCATCCCGTACAAAAACTCTATGAATATAACCCGTCTAATCCCTCTGCTTCATCAATTCCGGCTATTTCAGACCCCGATAAATTATTTTTTCCTCAAGGTACTTTAGCCGATATGCCTCTTCAAAAAAAATATGATTTGACTTTATATGGAAATGAAATTAATGCTCTAAAGAAAAAGGTTAATATGGATGAAAAAAGACGCCTTCGAAAACCCCAAAGACATAGCATTCGTAGTGATATCGCAATTGATTATATTCATAATGCAAAAATAAAAGAAACTGCGTCTAAAAATTATGGTCCAGAGGCAGCAGAGAACTTGCATATGTCTAAAGCAAGATTTTATATGAACACCGATTATGCAAGGCAGCATACAATTTTTGATAATTATCTTCAAGTGGATAGTGACCTGCAGGATTATTTAAGGGAGAAAATATCAGAACAAATCGGAGAAGATAAACTTTTAACAACAAAAGGTATATATATTGAAGCAGACTCTGATTCTTCAAAAAGACTTGCCGAAGTGCTCGGAAATCATTCTGTTTTTAAAGAAAAAATAAATAAAAATGAGAAAGTATTAAAAAACAATATACACATTAACTCCAGCCTAGAGTTCAAAGATAGAAATTTTGGATACGCACTGGGTAACGCGGATATTTTAGACATGCATATAAACAAAAACGGCGAGCTTGACCTGCTTATTGCTGATACCTATGATTTTAATCCAAATGAGCTAAGTGATTTAGTCAGGACGGCACGAATAAGACAGGAACGAGGGCAGATTATACCTTACTTTATTATTTATCATGTTATAATACCAAAGAATATAACATCTTCTTTTTGGAGGAAATAGAATGTATAGAAACTTCTCGGTTATTATCTTTATTATTACGGTTATTTATATCATTTATTCTGAAATTTTTGTTGATTCTTATTACAAATTACCATCCAAAATAGCAATAGATGTTTATGATAATTTTATTCCCCCATTATTGGGTTCTATTCTTTTAGATATATTAAAAAGAATATTTAAAAACAAGATTGCTCAAAGAATTATTTTGGCTTTAAATATTCTTGCACTTTGCTATACATTCTTTCTTATTTCAATCGAATTTATAGTTAGTGCAGCATTTGATGAACCATTACAATATTAATAAAAACCCCTCGCAAAACAGCGGGGGTTTTGAATATGTTATAATACCAAAGAACATAAGAACATCTTTAGGAGATAAATAATATGTATAAGAATTTTTCTGTCATTATTTTTGTCATTACAGTTATTTATATAATATACGCAGAAAACTATTACGACAAAGCATATTATCTGCCATCTCAAATATCAATAAATGTCTATATGTACTTTGTTTTACCGTTAATAATTTCGATTTTTTTAGATATATTAAAAAAAATATTTAAAAATAAAATTACTCAAAGAATTATTTTGATTTTGAATATTTTTATGCTTTGTTATACTATTTTTCTCATTTTACTCGGATTAATATTTTATTACTAAATTGATATATACAGAAAAATATATTATTATATGAAGATTATATAAAGAATTAACAAGTATCTTAAACCAACTAAAAAGTGGGTTCTTATTATCACGTTATAATACCAAAGAATATAACATCTTCTTTTTGGAGGAAATAGTATGTATAAAAACTTCTCGGTTATTATCTTTATTATTACTATTATCTATATCATATATGATGAAAACTATCTTTATTCTAATTACAAACTACCATCAATAGAAGCAATAAACTCATATATGGACTTTGTACCACCATTAATATGTTCTGTTGTTTTGGATATATCAAAAAGAATATTTAAAAACAAAATTGCTCAAAGAATTATTTTGATTTTGAATATTCTTATGCTTTGCTATACGATTTTTCTTATTTCAATTGGATTTATAGTTAGTGCTGTATTTAATGAACCATTACAATATTAATAAAAGCCCCTCGCAAAACAGCGGGGGATTTTAATATGTTATAATACCAAAGAACATAAGAACATCTTTAGGAGATAAATAATATGTATAAGAATTTTTCGGTTATATTGTTTATTCTTGCAACACTTACAGTAATATATTGCACAACATTACAAAATTCAGAACCAAATTGGCCACCATATGCAACTGAATGGTTATATTATAAACCAAACCGAGTTTTTCCACCTATAGAAGAATGGCATTTTTATTATCATTTATATGTACCATTCATAATTGCTTTGTTTTTAGATATATTAAGTAAAATATATAAAAATAAAATTGTAAAAAAGATTATTTTGGCCCTAAATATCTTAGTATTAATCTCAGCTTTATTTTGGTTTACAATCTATTCAATGGTTTCGTCAGCATTTGCTGAATGGTAAGACAGAAACAAACCTCCGCAAGATAACGGGGGTTTTGAATATGTTATAATACCTAAGAATATAAGAATTTCTTCTGGAGATAAATAATATGTATAAGAATTTCTCAGTTATCATATTTATTCTTGTAATAATTTACATTATTTTTTCTGAACTTTATGGAGATTCTGTATATAAATTACCATCACAAGAAACAATAAATGTCTATATAGAATTTGTACCACCATTAATATGTTCTGTTGTTTTGGACATATTAAAAAGAATATTTAAAAACAAAATTGCTCAAAGAGTTATTCTGGCTTTAAACATTCTTGCACTCGGATATACAATTCTTCTTCTTTCACTATATCTTGGAATGGATTTAACAAGTGATACCATACCAAAAGATGCAATATATCAAGATTGGACAGATGAACTATATAAAGATTATATAAAGAATTAACAAGTATCTTAAACCAACTAAAAAGTGGGTTTTTATTATCATGTTATAATACCAAAGATTATAACATCTTCTTTTTGGAGGAAATAGTATGTATAAAAACTTCTCGGTTATCATTTTCATTATTACGATTTTTTATATAATTTACAATGAAACTCGCGTTGACATGGCATATTATTTGCCATCTAAAGTAGCACTAAGTGTATACATTTATTTTATTCCCCCGTTAATTGCTTCAATTCTTTTAGATATATTAAAAAGAATATTTAAAAACAAGATTGCTCAAAGAATTATTTTGTCTTTAAACATTCTTATGCTTTGCTATACGATTTTTCTTATTTCAATTGGATTTATAGTTAGTGCAGCATTTGATGAACCATTACAATATTAATAAAAACCCCGCAAGATAACGAGGGTTTAATTCCTCAGATTAATATTTGATTGCTTTCATGAATTTTAATTAAAAATTTGATATTAATATATTTAAGTTTATTATTATTAATATGGGAAAGCGGTTTTTAATACTGTTAGTTTTATATTCTTGTTTGAGCACTATGCCGTTTGCAAATACAAACAGCTATGTTTCAACTTTCTTCATGGGCTATAGAGCTTTCGCCGCCCAACCTTTGAAAATTAACAGTATTAATTTTGATAATTCAGACTCAATTATTTTCTTGGGAACCTCCGCTAATGAAAATCCGGATGATATAAAAATAACTAAAAAAATTCTCTCCGAACCTGACAGAATATTCTTTGACATAGAAAATGCAATAATAACCTTTCCAAATTCAACATATGAACTGAAACACAGCAGATTGGAAAAACTAAGAATTGCCCAAAACTCGGTAAATCCGAATATTGTCCGCATTGTAATATGGGAAGCAAAAAATTATGATGCATCACAGATTAAAGTTCTTAAAATAAAAAATAATATTATTATTAAACTCAACAGTGAAATACCGCTTCCTAAATACTTAACTCAGGTCTACCGTGAAACAAGCACATCTGCGGTTGATTATTATGATAAAGCTGTTGTTATAGCGGAAGAAAGACCAAAAATAGAAGTCTCTGATGAAATATTTAATCAGGTTCAACAGGCATTCAAAAATGAAGATAAAGAACTTGTCCGCCCAAATATTGAACAAAAACAGGCAAAATTAAAATCAAGATTTTTCCTCGAAAATATTATTCCTAAAAACGGGAATATTTTCTTATCGGGAATCGGAGTAATAAACATAGAAAAATCTTTTATTCTTTCAGAACCGTCAAGAATAGTATTTGATTTGCCAAATACCATCGTCTTACAGGAACTGAGAAATAAAGAAATAAAATTATCCGAAACAGAAACAGTTAAAATAGGACAGTTTGAACCTTCAAAAGCAAGAATAGTAATCAACACTCCGACTCCTGAACTTTACATGCCTGTTTATTCATCAAACTTACAAACTCTGCTTATTGCAAACTCAAACAAACTTTCCGGCATAAATCTTACAAACACGCTCAGCGAATTATCTTATTTTAAAGAACAAAAAATTAATGCATCAACAAACCTGATAAACATATCATTCACAAATCCGATTGTATATTCGCTTAAACGTGAAAACGGATTTATAAATATGACAATTTATAATCTGGCAAACTTTAATACAACTTCTTTTAACGAATTATCAGCCGCAAATAAAACCGGATTTAACGCAAAACAACTCGGAGCAAATAAATATAAACTCTCTTTTCCGGTAAAAGCCCAAACTTTAACCGATTGCTATGAATCTTTAAATGCTACTCAGCTAAGATTTGTCTTCACAACAAAACCAACGGCTATAATAAAAAAAGACAATGAAGATGAAGAAAAAGTCAGACCGCAAGGTGATATTAAACCGATAAAAATAGATAAAAATTCGCTCACAAAACAAAAACCCGCAAAGTTAAGCAAAAAACAACAGGCAATACTTAATAAAGTTAAGAATAAAATTATAATTCTTGACCCCGGCCACGGCGGAAATGATACCGGCGCAATGAGAGGTAATGTGCTTGAAAAAGATCTTACCCTTTCTATTGCCCTGAAAGTCAAACAAGAACTTAAAGAAATGGGATTTAAAAATGTTATAATGACAAGAGCCGTCGATAAAACCCTTTCTCTTGCGGACAGAGTCGAAATAGCAAATAATAATAATGCCGATATCTTTGTAAGTATACATATTAACTCCAGCGTAAAATCCGAAGTAAACGGAATTGAAACACACTATTACAGTGAAAGAGGATGTGAAGTAGCCAAAGTAATACACAAAGAAATGATATCAAATGTTTCAGCAGCAGACAGAGGCTTGTTCAAGTCCAAGTTTTATGTTATAAATCACACAGAAGCACCCGCTGTTTTACTGGAATTAGGGTTCATATCAAACGAGCAGGAACGTACATCGTTAATGTCGGATACAAGACAATTTGCTTCAGCAAAGGCAATTGCAGACGGAATATATGATTATTTAACGGAGCAAATAAAAAATGGAAAATAAGCCTATAGGGGTATTTGATTCAGGCGTCGGCGGATTAAGTGTTTTTGCAAAACTTATTAATTTACTGCCTGACGAAAATTATATCTACTTCGGTGATACAAAAAATTTGCCCTACGGTAATAAATCAAAAGAAGAACTTATTAGTATTGCAAAAAATTTGTTTGATTTTTTTGAAAAACAAAACGTAAAAGCTGTTGTTATGGCTTGTAATACCACATCTGCAACCGTATATGACACATTTAAAGATAAATATCCTTTTAAAATATATCCGATTACACAAACGGCAGCAAAATATATAGCAGAAAAAAATTATTCCGTCGTAGGTGTTTTCGCAACAGCAGCTACAATAAAAACCCATGCATATCAAAAAAGTATTAATTTCTACAATAAAAAAGTTAAAATTATCGAATATGCTTGCCCCGAATGGGCATATATTGTTGAAAATAAATTGCAGGATAAACCTGAAAATATAGAGAATATAAAGATTGCCATAGAGGCAATAATGAAAAACAAACCTCAAAAAATAATTCTCGGCTGTACACACTATCCTTATCTTACGGATGTTTTATCAAAGTTTGCGGATAAAGATATCTTTATAGACCCTGCACAATTTTTTGCACAGTATATTGCGGATGATATTAAAACATCAGGACTTAAAAATAATTCTAAAGATTATGAACCTAAGTTTTATGTAAGTTCAAATCCCAAACAGTTTGCCGATTCATCAAAACTTTTTTATAATGTTGAAAATCCAGTAGAAATTAACATTTCTAAAATACTTATAAAATAATATTACAAATTTTGATAAACGAAAAAACAGAAAATCTATTACCCGACCAGTCGGATTTGATTATTAGAAAAATATTATTAAATAGATAATATGAAAAAGATTTTATTTGTTTTATTAAGTTTATTTTTTATGTGTTCTTTATCTTCAAATGCTGCGGTAATAGAAGGTTCCGTCAGCATGTCCGATAAAGTGCCGAAAGAATTTTTCGGCAACTGGAAAGTAGTTTCCGTATGTACGAAATCTACGGATAAAGAACTTATCAACTCAAAAAGTATGGATATCTGGGTTCTTTCAAGAACCGGAGACATCATTTCTCTGAGTAATCCGTTATCGGGTGCAAGAGCACAAATAACGGTGGATGACGTAAAAGGTCAAACCGTAAAATTCGAGAAAAAGTCCTTCTATCCTGATGAAGAATCTGTTGAAACTCCGATTTTAACTTTACAAGGTGACAATTTCACAGGAGTTGATAAAATAAGTATAAAAACATTCCAAAACGGGAAACTTATTAAAGAAGATTACGTCGAGTATCAGGTAAAAGGCACTAAAATATCAGGCTCGGGTATCTCGGGCATATTTGGAATGTAAAATTTGAAGAGAGAGGGAAAATGAAAAAAGAATTAATCTTTGATACAATCATTCTGGGATCAGGCCCTGCCGGATTTTCGGCAGCTATTTATGCCGCAAGGGGAAATCTTAAAACGGCAATTATTGATATAAATATGTTTGGAGGACAACCCTCTAATTATCTTGAAATAGAAAATTATCCGGGATTTTCCTTAATCGGCGGATTTGAACTTATGGAAAAATTTGAAGAACACGCTGACAGATTCGGTGTCGAAAAATTTCCCATGACTGAAATTGAAAAAGTTAATCTCAACGGTGAAATAAAAACAATTGAAACAAATGATACAATATTTAAAGCAAACTCCGTAATTATAGCAACCGGCGCTTCCGCTCAAAAACTTAATATAAAAGGCGAAGACGAATTTAAAGGCAGAGGCGTAAGTTACTGCGCAATCTGCGACGGTGCATTCTATAAAGATAAAACCGTTGCCGTTATAGGAGGCGGTAATTCGGCACTTGAAGAAGCCGCATATTTAACAAAATTTGCAAAAAAAGTATATGTTATACACAGACGCGATGAATTCAGAGCCGACAAAATAGTACAGGAACGCACCCGAAATAACGAAAAAATTGAATTTATATTAAATACAGTTCCTGTTGAAATTCAAGGCAATAATTCGGTCGAAAATATTATTTTAGAAAACACTCAAAATAATGAACAATCCGTTTTAAAGGTTGACGGAGTATTCCCCTACATCGGGTTTAAACCGAATACCGATATGTTTGCAGGTCAATTGCAGCAAAATACGCAGGGATTTATTGAGACAGACAGCAATATGCAAACCTCTCTGGAAGGCGTTTATGCAGCAGGTGATGTAAGAAATACTCCTTTAAGACAGGTTATTACCGCAGCAGCAGATGGTGCAGTGGCTGCCTGCAGTGCTGCTAAATACATTGAACGTATAAAAGAACAAGAAAAAGTACAAGTATAATAAATGTATATTTTAAATTTTGATGAATATCTGCATTTGAAAACGCTCCTGAAGAAGAACTTCAATGCGGATATTCACATGCATGACACATGCCAGGGTCAATATTTTTCGCTGGAAAAACAAAATAAAAAAGCGGAAAAATTTATTAAGAATTACTTTAAAAAAAAGAAGCTGGATATATACTTTGACAACAACGGCATAAACTTTTCACTTAAAGATAAGTAGAAAGTATATTCAAATATGCACTTTAAGACTACATACAATTGTGTCTGAAAATTGCACAATTATAGAATGATTTACAGCAGTGAAAAATTAATTAAATTCGGTAAAAATGTAGCGAAATACAGAAAAGCAAAGTATCTTTCTCAAAATGCGCTTGCTGAAATTTTGAACGTATCAAGAGAACACCTGGCAAAAGTCGAAACAGCCAAAAGAGGTATAAGTATTGAGCTTTTGTTCAAACTTGCGGAAGTTCTTGAAATTGATGAAAAACAGCTGTTTGAATTTTAGCCAAAATAATTAGTCCAACTTTTCCAACAGTTTCTCGACGGATAATGCAGAAATTTCCGCGGCTCGTGTTTCAACAAACTCATGTTCAATCGCAGCATTGTCATCTGCCAAATCCGAAATTGCTCTGAGAACAATGAACGGTATTTCATTCTTACAAGCGGTTTGAGCAATTGCAGCACCTTCCATTTCAACCGCAGCGGCATTAAATATATTTTTAATCTCTTTTTTACGATTATTATCCGATACAAAAATATCACCCGAGGCAATTATACCTTTGTGAATTTTAATTTCGGGAATCATACCTGAAATTACCTCTTCATATTTTGCTATTAAACTTTCATCAGAACAAAAAACAGTAGGTTTATCAGGATTAATACCAGTACACATATAACCTTTCGCATATCCGATTGCGGATACATCAAAATCATGCTGAACAAGTTCGGTTCCTATAACAATATCAGCTACACTGAGCTCGGAAGAAATCCCGCCGGCAATCCCTGTATTTATAACAATATCCGGATTATATTTATCTATAATATACTGCAGAGTAATTGCAGCATTAACCTTTCCCACTCCGCTTTGAGTTAAGATAACCTTATGAGAGTGCAGTTTTCCCGTATAAATAATCATTTTGCCATGATGCGCGGTTTTAAATCCTTGGAGTTTTTGTTTTAATTTTTCGATTTCACACTCCATCGCGCCGATTATACAAATTGTTTTTTTATTTTTCATAAACCATTTTCTCTTCTGTCCAGTCCTTGAGTACATCAAGCATATCAACAGCAATTTCTTTGGCCGCATTAAGATTATGTTCTTTATAATTACCGCATTCTTTTTTACCGCACCCGGGAATTTGTCCTTCAAAATCTTTTATAAAAACCAGGCTATCTTTCATTATTTGAAGCGCTTCCTTGTGACTTATTTTATCTCTGACAAGGAAATAAAATCCCGTTCTGCAGCCCATCGGACCTATATATACAATACTGTCCGAATATTGAGTATTTCTTGCATATGTTGCAAACAAATGTTCAAAAGTATGCATCTGGGCATTTTGAAGATAATCATTTTCTTCATTATTCGGTTTTTTCATTCTTATATCATATGTAACAACATCACCATCTATTCTTGAGATGTACATACCTTTTTGCAAAATATCGTGATTTACCGTAAAACTGGCTATTTTTTTCATTTTTCACCTGTATAATTCTCTCAAATGATACTATAACATCGGGGACTTAGTCAATTTTCAAATAAATTGACAAACCGAATAATGTAATATTATGATTTTAAAGTTAATCCGGCATTTTCGGAGTTTTGAATTGAATAAAGAATATTTAAGCTGTGACATAATTGAATATGGTTTTGATGCACAAACAGATGCAATAAATTTATGCTGCCGTATAAGCGGTGACAGTTTAGGAGAAACATTTAAATTAATACCTGATTACCATGGAGAAAAAATAGACTGGAATGATTTTTTTGAAAAAAAACAAAAAATCCGCGATATTCACAAACAAGGTGAAATATTTAAACCCTGCACCGGCTGCCTTTATTTAAGAGAAGAATCATGGGATGATGAAAAATGCATTAAAACCGTAAATATTAATAACTGGATAAAATGCAATGCGGACTGTGTTTATTGCAATCGTTCAAGTCTTAAAAATATAAAAGAATATAAAATATTCCCTGTTTTTAAGGACATGATTGAAAAGAACCTGCTAAAAAAAGGCGGCCCCATAACAATATCAGGCGGAGAACCCACAGTTATAAGAGAATTTGATAAACTGTTAAATCTATTTTTAAAAAATAATCTGACAAATATTAAAGTTTTAACAAATGCAATAAAATACAATAAAACAATTGAAAGGGGTTTAAAAAACGGTAATGTAAATATTCTTGTTTCTACAGACTCCGGAACAAAAGAAACATATAAAAAAATCAAACGCATAAACAAACACTATCAGGTTTGGAAAAACATCAAAAAATATGCGGAAACGTCAAAATATCCCGAACTTGTAAAAACAAAATTTATAATAATTCCGGGACTTAACGATAATAAAAATGAACTTTTTGAATTTATAAAACAAAATTCAATAAACAGTATTAAATACACAGAACTTGATTTGGAAATAAGCTGGTTTTACTCACACAGAGAAGATAAAACCAATTTTGAAGCCATATATGAACTTTATCAATTCGCCCGTCAAAAAGCACAAGAAGCAAGTATTATTCTTGAGGCAAAAGACAGAATGCTTCTTCTTTTACAAGATTTAAATAAAGATTAATCAAGTGAGAAGATATCTTGTAAGTCCGCATATGTAAGTGTTTTACCGATATTTCTGTCAACCGAAATAACAGAATCCACAAGATTTCTCTTATCCTGCTTAAGTTTTTGAATTTTTTCCTCAACGGTATTTTTGGTAATTAACCTGTAAACAAAGACTTTTTTGGTTTGACCGATACGATATGCTCTGTCTGTTGCCTGATCTTCAACAGCAGGATTCCACCACGGGTCATAATGGATTACATAATCAGCACCCGTTAAATTCAATCCGGTACCGCCTGCTTTTAAGCTGACAAGGAATATCGGAATTGATGTATCATTATTAAAGCGTTCAACAACTTCCTGCCTGTTTTTGGTGGAACCTGTCAGATATTCATGTTTAATCCCCTCTTTAACCAGCCATGCTTTAATAATATCAAGCATATCAACAAACTGAGAGAAAAGAAGTATTCTGTGTTTTTCCGCAATTATCTGCTCAAGCATAACTTTTAATTGCTCGAATTTACCTGATGTATCAATGCCTTTTTTATTTTCTTTATCATATAAAAGCGGATGACAGCATATTTGCCGCAGTCTCAGTAATGCCGAGAATATGGACATTCTGCTCTTTTCTAAGCCGTTTTGTGCAATGGATTTGAATAATTCTTCTTTCGTGGAATCAAGTACTTCAAGATAAAAATCACGCTGCTCGGGAGTAAGTTCACAGTAAGCAATATTTTCAACTTTATCGGGAAGATCTTTTGCTACATCTCGTTTCATACGTCTTAAAATAAACGGATAAATCTGTGATTTCAGTCGTTTTTCAACAACTTTTTCTCCCCTGTCAACTATCGGAGTAACATATCTGTAATTAAATTCAGATAAACTTAGCAAAAATCCGGGCATTAAAAAGTCAAATACAGACCAGAGTTCTTCCAGTTTATTTTCAATAGGCGTACCCGATAATGCCAGCTTGTGCTGCCCGTTTAGAGTCTTAATACATTTCGCGGTCATAGATTCGGGATTTTTAATATTCTGCGATTCATCCAAAATAATATATCTAAACTCAAATTTCTTAAGTTTTTCAATATCACGTCTTATAAGCGCATAACTTGTGATAATAATATCGTATTTGGGTATTTCTTTGAAATGTTCTTTACGGTCCGTCCCGCTAAGTTTCAGGCATTTAAGTCCGGGAATAAACTTTTGAACTTCTGCTTCCCAGTTAAACACAACAGAAGTCGGGCAAACAACAAGACTCGGTGCTTTTTTATCTTTTTCCTTTGCTTTTTGAAGTAAAGTAAGCGCCTGAAGTGTTTTTCCCAAACCCATGTCATCTGCAAGAATACCGTTAAGACCGTATTTATAAAGAAACCACAGCCAACTGAATCCTTTATATTGATATTCTCTTAATTCCGCATTAAGTTCTTTCGGAAGCGGAGCATTATCCATTGTAGAGAATGTCGAAATCTGCTTCCAGAATGCTGAAAAACGGCGGCTCATCTTTAATTTAAAGCCTAAATTCTGCATTTCGGATAATAAACCCGCCCTGAATGTCTTTACAATATAGCGGTTATCTTCATTTTTATAAACATCAAACGTATTAAATGATTTTAGAAGTGCAAAAATATCCTGTCCGGGTACTTCAACAAAACCGTGGCCTTTTACCCTGAGATATTTATCACCTTCCACAATCAAATCGTAAATTTCATCAAAAGATACTTCTTCATCTCCGACTTTACCATATAAAAATACTTCAAAACTGTCGGTAGAATCAACGGCAAAATCAATATCCGCAACAAGTTCAAAAGGTTTTGCCGAAAGTTTAAAGAATGACATATCATCTTTTTCTTCAAATTTCCAGCCGTCACCTGCTTGTTTTAAATAATAGTTATAAAAATCTATTGCATTTTCTTTTTCAATAGCCAGATTGTTAGTCTGCATGGGAGCAAATTTGCAAGCCAGAAGCATTTGATATGCTCTTTCTTCATGGGCAAGATTACGTCTTACCCAGTAAAGTAAATCTTCTTTCGGCTTCTTAATTGTCACATAAGGGCTTTTTGACGCCATTTTTGAATATGCTACTCTTGTTCCGTCATAATCAAATTCCAATTCAGCTTTTAATGCTCCGTCATAATCAAGTCCCATTGTTACTATATTTAACGGCGGCTTTTGTTCAAGCGTTAATTTATCAATAATTTCTGATACTTCGCAAGGAATAAGCTGTCTTAATTTTGGTAATTCTTCATATAAGAACTTTGCACCTTCGGCATCTTTTACATCGGTAAATGTCGTTTTTATAAGATTTTGAGGAAGCGCTGATAAAACAACGTTAATCGGGAATATCTTGTTTTTATATCTTCCCCATTTTAATTGTCTTGAAAAATATCTTACTTCTTCAAACGGAATAATATCGTCTTTATCGGGTCTTTGCCAGTATAAAGAAAGTAAAACATTACCAACCATAGAAAAATTAACGGACATGGATAATTTCCACTCTTCATTACAAAATACGAGTTTATCTTTTGTTTTACCGTCAATTACGTCATCCGCTTTGGCAAGAAGCTGGAAAAATCCGTCAAATTTGGCAATCGGGATATCATACCAACCGGCCTTTTTGTCCAATCTCGAGTTTTTCAGCAAAAGCTGGAAGATAGCAAGTTCCACTTTTTGTGAATTGTTAAGTTCAAAATCCGGATCGGCTTTTTGAGCCGCAATAACAACCTTTAAAAGTGCTTCAATATCCCGGATAACCTTGCCTGAAGTTCTGTCCATAACAAGAATTGAAAAGAAATTTTGCCTTCTTTTCGGATTGAAATGAAAAATATATCCTCCCTGAGGATTATCATTCATAATGGTTTCTTCATCCGAATAATCGGGTTTTACTTTAAATCTGCGCTCCAGAAATTCATCATATGTATGATCATCAATTGCCTTTAGAGCCACAGCAATAGCATGTTTGCACCATTTTTCTTTTAAGGGGCAAGAACAAGAAGGTTCTATTGCGGTTTTCTTAAATTTCAATTCAACATCATAAAATGATTTAAAGTTCCCTTTAACTTTGGCTTTCATTCCGGTCTTTGTAACATCAACGGAATCTATCTGCCCTTTTTGATAGTATTCATAGCCCCTGCGCCAGCTGCCGGGGGTAGAATTATCTTTTAAATACTTATAGTTTAAATTACAAACAGTCATGAAATCTCTTGTAGTCACATCTGCAAAAAAACACGAGAAACATTTATGTATTCGACCGGTTTTACGAGTCCCCGTGTTGAGCAGTAACATCCTAATTAACTGGTATACTACAAAAATAATTATACATTAAATTAAAAAATTGGCAAGTATCAGTCATATATGCTACGATTACACAGGAAGAGAGTTATATGACGGAAGAAAAAAACAAACACAAACCCAATGAACGCCAGCAGCAATGTATCGATACAATAAACGGTAAAGTTATGGTTCTGGCAGGCCCCGGAACGGGTAAAACTTTCACGGTTACAAAGCGTATTGCCCGTATGCTTGCCGATGGAATAAAACCTAATAAAATTTTATGCTTAACATTTTCAGACGCAGCGGCAAGCGAAATGAAAACAAGGTTAAATAATGAAGCAGGAATTATTGCTTCTGCCGTAAATATATATACTTATCACTCTTTCTGTAATGAAATAATAAAAATGTATCCCGACAGATTCGGAGTTTCACAAAATATTTCGCTTATTAATTCGACACTTGAAAGAGAATTAATGGTTGAAACAATTGATGAAGCGGATATCAGAGCATTTATCAGCCCAAGGGGCGGAAAATATCTATATATAGATACATTTTTAAAATCCGTCTCAAAATTAAAAGCATTAAGAACAAACAAAGAAAATTACTTAAAAAATATCGAAACAAATCCTGATTTAATGCCAAGAATCAAGATTTTACAATCCGAAATTGAGGAAAAGCAAAAAAAAGGTGATACTCGAATAGTAACAAGACTTAATGAAATAGCAAAAATTGAAGAAAAAATTGAAAAAGCAAAAGAAATTTGGAATATTTATGAAATCTATACAAAAAAAATGACGGAACATGACCTTATTGATTTTTCGGATATGATAAATCTTGTTATAGATAAATTTGAAGAAGATAATACTTTTCTTAAAGAAGTTTCAAACCATTACAAATATTTTATGGTAGACGAATATCAAGATACAAATGACCTGCAAAATAAAGTTTTATTCAACCTTTTGGATGCAAACGATTATAAGAACGTATTTGTTGTCGGAGATGATGATCAGATAATCTACGGATTTCAGGGTGCAAACAGTGAAAATGTCGATAATTTTCTCAGAAAATATCCTGATACAAAAGTTATATGTCTTGTGGAAAACAACCGTTCCACCCAGTCAATCCTTGATTTAAGTTATAGAATAGTAACACAGGATACAACAAGACTTGAAAACAATCCTTTATTTCAAGCTCATAATATCGAAAAAAAATTAAAAGCAAAAAACAAAAAAATAATTGCAAAAGAACAAAAAATTAAACGCTGGCAGTTCGGTGAACTGGTTCAGGAATACAATTATATCGCACAAGATATCCAAAAACTTATAGATTCCGAAAACTGTCCTGTTGATGAAAAAACAGGAGAAAAGAAACTGTCGGAAATTGCGGTAATTTCAACTAAAAAAAGCGAGCTTCGCGAGTTTGAAGAACTTTTAAAGGCAAAAAATATACCATGCCAGTTAAATGAAGGACTTGATATATTTAAAATCCGCTCTGTTATCACAATTTATTTCTATATGAAAGCCTTAAATAACAGAATAAACGATTCGGATAAATTATTCGGACTTTTGTTAACAGAACCTTTTTGCATAAATCTGAATGACTATAACAGACTGCAAAAAGAATTCAAAAAACAAAACACCGAGCACAACGATTTTATAGCAAATATGAAAAGACCATTCGGCTGGATAAACCCGAAAAAAATATCCGAATTTGTAAATACGTTTGAATATCTTCAAACATATGCCGCAACAAATAATCTAAGAAATACAATAATCGAAATTATTAACAGAACCGGAATTTTAAAATTCTTTTACAATTGTGACATTAATAAACTTGAAAATATTTTAGGCATCAAAAAAATTACAAATGAAGCTGATGATCTTATGAGACTTAATTCATCCGCAAACTTAAATGATTTTGTATCAAGACTTGAATATGCACATGCAAATAATATTGAGATTACAACAGATAAAAATACTGTTGTACAAAATGCCGTTCAGCTTTTAACGTACCACGCTTCAAAGGGGCGGGAGTTTGAATATGTTTATCTGCCGAATCTTATTGAAAATAACTGGGAAAAATTTAAAATGCCCGGCGAATACAAACTTATTACCGAACAAACACCCGAAGATGACGAAAAAGAATTAAAAACCGATTCCGAACTTTTAAAAAAGTTTTTTGTAGGTATAACAAGAGCAAAATATGGACTTGTACTTTCTCATTCCGACAATGCAGACAGAAAACCCAGAGCGGCAACAAAGTATCTTGATGCGGTTAATGATTTTGATTTTGAAAGACAAATTTTTGAATATAAAGAAGATGATTTTGCATCGGAAATATACAAAGCGCTATCAACAGAAACTTTTAACCACAGAAAGGCGTTTGAAGATGAAATAAGAGAAAGGGTTAAGAATATAACCCTGAGTCCTACAACACTAAATGCATATTTAAGCTGCCCCAGAAGTTTCTTTTATAATAACGTTTTAAAAATAGATTCAGCCGATATCGACCGTGATGCAATGAATTTCGGAAGCATCATACATGATATTCTTTATAAATCCGCAAAAAGCGCACTTAATAACAACGGATATCTTAATACCGGTGAAGCAAAAGCTCTTTTTTTGAAAGAAATGAGCTACACCGTATTTTCAAACAAAGATAAAAAAGAAACTTTTTTAACACGCGGAATTAATATTCTTGAAGGCTATTACAAGAAATTTTGCGAATTCCCTTGCACTCTTATTGATAACATAGAAGAAGACTTTAACTC
Organism: Candidatus Gastranaerophilales bacterium; assembly: GCA_944323955.1. Classification (GTDB taxonomy): domain Bacteria; phylum Cyanobacteriota; class Vampirovibrionia; order Gastranaerophilales; family Gastranaerophilaceae; genus Avigastranaerophilus. The sequence goes on along the minus strand of CALUUK010000005.1, from coordinate 54,836 downwards.
AATAAAAGTCCAAGACAGATTATTAAACGGGAAAATAGACAGAATAGAAAAGCTCTCAGACGGAACTTATGCATTATACGATTATAAAACAAGCTCTTACTCAAGCGTTAATCAAATGACAATCGGCGGAACAAGAGAAGATTACTATAATCAATTATGCTGTTATAAGTATGCCTATGAGAAAAAGTATCCGGACAGAAAAGTTTCCAAAGTCGGAATAATATATCTTGATGACAATAAAACCAATGAAATACAGCTTAATTCACAAGACATGCAATACATTGAAAATCTTATAATTGAAATATACAATAAGCTGTTTGACTTGAATTTCAATATAAAATCAGATTTTGATGAAAAAGCATGTGCTTTTTGCGCCTATAAAGATCTTTGCAGGCTTGATGTCATATAAGAATTAAGGCTGTTTGTCGCAGTAAAAATACATTTCGCATTTATTGCAGTCAAATTCTACCCTGTATTCTATATCGCTTTCTATCTGTTTTATCCTCCAAGGCATCGGAGGTACCTCTTTCGGTTTTGTTTTGGAACATAACCCGAGTTCATTCCTTAAGCAGTATCTTGCACTGAATATCCGTTTCCCCTCTATATTCGCATCCGTCTCCAGTCCGGCTTCTATCTTCTCTACGCCATGCCGCCTAAAAAATACTTCGCTGCACTTATTTGTTACATTCGCCAGATATGTTAATTCTTTTTTGTAATATGGTTCATTATTTTTTATTACTTTTCCTTGTTTTACAGGTCTGTTTTTCTTTCGCTCTTCTCTCATTGCAGAAAATATTTCTGCTCTGAATTCATCCGCATTATCTATACAGATATCTTCTTTTGCAATTACTTCTTCTATTACAAATTCACATTCGATATCAAGGTTAAATAACTCTTCTTGAGGATTTTCAAGTCTTTTTACTCCTTTTTTATACTCTACCTCAACTCTGTTATTATCCTCATCGACTGCTATAACTTTGTTTCCTTCAAACTCAAGTTTCACTGAAATTACCCTGTAATTTACCGATTCTTCCACTTCTTTAAAGCCTTCAAAATCAATATATCTGTATAATTTTAAACCTGAGATATCATCTTTAAGCGCTTCCGTATAATATATACCGTCTTTTTCGTCAATAACGGCAATTGTTTTAACCGCATCTTCATTTTTTTGGTATCTTAATTTGTCTCCCTTATGCAGTTTTATATCCGTATCAAGTTTGAATGAATTTTCTTTCACGTCAACTGCATGCCCGACATATGAGCCTACAAGTGTATATTTTGAATAATTCTCTTTTTTTCTGCCGTTAAGAAAGAAATCGGTAAAACCTTTATTGAAATTTTTATACAAATCAGGTTTAAATCCAAGAATAACTCTGCCCGATGATGCCCTTTTTATACCTCTTGATTTGGCTATCATATCTGCGGTCCGGGAAAATATTGCCGTTGAATTTTTTACATGTTTCAAGTCTTTCTCGCGTCCCGCAATTTTAAATGAATCAACGCCCAAATCAAAAAGCCGCGGCATATCATTATTTAATGAAAGAAATCTTAAATTAAGCAATCTGTCATTTTCTTTTATCACATTGCCGTTTTTATCTTTTAATGTCCAATTTCCCATACATCTTTCAGGACAGACCCCGTGGTTAGATGCCAGATAGTGCGATTTATCGCTTGATTTAGTATTTTTAAGACTTTCAGAGTATGCAAGATAACAGTTACCGCTGTATCCCACACACAAAAATCCGTAGCAAAAGGTCTCTATTTCAATATTCGAATTGTCCGTTATATCTTTTATCTCTTCAAAAGTGAGTTCTCTGGGAAGCACAATTCTTGTAACCCCGCATTTTTCAAAAAATTGAGCATCCTCTTTTGTAAAACACATTGCATTTGTGGATAGAATAATCGGAATAGGCGGCAGGTCAAGTTCCAGTATTCCTATATCCTGAACTATCAGTCCGTCAATGCCCATTTCATAGAACTCTTTTATCATTTTTTTTGTAAGTTCTATATCCTCATCCGTATATAAAAGACAATTCAACGGAATATAAACTTTAGCCCAGTATCGGTGAGCATATTCAACAAGTTGTTTTATATCCTCCATCGTATTTGCCTGTTCATGACGAAGTGAAAACTTGGGTGCCCCTATATATATGGCATCCGCCCCGCAGCGTATCGCTTCTTTTGAATAAAATAAATTCTTACCGGGTGACAGTATCTCTATTGTTTTACATTTTTCTCTTGCCACTATCAAAATTCCTCATATAAACTGTCAATTTCTTTTTGATATGTATTTACTATCTTTCTGTATTTTACTTTTAAAGTTCCTGTTAACATACCGTTTTCAACCGTAAATTCATCTTTTAAGAAATAAACTTTTTTCAATTTTTCATAATAACGGTATTCATTTTTTCTTTTTATTTTGTCATTTAAATGATCAATCAAGAATATCTTAAATTCTTCATTTTTATTAGGATCAGAACATTTTAGCGCATTTTTTTCACACCATTTTCTATATTCCTCTTGATTAAGAACAATAAGTGAAGTCAGATAAGGTTTACCGTGCCCTGTAATAACAAGCTGATTTACAAACTCGGAATCCTTTGCTTCATTCTCCAACAGAGGAGTATAAACATTATATCCGTTTGAAAGCACTATAACATCATCATATCTTGAAAGAACAATCAAATACCCGTCATTATCAATATAGCCCAAATCACCCGTATTCAAAAAATGTCCGTCGAGTATAGCCTTTTCCGTTGCTTCGTCATTTTTATAATATCCTCTAAGAATCTCGGGACCTTGCAGCGTAATAAGTCCGACTTCTCCTTTCTTCAACTCTTTTCGAGTCTCCGGATCAATAATTTTGAGAACAGTTTGTGCAAAAGGAATACCTACCGTATACGGATGTTTCTTTTGACTGTCAAGAGTATTACTTACATCCAAACCTGTTGTTTCAGTGAGTCCGTAGTGTTGTACATGTTTAATATTCATAATCTGTAGAAAATCTTCAAGCGGCTTGGCAAGATGCGCACTTCCGACAAAAATAACGGCATCATCTTTCACCAGTTTATTTCTTATCTGCTTAAAAACTTTTTTATCAAGCAGGGTTTTTATGCTATATACGACACTTTTCAGAAATAAAAATTTCTCATGATATATATATTTGCGTTCAAAGAAAAGAATTTTTTCCGCCAAATAAAATGCCGTATTAAATATTTTCTCAAAAATAATACCTTTTTCTTTAACGGCAGCAATTAACTTTGAATGCATTGTCTGAATAATCTTAGGTGCGCAGTGAAGATAATCAGGCCGGTATTTTTCAAGAACATCATAAAATTCTTTATACGGAGTATACATAATACGGCAGCCTTTTGAAAAACACAAAAGGTTGAAACTCTTTCCGCCTGCACTTGAAAGAGGAAAGGTAACAACAAAAGTCTTATCTTCTTTTATATCATTGAAGAATTGAAGTTGCTCTGTAACATAAGCCATACCTTTATTGGGCAGCATAGCACCTTTTGGGCTTGAAGAAGTACCCGAAGTATAATTTATATAAGCAATATCATCCGGATTTTCCTGCCAATCCGTTTTAATTTCTGTTTTATCGGTTAATTCAGATAAAATATTTTTTAATTCAAATATATTGGGATTTTTAAAATTTAAACTCTCAAAACCCGTATAAATTATAAATTTTACCCGCGCAAAAAAGTCTTCGTTATTTTTTACAAAATGTTCTATTATTTCGGGATTATCCGTAATAAGAGCAACTGAATCACTGTTATTAAAAACATAATCAAGTTCCGTAATATTTATTTCGGAAGTTTTTGATACACATACGGCTCCAAGTGTAATAACCGCCTGTTCAATAATGAGCCATCGCGGTGAATTTACCGCAAAAAGACAAACATTATCAAATCTTTTAATTCCGAATTCTTTTAATTTTTCGGCCAAAAAACATATTTCACGAAAAGCCTGTTCATAGGTAATGTTTTCTTGCTCCGTGTTATCTGTAAAGGCAATTTTATCACCATAAACGGAACAAGTCCGGTTCCATAAATCAAATAATGAACAATATCTCATACAATAAACCTATTGTATGTATAATATAATAATTTCTGTACTATAGCAAGAATTTTCCAAAACCTGAAGTTGTATTTACCGGTTATTGATTTAGGACAGCTGTGTTTTTTTTATTCCGCAAGGATAGACATTTTCAAAAACGGATTTTGCACTCGTGATTGTTTCATAAAAATGATATCCTCCGGAAAAATTATAACAATCAAAGCCATTTTGACTTAAGATTCTACAGGCAATATAACTTCTTAATCCGCTGTAACAGTTTACATATAAAGTCTTTGATTTATCCAGTTCGGAAAGTCTTTCTCTCAAAGTATTAAGCGGAATATTTATTGCCCGGGGCAAATGCCCGTTCTTGAACTCCTGTTCACTCCTAATATCAAGACAAACAGCATTATCAGGCAGATTATTCAGATCATGCCAATGAAACTGCTTAACCAAATTTTTTCTTATATTTTCAATTACAAAACCAGCCATATTAACAGGATCTTTTGCGGAAGAATAAGGCGGAGCATAAGCCAGTTCAATGTCTTCCAAATCAACAGCTTTTGCACCCATTCTGATTAATGCTGAAAGTACGTCAATTCTTTTATCCACCCCGTCAAATCCTACGATTTGTGCACCTATAATTTCTCCTGTTTCGGGTAAAAATAAAACTTTTATCGTCATATTTGTTGAATCAGGATAATATGCTGCATGATTGGAAGAAAATAAAACAACTTTATCAAACCTAAGTCCCGCAGCTTTTGCAGCCGTTTCATTCAAACCCGTACTTGCCGAAGTCATATCAAAAAGTTTAATTACGGAAGCACCCAGAGTATCTTTATAACTGCTTTTAATACCGCATATATTATTTGCCGCTATTCTGCCCTGTTTATTTGCGGGTCCCGCTAATGCTATAACAGTTTCTTCTTTTGTTACTAAATGATGAACCTGAGCAACATCACCTACGGCATAAATATCATGATCTGATGTTTCCATTTTTTCGTTAACAACAATTGCACCTTTCACACCTGTTTTAAGTCCCGCGCTTTGAGCAAGCTCACTTTCAGGAAGTACACCTATGGCAAGAACAACAAAATCCGCATTAATTGTTTCTTTGTTCTCAAGTTCAATTTCCAATCCGTTTTCTTTTTCGATAAATCCTTTAACATTAGTATTTAAAAGTAAATGCATCCCTTTTGTACGCAAATAAGTATGAATTTGACAGGCCATATCATAATCCAGCGGAGTCATAACATGAGAACTTCTTTGGATAAGAGTCGTATCAATACCTGACTCAATAAGATTTTCGGCAGTTTCTAATCCGATAAATCCTCCGCCTATAACAACAGCTTTTCGCGGCTTGTTTTGAAGCATAAAATCTTTTATTTTATAAGTATCCTCAACGGTTCTTAGTGTCATAATCTTAGGATTATTAACGTTTGGCAGCTCGGGAATAACAGGTCTTGCCCCTGTTGCAATAATCAGTTTATCATAGTTTTCAATATATTCATCGCCATTGACAAGATTCTTTACGGTAACTTTTTTATTCTCTTTATCAATTGAAACAACTTCAGCATGTATCCTAACATCGATTTTAAACCTGTCCCAAAGTGACTTTGGAGTTTGAACCGACAGAGCCGATTTATCCTCAATTACTCCGCCGATATAATAAGGCAGTCCGCAATTTGCATAAGAAACAAATCCGCTTTTTTCAAGAACAATTATTTGAGTATTTTCATCCAATCTTCTTAATCTTGCCGCAGCACTTGCACCGCCCGCAACACCCCCGATAATCACAATTTTCATATTAATAAGTTCCTATGTTTTGCGCACACAACTAATTATATTTTTATATCGGTTAACCATATAATGTCAATATTTTCTATACTGATAATTTCATCAAAATTAGGAATTTGCACGCAAAAATATTAAAGTTATCCTATCTGATGTTCTTGAGATAAAAGAACAGGTTCAGGTTTTGCAATTGCATCTTTAACTTTTGTTCCCAAATAAATTCCTAAACTGCTTAATACTGCCGTTAACAGATATGTTGAAAATCCTAATGCGTTTGTTTTTGCAACTTTTTTTGCAAGTTCTGGGCTTAAAAGCTGTTTTGCTACCTTATTACCCTTTAATGATGCTAAACCTTCTTCAAGAAGTGTCGGTAAAAATGCCGCAAAAGTTAATTTGCCCGCATTATTTTTTATAAATGTTGTTGCTTTATCCAAATTATTTTTTGGTTCTTCACCGGGAGCTTTTTTTGTTTTATATAGTGCAATCGCTGCAATGGGCAGCATTAACATTGCCATCGGACGGCATTTTTGAAGAATCTTGCCAAATTTACTTAAATTAGCATTCATTGCATGACCTGTTTCATGGAAAAGTGCAAGTCCGAGCTTTTTTTCAGGCATAATAATTTTTTTGCTTGCAGAAGAATAAAAAGCATTTTCACCTGATGTTACCTGTGAAGAATAAATACTGCCAACAACTTCTTTCACCTGTTTTGGCAAATGTTTTAAAAATGTCTTGTCTAATTCTTTACTCATTATTCGGGAAATTTCATCGGCATTTTCTGCCGTTGCCTTAATTATACCTACCCCTTTAGCTTCCAATCCCGACTTTTTAATTGTATCCGACACAGCTTTTTCAACCTGAGAGAATTCATCTGCCGTAATAAGATTATTTAGTTTTCCGGTTTTGTTCATAATACCGGATTTAACAAATTGGCCGGACAGACTTGTTAAACTGTTTACTGTTGAACCGGCAAGAACTCCGCCAATTACAGCGCCGGCACCCGGTTTTTTATATTGTTGTTCTTGTATATTTTTCTGAATACCTTCCATACAAAACTACACTTTCCTTTTTTGAGAACCACTTAACACAATAAATATTTTATATATTTATAAAGGTTTTTATATTTTAATAATTGTCGTTTTTATCACTAAATATTAAGTTTATTAAATATTCTTTCACATAAGATATAAATTTATATTTTCTATTTTTAGATTGGATTGTTGATAATTTCGGATTTCTTGAAAAAGAAGACATTGAAACATTTAATAATATTTGAATAACATTTAAAAACCGGTTCTATGATTTATATTACAGTTGAAAATGATATTCTGCTTGCAGGATATATGATAAAAAAGGACAATGAATACGGATGGGAAATGTATAAATTATGTTCTAATAAATCGGAGCAAAAAAATTTATATTATTTCAAACAGTAAATTGAATGAAGCGCTTCATATTTATAAAAAGTTCGGATTTAAAGAAATCAAATTAAATGATTATCACTATAAAAGAGGTGATATTGTATTTGAGTTTGTTCCTGGCAGATTATAAATTTTTTATCTGTGAAAATTTAATTTTCTGAACGGGTTATTTATTTCATAAATAACCGGCACACGGCGAGTACCCGTATCAAAGCATAAAAATAGCTGGGGAGAGATTCGAACTCTCGACCTCACGGGTATGAGCCGTGCGCTCTCACCAACTGAGCTACCCAGCCAAAAAGCTAAAAACATTATTATACGCTGAAAAAAAAATTACAATAGTTTTTTAATATTATTCAAAATATCCTTAATTATTTACCAACAGATTAATGATTTTTTCAGATGTCGGCATAAATAATATGGATTATGGATACTAACTGTGTAAATAAATTAATAACCGCTACAGGTGAAAATATTATTTTAAAACAAGACCGTTGGACAATGGAAAAAGCATATCATTCAATAGGATGTGCCTTTTCGAAAAAATGGGTTGCAGATATAATTCCCTCAGAGCTTCTTGTAAAAAGTGTAAAACAGGCAATAGAATCAATTGCAACATTATCGGAAGGAAATATTTTCTATGAAAAATTTCCGGAAGATATTCTTACTCCGAACTATGGGGACAGCTGGGGCCGGTTTGCAAACTATATTGAATTAAACAGCCGTGCAATCGCGCATATGAATAAAGACAGAACCTGCTGCGGAATTTTAAGCTGCATCAAAATTCTTCCGGCAATTCCGCCGTCGGCCAAAAGCTGGGCAAATTGTCTCATTCTCTCGCAGATTTTTCCTAATATATACGGCGACGGTTACAATAAAGCACCAAATGAAGAAAATTCAATTTACGGTATAAAACTAAATACTCATTACAGTGAAAATATCGTATCATACGGACTCATAACAAAAATCACTGCCGAAGAACAAATAAAAGCCTTTAATTCTCTTGCTCATTTCAGAGGAATAAAAACAGGTTTCAGAACGGTAATCTCAGCAGATCAAATAAAAATTGTACTGGAAAACGGCAATGACATAAATTTGGACTGGAATGACCCGGAGCATCTTGAAATATATATCAATGAACATACAAAACTGATTAATTTAGGCTTCGACTGTATATTTATAGATTCAGCAAAGCATGCCGGCGGATATGAAATGCATCATTACGAAGGAGTCGGAAATCTGCCCGATTATTCGCAGATGCAGTATATTATTCATGAAATAAGAAAAAGAAGCGGCCGGTGTGATTTAAGTTTTGTGGGCGAAAAATGTTTTGGCGACTATGAAAGATATCAAAATATGGGATTAAATGCAGGAAGTGACTGCATAACAGGTGATGATTTCCATGCGGTAAGAGAACTTTCCGAAAGATTTAAATATAACCGCGTTTATGCTCCCGGCGTAGAAATTGAAAATGACAACTATTATGGCGGTATTACATATGAACAAAGGCTTAACAGAATAAATACAGCTTTGTTCGGATTTTATTATGCAAGTGACAAACTACCGAGTTTTATGCAGACCAATGATATATTCCCTCTAAGATATGACTCGAATACGCATCATATCATGATGTCAAATCCGTCGTATTCTGAAAACGGTTCTGTTGAAAGCCATTGGGAAAATTTATTCGCCAAAGATGACGGCAGATTATATAACCACAAAGTTGCACAGCTTTTTGCACATGCACTTTGTCTTTAAGTGCGCGGTACACGCATATAGAAAGGAAATAATATGAATGTATTAAAAGAAAAAGGTATACCAATAGATAAACAAATTAAGACCTGGAAAGATATAGTACAACGTCCTTATTGCAGGTCACATGCCGATAATTATACAAGAACCAGACAAATTTTATTAAACGGAATTGAAGTTGAAGCCTGGGGCTTTAAACACCATTTTATAAGAAAATCTGATAATTTGGAATTAAATAAAATTCTTGCAAAAATAAGACGACTTGAAGATATGCAGCAAACAACCATGAACTGGCTTTGCCCCGCAAATCAAACCGTTCTGGATACTACTTTGGGTTATGAACAGGTAGCTGTAGATTTAACGGCATGGCTTGCGCAAAATGAACCGGATGAATACGTAAAGGAAACTTATAACTTCGGACTTCTTGAAGACTTTGACCATTTATACAGATATTCTCAATTTGAATTTATGATAGAAGAAACAGATCCCAATGAAATTCTTCATAAAATGACAGATGTTCTTTTAGCACGTCCTACCCAATATCACCATAACTGCAACGCCATAAGAATCAGAAAACCATATGACAAAGACAAAACATCGCCTCAAACAAAAGTAAATATTTTAACACTCGTATCGGCAGAGCAACAAACCCACAACTTCTATGCAGAACACGGCTTTATGTACGGAAATTCGGACTTAAAACGTCTGTATGCAGAAATAAAAGATGTGGAAGAAGAACACGTTACAATGTATGAAACACTTATAGATCCTAATGAATCAATGTTTGAGAAATGGCTTATCCATGAATTCACCGAAGTGTGCAATTATTACAACTGCTATAAAGACGAACCCGATGAAAGAATAAAACTCATCTGGGAAGAAAATATGCAAATGGAAATAGGCCATTTACAACTTGCTGCGGAAATGTTTAAAAAATACGAAAAACGTGACCCTGAAGAAGTTATAGGAACAGAACTTGTTTTACCATGCCATTTTGAATGCCAGAAAAAATACGTAACAAAAATTATTGAAAGTGAAGTCGATAAACGTCTCGGAACAAATCAAGACTATGCCAAAATCAATGAATTACCCGATGATTGGGCAAGTTATAAGGTTCAGGAAATGACAGGTAAAGACGGAGCTCCGTCAGAGCAGGCCATACGTCTCAGTATACAATCAATAGGACGGGACATTGCATTTGCGGATGAAGAATTACTAAAAAAACAACCCGAACTTTTAGAACGTGCTTTAGAGAAAAAATATCATTCTCCAAACACAGTTAAGCCCGATGAATATAAAAAATTTGAGAAAATTAAGCGAATTGATTATATTGAAGAAAAATAACCCCAAACAGCCCCTTAAAGGGGCTGTTTTTATGTTATCATTGCATTATGCGAAATAATGAAATAAAAAAGATATTAATAATAAGAACAGGTGCAATAGGCGATGTAGTCCATACAACAGCACTTTTCAGAGCAATAAAAAAGTCATATCCGCAAATAGAAATTCATTATATGACCTCCGAATTAATAAAGCCTTTATTAATTGAAGATACAGACATAGAAAAAGTTCTCACAATAAACCCCAAGTTTAAGATGTTTTCATCTTATACAAAAGAAATTGCAAACATACTGAAACAGGAAAACTATGATGCTGCAATAAACTTGCAGCCGTCACTTAAAATCCGGTACCTGATATATTTGGCAGGAATAAAAAAACAAACTTCTTACAAAAAAGATTTTAAAATCCATGCGGTAACAAATTTTTGGAAAACGGGACTTAAATTTTTCCCCGAAATAAAAGAAGAAAAAGAATTAAAATTATATCTGCCAAAAGATGCAATTGAATATGCAAAAGAGAAAACAAAAGACTTAAAGCGACCTTTAATTACAATTAATGCGGGCGGCGTTATGTCAAAAAGACAAGGAAGGACATATCCTGTTAAGAAATGGGTTGAACTCGGAAACAAATTGCAGGAAAAGTACAACGGAACAATTATTTTAAACGGAGCAATTGAAGATAAAGAAATTCTAAGTCCTTTAAATACAATAAAAAACAGTATTAATTATATAGGAGAATTATCCTTGATTAATTCCTGTGCAGTTATTGGAGAATCAGACATAATGTTATCGGGTGATTCGGGCCCCTTACACATTGCAACCGCCCTCGGCGTAAAATCAATAGGACTATACGGTTCTATGAATGAAAAGCGCACAGGTTGTTATTCATCAGGGATAAATATAGTTTCAAAAAAATCATGTGTCCCATGTAACAGAAGAAAATGCAAATATTTAAAAAAATCAAAAGAAATATATGCGCCCTGTATGGAAGAAATCAATATTAATACGATAGTTGAAAAAATAAATTTATGTTTATGATAAGATTTTTTTTGTTAGCAGATATTTATTTGAGATAAAAATGCAACAGAGCCGACAGAAAAAAATAGGAATACCCAGAGCCATATCATATTACAACAATTATCCGTTCTATTACGGATTTTTTAACACTCTGGGATTTGAAGTCATTCTCTCGGATAAAACAACAACCAAATTAATTAATGACGGCTGCAAATACGTTGTTTCAGATACATGCCTTCCCGTGAAAGTATATGTGGGACATGTTATAAATCTGCTTGATAAAGGAATTAATACCATATTTGTTCCGTCAATTCAGTCCGTTGCACACAAAATAAATAACTGCACAAAAATCAGAGGACTACCTGAAATAATCAGAAATGTAGTTAATCGTCCTTTTAAAATGATTGAGCCGACTTTAGACAAAACAGAAAATATAGGATTTGAAGATTTTTGGTTTGAAACTGCACGCCAGCTTGATATAACAGATAAAGATTTAATTAAAAATGCCATTGCACAAGGATGGGAAATGTATAATAATTTCACCAAAATGGTAAAATCAGGCATTCCTTATTCACGTGCAATCGAAAATTCAATAAACGGTATTTTTGAAAATAATCCCGTAGAACTTGTAAAACCGTTATCAGTCGTTATCATGGCTCACGGATATAATCTTTTTGATGACAGAATATCAATGAAATTAATACAAAAACTTGAACATATGGGCGTAAAATCATATACGGGTCTTAATGTATCAAGAGAAGATGCAATAAATTCAATCCATGCACTGGATGAAATACAATACTGGGCAAATGAACTTGATTTAACAGGCGCTGCGGCTTATTATATGTTAAATAAAAAAATTGACGGAATTATTGCACTTTCGGCATTCGGCTGCGGCCCCGACTCATTGATGGTTGACGAAATAGACTATCATGCAAAAATTAAAGGCATACCGATGATTCATCTTACAATTGATGAACATACAGGAGAAGCAGGCTTTATAACAAGAATTGAAGCCTTTGTTGATATGTTGACAAGAAAAAACAGAAAACAATTACAAGATAAATATGGCAGTAAAAAATTAATTACACCGGTAAAACAAAAAGAAGAGGAAAGAGTCTTAACAAACTCATTGGCATAATGAATAAGTATAAAGGCGTAATACATGTCCATTCAATATTTTCTGACGGTTCCGGCGATATACAAACAATTACAAAAGCCGCAAAAAGAGCCGGCATTAAATGGCTTATCATAACAGACCATAATAATACGGATATTGAAGAAGGTATTATAAATGGTGTATGTGCTATAAAAGGCGAAGAAATCTCACCCGAAAAACAAAATCACTATCTTGCACTCGGCATTGAAAAACCGATAACGGGCAATAACCCCGATGAATTTATTTATCAGGTAAAAGAAGCCGGCGGATTCGGATTTATTGCACACCCTGATGAAGGTATTGAAAGAAAAAACTCTTCGGAGGCGATAAAATGGACAGCCGACGATTCAAATGCCGACGGAATTGAGATATGGAACTGGTTTTCCCAATGGGCCGATAATTATAATGATAAAAATATTTTTACAGTCATATGGTCATATTTTTTTGCTCATAATAAAATCAAAAAACCTTATGCTGTAACACTTTCAAGATGGGACAGGCTTAATAACAACACAAGAAAAATAATACCTGCAATCGCCGGAGTTGACGCGCATGCATTAAAAATTTCAAAATATATAATTCCAGTAACTGTTTTTTCGTATAATAAAATGTTTAAAACACTTGCAAATGTAATATATACGGAAGAACCGCTCAAAGGCAGCTTTGAAAAACAAAAAAATATTATTTTAAACGCATTAAGAAACGGAAATAATGTTATTCTCAACAGGAAAGTTTTTGATAAAATACCTGTTATAGAGATAGAAAATAAAAAAGAAAAAGTATATGCGGGCCAAAGTATAGAACTGGATGAAAATACTTATTTAAATATAAAATTACACAAAATATCTCAAATAAAAGTACTGCTAGACGGCAGAGAAATATGGATGCTAAAAGCCGGCGAATGCAGTCTTAAAATAACTAAAAGCGGAAAATACAGAGTAGAAATTGCAATAAAAGATAACGGCTGGATATACACAAACCCTATTCAAGTATATGAGGTGAAATTTTTTGAAAGAAACAATTAAAAAACCGAAAATAAATCGTTTTGAGAAAATGGAAAATACCATCAAGGCAAAAGACCGCGTTATTGCATGGCCGAGAATGGGGCGGATTGACATACCGTTAAAAGCGCTGGTTGTATCTTTAGGAGCAAAAGTTGTTATTCCGCCGGCAAACAGCAACAAAGCTCTTGAACTGGGAGTTAAAAACAGCATAGAAGGAATTTGCCTTCCCTATAAAATGAATCTGGCAAATTATATAATGGCTTTAGAATCCGGAGCAAATACACTTATGATGTTTCAGGCACCGGGCTCATGCAGACTCGGGAATTATACAAAAATGGCACAAAAAACATTAAAGAAAATGGGATATAACTTTGATATGGTCATTTTTGATATGTATAAAAGCAAAATGAAACAGACACTTCATGCTTTCTGGCATGTGACTCATTGTTTAAATCCTTTTAAATATTACAAGGGATTCAGTCTCGGATTTAGTAAATTTTTTGCCATTGATACAGCCGAAAAACTTCTTTTGAAAACCCGCCCGAGAGAAATAAACAAAGGTGACAGCGAAAAATGCTATGAAAAATGGCTAAAAATAACTGATGAAACAAACAGCATTATTGAAGCAAGAAAACTGAGAAAACGCATAATTGAAGATTTCAATAACATACCGGTTGATAAAGATAAAATTGTACCCGTTGTATTTCTACTGGGTGAATTTTTTGTTCTTTTAGACCCTTACACAAATCAAAATATAGAAAAAGAACTCGGTGAAATGGGCGTTGAAGTGCAAAGACAAATTATGTTCGGAGATTGGCTTGAACATGTTCTTAAACCTTCATTCCTTTATAAGAAAGAATCTCACAGAGAACGTGCCGTAAGATATGCACAAAAATACATGAAAAGAGCAATAGGCGGCGAAACCATTGAAACGATAGGAGATACGGTATATGCAGCAAAACATGGTATTGATGGTATAATTCACTTAATGCCGTTTTCCTGCATGCCCGAAATAGTATCACAAAATATTTTTCCGAAAGTAAGGAAAGAAGAAGATATACCGATACTTTCACTGGTACTTGACGAACAGACGGGAAGAGCAGGATATATTACGAGGATAGAGGCTTTTATAGACTTGGTAAAACGCAAAAAAATGAGGAAAGAAAAAAATGACAACAAAATCCAGAAATAATATGACATTTGAGAGAATAAAATATTACAGACATTTATTGGGCGGAGCAGTTGAATGTGTACAAAGCAGACTTTCAAAAACACCAAAGCCGCTGTGTTTTTCGCTGATGGTAACCGCAAAGTGTAATTGCAGCTGTGATTTTTGTTTCTGGAAACATAAAAAAGAAAATGATGATATGCCGCTTGAAGAAATTCAAAGACTTTTGAAAGAAGCCGGCGAAATAGGATATATGGACAGTATCTTATGGGGCGGAGAACCTTTATTGAGACAGGATTTCACCGAAATTTGCAAAGCCTCTCATGATGCCGGATTATACACAAAAATAGCAACAAACGGCTGGTTTTTGGAGGAAAATCCCGGATTCGGACAATACACCGATTTAATGTTCGTCTCACTTGATGCAATAGGTAAAGTTCATGATGAAATAAGACATTTACCGGGAATATGCGACCGGGTTATGAACGGTATTGAATACCACAAAAAACATTCTCCTAAAATGAGGATATATGTATGCTGCACAGTTTCGGCGAAAACCGATTTTAATCAGATAAAAGAAGTTGCACAATATTGTAAAGATACTGACATTCTGCTTTATTTCACCGTAAACAAATCAAATCAGAGTCTTGAAGAAGCACAAAACGTAAAAGATACGGAAATAGAAGCTGATGCGCTTAAAGAAACCTTTATAAAAATCAAAGAACTTAAAAAACAGGGCTATCCGATTAGAAATTCTTACTACTTTATGGATTACATCATTGCAAAGAAAAATTATTATGAATGCCACTGGCCCAGAATAGCAACCGTAATTTATTCAAACGGCGAAATGCTAAGATGTTATGACAGAAAACCGTTTATAAGCGTTAAAGACAGACCTTTAAAAGAAGTCATAAAAGATCCTCTTTTTATTGAAACGGTAAATAAATGTAAAGATTGTAAGCTGGCATGTGTAGGAAACTATGCGCTTGATGCATCGGGATTGTGGAAACTTGAATGGCCTGCGATTAAATCTTTGATGCAAATTGCAATAACATAATATTTCAGCTAAGATATTTGCTGTAAGAGTGATGAGGGCAGAAATGAAAAGATTCTTGACGATTTTAACGGCATTTGTATTTATATTTTTTTCGGGCATTGGTATTGTATCGGCAAATGAAGATGATGCAGCAATTGATTTAACAAAAGCAGATGCATTTGACGACAATTATCAACAGACGAACTTAGCGGCAGGATATAACTTAAGCCCCGCAGAAAAAATGTTTAACAGCGAAGAAGCCGCAAAAACAGGACAGGTATTAAGACAAATCGGATACGGTATTTTTTCTCCGCGTCATTTAACAGGCGGTAATGCAACGGGAAAATATGATAATAATTACAAATTAAGTATAGGAGAGAGTGTAAATATATATCTTTACGGTGATTCCATTGATGTTATGGCTATATCCGGAACATCCGTCCTTTCTCCCGTTATCAAAACAGAAGTAGATTCAAAAGGTAACATATTTGTACAGGGTATAGGTATGGTGCCTGCAGAAAATAAAACATTAAGCCAGGTGGAATCATCTCTTCAAAGACTTGCCTCTTCAAAATACAAAAGTCTGAGAGTAAAGCTCAACGTAGCTTCAAACAATTCCGGTTTTTCCGTATTCGTCTACGGTGCCGTTAATATACCCGGTAAAATTTTAATCGGTAATAATTCATCAATTGTTGACGCTCTGAGCGCAGCAGGCGGAGTCAGAAAAACAGGTTCTTTAAGAAATATCATTTATTCATCCGGTTCAAATGTAAAAAATATCGACCTTTATCAAACACTGTTCAGCGCTAAAGGCGATGATATAATAGTAAGACCTAATGATAAAATCTTCGTTGCACCTTTAGGCGATATTGCCGCACTTGATAACGGTGTTGCTATGCCCGGCATATATGAAATAAAAAACGGCGAAACCCTTGAACAAGTTATCAAATATGCGGGAGGACTTCTTCCCGGAACACAAAAAACAGACGTCGTTTTAACGGGACTTGATAAAGAAACAATGCAAAGAACAGCAGAAAATATAGACTGGGCAATTGCAAAAAATACAAAATTAAAATCAGGTGATGCTGTTAAATTTAAAGAACTTTATAACACGGCGGAAAACACCGTCACTATACAGGGTAATATTAAACATCCCGCAACTTATGCCTATAAAGAAGGGATGAAACTGTCAGATATTCTGAAAGGAGAAGATGAACTTTTAGAAGAAACATTTATAACTCAGGCGGTTATAAGGAGAGTATCAGGAAAAGATAATACGGTACAAACACTTCCGATATTTTTAAAAGAATTTTTTGCAGGGATTAATGACCCGGAACTTCAACCCAGAGATATTATAAACGTATATAAAAATACTAACGCTGAATTTGTAGATGTATACGGATGTATTGATACACCAAAACATATAACTTATAAACCCAATATGACTCTTGGTGAAATTTTATCGGATGTTCAATTTGTTGAATACAATATTGAAGAAAAAGAATCCTCCGAAATACCTGCAGCATTTGAGCAGACGGAAGAAAAACCTGAACTTTCAGCGGATATTGTCAGCAATAATAAAAAAATTCCGGCAGGTAATGTTGCCGTTGAAATAACAAGTGCAAACGGAGATTCAAAGCTCTATTATCTATATGACATAATGGTAAACGCGGATTCAATCAGAACAATAATTCTAAAACCATCCGATAAAGTATTTTTCCGTCAGCTAAGAGATAACGAATCAATAAAAAATGTTAAAGTATCGGGTTTTGTAAACCACCCCGGCGTATTTAAATTTGTTGAAGGCAAAACTCTTAAAGATATGATTGAACTGGCGGGAGGACTCACTCCGCAGGCAAATTTACAGGGTATACGATTCATAAGAAAAAACATTCAAAATCAGCAGATAGTAATTGCAAGAAAAAACCAGGAACGCGATATAAAAACCCTTGAAGGTAAGATAGCAGGCGCTTATATGCAGACTAAAAATGATATGGAATCTAAAACAAATGTACTAAACAGGCTGGAAGAAGAAGAGAATTCTTTAAATACAAGATATACCGGACAAATAGCACTTAATATAGATACAAATGATATCAATAAAATCAGTGAAACAGACAACATTGAAATTCAAGACGGTGATGAAATATATATACCGAGACTTTCAACACATGTAAGCGTCATAGGTGAAGTATATAATGAACAATCCTTTATATATAAAAAAGGAGCTACCGTAAAATCATACATAAAAGAAGTTGGCGGATACACACCGAATGCAAATAAGTTCAGAATATACAAAGTAGGAACAAACGGCAGAGCCGAAAAAGTTCATAACTGGACCGTTGTTGAAGCGGGCGATACAATTGTTGTACCAAGAAAAATAGCAGGAAATGACTGGTTCTCACCGCTTGTAGGTGCACTTCAAAGCATAGCAAATCTGGCTATTATGTCAGTTGCGGTAACAAAATGGTAGAAATAACAGTTTAAGGACAGCTAAAAATGGTAAGAGCACTCTCAAGATCCGTTTTTATAATGTTTTTATTTGATTTGACACTTATCTCGTTATCAACTTCATTTTGGTGTGAGTTTTTTAACATTCCGGACAGTATTACTATGTTTATTTTGTTCTCAACAGTAATAACCGGAATTATAACTGTCTTTTTAAAAGGACATTATAAAATTCGTGAATTCAATATTAACAGGAAAAACTCATATTTATTGTTTGAAGGAATGTTATTTACGAATATTCCCGCCGCAATAATATTATTTTTATTTCTGAGAAATATGAACAGTATATATTTTCTAAGTGCAAATATTATGACAATATACTTTTCATTATTTATATACAGAATGTTTTTTCATTTTTATTTATTTAATATTAAAAAAATCAAAAATATTCTGATTATAGGCACGGGAAAAGATGCAAAACTTATTGCCGATGAAATAATGAATAAGTTTGCGCTGAGAATGAATGTTGTCGGGTTTTTTGAAGATATAAACAACAAAGAAGAATACATTTTGGATGCCAATTCAAAAATATTCAGAAACTCGGAAAACTTATCAAAAATAATAAAAGATAACCAAATTGATATTGTTATCATAACAATACAAAGAACAATGGAAGATAATCTTCTGACAAAAATGATATTTGAGATTCCGCGTAAAGTAAAAGTTTATCAAATAGCTGATTTCTACGAACTCGTGACGGGAAAACTTTTTGTCGATTCAAAAACAATAAATTGGCTATTTTATAATTTTATGGATAATCGTTCACTTTTTTATGATATAACGAAACGCTTATTTGATATTATATCCGCATTAATAATTCTGACAGTAACTTTTCCTATTCTGCTATATGTCGGAATCAGAGTAAAACTGACAGACGGCGGCTCTCCAATATACACACAAAACAGAATAGGCAGACAAGGCAAGCCTTTTAAATGTTACAAACTTCGTACAATGTATAATAATAATTACGTTCCGAAAAATGTTGAACATGGCGGATATGCCGAATCACAAGATAAAGATGACAGGGTAATACCGTTTTGCAAATTTGTAAGAAAGGCAAGATTTGATGAAATACCGCAGATGATAAACATTTTAAAAGGTGAAATGTCTATCGTAGGACCAAGAACGGAATGGGAAGATCTGGTTAAAATATATTCAAAAGAAATTCCGTACTATCAATGCCGCCAATGGGTCAAGACAGGCTGGACGGGCTGGGCACAGATAAATCAGGGGCATTGTATTTCAAATGATGATATTTCCGAAAAATTAAGGTTTGATCTTTATTATTTAAAACATCGTAATGTCTTTTGGGAAATGTGTATTCTTATTAAAGCAATTTTTCTGGCAGTGGGAGGAAGGCATGGTTAAAAAGGTTGATATAATATGAAAATATGTGTAATAGGAACAGGCTATGTAGGACTTGTTGCGGGTACTTGTTTTGCGGATGTGGGAAACACCGTAATTTGTACGGACATTGACAGGAAAAAAATAGAAAAGTTAAAAAAAGGAATTATTCCTATTTTTGAACCGGGGCTTGAAGAGCTTATTAAACTCAATACAAAAGAAAACAGGCTAATGTTTACAACCGATATAAAATTTGCCGTACAAAGTTCAGATGTTTGCTTTATTGCGGTAGGTACACCTCAAAATAAAGACGGAACCTGTAACACTTCATATTTATACTCGGCAGCAGAACAAATTGCCAAACATATAAATAAATATAAAATCATAGTAAATAAATCAACGGTTCCCCCCGGCAGTGCAGAGAAAATCATTGAAGTAATAAAACAACACACAACATTTGATTTTGATGTAGTTTCAAACCCTGAATTCTTAAAACAGGGAACTGCAGTTGATAATTTTCTGTCTCCTGACAGAGTAATAATAGGAACCGACTCTGAAAAAGCACGCAAAATAATGAAAGAGATATATTCACCGTTTATGCGAAGCGCTGACAGAATAATATTTATGGACACAAAATCTGCAGAAATGACAAAATATGCTTCTAATGCTTTTCTTGCAACAAAGATATCATTTATAAACGAAATAGCAAATATATGTGAAAAAGTAGGTGCAGATGTCAACCTTGTAAGATTAGGAATGATTTCAGACAGCCGGATAGGCAAACAATTTCTATATCCCGGCATAGGATACGGCGGAAGTTGTTTTCCCAAAGACGTCAATTCCTTAATATCAATATCGGAGAATGTAAATTGCAATAATTCAATTTTAAAAGCCGTTAAAGACACGAACGAACTACAGAGAAAAATTTTCTTTGAAAAAATAATGAATTTCTATAACGGAAATATACAAGGAAAAATTTTTTCCATATGGGGGCTTGCATTTAAACCAAAAACAAATGACATGAGAGAAGCACCATCAGTCACAATAATCAATAAACTTTTAGAAGAAAAAGCCATTGTAAAAGTATATGATCCAAAAGCAGCAGAAAATGCACGTATAATATTTGAAGACAAAATAGAATATGCACAAAACTCATACGAAGCTCTTAAAGGCGCAAATGCAATGATTTTACTGACCGAATGGAATGAATTCAGATATCCCGATTTTGAAAAAATGAAAAAATTGATGAAAGAATATGTTATATTTGACGGAAGAAATCAGTATAATTCCAAAACTCTTGACTCTTTCGGATTCAAATATATAAGGCAGTGAAATTAAATATCATACCTGTTTCTTTTCGAAATAATGAGTTTTGAACATATTTAAATGATTTTTGTCAAAAGTAAAGATATAACATACCAAATGTAAAATAAGATAACTGAGTTTCATTGTGTACAATGTTATTTTCGGAGAATTTTTTCTTGCATAAATATATCTGCTCACAACTCTTTGCTCAAGTGTATTCCAGCTTGATTTGGCTGACTTTTCCCCGAAATGTATAATTTTTGCATCAGGAACAAATTTAATGTTATAACCGGCTCTTTTAATTCTTAAGCATAAATCCGCTTCTTCACTATACATGAAAAAGGCTTCATCAAACAAACCAACCTCATCAAGCACGGATTTTCTGAAAAATATATCCGCACCGACAATCATTGAAACTTCTTTTACTTTATTTGTTTCTTTTTTCTTTACAAATTTTCGCTTAAGCCATTTATAAATCCACGCTATTGAAGTAGAGTTCCAAATTGTAGGAAACGGAGTGTAAGAGGTACCCGGATTCATATTCTCATCAAACAAAATTCCTCCCGCAACTGCACAGTTGGGATTATTCTCCATAAAATCAAAAAGAATTTTAACCGCATTGTTAACCAGAACAGTATCAGTATTTAAACACAAAATATATTTTGCACTGCTTTTTCTTATCGCAATATTATTTGCAGCACCAAAGCCTTTATTTTCGAAATTTCTTATAAGTTTTACACTCGGAAATTCTCTTTCAATCATTTCGGCAGAGCCGTCTTGTGAATTATTATCGACAACAAAAATTTCAAATTCAATACCGTTTGTTTTCTCTAATATTGAATTAATGCAATTTCTTGTCAAATCTTTTGTATTATAACTTACAAGTACTATTGATACATCCATTTGGTTTACATCTCCCATTCGACATTTTCTTTAAGGATTTTACCCCCCCCCATAGCGATAACGGTATTACTTTGTTCCTGAGATTTAGTAATTACCGAATTTGCCGCAACTATTATATCATTTGCAAGACAAACTCCCTTTAATATGAGGCTGCCGCGTGATATCCAGCAATGTTCACCAATTATTACGGGTTTATCAGGATTTAAAAGCTCTTTTGTATTTGAGTCATAAATTTTATGAAAATCCGTATCAAGAATTTGAGTACCCCATGAAATATTACATTTTTTCCCTATTTTTATCATTTTTGCACATATTAAGGAACAATCAGCAGATATTGTAACGGCATCACCGATAATCAACTCTCCTCCGTTTGAAATTCTTGTTCCCACTCCCAAATGACTTCTTCCTTCAAATATTATTGTTCCGGAATTTTGAAAGGAAGCAACAGTGTTTGATTTGGGGAAATTTCCCATATCATTCATGGCAATTTGAACTGCAGCGGTTGAAAAATCTTTCATTATGATTTTACCGCCCAGTTTTCTGAGCTCACATTTCTTACCTATCAGAACCGGCAGCACAAAAAGCCCTTTAAGTCCGAAATAACGGAAATTAAAGTAAAAAGTCTTAAACAATGACATCGTTATAATCTTTTTAAGTATTTTTTTCATTTTTATATTCCTTTTTTGCGGCAATTTTTCTGCATTTACAATAAGCACCCAAAGCAATTCCGCACATAATCCAATAATAATTAAGATACAAATCGGAAGAGTAAAAAGAAAGAATCAAAAAAGTTAAGAACATATATTTTAAGCCGAAAAAATAACGGGAATATTCTCCCTTAAGGAAAAAGCGGGACAATTTACCGCATAATACATACATTTGAAAGAAGAACGCATAAAGAAGACCGATACCTATAAACCCTAATTCAGCAATAAACCTGAAAAATATTGACGGAGTATATCCGAATGCCGCAGGAGAAAGAGCCTTTAGCGCCCTTACCGATATTTCCAAAGTTAACGGAACCGGAGAAGAATCAATCTGATAATATAACGGCTCGGATAAATTTCCTATTCCGACTCCTAAAAACGGATTCTGAAGAAAAATAATAAACATATTAACCGCATAAACAACCCTTGTTGCTAAAGATGGTTCCATAAGTACAAAAGATTCAAAATTACCTATGGAATATAATACCATCTTTATTCTGTAAAATACTTTACTGTCTTCACCTGCCGCATCAACAAGAAAATAAAATATAATTAAAGAAAAACAAATTGAGAATGTATATACTGCAACTTTTTTCAAAGAAACTTTACTGATAATCAAATAATAAATAACCGAAATTATAACTCCAAATATAATATTTATGGGAGATAATGTTCCCAGAAGTACAATCCACATTAAAGGGATGGCAGTATATTTTACAAACTTGTTTATTTTCGGATTCTTATAAATCGGCGCTTTACATAAAGTCATCGCATAAACAAGCGGAAGATTAATACATATAAAAAATGCCAGAAACGACGGTTCTTCAAAAACAGATTGAATTCTGGGAATTAAATTTCCTACCTGTGCATCCCAATTCATTACAAGAAGTCTTTTATTTACAAAAAAGAAATATATTTTGGAAAGCCAATCGATTTTAAAAGTAAAAATAAAGAAATTAATTATGCCGATAACATTTATCGCATATAAAAAAGAATATATGTACTTCATACTCTTTTTAATTCCTAACACGGAAACAAATAAAAACCCGAGAAAAACTAAAAGCCCTAAAGAAGCGAATATACCAAGCAGTATTGGCATTAAAGGTTTAAAAAGTCCCATTTTACCAATAAAGATAAGCAATAAAGAATCAACTATAACCCAAAGAGCAAAAATCAGAAAGAGTTTTGATGTTCTTAAGCTGCATAATTCTTTTATTAAACCTATAAATTTAGTTTTTAAAGCTAAAATCAGGAATATGAAAGAGAATGCAAGTACAAAAAATGAAATCGGGAAATATCTTGTGCCGACAGGCAGGACAAACGCCGGCAAAAGTATAAAGACAGCGGTAGTAATAGCAAGCAATGTACGATTATTTAATATTGTACCGAGTTTCATAAGTTAAATGTAGCATAAAATAGGTTTTTATTAAATCAAAAACAGAGGAAATTATAAAGGTTTTACAAAAAACAAAAATCTTAAAATCAGATAAGGCAGATATCCTACATTCTTTTTATAATATCTCAGCATACTTGATCTATGATATCGCATTTTTAAAGGACTGAAAGACTTGCCTTCAAGATGAATAATTTTAGACTCGGGTAAAAACATAACCTTATATCCTGCCTTGTGAATTCTGTAACACAAATCGGTTTCTTCAAAATACATAAAAAATTGCTCATCAAAAGCACCGATTTTATCAATAAGACTCTTTCTCAAAAATAAGTTAGCACCGCTTATTGAATCAACCTCGGTTATCTTTTCATAATTAACCGCTTTTACAAGTGCAAATTTTTTCTTATAATATCGGGGGAATATATATCTTAAACCGAAAAGCGAAAAAAGAAGCCTTTTTGTTCCGGCAAAAATGCCTACGGAAGATACAAAATTCACGTCTACATCAGTTAATTGTCCTCCCGCCGCACCAACATCGGGATTTTGTTCCATATAGTCAAAAAATTGTTTTATTGAATTTCCGGTTAAAAGAGTATCTGTATTCAAACAAAAAACATATTTAGCATTGCTGTTTTTTATTGCAATATTATTCGCGGCACCAAAACCTTTATTTTCGGAATTTCTGATAAGTTTTACATCGGGAAATTCCCTTTCAACCATTTCGGGTGAACCGTCTTTTGAATTATTATCAACAACAAAAATTTCAAAATTCACACCGTTTGTCTTCTCATACAATGATTTCAGACAATTACGGGTTAAATCGAGAGTATTATAGCTTACCAGAATAACAGATACGTCCATAGCTGCATTTTAACATAAAAATCTTTCTTTTAAGACCTCAATACGTGCAAAGTCGAATTTATCCTGATGTTTTGACTGAAGCCATAAAAGCTCAAAATCCAGTGCTTTATTTATTGCCCCTGCGGAAATACCGTTCAATACCGGCGCATCAAAAATTATTTTACGTGTTTCATAACCGGTTAAATAAGGCAGTTTACTAAAAAACGGAACAGACTCTCTGCAAACGTTTCCTCCCGCATAAAATTTTAAATTATATACATTTGCTTTTAGTGAAAGTTCTTTTGCATACTCAAATATTGTTTCGCTGTTAATATCTTTTGATGTTAATCCCAGTGACGAACAAAAATCATTTCTCCCAAAAACAATACCTTCAATATTTTTCGAACATGTTTTTAATATTTCATCAATATTTTTATAGCCGTTTATTGTTTCAATATTGGCAAATATATTAATATCGGAACTTTGTTTTTTAACCAGAGAAATAAATTTTGACAGAGCATAAGAAGATTCCGTCATCGGTACAACAATATTTTGTGCACCAATATTCACGGCTTGAAAGATACCCCTTTCATCTTCCGCCCCTGCTGTTTTTATCGAAATAAACATAGAAAGTTCATCAGCCGTCAATTTTAAAAATTTCCATTCTTCCTCCGTTAACCGCTCCGAAGACAATTCAATTTTTATTCCTTTTGCTCCGTAAACTTTTTTCAGTTCCGTTAACAATTCTTTTATCATATGACTATTTCGCATGCTTTTATAATATAATAAAAAAGAAAAACAGAGGAAATAATTATGAATCAAGCCGATTTCTACACGGGCAGCGAACTTGAAGATGAATTAAAAATAGATGTAAAAAAGATTCTTTATACATTATGGAACAGAAAAAATTTGGCAATAACAACATTTCTGATTGTATTAGCATTCTTCATTTTAATGACTTTTATTTCTGCAAAAAAATACACAGTAACGGCAGATTTATACATAAATAAAGCAAACAGCACAAATATGGCAGAGTTTAATCCTTATGTACTCGGTGAAATGACACAAGGCGGCGGATTAAGTGCCATGATGCAGGGAAACGGTAATGCACTCAAAAATGAAATTGAACTTTTAAAATCCCCGCTTGTTATTGATAAAGTTATAAGAGACAATAATCTTGTATTCAGAAAAAAATGGGGAATAATACCTAACAAAAGAGAAGGAGAATACATTCCTGCAAGTGCATTTACGGGCAGCAAAAAAATATTTTCCGTAGAAAATAAAAACGGAACAAATATACTGACAATATCTTACACATCAAGAAAGCCCAAAGTATCATACAATATTGTAAATTCGATAATTACACATTATATAGAACTGCATAAAGATTTAAACAGCGAAAAATCCGCTTCCGACATTACAATTTTAGAAAATGAATATAATCAAATAAAAGCACAGCTTGATAAGAAAATAAAAAAGATGAACGCGCTGCCGCAAAATGCAATGAACGGAGCAGGACAACTAAGTGCGGTAAGTGCATTTTCAATACCCGCTCAAAAAGCGATATCCTCTCTAAAATCACAATATGCAAGCAGTGAAAAATCCATTCTGGAAATGCAGGAAGACTCTGCAAAAGTTGCCGAGCTTGCCAAAAAACTTGAATGGGCAAAACTGGTTAAAGAAATGTCGGGAACATCAAAAGTCATAGTTCTAAAAGAACCTGAAAAACTAAGAGACTTTGAATATTCTTCTCCGAGATTAGTTAAAAATATAATAATCGGTGTTATTCTCGGTTTCATTTTTGCATTTATATCAATAATAATTGCCGAGTTGACCGATAAAAAACTTACCTTTTCCGCAATAGACGGCAACATAATATACAATATAAAAGAAGATATTAACAATTTAAAACTTTTGCTTCTTGCCGAAAAAGACAGCAAAATATCTTTTGTAAGTTTTATTGAAAACGACATGTTAAAAGAACAATTGAATATAAAAGCAGATATAATAAAAGCCGATATCTCGGAAGAATTTGATAAAGCAATAAAAAATACGGACAAGATAGTTCTTGTTGAAAAAATTGCACAAACAGATGTAAAGTTATACAGGCAAATAAAAACTTTCCTTGAAAAAACAGGAAAACCTGTTATAGCAGAAATTCTTATGTAACATAACGGAAAACAGTAAAAGGGAAAATCATGCGGGTAGAAAAACAATCAACAGTATGGCAGTCTAATTCCATGGGGAGATTTGACAGACTAAAACTTAAAATTAATGACAAAATGATAGATTTGCTTCTGGCATATCTGGGAAATAATTTCAGCAAAGAAAAATTGATAAATCTTGCAAAAATATTTGAAAAGATATCAGGTTCAAAAGGCGGGATAAACCATGCAAGAAGAATGCAATGGCTGTTCAAATCAAACCATCCGCATCTTTTCTGGTGGAAAAGAATTCTTACAGAACTACACCCGAACTGCCGCAATAAATGGATTAAAAACTTCTTTGTTAACGGCTATTACGGAGATAACTTAAGAAAACGTTCTTTATTTAATGAAAAAAACGGATTTTTCCCTCCGACCGTACTTTTGGCAAGTATAACAAAAAATTGCAATTTTACCTGTAAAGGCTGCTGGGCACATGAATATACTGTAGAAGAAGATCTTACAAAAGAAAAATGGAGAGAAATTTTTAAAGAGGCCCGTGACGTTATGGGCATCCATATATTCCCGATTGTCGGCGGAGAACCGTTTATAAGAAAGGAATTTTTGGAACTGGCGGAGGAGTTTAACGACTGCACTTTTATAACATTTACAAACGGTTCTTTGATTACAGAAAAAACAGTTGAGAAATTAAAGAAACTCGGAAATGTTCAGCCGATGTTCTCAATCGGAGGACTTAAGGAAAACACCGATGCCGTAAGAGGCGAAGGATGCTTTGATATGGTTATGAAGAAAATGGATATGCTTAAAGAAGCAGGTATTTTCTTCGGTGCAAGTATCACTGCAACAAGTAAAAACTGTGATGAAGTAACATCTGATGAATTTATGCAAATGTTATCGGATAAAGGCTGTTTGTGGTCATGGTTTTTCCATTACGTTCCCGTCGGTGACAGCCCCGATGTAAGCATGGTTCCTAACGCCCGTCAAAGACAGCAGATTCTTAAAGCCGTATACAATGCAAGAAATACTCTTCCGATGATGACAGTTGATTTTTGGGGAGACGGACCTGAAATGATGGGCTGCATCGCAGGCGGAAGACAATATATCCATGTTAATCCCAGAGGCGATGTTGAACCTTGCACATTTGTTCACCTTGCAACACATAACGTAAAAAATTGCACTTTAACCGAAGCGTTATCGGCACCGTTCATGCGTGCAATAAGAGACGCTATTCCTTATGAAGACGGAAATATGCTAAGACCGTGCATGATTGTTGACAGACCTGATATACTTAGAAAATACTATGAAGAATTTAAACCTTATGAAACACATGAAAATGCGGCAGCTTATCTGACAAATCCGGAAATAACATCCAAAATTGATAAGTACTCTAAAGAGGTTAAAGAAATTCTGGACAAAGACTGGAGAGAAAATCTGTGGATGACAATATTTCCGCTCGAAGGAGAATATTACATAGACAGAGATCGTTTTTGTTCAACCGAAAAACCCGAAGAACATGCCTGCACAGGTTGTTGTACCGGATGTACGGGACGGTAATATATGAAAAAAGCTGCAATAATAATCATATTATTTGCACTTTATACGGCGGCAATATGTAAAATTCCCGCCGTTACAAAATGGGATACTGCCGTAATAGTCTTCATTCAGCAAAGAATGAGTCTTTTACCTGATTGGTTATCTTTTATAAACAGTCAAAAACTTTATTATACAATGATATATCTACCCCTTGCAGCGGGAGTGATATATTTTGCAATAAAAAAAATGTACGCAGATATAGTTATTCTTGCAGCTTCCCCTTACATTGCATACGGATTTAATACCGTTTTTAAAAATATAATATCAAGACCCAGACCGCCTTTAGAACTCCAAACAGGAATACACACAAATACATACAGTTATGTATCAAGCCATACAATTATCACAATGTGCCTATGGGGGATGGTAATATTTTATGTAAATAAATATTGTAAAAATAAAATTTTAAAAACAATAATCACTTTATTTTCAATAACCTGGATTCTGCTTCTCGGATTCAGTCGTGTCCTGACGGGAGTACATAATCCTACTGATGTAATCGGCGCATACATCCTTGGCGCAATTTTTCTGATTTTCTACATAAAAGCAGCAAATTTGACCGAAAAAAGGAATAAAGATGAAGCACGTACTTGTAATAACTAACTTTAATGCAGGACGAAAACAGGTCATAAGATATAAAAAAGATGTATTGGATTTTCTTATAAAGAGATGCAAAATGTTCAAATTTGCCGCAATTGACGAA
This sequence comes from Candidatus Gastranaerophilales bacterium, assembly GCA_944323955.1. Lineage (GTDB taxonomy): Bacteria > Cyanobacteriota > Vampirovibrionia > Gastranaerophilales > Gastranaerophilaceae > Avigastranaerophilus. The sequence continues at coordinate 25,622 of CALUUK010000005.1, read as the reverse complement.
CTGAATAATATTGATATAAGACCGTTTGATACAGTTATTACAATGGGCGGCGACGGAACAATTAATAAAGTTTTACCCTATATTATAAATACGGAAAAAGTTCTGGGCATAATCCCGCTCGGAACGGCAAATCTTCTTGCGGCAAAACTCGGTATTACATTAAACATTAAAAAATCACTTAAGATAATCGAAAAGAACAATATAAAAGCAATTGATATACTGAATATTAACGAAAATCTTTGTGCTTTAAGATTTGGAATCGGTTATGATGCGGATATAATTACAAAAACACCGCAATCGGTTAAAAATAAATTCGGATATTTCTCATATTTCATAGCCGGCGTATTATTTGCATTAAGATTAAAAAGAAAAACTTATGAAATAACTGCAGAAGATAATACTTTTAAAGAAAATGCCTCCTGCATAATCATCGCAAATGCGGCAAATATGTACAGAAACATTATATCTGTAGGACAAAACTCCGCTATTGATGACGGTTTAGCCGATATTTTTATTTTAAAACCCGCTAATCCGATAATATTCTTTATCGAATTTCTTAAAATAATTTTTAATATAAAAAAGAATAATAAAAATACAGTTTATATGAAAGCATCAAAAATAAGAATAAAAAACACATGGCTTTTTTGTCACATTGACGGAGAAAAGAAAAAAATAAAAGGCGATATCAAAATAAACATATTACCTAAAACATTAAAAGTGTACTCAACCTGACGGATAATGTATAATATTCTTATATATTATTAATGATTGAGGATATGATATGCATAGAATATTATTAACACTTTTTATACTGTTCATCGGATCGGCATCATTCGGTGCGGATTTTTCAACATTCAAACTGGATAACGGTCAGACCGTAATTATACAAGAAGTTCATGATAACCCTATTGTAATCATTGATACATGGATAAAAACAGGATCAATTAATGAAACCGATGAAAACAACGGCGTTGCACATTTTCTTGAACATTTATTTTTCAAAGGCACATCTAAACACCCCGCAAAAGAATTTGACTCTATCTTAGAATCAAAAGGAGCAGTGACAAACGCAGCAACAAGCAAGGATTTTACCCATTATTACATCTTCATTCCGTCAAAAGATTTGGAACTTGCACTCGACCTTCACTCGGATATGCTTTTAAATCCTTTAATTCCGAGAAAAGAACTTGAGAAAGAAAGAAAAGTAGTAATTGAAGAAATTGCTAAAGTAAACGATCAGCCGATGAATATTCTTTACAAAAATATGGTAAGCGGTTTTTATAAAATTCATCCCTACAAAAGAGAAGTAATAGGTACAAAAGAAGTTATTGAAACAATATCAAGAGAACAAATTCTTGACTTTTATGAAAATTGGTATACTCCGGAAAATATGACAACGGTAATTGTCGGTGACGTAGATACCCAGAAAACCTTAAATCTTATAAAAAATAAATTCAATAAACCTGCCTCTTCGGTAAAAAAAGAAAAAATCACCTACAAACTTGATAAAAAACCATCGGAACAAATTGAAATAAAAAAAGATATGGATGTTCAAACAGGATACATTCTTATCGGATTTAAAGGCTGCCATCCGATAGACAGCAAAGATTCATATGCCCTTGATGTTCTATCTACAATCCTAGGGAGCGGAAAATCTTCAAGATTATATAAAACACTGAAAGAAGAGAAACAACTTGTTCATTCAATTGCGGCAAATCATTCATCAATGAAAGACGATTCTATTTTCTATATTTCGGCGAACTATCTGACCGAAGATATAGAAAGGCTTAAAGGCAATATTTTTGATGAAATTGAAAAGCTGAAAAAAACGGAAATACCCGCAGAAGAAATACAAAAAGCAAAAAATATTATTGCGCGTGATACTTTTTACTCCAGAGAATCAGTATCAAATATAGCAAGTGAAATAGGATATATAGTAACATTAACCAATTCAACGGATTATTATAAAAATTATCTTGATAATATAAACAAAGTTACTGCAGAAGACTTAAAAAGAGCCGCAAAAACATATTTAGACAGAAATTCGGCAGTAATCTCACTTATACTTCCCAAAAAAGAAGGGAAACCCAAACTTGAACCAAAACAAAAAACAGACCATCAGGCAAAGATAATAAATAAAAACGGAAACACAACAAAATACGAGCTTGATAACGGCGCAACTCTTATAATAACTCAAAATACATCAAATGATATTATAGCAATAGAAATGTCCGCAAAAGGCGGAAATAATCTTGAACAAATCCCGGGGACAAGTGTTCTTGCAGGCAGAACAATACTTAAAGGAACCCGCAAATATAAAGAACAGGAACTTGCCCGTTTGATGGAAGAAAACGGTATAAAGATAAATGTAATTCCATATGGAGACTCCTTCGGGCTCAGTCTTAAACATGCAAAAAATGATACCGATTTAGCTCTTGATATTTTTAAAGAAGTATCAAAAAATGCATCATTAGATGTTTATGCATTTGAAAAAGCAAGACTGGATGTTTTAAACACAATAAAAAATATAAAAAATAACCCCGACAGTATCGCCTTTGATGAATACGGAACGGTTATGTGGGAAAATACTCCATTCGGAAATACAGGAAAAGTATTGGAAAAAACAATTCCGGTTATTCAAAAAGAATATATTGATACATTTTATGCAAATTTATTTCCGGCACAAAATACTGTTATAACAATTAACGGTAACGTTGACGAACAAAAATATATTAATTATTTTTCTGAGTTAATTCAAAAAACGGAAAAACCTAAAATTCATCTTTCACAATATAAAGATAAATATAAGCCGTTAAAATCAAATAAAATTATAAAAATAAATAAAGATTCCCAGGCTGCATGGCTTATTTTAGGCTGGCCGACGGACGGGAAAGCAAATGAAAAAGAATATGCAACTCTTCAGGTAATAGATGCAATTCTGGGATCGGGAATGAGTTCAAGAATGTTTACTACACTGAGAGATGAACAAAGCCTTGCATATCAGGTAGGCTCCTCTTTTACCTCTCACCTTAACAGAGGCTCGTTCACTCTTTACATAGCAACTAACCCTGAAAATATAGAAACCGCAAAACAAGGTTTATTTAATGAAATACAAAAGTTAAAAACTGAATTTGTCACAAATAAAGAACTTGCTGAGGCAAAAGATAAAATTCTGGGAAATTTTGTTCTTTATCAGGAAACAAATATGGATAAAGCACATACAATGAACCATCTTGAAATATTGGATAAAAGTTATACATTTATTGATAAATATCCGGAACTTATAAACTCCGTAACATTGCAAGATGTAATAAAGGCAGCAAACAAATATTTCTCAAAACCTTATATTTTCATAATGGTAGGACCAAAAGAATTTGTTGAAAAAATATAAACTCTAATATAAAGTTATATTATGCGAAATCAAATAATTAAAAATAAAGAATTTAATATTATTTCAAGAAGTATAGATAATGCTTCAAAATGTACGGTAACAGAAATTTGTGAAGACTGTTTCAAAATAAAATTAAACAGACATGTCAAATATGAACCGGATGAATCTGTGGAACTTTTTACAATGACACCTAACGGACAATTATATTTTGAAACAATTGTCAAAAATGTTGAAAATGATATCCTTTCAATCTGGTTCCCGATTACATATAAGTATCTTCAAAGAAGAGAATTCTCAAGAATAAATTCGGACAAAGAAATAATATTAACTAAAGACGATAAAAATATAACGGCAAAAGTTATTGATATAAGTGCAGGCGGTTTAAAATTGTCAACGAATGAACAGCTTGAACTTCTGTCAGATTATAAAACCGAAATAAAAATAGAAAACAGAGTTGTGCAAAGTATTTTTGAACCCATCAGAATAGAAGCAATACAGAATTCATTTATTTCCTCGGGACGTTTTAAAGAAATTACAAACTATGACAGAATCGCGCTTGTTCAGTACTGTTTCAGCAGGCAGACAGAAAACAATAATAAATAATTTAGACGAAAAATCTGCCAATTATTTTAAATAACTTGTAAATTGCCCAAAAATATTGTTAAATATCTTATAGGCAGAGTTATATTATAAAACGGTGAGAGCATTGGGCAGAAAAAAGAACAGACGTAAAACAAAAAGAAATAACGGGTTTAAAAGTTACAAATTTAATGCAATATCATTAACAGTTATAGCAATTATAACTTTAATTATGTCAATTGTATTATCCGTAATTTACATATATGCGGATAACAGTTTAAAAGAACTGCAAACACAAACCATACATGAATTTATTATAAAAACCCCGCACTTTAAAAACGATATTGATAACAAAAACTATAATTTAATATTAGATCATTTAAATCGTTCACTGCCTGATAATCTTAAAATTGCATATATCCTTATTACGGATAAAAAAAGTCAAAAACAAATTTATTCTTCAAATCCGTATATACAGTGCAGATATATGGTCGGAATAGACGGTCTTCCCAAACTTGCGGTTGAATATACAGAGGCATTTAATAAGGCTAAATATGCAAATATAATATTCCCGTACGGTGCAAATTATGAGATTTGTTTGGTTATAGACCGGAATATGTCATATTCCAATATAATATTTACAAAATCAAACAATTTAAACTATCTTGTTTCATTCATATTTTTCATAATTTTGGTATCTTCATTCCTTGTTGCAAGAAGTATTTCAAAACCGCTTTCTGATGTAAGCAAAGTAGTTTCCAAAATTGCACAGGGCGATCTGTCAAACAGACTTGAACCGAATACTTACTATGAAATAAATGAATTAATAGAATCTTATAACTCAATGGCAGATACAATGCAGCAAATGTATTCTTCACTTGAAAAACAGGTACAAGACAGAACAGTTGAATTAAAAAATGCATATAAAGAACTTCAAAGCACACAGGCAATGATGGTTCATTCGGAAAAAATGAAATCTCTTGGCGAACTTGTTGCAGGTATTATGCATGAAATAAATAATCCGCTCAATTTTATATACGGAAATATGACTCACTTAAGCAATTATTCAAATGATTTGATTGACATCATTGAAACATATACAAAATATGAAACTTCTCTGCCTACAGACAATTTGAATGAAATAACGGAATTAAAGAAAACCGTCGACTATGACTTCTTAAAAACAGACCTTCCCGACTTGATAAAAAGCTGTAAAGAAGGAGCAGACAGAGCAAAGAATATTATTCAGGACTTAAAGAGCTTCTCAAGAAAAGAAGAAGTTGCAATAACTGATATAAATATTCCTCACGAAATTGATACCGTATTGAATATTCTTCATAACAAAATTAAGAATAAAGCAACAATACACAAAGAATATTCGGATAACATACCAAAAATTGAAGCCTTCGGCGGTCAGTTAAATCAGGTATTTATGAATATTCTGGATAATGCCACAGGAGCTATTGAGAAAAACGGAGATATCTGGATAAGAATAAATAAAGACAAATCGGAAAAAAATCTTATTATTGAAATTGAAGACAACGGTATCGGTATGGATGAGGAAACCCAGCGTAAAGTATTTAATCCGTTCTTTACAACAAAACCGGTAGGTCAGGGAACAGGATTGGGTATGTCTATTTCATACAAAATTATCAAAAATCATCAGGGAGATATAAAAGTAGAATCCAGAAAAGGAGAAGGTACAAAATTTACAATAAGATTACCTTTAAATATTAATATAGAAGAAGTTGGTGCAGGAACACAAAGCAAAGGAAACGTACAATGATAAACAAATACCGAATTCTGATAGTTGATGATGAACCGGATAACCTTGCTTTGTTATATCGTACATTAAGAGGTCATTACGAAATTGCAAAATCCACATCACCTCTTGCCGCTCTTGATATGTTAAAACAAGAAAACTTTCACTGTATTTTATCCGACCATAAAATGCCGGAAATGGACGGTGTTGAATTTTTAAAACGATGCAGCGAGATTTCGCCGGAAACAATGAGACTTCTTGTCACTGCATATTCTGATGCAGCAATTCTTATAGATGCAATCAATTATGCAAAAATATACAGGTACATAAAAAAACCGTATAATCCCGAAGAATTATTATTAATAGTACAAAATGCTCTTGATTACTTACAATTAAAAATTGATAACAAATTACTTATTAACGATTTAAAGGAATTATTTGCCGGAACCGTAACCGCAATAGTGGAAGCATTGGATGCAAAAGATTCTTATACACTGGGAAGAAGTAAAAGAGTTACATTTTATGCCGTAAGAATAGCAAGATCAATGCAATTGAATCCTATGACGCTGGGGAAAATAGAGTTAGCCGGACTTTTACATGATATAGGAATGATAGGTGTATCCGATGATATTCTTGCAAAAACGGAAAAATTGACAGTAGAAGAATATAACGAAATTAAAAAACATGTTCATCACAGTATTAAAATTCTTGATGATATAAAACAGCTTGATGAAGTTGTTGAGTTAATAAAATACCATCATGAACACTATGACGGAAACGGATACCCGTTTGGTAAAAAAGCGGAAGAAATACCGCTCGGAGCAAGAATTATAGCCGTTGCGGATGCTTTTGATTCAATGATTACACCAAAGATATACAGACAATATATTTCTCCCGAAGATGCATTGGCAAAAATAAAATCATTATCAGGCAAACAGTTTGACCCCGTTGTTGTTGAACATTTTGAAAAAATAATGCCTGCGGCAGTAAGAGAAATAGAAAACGCTAAGGTATAAAATTTTATGTTAATATAAAAGAGTTAAATAAGGTATATCAGAGGAATATTTCATATGAGAATGTCCAGTCTTTTCGTGCAGACTTTAAGGGAATTCCCTTCGGATGCGGAAGTTATGAGCCATAAATTACTCGTAAGAGCAGGCTATATAAGAAAACTTACCAACGGAGTTTATAATTATCTGCCGTTAATGTGGCGGGTATTAAAAAAGGTAGAAAATATAGTCCGTGAAGAGATGGATAAAGCCGGCGCACAGGAACTTTTAATGCCGTTCGTACAACCGTCCGAACTCTGGCAGGAATCCGGAAGATGGGATGTATACGGAAAAGAACTTATGCGCCTCAAAGACAGACACGGACGTGAAATGTGCCTGGGACCCACGCATGAAGAAGTTATTACTTCAATAGCAAGAGAAGGTATTCGCTCGTATAAACAATTGCCCGTTAATTTATACCAGATTCAATCAAAATTCAGAGATGAAATAAGACCGAGATTCGGACTTCTGCGCGGAAGAGAATTTATAATGAAAGATGCCTACAGTTTTGATGTTGATGAGGCAGGTCTTGATAAATCATATGAAATAATGGCGGAAGCATACAGAAAAATCTTTGAACGCTGCGGACTTGAGACCAAAATGGTACAATCAGACTCAGGTGCAATAGGAGGCAGCGTCTCACATGAGTTCATGGTTTTGGTAAATGAGGAAGCAGAAAATAATGCAGGGGAAAATGATGTTTTCTATTGTACAAACTGCGGCTACAGTGCCAACTCAAATCATGCCGTATCCGTTTTACCTTCCGTTCAAACAGAAGGTAAATATTTCGAAGCAAAAATAACCGAGACTCCGAACACTCATTCAATAGAAGAATTATCTCAATTTCTGAACATTCCTTCAAGCATAATTTGTAAAGCCTTAATATATGTTATAGACGGTAAATACGTTATGGCATTGATAAGAGGAGATAAAACAGTTGAAGAAACAAAGTTAATGAATGTTTTTGGCGGTAACGAAATCAGGATTGCAAGAAATGATGAAATAGAAGAAATAATGCAAAACAGCGGCTTAAATGCCATCGCCGGCTTTATAGGTCCCGAAGGGATTAAAGGCGTTGAAATTGTTGCTGATGAAACGGTAAAAGAATTGAAAAACTTTGTTATCGGTTGTAATCAAACAGACAAGCATCTTGTAGGCGCTAATTGGGGAAAAGATATCAAACTTCCGGAACGTATCTTTGATATCAGACTTGTTGAAGAAGGCGATAAATGCACGCAATGCGGAGCTGATTTAAAAGTTACAAAAGGTATTGAAGTAGGCAATATATTTAAATTAGGGACAAAGTACTCTAAAGCAATGAATGCAACATTTACGGATAAAGACGGACAAGAGAAACCATTTATAATGGGATGTTACGGCATCGGAATTTCAAGAACGGCGGCTGCGGCAGTAGAACGTCATCACGATGAAAACGGAATCATATGGCCTTTAGCAATTGCACCATACACTGTAATTATAGTACCGGTAAGTGATCAGGATGAAACGCAAATGAGTATAGCGGAAGATATGTATAAAAAGCTGCTTGCCGATAATGTTGAAGTAATTCTTGATGACAGAAGCGAAAGAGCCGGAGTAAAACTTAAAGATGCCGATTTAATAGGTATTCCTTACAGAATTACTGTAGGCAAAACAATAAAAGACGGACTTGTCGAATTCAAAACAAGAGCAACTAACGTTGTAGAAACAATTTCGCCCGATGAAGCAATTCAAAGAATCCTTTCGCTATAGAAATATTTCTTAACAATAATTGTTTTTTTATCAATTAATTATCTTTATATATTTTAAGTTTTTACGATTTAAGGATAAATACTTTGATATCAATATCACAATGGTCAAAATCTAATTATTCGACATTCCGTCCGGTATTTAACGGCGGAAATATTGATGCCGTTATTGAACAGGGAGACAAAGCATTAAATAATAACAAAGATGAAGAAGCTCTTAATGCTTATAAAAAGGCATTAAATATGGAACCTGATAACACGGCGATTAACAGAAAAATTGCAAAAGCACAGCATAAATTGAAAGATTATAAGTCAGCGGAAGAAAACCTTAAAATATATATAAACCAAAATCCCAATGACGCGGAGGCTTGGATAGAACTTGGTGAAGCTCAAAGACAAAGAGGAATGTACAGTAATGCAATCACGAGTTTTGAAACCGCATTAAACCTTGATAACTCAAACGACCTTGCAAAGCGCAGCATTCTGGAAACAAAAAATAATATAACAAGTATTTATTCTCCGCAAAGAGCATATGAAGAAAAACAAGCATATGCGCAAAAAAACCTGCAAGAAGCGCTTCAGATGGCCGTTAACTATATGACACCGGAATATATGAAGGATTTGTCCGATGTGCAGATAAAGTTCGGTAAAACGGCAACAATGGGCGGTACATCAAATATTGCCCAATATGAAAATGCAATAAAAACAATAACAATATCCGACACATACCAATATGCCGCACCACAGGTAATCGCAGCATATCTAGTACACGAATCCGTTCATGCAAAAGATAAAGACCCGTATACCTCCGTAAGAGAAGAACAAGATGCATATACGATTGCAACAAAATTCTGGATTAATAATTCAAACGGAGTTAAAGATCCTGAAATGGATTATGCAGCCGAATTATATACAAAATCACCCGAGACACTAAATAAAAGAGTTGAAGAAATATACGTTATGAGAGATCCCGATATTGCAAAAACATCTCCTAACCATCCACCGCAGAAAAAAACTTTCTTTAAATTTTCAAAGAATAAAGCAGCAAGCCAGCCTTTGACTGCTTATGATGCTATTGCATGAGAATCTGATGAAGGAGCATTATCTTTTTTTTTAACAGGAAAAAGCATTTCCGCACTGACCTGACCTCTTGATGCTTCTTCAACGGTTTGCGTTGCAAGTGCAACATAATTTCTATATTTCTTTTTAGTTATTTTCCGTCCTGATATTAACTCATCAGCATCAGCAAAATATTGCTGCATATATTTAATTCTGTTAGCCTTATCTTCATTCAGCCATTGAATAAAAGGTTTATTACTTTTTTCGGAATTGCAGCCGGAGTGCATTGACATATAGTTTGTAATATCATCATGGTGATTTTCAATATCATATGCCAAAATATGATCCGTATTAGCCATTGAAGAAGATAAAAATCTGAATGCAATTTCTTCTGAAGTCCAGGGTCTGTTTTCTTTGTTTGTTCCGGAATATTTAACAATCCAAGCCGAATTCATATCTTTAGAAGTGGGGAATCCTTTAACAATTGACTGTAATTTATTATATTTTTTAGGATTTCTGATTTTAACCTTGCTCATTCTGTCTATAAGTATTTTTCTTCTGAAAGGTGAACTTGATTTATTCTTCTTAACTATTTTTTCAAGTCCGGCCAATTTATTAAGAAGAACTTCTTTTTCATCTTGAGGAAGAGTTTTTGCCAGGGATCTCATCTTCTTTATCTGGCGCATCTGAGCTTTTTGAAGAATAGGTAATTTTTCCTGACGCAAACTGACTATAAGCTCTCTTATATCTTTTGTGGAACCGGGTTTTTGAGATATTGCATATATCTCATCATAAACACTTGCTTCAACAGGACGCATATAATCACGATACTGTCCTATATAATCAAGATATTCTTCAGGAGAAAGATTCTCCAAATCCGAAGCAATATTTTTCAACATAGAGCGATTAAGCATCTTTTTTCCGCAGGCAGGACAAGTTACATCATTAAACATGGAAATTTTAAAATCTCCGGATCTTTCCTGCAATTCAGGTTTGTCGCTGCCATATGTTCGTTTTTGATTGGCAGAAAAAGCTACGGGATAATAAAAAACATTACTCAGCCTGTCATATACTGCCGGAGAATAATTTTGCGGCTGCATATTTTCAATATTTGCTTTTGTTTCCCTTGTTTTATTTAAGGAAGCATAAAGCGATATCGGCTGTATTTTCATGCGTATCCTATTTTACACCCCATTCTACCATATTTACGTTTATAAAACTAAAAATATTATTTTTTGTTATATTCAATTACAAAATGTAAACTTGAATTTTTCATATATTATTTTTTTGCATTTTGAATAAAAAATGTGCATTTTTGCAATTTTCAATATAAAAATATCAACTTTTACATATAAAAATACAGAAAATGCAAAAAAATTAAATGCAGTTTGTTTTATTTAAAAAAAATAAAAAGCAAAAAAAATTGTTTTTGAATTTTGGATTTAATATTATTGCTATTGTCGGAGAAAAGAAGGTAGACACAAATTGAGAATTTCCGAAACAGGTAGGTATAATTTAACAAAACAATTGCAGCAGAAGGATGCTGTAAATAAAAATCATGCCGGAAACGAAAATTTCAAGGGCTCCATGGGAGATGTATTTTTTAATGTATTGGATAAAGGTTTCAGTGTTCTTGATAAAAATGCAATGATACAAGTTTCCGTTGTTGATATGGTTTCCACAGATATACCGAGAACACTTGTAGATTTAAAAACAGGTCTTGCAGCTGCGCTTGAAACATTCAGAAGAGAATTTTCCGGCTTGTTTGTTAACTGCCTCATGCCCGGTTTAATTGTAAAAGGTTTGGCATCGATATTACCGAAAGCTAATGAATTAAAAGGAACAAACGTTGTAAATTCCTGGGCAAACTCCGATTCCATAAACAAACTTAAATCCGTTTATCAGCAGGCTCAAGAGTCAGGTGCAGCAGACACAACAAAAGAATATGTTACAAGAGCACTGACTTCTCTTGAGGGATTAGACGGAAGAACATGGGTAAAATATGCTGATAAAGCTGAAGCACCGGCATTCAAAGAAGCAGTTGCAGACATAACAAAAGCAATAACTTCGGATAGCGGAGATAAAAAATCTTTATTAAAGTCCGCTCAGAAAAAGTTAGCAGAATTAACAAAAGCGGAAAGTATACTGAAATTTAACGGTAAAGCGCAGGCAAATCTTGAAGAAACATTGCGTGATGTTGTTGATTTAGGGTCTAAATTCAATACCGTAAAAGATAAAACTTTGTCTTCTATGGGAAAAACAGCGGCAGACGCTGCAACAGGCGAAGTAAAAGGCAAAGTTAACGAAGCAATAAAAAACTACGGCAATAAGTTAAGCAGTTTTGTTAATAAGAAAAGTTTTCTGGGATTAGCTATTGTTATAGGTATAGCCGTAAGTGTGCAAAAAATTAACAGAGCTATAACAAGAAAACAGTTTAAAGCAGAAGGTGCACCAATATATAAAGACTTCGGTAAAAAAGATACAACCCAAAAAATGGATGAAGAACAGAAAAAACGATTCACCATGAAAAAGATTGCCGCGGCCGCAGGGATGTACGGACTGGCTGCATTATCAATGATGAAAATGCCGTCAAAAGCAATGTTTCAATTCTCGGGAATTTTCCCGACCCTTGACCAATGCAGATGGATTGCATCATCGACTTTTGCCAGCAGAATGCTTGCCGCAGAAGATGAAAACGAATTAAGAGAAACAACAATCAGAGACATTGCCTCCTTTAGCGGATTATATTTCCTTGGCGATTATGTTAAAAAAGGTGCCGCATCGGCAATTGAAGCACTTTCAAAAACAAAAGCCGGAGCAAAAATCGTCGGTGAAAATGTTGTACTGCTTAACAGAAGTAAAGATGTTGCAAAACCTGCCGTTAAAAACGGTTTATCAATGATTGGATACAGATTTAAACAATTTGGCAACTGGATTAAAAATACCGACCTTAAAACAGCAGCGGAAGTTTCAAGTACAAAAGTACGCAATCTAAGAAATCTTTGCAGGGTTGCAGATATTGCATTCTCGATTGTAACTCTGGGTATTTTACTTCCGAAATACAACAGAAAAGTTACGGAAAGAAAAGTTGAACAGGCAAAGAAACAAGAACAACTTAAAAATCAAGCTGCAATGCTTTCTTCATTAAAAAATGTACCTGATGTATTCAAAGAGTTAGCCAAATAATTTATTACGAATTGTTAACAATTACGCAATTTTGAATGAATAAAATACTTTATATTCATGTAAGTAATAGGTTATAGTTTTTCATTTGGGTAGGTTATGGCAGAAAACTTCATGGTAGAAAAAATGAGTGCGGCAAATAACAACATTTACGAAAGTAGATATAATTCCGCTGCAGTCAATTCGGATAATAATATTGATGAAAGTATATTCAATACAGTTAATCAATCAACAACTAAAGAAGAAGATGTTGAAGCTCTTGAAGCACAATTGGCGGCTATTCAAGCAAAAAACGGCGCAATTTTAGACGGATGGAATAATTTTAAAGAAGCAACAAACCTCGGAACAAGTGCAGAGAAATGTGATAAAGCAATTGAGCAATATCAAAACGGTGAAATCACATATGAAGAAGCTGAACAAATCATAAATGAATTCGGCGCTAAACAAGACAGCAGCTTAAACTTATTCTCTAATATAACAACAAGTATTGCCGCAATAGGCACTGTAGCAGCTGTTGCAGCAACAATTGCGACGGGCGGTCTTGCAGCTCCTGCAGCAATTGCTATAGGGGCAGGTGCAGGCGCTTTAACAAAAGCAGGATTTAAAGCGGCAGACAGAGCTACAAATGAAGTTGAAGGTGATGCACTGGACGGAAAAGAACTTGCAAAAGATGCATTATCAGGTACCGTGACGGGTGGTCTTGCAACTTTTTCAATGGGTACGGCAAGTACTGCAAAAACTCTCGGAGCAGCAGTAAAAGGTTGTACAAAAACCGGATTAATAACCGGAAGTATATCGGGAGCATCAAACTATGCAATTGACTGTTCTTTTGATGAAGACAAAGATTTTGAAGCAAGTGAATTTGTAAAAACAACAGCAGAAAATGCCGTAATAGGCGGAGCAGTCGGTGCAATTATGGGCAGCTACAATTTTGGATTACACTCATCCGGTGCACTTAAATCCGGCTGTGGTTACAAAACAATGATTCAATCAAACCAGCCAAATATAAATGATGTAGCGGCAAACTCTGTCTGCACCGCAGAATATAAAGTCGTAACCGATAGAATAAAAGATATCGCAGCGTAAAAAATTAATCTCCCACAAAAAAATTTATATAATATATTCAAGCAATGTACAATACATTGCTTTTTATTTTAGAATATTTATATGATTAATTTTGACGCACTCACACTAAAAGTTTTTCTCGATGAAAATAAAGATTTCATTATCGGCTCACGCATACAGAAAATCCAACAGCCGGGCCGGTATGAACTTATTTTCCACATGAGAAACAAAGGCGAAACAAAAAAATTTTATATAAACTTTAATCCGAATTTCTGCCATCTGTGTTTTATGTCCGGAGAAAATGAAAAAAAGAGAAACATTATAATTCCAAAAGCAGCACCAATGTTTTGTATGCTTTTAAGAAAATATATTCAAAATGCCGTAATAAATAATATTGCCGTTCCCAAAGGAGAAAGAATTTTTGAATTATATTTTGAATATTATGATGAAATGAACGAAAAATTTCTGCTTTGTCTTGCCGTTGAACTTATGGGAAAATACAGTAATATTATTTTATACAATTACGACACAAATGTAATTATAGGATGTGCGCATAATGTAAGTTCCGAAAAAAGCAGAGAACGTGAATTATCAGGACTTCTTCCTTATGTATATCCAAAAAAACAAAACAGAAAAAATTTACTTTCAGTAAATTTTGAATCATTTCTAAATTCCATAGATAATAATAATATTTCAGCATCAACGGGCACAAAATATCTTTATCTGACAGCTGCAATTGTTGAGCAAATAAATAAATCCGCAAAATCAAAACAGGAATTATACGAAAAACTTAAAGAATTTCTTTCCGGGAAAAAATATTCATACAATATATCAAAGGATTTCTCAAAGTTCTTTTTGTTTGAATTTGAAAATTCATTCACCTATAACAATGTTAATGAATTAATTGATACCTATTTTTCCTTTCATCAAAATAAATTTGCAGCCGGCAATTTAAGACAAAAAAATATTAAATTAATCAATAATCAGCTTAAAAGATTATCTTCATTAAAAGAGAAACAGGAAGAGCAAATAAAAAAACTTGATAAAGCACTTGAATACAAGAATAAAGGTGATATATTATCAGCAAACATATATGCCTTAAAAAATATTAAAAACAAAACGGAACTGTATGATTTTGAAGGAAATAAGATAACAATTGAACTTGACGAAAACCTTTCCGCCGCACAAAACATAACAAGATATTATAACCTTTATAAAAGAACAAAAACAGCATATGACCATGCAAAAATAATGATTGAAAATACAAATTCGGAACTTTTGTATTTTGAAGAACAAAAATTCTACACTCTTCAAGCAAACGATATTGAAACACTTAAAGAAATATATAATGAACTTTCAAACGAGAATAATAAAACCGATGATAAATCAAATGAAATAAAAATCGAGTTTATTGAATATCAGGGATTTAGGATTTATATAGGAAAAAATAAGAAACAAAACGATTATATATTATCCAAAATATCATCGGCTGATGACATGTGGTTTCACCCTCAAAATGCCGCAGGTGCCCATATTCTGGTAAAAAGAACAGGCAACGGCGAGATAACTGACAATATAATTTTAAAAGCAGCACAAATCACAAAAGAATATTCTTCACAAAAAAATAATTCCAAAACATCGATAATATATACAAAACGCAAATATGTAAAAAAGGCGACTAATAAAATCGCCTTTGTAACTTATAAAAACGAAACCGAAATCATTGTCTAACGGTTTTATTTAGTAAAATTTGCCATATCTTTAAAAAGTTCGGGAGTTTTATAATCTACGAAAGATAACGTATTTTTTATTTCAGAAGCATTATTTCGGGCATTATCCTGCGCAAATTTTTTCTTCGTTGCTTTTTCGTTTATCCATGGAAGCATAAAACCTAAGAATACAGGAACCAACACAAGAACGGAAAGAGCCGTAAATCTTGCATTTAAAGTTCTTGCTTTTTTAACCCACGGATTATTTTTATCTTTAAACAACTCTACTAATTTTTTAACTTCATCAGAATCTTTTGCTTTTTCAACAGCATCTTTAATAATTTTATTATCTGCTTTATCAAGAGATGAACCTGCTTTTTGAAGTATAGATTCAATTAAAGGCTTGGAATCATCGGTAAAGCCCAAGACCTTAGCAAGATTTCCGCCTTGCCCGTCAATAAAATCGCAAAAACCTTTTAACCCGTCTTTATATGCGCCAATATTGCTGTATTTTGCAACAATTTGGTCGGTAGACATAACTTTCACGCCCTTAATAGGTCTTATGTAATCAAACAAACGTTTTAAAAGCGATTTGTCTTTAAATCCTGCATCTTTAGACGCAAGAACAAATCCGGAAAGTTTTTCATTTGCTTTGGAAAATGCTTTACCGAGTTCTTTTTCACCTGCACACATAACGGCACAAGTTACAAGGTCACGTCTTAAAATTTCTTCTCTGTCATATTTATCTTTTGCATTTTTAATACGCGGTACTAAAATTCCGAAGCCCATAAGCGCAACAAGAAGCGGAAAAGGCATATTATAACTTGAAAACTCAATGCCTCTTGCAATTTTTCCGGCAGCAGAATTACCCGTCAGGGCATTAGCTACCTGAGAAGCCGAACCGAAAGAAGGTTTGGATTTATCCTGCAGGGCATCTGTTTTTTTCACATCTTCTTTTACTTCTTCTTTAGCGGTATCTTTTAAGGTTTCTTCTTTCATCAAGCCCTTAAGGCCGGCATTAGTATTACCTTCCGCTCTGTTATAAAGTTTCGGAATAATTTGAAGGAAAGCCATAACTGCAGAATACATTGCAACATTCATTGCAACTCTGCCGATTACTTTTTTATCGGCTAACTTTTTAATATAAGCCGAAAGTTTACTTGCATCCTGACCTTTTGCTTTTTCAACAATATCATCAGCATATGATTTAATATATGAAACAGCGTCTTTTATATTTGCGCTTACGCCATCAGAAAATGCTGCTGAAGTAAAATCGGCAGTAGCAGGATTTGCAGAGAACTTTTTCGAAATATCAACAAATTCCGATGCAATATTGTTAACAGCCTCTTTTGATTTTACTTTGTCGGCTGCACTATCCGCCAGTGTTTTTGCAAATTCTTTTGCTTTGCTTAATGTCTCAGGTGATGCTTGTGCTTCGGATTTTGCATTTTGTATCAATCTGGCAAATGCGCTTTGATAAAAATCTTGTTTACCGATAGCTTCTTGTGCGGCATTAACAGCATCTTTAGCATGTATATCAGCCAGAGATTTTATTACGTTTGCAGGAACTTCTACCGTTTTACCGAACAATTTTTTCGCACCAGAAAGAAGCACGCCGGGCATAATAAACATGCTCGGACCTGTTGTCATTTCCCTGACAAGTTCTTTAGCGGCAAAACTTTTATTTACTTCACCTTTATTTTCTTTTTTATTTCTCATTAAACCCATAATCGGTCTGGGAAGGTTTGTGCCAAGCATATCCTGCAATGTAAATGATACCGCAAGCCCGCCGTTTTCAATCAAATTAGCAACACCGAGTGCGCCTTTATCAATATAGCCCAACCCGTTAAAAGACTGTTGTTTATGGTTTTGTTTCGCTAATTTATTAGGAACATTGTAATTTACGCTGTTTATCTTCATAGAATTCCTAAAATAACTACCTTTTTACCTTTTAAATAATGCACTTGAAGATAAAAAGTTGCTTAATTTCATCTAATTTTTACCAATTGTTTACAAAATTTAAACAAGTGTATTAAGTATACTTAATCCCGAATTATACTTCAATAAAAAAGTCGAAAAAGTATTAAATTTACTTTACATTTAAGGAATTATTTTCGACATTTAAGATTATAAATGCCACAATTTTATTGATGTCTCTTTTACTAATTCTTCCTTAACTTGTGTTAGGGAAGTTTTCTTTATTTATCAGACAAAAACTTTGCCCGTATAAAACTAAAAATGCTATAATATTTGAGTAGTATAAAAAGGGAATACGTAATGGCTGTAAAAGAAAAAGAAACCGAAACAGTTAATATATCGGAAGAAAGACAAAAGGCATTAAAGATTGCCATAGATAAGATAGAGAAAGACTTTGGCAAAGGTTCAATCATGCGCCTTGGAGATAAACCCGCAGTAAATGTTGAAACAATACCGACGGGGGCATTATCATTGGATGTTGCACTTGGTATAGGCGGCGTTCCGAGAGGAAGAATTATTGAAGTATATGGTCCGGAAGCAAGCGGAAAAACAACTTTAGCACAGCACATAGTTGCAGAGTGCCAAAAGAAAGGCGGCATTGCAGCTTTTGTTGATGCAGAGCATGCTCTTGATCCCGAATATGCAAAAAATCTGGGAGTAAATGTAGATGAACTGTTAATTTCACAACCCGATACCGGTGAACAGGCGCTTGAAATAACGGAAGAACTTGTCAGAAGTGCAGCTGTTGATATAGTAGTTGTGGACTCTGTTGCAGCTTTAGTCCCTAAAGATGAAATTGAAGGAGCAATGGAAGATAAGCAAATGGGACTTCAGGCAAGATTAATGTCTAAAGCGCTCAGAAAACTGACAGGTATTGTAAGTAAAACAAATACAACGGTTATATTTATTAACCAGTTAAGACAAAAAATAGGTGTTATGTACGGCAGTCCGGAAACCACTACAGGCGGAAACGCACTTAAATATTATGCAAGTATAAGACTTGATATCAGAAAAATTGAAACTCTCAAAAAAGATGACAGAGAAATCGGCAACAGAGTAAAAGTAAAAGTTGTAAAGAACAAAGTGGCACCGCCGTTCAGACTTGCAGAATTTGATATTATTTACGGAAAAGGTATAAGTAAATCCGGTTGTATTTTAGATATGGCTGTATCTCTTGATATTGTTAAGAAAGCAGGAGCATGGTTCAGCTACAATGATGAAAAACTCGGTCAGGGTCGTGATAAGGTCAAAGAATTATTTGCCGAAAATCCGGCATTAGAAGCTGAAATTGAAGAAAAAGTAAGAGCAGCCTTAAAAGAAAAAGAGTAAACATCTGATATAAAAAAAGAGACACATATGTGTCTCTTTTTTTTAAGAAACAGCTAAATCATAAAAATAAATTTCTTTATAAAACCCATTACATATTGTGAGAAAAACAATATAACAAAAGCCGTAAACAACAATGCCGGCCCGAAGGGAATTGCTTTAAAACCGTTTTTGTTAACAGTTTTTTTCAATCGAATTATTACATCCGCCGCAAAAAATATCAATGCCGCAACTATAATAAATACTGCCGTAAGACTTAGTTCAACGAAATTTGCAAGTCCGAAATACAACACAGAAAACAGCGCAAACAATACAATTGATGTTAAAAGTCTTATTTCCTTCTGTTTATATAAATTAATCAAAAACTGAGGCAAAATGCAGATAGCCTGTAAAATAATTGCACAGACCAGAGCAACAATAAAATATTTTACACCGAGAATAGCCCCCACTGCTGCAGCAAGATAAGTATCTCCTTCTCCGAATGCTCTTTTCTTCTGTTTAATATATTTATTTATATCGGAAATTTCTTCGGTTTTGTTTTCAGTTTCCGCACTGCATTCCTGATTTTGCTCATCTTTTACTTCATCTTTTTTTATAATATAGTACGAAATCCTTGCAAGAATTTCCATAATTACGGCAGCCATAAGACAGCCGGTAACAGCAAAACGAAGGTCGTTTTCATATGTTGAAAAAATAAGCGCCGTTATTATTAAAATCCAACTGTGTGCATCAAAAACAACTTCTTCTCTTAAATCCGTTATCGCTATCACAATTGAAATACAAAGCAAAACAATAAGAAGCAAGGTTTCAACGGATATTCCGAATGCCAGGAAAACGGCAAGGAATAATACTGCCGTCAATGCCTCCACAATCGGATATTGAACACTTACTTTTTCGCCGCAGCTTCTGCATTTTCCGCGAAAAGTCAGGAAATATGATAAAACAGGAATATTATCAAACCATTTTATGGGGGTATTACATTTGGGACATTTCGAACCGGGAAAAACAATCGACTCTTTAGACAAAGCCCTGAGCGCCGCAACATTTAAAAAACTGCCAATACATGCACCCGCGGCAAGCACAAATATACAAATCAATATATGTTCATCCATAGTTTAACATCCATCCGACTATTTTACTTTTTTATCCGATAACAATTCCAATAAAACATTCAATGCTTTTTTGAGTCTTCTTGAAACTTGCATTTGAGATATACCGAGCTTTGCCGCTATTTGAGTTTGACTCATATCCTCAAAATAATTCATAACAACAACTTCCTGTAGTTTCACATCAAGTCTTTTAATGGCATCGGAAATCAGAATTTTATCCTCCTGAAAAGATTCAAGGTTATAATGGTTATCATCAGCTATCTTATCAAATAAAGACAATGATTCATCATTTCCGATTGTTATAGACTGGTCAAGAGAAATTGTTTGTTTTCTTCTTTCTACATCAATAACTTCTTTTATTTTTCCCACAGAAGTGCCGAGTTCCTGAGCAAGAAGTGCTTCAGAGGGTTCATTTCCTTCTTCGTCTTTTAATTTCTGCATCAATTTGTTAACACGATAAGCAAGTTCATAGATTTCTCTCGGCGCCTTAATCATAGAAACCTTATCACGCAAATAGTGTCTTATTTCACCTGTTATGAGATAAGTTGCATATGTTTTGAAATTCTCACTTACCTGCGGATTATATAACTGAATAGCCTTAACAAGTCCGACACTTCCAACCTGAATAATATCTTCAACCGGGTCAGTATTTCTTCTGGCAAGACTTCTTGCTATCTTTTTTACAAGAGGCATAGCCGCAAGTGCAATAATATTTTGTAAATGCTTTTTTTGCTTTTCATCTTCGGCAGACTTATATAATTTAAGCCATTCACCTACTTCTTCATAATTAACGGTATAATCAGCCATTAATGGTTCCTACTCTCACTGTTTAAAATAATTATATCATATTCAATCTAAAGTTATAAGGCAAAAGCTCATTTGCCGTAAAAGAACAGCAGTTTCCATCTTCATCCTCAAGAATGATTTCAATATTCTGTCCCTTTTCAAATTCATTTAACCATTGACGGCATGCACCGCACGGAAAACACATTTTTGATGCAGGAGAATATATAGCAATTTTGACAATCTGACCCGTTTCACCCGAAGCTATGGCAGTTGATATTGCATTTCTTTCCGCACACAAAGTAAGACCGAAACTTGAATTTTCAATATTGCAGCCGGCATAGTAATTTCCGCCAGAATAAAGCACACAAGCTCCGACAGGAAATTTTGAATAAACACAATAAGCATTCTTTGATGCCTCTTTCGCAATATTCAGGAGTTCTTCATTTGTTTTCATATACATGTCCTCCTCATATATTCTAACTTCAAAAACATCTTTAGAATATACAATATTCGAATGATATAATATTATGTGTTTACAATAGTTAATCTATTTACCTACAAAACGTTAAATTATATTATTATATATATAACGGCTTTAAAAATGGGGCATATGTCGGAGGAAAATTGACACAGAAGATTAGGATTGCAGGCGGCAAACAGTTAAAAGGAGAAGTCTCCGTAAGCGGAGCTAAAAATGCTGTTTTAAAACTTATGGCAGCCGCATTGCTTGCAAAAGGCGAAAGCAAAATTTACAATGTCCCAGAACTTACCGATGTTGTAATTATGCTCAATGTTATAGAACAATTGGGCGCAAAAACAAGTTATAACAAAAAAGAAAAATCTCTCACAATAGATGCTTCCGATTTAACAAGTGTAAAAGCAAGCTATGAACTTGTAAGCAGAATGAGAGCATCATTTGTTGTACTGGGTGCTTTGGTCGGAAGATGCAGAGAAGCGATAGTTGCACTTCCCGGCGGATGCGCTATCGGGGAAAGAAAAGTAGATTTTCATATAAAGGGGCTTGAGGCTCTCGGTACAAGCATAAAAATTGAAAACGGCTATGTACACGCAAAAGCAAAAAAACTCACCGGCAGCGATATTTATCTTGATATTCCGTCGGTAGGCGCAACAGAAAATATTATGCTTGCCTCTGTTCTGGCAGAAGGTTCAACAAGAATTCAAAATGCCGCTCAGGAGCCTGAAATCGTTGATCTGGCAAATTTCCTCAATGCCATGGGAGCAGATATAATAGGTGCAGGAACTTCAGAAATCGTTATTAACGGTGTAAAACAGGAAGACATAAGACCTATTGAATATACCACCATTCCCGACAGAATAGAAGCAGGGACATATATGGCAGCTTTCGTTGCAACAAGAGGAAAAGGTATAATAAGAAATATCTTCCCTAACCATTTGACCTTCTATACCTCAAAATTATCGAAAATGGGTGCGGATATTAAATTAATTGACCCGACATCTATAGAAGTTTCCTGTAAAAGAAAACTTGAGGCAATAAATATAATCACCCAGCCGTATCCGGGATTTCCGACAGACCTTCAGTCAATGGCAATGGCTCTCGCCACAACGGCAGAAGGCGTCAGTATTATAACGGAAAGTCTCTATGAAAACAGATTTATGCAGGTTCCGGAACTCCGGAAAATGGGTGCCGACATTCATCAGGAAAGAAATCACGCACTTGTTAAAGGTGTTAAGAATCTGACAGGCGCAAATTTAAGAGCAAGTGATCTTAGAGCAGGTGCTTCACTTATTATAGCAGCATTAATGGCTAACGGTATCAGTACTATTGATAATATATATCATATAGATAGAGGTTACGAACTTATTGAAGATAAGTTTAGAATGATAGGAGCAGATGTTGTCAGATATGAAGAAGATGACAGCACAATCATTTCACAAGGTAAAGGAAATCTAAGTGAGTCACAGTTATAAAAGATGGTATGATCATGATCCTGTTTTGCTTGAAGTTATTAACCTCTTGCAAAATTATCAGAATGAATTGAAAGCTCAGGCTGAAGTCTTTTTGCTTGAAATTGAAAAAAAAGTTTCAAAAGAAGCTATTGATAAATTCTATGAAATGGTAAGACCTAAAGTCTGTAATCGCTGGTATGATAAGGATCCTGTAATTTCAAGAACGGTAGAACTTTTAAGAGTAGTTCCTCCTGATGTTCAAAAAGCAACAGCGCAAAGTTTTTTAAAAGCCCTCGAAGACATGGGCGTTTATAAAAAAGTTTAATCCAATACTTCACCTGTTACAATATTGACTCTTATCGGTTTAAAAAGTTTTATATAAATGATTTGACCGTCTTTTGCGGTGAAATCTCTTCCCTTCCACACAGCTTTGGCAGCCTTTGTAAATTTATTCCCCTCTACAAAAGATGCTTCATATTCCGCAAAAGCGAAAATTCTTGTGAAAATGTTATTATTATTCACTGCAGAAAGTTCAAACATCAGTTCACCATTTCTTATAAAAGGCTTAGCATCAACCGAATCCAATACTTTACCTATAAGTATGATGTCTTTTGATAATAAAAGATGATGTTCATCATCAACTATATTATTAGCAAAACGGGCGCGAAACATTTGGCCGGCAGGTGTATCATCCGAACTTATTTGACCTGCAATCATAATCGGAAGGACACTCTTTGCCGGAATTGTAACAACATCTCCGTCCCTTGCTGCATTGCTTGCAATAATTCCTCTTGCAATCTTGGGAGTTGTTGCTTCTTCTATCTTTGCTTTCTCATAACTGTCGATTTCTCTTTTTAAGTTTGCAAGAAATACCGCCATCTGAGCTCTTGTAATATATTTGTCATAATCCAGATATCTCACTCTCGGAGGTTCTTTGGCTATTAAATTTAAAACCTCTGCCTTTCCTGCCGTTGTTTTAAACCAATCGGGAATATCCTCAAAATCATCATAAGCATTTTGTAATGCTTCAACAGCTTCTTTTTTTGATATATCCTCGGTTTTTAATAAGTTGACAAGAAACGTTATCATCTCTGAGCGTGTTACATAATCATCCGGACAAAAATACCCCTCAGAACACGGTTTTAAAATATCCAGATTGAGTGCTCTAAGAACATACCCCCACGCCCAATTTTTCACATCAATGTCTTCAAATACATACATATTTTCAATCGGAATTTCTTCCTGATTAAGTGCTTTTACAATCATAACCGCATATTCACGGCGTGTTATCTTTTTATCCGGTAAAAATTTATCATCCGGATAACCGGATATTATACCTGCATCAGTAACAGTTTTTATTTCTTTATAAGCCCAGAAACCATGCGGGATATCTGAAAACTGCATTGCTGACACGGCGTTTATATTAAACAAGAGTCCTATTGTAAATAATAATGCTATCTTATGGGTAAACTTTTTCATACTTTTATTTTAACAGATTATCAAGATTTGTCGAAAATTTACATATAATAAATCCCGAAGTTTATCCGGGATTTATTATTTATTTTCTTTTTCTTCAGTATCTTCAGTATCTATAATTTTTTCTACACGCTTAACTTTCTGAGAAGGCTTCCTTTTAACATCATTAAAAAGAAAAGATCTTTTTTTATTTCTAAGAACGGAGACAACATTTAAAAGCGCTAAAGAATTTAAAGAAGCACGCAGCTGCATACTTCTGTCGACAAAACCATCATTTTGCCTTTGCTGCTCTTCACTCTCTTGAAGAAAATATTCAGTACCTTGACTCGCCCTGTCGTCTGAAGTTTTGGCAGCTGTTCCGGAAATATCTCCGCTTTTGAAGTTGATACCTCCGCCAATACCTAAAACGCCGGCTGACCTGTTGTCAACCACTTACTTCTCTCCTTTTTTTACGGCAAGTGTTATTATATACTATTTTTGAAATTTTAACAACTCACCTTTTAGATTAAAATCCAAAAATAATTTTTTTTGCATGTAAATTTTTAAGAAAACTATCTATAGATGAAGTAATCCTAATTTAAGCGCAACAACAACAGCTGCCGTTCTATCTGAAACGGATAATTTTTTAAAAATATTTTGGATATGAACTTTTGCCGTATGGATACTGACGTTTAAATTTTCTGCAATTTCACTGTTATTCTTACCCTGTGCAATATATTTCAAAACTTCAATTTCTCTGCTTGTAATGATTGGACTATCCAATAAATTAACTATCAATTCATCTTTTACGTCATTTGAATAGTTTGAAAAAAAAGATTTAGAAAACTTAACTTCAACTAAAAATTCCTTTCCTTTACTGTCAATAATTTGTTCAACAACCGAAAATTTGATACGGTTAATACCAAGTTTTGAAAATGGCATTATTAATCTCCTCCAATAATCTATTCCAAGAAAATATAATATCTCATGATAATCATATAACATTTTAAAAAAAAGACACTAACATATTTTCATATTATAAAATTTTACAACAAAAAAACAGAGGTGAATAAATCAACCTCTGCTTCTAAACTTGAATCCGGCAACTAGCTATCTTTCCGGGCGGTCTTCCGCCAAGTATTTTCACCGCAAGTAGTCTTTACGACCGTGTTCGGAATGGGAACGGGTGGTGTCCTACCGCTTGGTCACCGGAAAATTTTCGTAAATGACCAATCAAAATAAAATCAGGTCATTAACGAGCATTTTCGCTCGTGCACTGAAAGCTGCATAACAATTATAAATAAATCATCAGATAATTACTTTTACTATGAAATCTAGGAAAAGCCCTCGTCCTATTAGTATCACTCGCCTAAATATGTTGCCACACTTACAGCTATGACCTATCAACCACGTAATCTGCGTGGGGACTTACCTGGTTACCCAGTAAGAGAACTCATCTTTCGGTGGGCTTCGTACTTATATGCTTTCAGCACTTATC